>NZ_CP025979.1:1334663-2001995 GCF_002900365.1 Escherichia marmotae
GATTAGCTTTTTGTAATTGTGGACGCAGCAGATCGACAATTTTCTGAGAGCCTTCAATATTTGCCTGGAAGTCCCACAGATCGGTATGGCTGTAGCGATCTTCTTCACCACTGATTTTGCTGGCTGCCACTTCTTCGATCAGCCCGGCTGCGCCACCAACGACTTTTGATGGCGGGAAAGCCAGTTCACTGATACGTTTTTGCAAATCGACCACATCGGTATAAAGCTGGTCAGCGTACTTATCCATCCCTTTGGTGGTGTTGTCGCCAAACAGCGCTTTTTCCAGACGGTGGAAACCGGTGAATTTCGGGTCAGCCGCTTTTTGTTCGTAATCATCCTCACGCGCGTCAATGCTGCCATCCAGATCAGAGAACAGTTCAGCGATTGGTTCAATGCGCTCATAGTGCTGGCGCGTCGGGGCATACAGTGCTTTGGCTTTTTCGATATCACCTGCTTTGATGGCGTCGGTAAAGGCTTTGGTATCGGTAACCAGTTGCGCGGTTTCCGCCATGACATACGCTTTATATTCGGTAATTGCACCGCCAAGACTTAACAGCGCATCGCTTTGCGCCGCATCCGCCGTCGCCTCGCCTTTGACGATCAACTTCCCTTTCGGGTTAGTCAGCAGACCGCAGGTCATATCGTATTCACCTGGCTGTAAATTCGCCGTCATTTTCTGGCTAAAACCAGGGGCGATATTTTCCCGCTCTTCCACCACCATCACACCTTTGAGGATCTCCCACTCCAGTGCCTTCTGGCTGTGATTCTGAATAATGAACTGCGTTTTACCGGCGTTGACCGTAATGGTCATCGGTTCGCACTGTTTATCCGTCACAGTTACTTTGACCTGCGGAACATCAGCAGCGTTAGCCATAAAAGCGGTGGAGAAAAGCGCAGCCACGCTCAGGTACAGTGCGCTACGGCGGAAGTTAATGGTCATGACGAGACTATCCCTTTAAAGTATGTTGTAACTAAGTAAGAGTTTGCGTCATATTCGTTACACGGAGCGAGACGCTGTCGTACCGGTACGTGGCGGCAGAGCAAACGCCACCAGCGCCGGGATGAGATAAATAAACCAGACGGCCACTTCGCTGACGCTGGGCGCTTCCTGATAACCAAAAATACCTTCCATCAGCGTACCGAACAGAGAGTGAGTTGAGAGCACCGCGCTCATATCGAAGGCGATTTCCTGGAAGTGGTTCCACAGTCCGGCTTCATGAAATGCGCGAATGGCACCAGCGGCCAGCCCTGCGGCGACGAAGAGGATAAACAGGCTCGTCCATTTGAAAAATGCGCCAAGATTCAGGCGAATCCCCCCCCAGTAGAGCAAGAAACCGAGCACTACGGCAGTAGCGAGACCAAGCATTGCGCCCAGCGGCGGCCAAATCCCGACATCCTGTTGAAATGCCGCCAGCAAGAAAAAGACCGACTCCAGCCCTTCCCTTGCAACGGCCAAAAAGACCATCATCACCAGCGCCCAGCCGTGATGGTTTCCGCGCTGCAATGCGCTATCGACCGCCTGTTCCAGTTGCACTTTGACGTTGCGCGACACTTTGCGCATCCAGAAAACCATCCAGGTGAGGATCACCACGGCAATCACCGCCACGATACCTTCAAACAGTTCTTGTTCTTTTTGTGGGAATTCGCCGGTGGTTTCATTAATGAAGATGCCCAGTCCCAGGCACAACGCGGCGGCAAGCAACACGCCAATCCACATCACACCAATCCATCGGCCCCGCTGGGTACGCTTAAGATAGCTGGCAATCAAACTAACAATCAGCGCGGCTTCAAGTCCTTCGCGCAACATAATGAGAAACGGAACAAACATGCCACCCACCCTTAAACGTTTTTCTGAGTCAATCTATGCAAAGAAAAGTAAATCGCAGTGATAGCGATTATCATTACGGCGAAGGAAAACACAAGCGAAATGTAGTGATAATGATAATGAAATGTAAAAATACTTTGAAAGAAAACACAGAGGGCAATCACTGATTGCCCTCTGCCTGCTGCCTGTTATGTTTCGGTAAAACGCCTTCCCTTAGCTTTCCTGCAACCGTGACGGTGGCGCCGAATGATAATGCGCATCCGCTTCAGCAAAACGTTTTTGCATCGCCGCTGACGGTGCTTTACCCAGCAAACTGAACACCACAATCCCAATGCTGCCGAAGATAAAGCCCGGAATAATTTCGTACAGTCCCAGCCAGCCGAACTGTTTCCAGACGATAACCGTAAGCGCGCCAATAATCATCCCCGCCAGCGCACCGTTGCGCGTCATGCGTGACCACATTACCGAGAACAGCACGACCGGACCAAACGCCGCACCAAAACCTGCCCACGCGTAGCTCACCAGACCCAGCACGCGGTTTTCCGGGTTTGCCGCCAACGCAATGGCCACCAGCGCCACCACCAGCACCATCACGCGCCCAACCCACACCAGTTCTTTTTGGCTGGCATGTTTACGCAGAAACGCTTTGTACAGATCTTCGGTAATCGCACTGGAACATACCAGCAACTGGCAGCTTAATGTTGACATCACCGCTGCCAGAATCGCTGACAACAGAATTCCGGCAATCCACGGATTAAACAGAATTTGCGCCAGTTCGATAAATACGCGTTCAGCATTCTGGTTTACCGCACCCGCTACCGCCGGATGATCATTAAAGTAAGCAATACCAAAGAAGCCGACAGCCACCGCTCCGGCCAGGCAGAGGATCATCCAGGTCATGCTGATACGACGCGCATGGACGATGCTATGGTGGGAATCCGCTGCCATAAAACGCGCCAGAATATGCGGCTGCCCGAAGTAGCCCAGCCCCCACCCCATCAGCGAGATAATGGCGACAAAGTTCAGGCCTTTGAGCATATCAACGTTTTCAATGCTCTTTTGTTTGATCACTTCCAGCGAGTCACCAAAACCACCGACGCTGATAATCACGATCACCGGAGTGAGGATCAGCGCAAAAATCATCAGGCTGGCCTGCACGGTATCGGTCCAGCTCACCGCGAGGAAACCGCCAATAAAGGTATAAAGGATGGTCGCCGCCGCACCTGCCCACAGAGCCGTTTCGTAGCTCATGCCGAAGGTGCTTTCAAACAGACGTGCGCCAGCCACAATGCCCGAAGCACAATAAATAGTGAAAAACAGTAAAATAACCAGCGCGGAGATAATACGCAAAATACGGCTTTTATCTTCAAAGCGCCCGGTGAAATAGTCCGGCAGAGTTAAGGCGTTATTGTTGTATTCGGTATGAACACGCAACCGCCCGGCCACCAGTTTCCAGTTGATCCACGCGCCTAATGTCAGGCCAATGGCGATCCAGCTTTCTGAAATCCCGGAAAGAAATACCGCGCCCGGCAACCCCATTAATAACCAGCCGCTCATATCCGACGCACCCGCCGATAATGCCGTTACAAATGGGCCAAGACTGCGGCCACCCAAAATATAATCGTCAAAGTTTTTGGTTGATCGCCAGGCGATAAACCCAATCAATATCATGCCAAAGATATAGACACAAAACGTCACCAACATCGGTGTGCTAATAGCCATCTAAAGTCTCCAAAAAAATATTATCGGCAATGTCGAAACTTGCCGTTATATCTGCCACCGGAACGGGGTAACAGAGTTTATGTTTACCAGGGCGACCGTATCCTGCCGTAAGCGCTGGTTATTCACAATCGATTTAACACATCATTTACATCAATTTTTATTACCCAGCGATACTATTTTCCATCAGGTTGCACTCCCTCACATTTTTTGCGGTTGCACCTTTCAAAAATGTTAACTGCCGCAGAGAAAAAGTCTGCGTTACTTTTTTAATTCCTGTCATAACGATTACTTTTATTAACATTTCATTCATTTTTAAGCTTGTTACGCAGGTCACATTTAACGCAGTTGCACAAAGTTGCAACATAATGGATATTTCACGATAACGTTAAGTTGCACCTTTCAGAACAACAGGAGTAATGGCATGGGAACTACCACTATGGGGGTTAAGCTGGACGACGCGACGCGTGAGCGTATTAAGTCTGCCGCGACACGTATCGATCGCACACCACACTGGTTAATTAAGCAGGCGATTTTTTCTTATCTCGAACAACTTGAAAACAGCGATACCTTGCCGGAGCTACCTGCGCTGCTTTCTGGCGCGGCCAATGAGAGCGATGAAGCACCGAATCCGGCAGATGAACCACACCAGCCTTTCCTCGATTTTGCCGAGCAAATTTTGCCGCAGTCGGTTTCCCGCGCCGCCATCACCGCCGCGTATCGCCGCCCGGAAACAGAAGCTGTTTCCATGTTACTGGAACAAGCTCGTCTGCCACAGCCGGTTGCTGAACAGGCGCATAAACTGGCATATCAACTGGCGGATAAACTGCGTAACCAAAAAAACGCCAGTGGTCGCGCTGGCATGGTTCAGGGGCTATTGCAGGAGTTTTCGCTGTCATCACAGGAAGGTGTAGCGCTGATGTGTCTGGCAGAAGCGTTACTGCGTATCCCCGATAAAGCCACCCGTGACGCCTTAATTCGCGACAAAATCAGCAATGGTAACTGGCAGTCACATATTGGTCGTAGCCCGTCGCTGTTTGTTAATGCCTCCACCTGGGGGCTACTTTTTACCGGTAAACTGGTTTCTACCCATAACGAAGCCAGCCTCTCCCGTTCGCTGAACCGCATTATCGGTAAGAGCGGTGAACCACTGATCCGCAAAGGTGTGGATATGGCGATGCGTCTGATGGGTGAACAGTTCGTCACCGGCGAAACCATTGCGGAGGCGTTAGCCAATGCCCGTAAGCTGGAAGAGAAAGGTTTCCGTTACTCATACGATATGCTGGGCGAAGCCGCGCTAACCGCAGCGGACGCGCAGGCGTATATGGTCTCTTATCAGCAGGCTATCCACGCGATTGGTAAAGCCTCTAACGGACGCGGTATCTACGAAGGCCCGGGGATCTCAATTAAGCTTTCCGCCCTACACCCGCGTTACAGCCGCGCGCAGTATGACCGCGTGATGGACGAACTTTACCCGCGCCTGAAATCCCTGACGCTGCTGGCACGCCAGTACGATATTGGTATTAACATCGATGCCGAAGAGGCCGATCGTCTGGAGATCTCCCTCGATCTGCTGGAAAAACTCTGTTTCGAGCCAGAACTGGCAGGCTGGAACGGCATCGGTTTTGTTATTCAGGCTTATCAGAAACGCTGCCCGATGGTAATTGATTACCTGATTGATCTGGCGACCCGTAGCCGTCGCCGCCTGATGATTCGTCTGGTGAAAGGCGCGTACTGGGACAGTGAAATCAAGCGAGCACAGATGGACGGCCTTGAAGGCTATCCGGTTTATACCCGCAAGGTGTACACCGATGTTTCTTATCTCGCCTGTGCGAAAAAGCTGCTGGCGGTGCCGAATTTAATCTACCCGCAGTTCGCGACACACAACGCCCACACGCTGGCGGCGATTTATCAACTGGCGGGACAGAACTACTATCCGGGTCAGTATGAGTTCCAGTGCCTGCATGGTATGGGCGAGCCGCTGTATGAGCAGATCACCGGGAAAGTTGCCGACGGCAAACTTAACCGTCCGTGTCGTATTTATGCGCCGGTTGGCACACATGAGACGCTGCTGGCGTATCTGGTGCGTCGTCTGCTGGAAAACGGTGCTAATACCTCGTTCGTTAACCGCATTGCCGACACCTCTCTGCCACTGGATGAACTGGTTGCCGATCCGGTCGCTGCCGTAGAAAAAATAGCGCAGCAGGAAGGGCAAACCGGATTACCGCATCCGAAAATTC
Source organism: Escherichia marmotae (assembly GCF_002900365.1). NCBI lineage: Bacteria > Pseudomonadati > Pseudomonadota > Gammaproteobacteria > Enterobacterales > Enterobacteriaceae > Escherichia > Escherichia marmotae. The sequence goes on from NZ_CP025979.1 coordinate 1,340,448, forward strand.
CCCTGCCGCGCGATCTCTACGGTCACGGGCGCGACAACTCGGCAGGGTTAGATCTCGCCAACGAACAACGTCTGGCGTCACTCTCCTCTGCTCTGCTCAACAGTGCGCTGCAAAAGTGGCAGGCCTTGCCAATGCTGGAACAACCGGTTGCGGCAGGCGAAATGTCGCCCGTTATCAACCCGGCGGAACCGAAAGATATTGTGGGTTATGTGCGTGAAGCCACGCCACGTGAAGTGGACCAGGCACTGGAAAATGCCGTCAACAATGCGCCTATCTGGTTTGCCACCCCTCCGGCTGAACGCGCAGCGATTTTGCATCGCGCTGCCGTGCTAATGGAAAGTCAGATGCAGCAACTGATTGGTATTCTGGTGCGTGAAGCCGGAAAAACGTTCAGTAACGCCATTGCCGAAGTGCGTGAAGCCGTTGATTTTCTCCACTACTACGCCGGACAGGTACGTGATGATTTCGCTAACGAAACGCATCGTCCTTTAGGCCCCGTGGTATGTATCAGCCCGTGGAACTTCCCGCTGGCCATTTTCACCGGGCAAATTGCTGCCGCGCTGGCGGCAGGTAACAGCGTACTGGCAAAACCGGCGGAGCAAACGCCGCTGATTGCAGCGCAAGGGATCGCCATTTTGCTGGAAGCGGGTGTGCCGCCAGGCGTAGTACAATTGCTGCCAGGTCAGGGTGAAACCGTGGGCGCACAACTGACGGGGGATGATCGCGTGCGCGGGGTGATGTTCACCGGTTCAACCGAAGTCGCTACCTTGCTACAACGCAATATCGCCAGCCGTCTGGACGCTCAGGGTCGCCCTATTCCGCTTATCGCTGAAACCGGTGGGATGAACGCGATGATTGTCGATTCTTCAGCACTGACTGAACAAGTAGTAATAGATGTACTGGCCTCGGCGTTCGACAGCGCAGGCCAGCGTTGTTCGGCGCTACGCGTGCTGTGTTTGCAAGATGAGATTGCCGATCACACGTTGAAAATGCTGCGCGGCGCAATGGCCGAGTGCCGAATGGGCAATCCGGGTCGCCTGACCACCGATATCGGGCCGGTGATCGGTAGCGAAGCGAAAGCGAATATTGAGCGTCATATTCAGACCATGCGCAGCAAAGGCCGTCCGGTGTTTCAGACAGTGCGGGAAAACAGTGAAGATGCCCGTGAATGGCAAAGCGGCACTTTTGTCGCGCCGACGCTGATCGAACTGGATAGCTTTGCTGAATTGCAAAAAGAGGTCTTTGGCCCGGTGCTACATGTGGTGCGCTACAACCGTAATCAATTACCGGAGCTGATCGAGCAGATTAACGCTTCCGGCTATGGCCTGACGCTCGGTGTCCATACGCGTATTGATGAAACTATCGCCCAGGTCACTGGCTCGGCACATGTCGGCAACCTTTATGTTAACCGTAATATGGTTGGCGCAGTAGTTGGTGTGCAGCCGTTCGGCGGCGAAGGGTTGTCCGGTACAGGCCCGAAAGCGGGTGGTCCGCTCTATCTCTACCGTCTGCTGGCGAATCGCCCGGAAAGTGCACTGGCGGTGACGCTCGCACGTCAGGATGCAGAGTATCCGGTTGATGCCCAACTGAAAGCAGCATTAATTCAGCCACTGAATGCGCTGCGGGAATGGGCATCAAACCGAACAGAATTGCAGGCGTTATGTACGCAATATGGCGAGCTGGCACAGGCAGGAACACAGCGATTACTGCCAGGACCGACGGGTGAACGTAATACCTGGACGCTGCTGCCGCGTGAGCGCGTGCTGTGTATTGCGGATGATGAACAGGATGCATTAACCCAGCTTGCCGCCGTGCTGGCTGTGGGCAGCCAGGTGCTGTGGCCGGATGACGCGCTGCATCGTCAGTTAGTGAAGGCATTGCCATCGGCAGTCAGCGAACGTATTCAACTGGCGAAAGCGGAAAATATTACCGCTCAACCGTTTGATGCGGTGATCTTCCACGGTGATTCGGATCAGCTTCGGGCGTTGTGTGAAGCGGTTGCCGCACGGGACGGTGCGATTGTTTCAGTGCAGGGGTTTGCCCGTGGCGAAAGCAATATCCTGCTGGAACGGCTGTATATTGAACGCTCGCTGAGTGTGAATACCGCTGCCGCCGGAGGTAACGCCAGTTTGATGACGATCGGTTAAACAGGTAGCCGGAGGATGTCGCAACCTCCTCCGGCATCATTAACGTGGTCGGATCCCTTCAATAATAATCCGCTGCACGTTTTCAACCGTTTGATTGAAAAACACCTCATCGCGCAATGTCGCGCCCGTTACCGCCTCCACCTGGGGAGCGAAATCAGCGTAATGTTGGGTGGAAGCCCAAATCATAAAAATCAGATGCTGCGGGTCAATCGGCGCGAGTTTGCCGCTTTTGACCCAACCGGCAATCAGCGCCGATTTCTCATCAATTAACGCCTTCAGGTCGCCGGTCAGTTCATCCATCAACAGCGGCGCGCCAGCCAGCATCTCCATACAGAACAGGCGCGAAGCCTGCGGATAATCACGGGAAACTTCCAGCTTCAGCCGGATGTACTCTTTGATCGCCGCCAGCGGAGCGAAATCTTCACGAAACGCCTTTAACGGTGCCAGCCAGATATCCAGAATTTGCCGCAGCACGGCAATATACAGTGCCTCTTTCGACGGGAAGTAATACAGCAGATTGGTTTTTGAAACGCCCGCCAACTCTGCAATTTGCTCCAGTCTTGTGCCGTGAAAACCGAATTGTGAAAAAGTGTCCAGTGCCGCGCTAAGAATCGCTTTTTTCTTCGCGCTCACTGCGCGCGAACGTTTACCCGTTGTTTTCACTGCGCCTTGCGTCATGCGCTCTCCCCTCTTGTCGATGGGCAACAGGATAGCAAAATCAGCACAATGCCTCGACCATCAACATTCGCAATATGAATGGAATAAGCGAGAAGGTATTAACGTGAGGATATAAAGGAGAACACCAGAACGAAAAAACCGCCGGGGTTTCCGGCGGTGGTGGCTAATGACGCGCGTCAGACAAAAACGCATTCGTCATTGATTAAGCCCGGCTATTTGTCGCTTTTGCCGTGACTGCTTTTACCACCTTTTTTTCCTGCTTCAGATGCGCGCTGCGGGTCATTTTTGAAATTCCCCCCGCTGTGCTGTCCACCTTTTTTACCTGCTTCTGATGCTCTTTCGCGGTCTTCTGCAAAATTGCCGGAACCGCCTCGATGGTTTGCCATTACTGACCTCCGTCATCATAGTGCCCAGGATTAACGCGGCGTATGGCGGATGCCATATTTTCGCTACGTGGGACTAAGCTTAGTGAACTGACGCGGGCAAGCCTGCGTTTGGTAATATCCTGCAACAACTTCTTAGCGAGAATAGATATCATTTCTGATAATCAGCCATAAGCCGCTCTTATGATTAAAAAAACGCTATGAGATAAAAATGTATCATTTTGCGACAAAATTACAGACTTGTGAAAGTTGTTATAAATCAAATAAGTGGTTGTGAAATTTGCACTCTGAAAAGGACGTCTTATCTTTAAATGAGTGGTAGCGAATCGCTACGGAATAGAGATAACACGAGGAGTGGTTAGAAATGGCTAAAGTTCTGGTGCTTTATTATTCCATGTACGGACATATTGAAACGATGGCGCGTGCAGTCGCAGAAGGCGCAAGCAAAGTCGATGGCGCAGAAGTTGTCGTTAAGCGTGTACCGGAAACCATGCAGCCGCAATTATTCGAAAAAGCAGGCGGTAAACCGCAAACTGCGCCCGTTGCAACCCCGCAAGAACTGGCCGATTACGATGCCATCATTTTTGGTACGCCGACCCGCTTTGGCAATATGTCAGGGCAGATGCGTACCTTCCTGGATCAGACTGGCGGCCTGTGGGCTTCCGGTGCGCTGTACGGCAAACTGGCGAGCGTCTTTAGCTCTACCGGAACTGGCGGCGGTCAGGAACAAACCATTACTTCCACCTGGACGACCCTTGCGCATCACGGCATGGTGATTGTCCCCATTGGCTACGCAGCGCAGGAATTATTTGACGTCTCGCAGGTTCGCGGCGGAACGCCTTACGGCGCTACCACCATTGCAGGCGGTGACGGTTCGCGCCAGCCCAGCCAGGAAGAGTTGTCTATCGCACGTTACCAGGGGGAATATGTTGCTGGTCTGGCAGTCAAACTTAATGGCTAATCTTCAACAGGAGGATACGCATGCCAACTCAAGAAGCGAAAGCCCATCACGTGGGTGAATGGGCATCTCTGCGCAATACGTCGCCGGAAATAGCCGAGGCCATTTTTGAAGTCGCCGGGTATGACGAAAAAATGGCGGAAAAAATTTGGGAAGAAGGTAGCGATGAAGTGTTAGTCAAAGCCTTTGCCAAAACCGATAAAGATTCGCTTTTTTGGGGCGAACAGACCATCGAACGTAAAAACGTTTAATCCGCAATTCCCCCGCTTCTCGCGGGGGAGTTTTCAAATTGTTGACAAAGTGCGCTTTGTTCATGTCGGATGCGGCGTGAACGCCTTATCCGACCTACATGATCGTGCAAATTCGATATAGTGCAATTCTCGGGTAGGCCTGATAAGCGTAGCGCATCAGGCAATCTAACATTTGTCATCTGTCTCATACTCCCCCGCTTCTCGCGGGGGAGTTTTCTGTTATTTCACTGCCTCATTCAACACGCTATCAAACTTATCCATCGGGCAAAATCCGTTGGCATCTATCGGGCAGCCAGTAAGTTCCAGCGTCACGCGCTGAGCAGGTGCTTGCAGGGTTAAGGCGTCGGCATTACGCAACTGCTGCGAACTCTGGTACACATACTCGATTTTCATCAAATCACGATTGGCTTTGCTGTCATGCCAACGCTGGAAGACAATCTTGCCACCAATGGGCGTACGTTCATTCTGGTCATGCAGTTGATACGGTTTGAAATCCAGCGCAGTGAGTAGCGAGGCAATGTTAGAGTCGTGTCCTACCAACACCGTAATCTTCGGCGCACTGGCGCGATCGGTGACCAGGGCTTTGTCGATGTAGCTCACCAGCGGTTTCGCGACATTGCGCGCCACTTCCGGTGAAGTAAACAGGCTATCCTGGTAACCGTTTTTCAGTTTCGACAACACCTTCCACTGTTGATCTGATTTGATCTCTCCCCAGGCCACCTGATCCATCGGGAAACCTTCGTAGTATTGCAAAGTAAACGCATCCACCAGCGAGTTGCCCACCTTCAACGGCCCGGAAACGCCCGGCTCTTGTTGATATTTCGCGCTAAAAGTATTTTTGCCATCCACCAGTGAACACTGCTGTTTTTCTTTACAGGCCGGAGAATCTTTATAGTTAACGATTTTTTCCAGTAGCTGGTAGCTGTCGGTAAGCTGGAGTTTACTCAACTCTTTTTCCATTGCTGCCACTGCCTGCTCGCTGAATGCAGCGGAATCATCGGTGATTACCGGGTTAAAGGTTGGGTCCATCGTGCCCATTTTTTCCTGATGATGAACAGGAATATCACACCCCGGGAATGCGCCAGTAATAAAGAACTGCGCAGTGGCGACGGTACGTTGCAGGCTGTTCGCGTAGGCGTAAACGGTGTCCGGTGGCGGACATTCGCCCGATTTCACCATCCCCTGCTCTGCCAGCCATTCACGCATGTAATGGCCCATATACACTTCCAGCACGCCGCCTTTGGTGGTGAGTTGCCCTCCGGGGACATCCCATTGCGGCCATTTATTCGGCGTGGACTGCTCAAGCACGCTGCCATTATTTGCCAGCGGCGCACGTAAGTTATGACGGCTCATGAGTAGCACTTGCTGTAGCTGATAGCCTTCCGGCACTGTCTGTGCCTGAGCATTCGAAGAGAGTAAAACCATTCCAGCCACGGCCGCAGCGATTAGCGTTTTTTTCATTCCCATCACCTCTTTAGTTATCAATCAATTAAGAGTGTGACAGAAATATGGCATTTTTCCGGGAACCGGTTCGCAATTTAGCAGATGACGAGGCGGGAAACCGTCAGGCGATAACGGACAGTAGCTGCACTATCGCCTGGTTTGTATCGTTAAACTAATATCTGAAACAGCACGGCAAAAAGAATGATATTGGCAATGACAATGGCCCAACCGTTATAAAGCATATATTTCAGGTGAGTAGATTGTGCCAGCCCCATTTGGCCAAACATATCCGATGAAGGGAAAGGCCCAAACCAGTCCACTTGCGATGAAGCTAACAATACCGCCGTTGTACCCTGTGGCGGTACACCTGCAGCCATCAACATCGGGCCAAATATTTTGTGCGTAAAAGTCATCTGAGCCACTGCGGCACCAGGCACATGACCGATAATGTTAAAGGCAAAAATACAGAAGCAAAGCCATGCCGGAGATATCCCGGTTAACAGGGGTTGGGTATATTCGAGCAACCCCTGATACGCCTGTAGGCTATCCATAAGTTCCAGAATCGGGTTATACAGCCAGTAGAGCAGAAACATCCACACCAGCCTGCCACACCCTTTATACAGCGCCTGCAAGATCCCGGTTGGACTTAACCCTCCCACCAGCCCGGTGACCAGAGCCACCAACAACATAACGATAATGGCAAAACTAAAACCTGCTTTTATCACTACGCCAATAACCGCCATAACAATAATGGTTGCTGCAAATGCCAGGGCGCTGAGCTTGCGACGGCGATCGCGTGCGGGATCTTCTTCTTCCTGCGTTTTCTCTGAAAGATCGACGTCGTAATGCAATTTTCCTTCCGTCATCTTCTGAATTCGCCCGGCCATGATCCAGCCTGCGAATAACGTCACGGCGCTCATTGGTAACCCGACGTACATCAGATATTGCGGATAAGTCAGGCCGCCGAGTTGTAAAATCGTCACTGTGCTGGGGGTAAAAGGCCCGGTAAACAATCCCACAGACCCCGCCGTCATCATCAGTGCCGCCACCGTGGGAGGTGTAAGCCGTACTGCTGCTGCCACAGGAATAATCACCGCAACAATAATGGCATTGCCACCCGCCATAGTGCCCAGCGCGCCACAGATGAGAATGGAAGAGATGACGATGCCAAATTTGACCCGTGTCTGGCTGGAAAGTCCGATCCGATGTACCACAAATTTGACCAGTTCAACGGCCGCTCCGGTACGTGTTGCCACTTCACCGACGCCTGCGCCAAGCATAATGATCAGTCCAACAGTGGCGATAAACGATCCTGTCGATTTTGCCAGCATGGTGCCCATTTCTGGTAAACCGGTGGAAGTCATTATCATCGCAATAATAATGGATGAAATAACCGCCAGAACAATATCGACGCCTATCAACGAGAGCACCGCTAACGCCACCAACGGTGTGAAACCCAGCAGTCCGAGTTCATTACCTGGACGCCCCTGACACCAGAACGCTGTCAATAAAAAAATAACCAACAGTAAGCCAATAATGACATTCTTTTTGGTGATATTTTGTCTGGTTAGCAAACCACCAGCGAGCATTGAGTCACTCATATAACTCCTTAACCCCATCGAATCGACCGTCAATATCAGCCGATGTATTTGGACAGCTCAGAAAATATCCCCCCTCGTTATTATTGTTGGCAAAATGCACTGAGGGTTTGTCCGGGTACTACAGGTATTATTCTGAGTTCGTAATTAACCCCTTTTAGGTGGGCAAATAACGCATTGTTACCAGAACAGGCGTTACAGATTAAATTTATGTTAACTTGGTGTTACCATGAAATGACTTTTTATCTATCGTCTATAACTCTGGGTTAACTCTTAATGAAACTGCGCCACCTGGAAATCTTCTATGCCGTGATGACATGCGAAACACTTTCACGTGCAGCGGAATCGCTGAATATTTCCCAACCGGCCGCCAGTAAAGCGTTAAAAAACGCTGAACAAAAACTCGGTTTTCAGCTCTTTCAGCGAGTGCGTGGCAAGCTTCTTCCAACCAGCGAAGCGATCACACTTTTTGAAAAAGCGCAGTCGATTTATCACGAACTCGATAACCTGCGACTGCTGGCCGATAACCTGACGCGAGATCCCCGAGCCAGAATAGCCCTGGGATGCCTGCCAAGCCTAGGATTAAGCCTGGTGCCCGAAATAGTCACTGCGTTTTACCAGCAGAATGCAAATCTGGTAATGACACTGACGACAGAGCACACTGAAACGTTGGTTAAAAAACTTGATCTGCGTGAGATTGATCTGGCCCTGACGCTACAGCCGATTCAACAGGGGGAGATTATGACGACACTGATAGCCGAAGTTCCGCTGGTTTATATCGACCGGGACTATCGCCAGGGCGCGGTAGAAATAGACAAGATTGACCAACAACGCTGGATTTCTCCTGGCCCACATTCCCTTTCCAATGCCATAGCCAAACGGCGTGATTTTTTGACAACGCGCCTGAATGTCCAGACCTATTACATGGCGACTGAATTTGTAAAACGAGGAATGGGATGCAGTATTACCGATATTTTCTCTGCCCGTCATAACCTCCCGGCAGAAACAATTCACCCCATCGAACCACCAATGAAAATTGATCTTTGTTTGCTACGTCGTGCCGACGTGTCACTTAGCCCCATTACACAAAAATTTGTTGATTTCCTCTGCCAGCAATTACGTCAGCAACTGCGAGCCATTAACCTTGAGTTATACCCTGAAAATAAAAAGTCAATTGCTCCTCAGGCCTAAATGTTTTGACATAACCCCAACGCATTTATTAGCGGTGGATATCTCAGGTGATGAAAAAACGCATTGTAGTTATTGGCGGCGGGGTCATTGGTCTGGCGACAGCATGGGTCCTGGTAAAACAGGGCCATCAGGTACAATTGTTAGAACGCAACAGCCAGGCAGGCGTCGCCACCAGTTTCGCTAACGGTGGGCAACTCAGTTATCGTTACGTTGCCCCTCTGGCGGATAAAGGCGTACCGATACAGGGGCTTAAATGGATGGGGAAAAGTGACTCTCCACTGAATATGCGTTTGCGCATGTCATTAAGTCAGTGGCGCTGGTTGCTGGCGTTTTTACTGGCCTGCAATAACCGGACAAATAAACTCAATGGCGATCATATTTTACGCTTATCACTATTAAGTCGTCAGGTAATGGAAGCATGGTTGCTGGAGGATAATCTTGATGATTTCCACTGGCGCCGTTCTGGCAAACTGATTATTCATCGCCGCCAGCAAGATTTAGCCAAAGCGGCAAAAGGCATTAATCCGCATTTTCAACAGACTCTATTACGCGAAGAGTGCGTTCATCTTGAACCCGCACTAAAGCATATTGGTAATTCCCTGTGCGGTGGTATTTATTCTCCCGGCGATGAAACGGCGGACTGCTATAAGTTCTGCCAGGCATTACTTGCCAAACTTAATGCCAGCGCGAATTTTTCGCTACAGACCGATTGTGAAGTTTTGCAGTTGAATAAAAAAGGTGAGCGCATAGTCTCCATTACCACCAGTACAGGAACGCTGATTGCTGATGATTATGTCGTTGCCGCCGGAAATGGCAGCACACATTTACTTACCGAAACCGGGATTCACGTACCGCTTTGCGGTCTGAAAGGTTACAGTCTGACACTCCCTTTCCCACAAAAAATGGGGATCGCACCGCAAATCAGTGTCACCGACTATGGTCATAAAATTGTCTATGCCCGACTCGGTGACCGGTTGCGTATCGCCGCCATGGTCGATATTGGCTATGACGGTAATGAACTGCGCCCTGAACGCATTGATGCCTTAAAACAGATCGTAGCCTCCAGTTTTCCGCAACTGCAAGGTATCGATGATGCCGAATTATGGACAGGTATGCGTCCATCCACTCCTGCGGGTCCGCCACTATTAGGACGGGCGAAGTATCAAAATCTCTGGATGAATCTTGGTCAGGGCAGTCTGGGCTTCACGCTGGCGGCAGGTAGTGCTGTGGTGTTAGGCGCTCTGCTGTCGGGCGAAGATCCTGCAATTTCACTTGATGGACTGACATGGAGCCAATCAGCTTGAATATCAAACGTAATAACCCACAGCCGCGTCTGGCCGCCAGCGTGGAATATAGCAACCTTGTTTTTCTCTCCGGCCAGACACCGAAAAGCAATACCCCAGACATCGCGCAACAAACGCGCGAAGTGCTGGAAAAAATCGACGAATTACTTGCGGCGGCTGGCAGTGATAAATTTCATATCTTATCCGCGCAGGTATGGATAAAAGATATTACCCGCGATTTTGCCGATTTCAACGACGTATGGGTTAGTTGGATACCAGAAGGATATAGCCCAGCCCGTGCTGCCGTACAAGCTGAGATGGCTCGCCCGGAGATTCTGGTTGAAGTGATGGTCACGGCAGTAAAAGCAAGATAAGTTCCCCGTTTTCAGCCCCCTGGCAACGTAGTCATGGGGCATCCATGAAGGGTAAACGCCCCCCTCTTTTACCTGCCAACATTCAGGCTGAAAATATCATTTTTAGTTATGTTTCGTCACAGACCTACGATTTTTTCTGATTTCCCCTACACTTAACACTGATACCTTGTCAGGGGTTTCCCTTTGTCTGTATTGATTTACGCGAGATAACGCTATGGAATTAAAGGATTATTACGCCATCATGGGCGTGAAACCGACGGACGATCTCAAGACAATCAAGACCGCCTATCGTCGACTGGCCCGCAAATACCATCCTGATGTCAGCAAAGAACCCGATGCCGAAGCCCGCTTCAAAGAGGTCGCTGAAGCCTGGGAAGTATTGAGTGATGAACAACGTCGCGCTGAATATGATCAGATGTGGCAACATCGCAACGATCCGCAATTTAACCGTCAGTTCCAGCATGGTGACGGCCAGAGTTTCAACGCCGAAGATTTTGACGATATCTTCTCGTCAATTTTCGGTCAGCATGCCCGTCAGAGCCGCCAGCGCCCCGCCACACGTGGCCACGACATTGAAATCGAAGTGGCGGTATTCCTTGAAGAAACGCTTACTGAGCATAAGCGTACCATCAGCTATAACCTGCCGGTTTATAACGCCTTTGGCATGATCGAACAGGAAATCCCGAAAACGCTGAATGTGAAGATCCCGGCGGGTGTCGGCAATGGTCAACGTATCCGCCTGAAAGGCCAGGGGACGCCGGGCGAAAACGGCGGTCCGAATGGCGATCTGTGGCTGGTGATTCATATTGCGCCACATCCGTTGTTTGATATTGTCGGTCAGGATCTGGAAATTGTGGTGCCGGTTAGCCCGTGGGAAGCGGCACTGGGAGCTAAAGTCACCGTTCCAACACTGAAAGAAAGCATTTTGCTGACCATCCCACCAGGCAGTCAGGCCGGACAACGATTGCGCGTTAAAGGTAAAGGTCTGGTCGGTAAAAAACAGACCGGCGACCTGTATGCGGTGCTGAAAATCGTCATGCCGCCGAAACCTGATGAAAACACTGCTGCGCTGTGGCAACAACTGGCAGACGCCCAGTCGTCTTTTGATCCACGTAAAGATTGGGGGAAAGCATAATGGCTAACGTTACGGTGACTTTTACCATTACTGAATTTTGCCTGCATACCGGCATTTCTGAAGAGGAGTTGAATGAAATTGTCGGTTTAGGCGTAGTTGAACCGCGTGAGATTCAGGAAACGACCTGGGTGTTTGACGACCATGCCGCCATTGTGGTGCAACGCGCGGTACGTCTGCGTCAGGAACTGGCGCTTGACTGGCCGGGGATCGCGGTGGCGCTAACGTTAATGGATGATATCGCACATCTGAAACAGGAAAACCGCCTGCTGCGCCAACGGCTTTCCCGGTTTGTGGCTCATCCGTGAGTTTGTTGCCTGATGCGACGCTTAACGCGTCTTATCAGGCCTACAAAGATCACTGTTCCGTAGGCCGGATAAGGCGTTCACGCCGCATCCGGCGGCTGTGCCATAATGCTTGATGCGACGCTTAACGCGTCTTACCAGGCCTACAAACGGCATTATCTGTTTTGGTTGTCGCACTCCACCAGCACCAGCAATAACTGGCTTAGTGTCGCGTAAAAACCAAAGCTGTCATACTGACGGCAACGCGTTACAAATTCCGGTAGCCATGATCGCAGCGCCGCCAGCGTTTTTTGCCGTAAGCTGTTGATTTTTTGTGTGGTAACTTTCCCTTCCCCCAGTGAAAAATGCAGATAGCTCAACAACTCAAGATAAATCGCCAGATGATCTGCCGGTTCGTTGAAGTTGCTACTGGTTTCCATGCCCGCCTCAACCAACAAGTGTTTAATCTCTTGCTCGTCCTGTTTGTAGGCCGATGCATACGGCAGCGCCGCTTGCTTGTCGGTCATCAGAAACAGGCCGCAAAAATCAGCGGCCAGTTCCAGACGGGCGTCGTTACGTACCACCAGGGCAGCAATGCTTTTCTCCAGCTCGTCCACCGCCGCAGCCAGCGGCGGTTCGCTTTTCAGCAAAGAAAACCATTCAGCCATCTCCGCACTGGCGATTTGCGTCAGTTGTTCATCGTCCAGTTCACGGGAAAACAACTGCGCCAGCCAGTCGTAGACGCAGGCAGTCTGTTGTGCCGTCAAGGAAGTCATGATTTCACCTGCGACGCCGGAACATATTCGCACTGCGCCACCATTTCGATGGGGCCGCTAAACGCCGTCACTTTCTCAACCTGACCGCTGAATTTTTCAATTTCCACTATGGTCGTGTGTGAGCTGGTAGCCTGCGCTAGCTGCGAGGTGCCAATGTCAGGCGTTAATACGTTGGGGTTACCGTATTTACACAGCGCATTAATCTCGCCGCCTTTGTCCGGATCATACCAGGCACCTTCATGGATCCGTATCACGCCTGGCGCATAGAAATCAGACACCACTGCTCCCGCCAGCACCTGGCCACGATCGTTAAAAACACGCACCACATCGCCGTTAGCAATTCCATACGCACTGGCATCCTGTGGGCTTATATATACCGGCTCTTTGCCCGCTACGCTGTAATGCTGACGTAAGGTTTCGGATTCGCACAGTTGCGAGTGGACGCGATAATCCGGGTGTACTGATTGCAGATGCAGCGGATACTTCTGCGAACCAGGCCCACCGTGAGAGCGTTCGATTTTCTCAAACCACATCGGATGCCCCTGACAATCGTCATAGTTCATGTCGGCAATGGTCTTCGAGTAGATCTCAATCAGACCGCTCGGCGTCCCCAGCGGTTCAAGATCAGGATCTTCGCGGAACGCCTGATGACGCACGAACATCTGCGGATGGTCATATACCACGTACTCTTTACTGTTCCACAACTCATCAAAGGTAGATAAATGGATGCCGAGCCCTTTGGCCTGCTGGAGCGCGTCATACCAGATGCGCCGGAGCCAGCCCATCTCATCCAGTCCTTCGGTAAAGGCTTCCTCACGGTCAAAGCGTCGGCATAACTCGCGGAAAATATCAAAGTCGTTGCGCGCCTCAAATTGCGGCTGCACCACCTGTTTAGTGGTGATCAGCCCGTGGCTGGCATAGTCACCAAACTGGTCGAGATCGTTGCGCTCAAACTGTGTGGTTGCGGGTAATACAATATCGGAAAAGCGGCAACTGGAGGTCCACTGGTTATCAATGGAAATCACCGTCTCCAGCTTGCGCCAGCCTTCGATAATGCGGTTAATCTGCTGATGGCGGTGGAACGGGTTGGTCCCGGCAAAAACACACATTTTCAGCGGCGGCAACTTGACTGTTTTTCCGTCCCAGTTGATCTCTTTCCCCGGTTCCAGAATGGCGTCGATATAACGGGCCGTTGGGATAGTGCTGCTGTAACCTTTGTAATCGTTGTTGTTATGAACTGGCGGAATTTTCGTGGCACCAGGAAAACCGCTCAGGATAATCCCTTTACGGCCTGGCACGCCTGAGCCGCTGCTGTGCCAACTAAAACCAAAACCGCCACCCGGCAGGCCAATCTGCCCGAGCATTGCCGCCAGCACCACAATCATCCATGACCATTGCTCGCCGTGCTGCATACGTTGGGCACACCAGCCAGCCATAATTTGCGTTCTTGTGCCCGCCATTTTCCGCGCCAGCATGCGGATCGTTTCGGCGTCAATGCCACACAGCTTTTCTGCCCAGACGGCATCCTTCGGCTGGCCGTCTTTCTCACCCAGCAAATACGGCAGAAATTGCTCGAAACCGACGCAATAATCAGCAATGAATTGTTTGTCGTACAGATTTTCGCTGTACAGGGTATGGGCCATCGCCAGTTGTAGCGGCACATCGGTTTGCGGGTTAACAACAATATGTTTAACGTGCTCGCGCCCCAGATATTCATGCGTTGAACTGACCACCGGGTCGATGCTGATGACTTCGATTTCGCCCGCCGCCACCTTTTCTTTCAGTTGCTCGTAATATTCATAAACATCGTGAGACGGGCAGCGGAAATTGACCTGCTGATTCTTCACCAGATCGGTGCCCCACATAATGATGACTTTGCTGTTTTGCAACACCAGCGGCCAGGACGTTTGCTGTTCGTAAACTTCCATTGATCCCACCACCCGCGGCAGGATCACCTGTGCAGCCCCGGTGGAATAGTCACCGCCGGTACTCACTTTATTGCCATGTAGGGCGATGGCTTTCGACAACATTCCCCCGGCGCTATGAAACTTACCGGATGATTGCCCACCGCTGGCGGTCAGTAACGCACTGGGGCCATAGGTTTTTTGCACCCGTTCCAGTTCTTCATAGAACATGTCCAGGGCTTCATCCCAACTGACGCGGACAAAACGGTTATCGCCGCGCTGGGTTGTGTCGCTCAGATGGCGTTTGCGCAGCCAGTCAACGCGCACCATTGGGTAACGAATGCGCGCCGAATTGTGGACGTGATCCGGCAACCCGGCGATGATTTTCGTCGGATATTTATCCAGTTCAAAGGGCTTTACGGCGACAAAACGGCCATCTTTTACCGTGGCACGGATTGCCCCAAAGCGCGACCCGGTCAGAATCCCCTCTTTAACCGTAACAGCCTGTGCTGCGTTAGCACGGCGTGGAGTTAACAGCGATGGCCCCAGCATCCCGACCAGCGTTAAGCCGCCAAGCTGGGTAAGAAAACGCCGACGTGATGCCTGAAAAATGTCTTTATTTTTCATTATTTTCCTTCCTTATCGCTGTGAGACTTCCCTGCGGTATCCGACGCATGCATTTGCAGATATTTCAGCATGGTGCGTTCTTCTCGTTTATCGAGGCTGGTAAAACCAATCATGCCGTTGATCTGACCAATCCAACCGTTGGCGTCGTAATGGGTGGTTGCTGACGCGCCGTGGCACTGTTTACAGGCGTTGCTGTACAACGTATCGCCATAGGCCCAGATCGGTTTGATGTCGCCAACCATATCGCCCTTCTTCAGCCATGCGATGGCCTGCATCTTACTCCACTCGGTTTTGGTGTCAGCAACAGTCGTTTTCTCCAGCATTTTCGCCTGCTGCTGGATATCGCCACGAATGGAGGCGACAAAAATCCGTTTGCTTGGTAACTCGGTCAGAACTCGTTGACTTCCAGCGTTTTCCGTCCAGCCAGTGATAGCCACCTGCAACCAATCGCCGTCACGTTTAAGCACTTTCACTTCAGAGGCCGGCAACAGAGAACCTGCCGCGTCTTTATCGTCTTTTGCTGCGTAAAGAGGTTTTATATCAATCGAATAGAGGATTTCTTTATCATCTCTGGCGCTGGCGCGTAGTTCTTCGAACTGTTTACGCGAGCCGCTGCTCATATCCGGTAACTGGTGGGCAATACCCTTGTGGCAGTCGATGCAGGACTGATTTTCTTTCGCTGCGGCGGCCATTTGACGCGCGGCTTCCGGATGCTGCTTCGCATGATCCATCGCATCGTAGTTATGGCAGGAACGGCAGGTCGCTGAATTGTTCTCTTTCATCCGCGCCCATTCACGCTCGGCAAGTTCTGCGCGTTTGGCGTTGAATTTCTCAGGGGTATCAATGGAGTGACCAATAACAGTCTGATAAACCTCATTACTCGCTTCCAGTTTCCGCTTCAACATTCCCGGTAAATCTGACGGAACATGGCAGTCATGGCACTCGGCGCGTACGCCGGAGGCATTCTGGAAATGCGCCGACTGTTTATATTCTTCATACACCGGCGTCATACTGTGGCAACTGACACAAAACTCAGTATTGCTGGTGGCCTTGATCCCGAAATGAGGTAATACAATCAATACAATACCGATCATAATCCCCATCAGCACCAGCGTTAACACCGACCAACGCGCACTTGGTCGACGAAGCGCACTCCATAGTCGTCTCATAATAACTCCTGTAAAAATATAATTTGGCAACTGTGATCTTAATAAGCAAATATGAATAGCGGCACTCGTCAGGATGAATGGCTTATGACAGCATATGAATGGATATGAACAGGAAGCTCGAGAAGGCAGGATGTCACACCATATTGTCATTGTTGAAGATGAGCCTGTGACGCAGGCACGTTTACAAAGCTACTTCACCCAGGAAGGGTATCTCGTGTCGATCACAGCAAGCGGCGACGGGTTACGGGAAATTATGGAAAACCAGCCAGTTGATCTCATTCTGCTGGATATCAACCTGCCAGATGAAAACGGCTTGATGCTTACCCGGGCACTGCGCGAACGCTCAACGGTAGGGATTATTCTGGTGACCGGGCGCAGCGATCCCATTGATCGAATTGTCGGGCTGGAGATGGGTGCCGATGATTATGTCATCAAACCGCTGGAGCTGCGTGAACTCGTGGTACGGGTAAAAAATCTGCTCTGGCGTATCGATCTGGCCCGCCAGGCCAACGCTCTCACTCAGGATAACTGCTATCGTTTTGCGGGATATTGTCTGAATATCTCACGCCACACGTTGGACCAGGACAGTAGGCAGATCAAACTCACCCGTGCGGAATATGAAATGCTGGTGGCCTTTGTCACTAATCCTGGCGAGATCCTCAGCCGCGAACGACTGCTGCGTATGCTCTCCGCCCGGCGGGTGGAAAACCCCGATTTGCGCACCGTGGACGTGCTGATCCGCCGTTTGCGTCATAAACTCAGCGCCAACCTGTTAGTCACGCAGCATGGCGAAGGATATTTCTTAGCCGCTGAAGTCTATTAATCCACCGGTTCAGGTAATGTGGTGCACCAACGATGATTTTCACTCTGGCCAAAAGATTGTGGATGGCGTTTGCCCTGATGGCATTGCTGACTCTGGTGAGTATCTTTGTAGGTTGGTATAACCTGCGCGTTTTCACCCAAAGCGCCCAGACCAATACTCTGGCTCTGATCCCGACCATGAATATGGCTCGTCAGTTGAGTGAGGCCAGCGCGTGGGAGCTCTTTACCGCCCAAAATTTGAACAATACGGATAGCGCAGAGATGTGGCAATTCCAGGGGAGGATGTTATCGGCGCAGAAGCTGAAAATTGACAGCCTGTTACAGGGCCTGCGCGAGAAAGGGTTTGACACGATAGCCATTGAACGGCAAGCCAATGAGACTGACCGCTCGCTACGCCAGCAGGGTGAACTGGTCGGCCAGCGGCTGAAACTACACGATCAACAGCAACAACTCAGCCAGCAAATCGTCGCCGCTGCCGGAGAAATCGCCAATATCGCACAATCCCAGACCCATTACATAGCAATCGCCACCGCAACGCCCCAGTCTGGCCCGGAAAGTGTGTTTGGCCACAATCATGGCAGGCCGGCGGAGAGCGCCGTCGAGCAATGGATTTCTGGCGATCGTGAGTACGTCAGGCAGATGCACGAAATGCGCTTTAGCGCTCTGCAAATACAGCATTTCGTTATGAAACTGGAGCTGGAGAAGAGTGAAAAAAATAACAACAGACTACCTGTTCAACTGAAAAACGCCCTTAACAGGGTGCAACTTCAACAACGACGCATTAAAGCTCCCCCGATTCGCGCGCAGGCTGAAAAGGCGCTGGAGACAGTACAGCGATATGTCGAATTACTGGCGCTGTACCAACGGGAAAATACGCTTAATACTCACCTGCAGACGCTGACGCAAAATAATATTGTGCAGTTTACGCAGTTCAGCAACGAGGTTAATCAGTTAGTCGCAACCATTGAACAACGTAATCGGGTCGGACTGACACATCTGGAAAGCGCCAGTGAACATGTGCGGTTTAATCTGCTACTCCTGGGCGTCGTTTCCCTTTGCTCTTTGATTCTGATCCTCTGGCGCGTGGTTTATCGTTCAGTCACGCGCCCACTTGCCGAACAAACGCAGGCACTGCAACGCCTGCTGGACGGCGATATCGACTCCCCTTTCCCGGAAACCGCTGGCGTGCGGGAGCTGGATACCATCGGGCGGCTGATGGATGCTTTTCGCAGTAGTGTTCATGCGCTTAATCGCCACCGCGAACAACTGGCAGCGCAGGTCAAAGCGCGCACTGCCGAATTGCAGGAACTGGTAGTAGAACACCGGCTGGCACGGGCGGAAGCAGAAAAAGCCAGTCAGGCAAAATCGGCGTTTCTGGCGGCAATGAGCCATGAGATCCGCACTCCGCTGTACGGCATTCTCGGCACCGCTCAACTGCTGGCGGATAACCCGGCGCTTAACGCCCAGCGTGATGATTTGCGGGCAATTACCGATTCTGGCGAATCATTGCTGACCATCCTTAACGATATTCTCGATTATTCGGCTATCGAAGCAGGTGGCAAGAATGTCTCGGTC
This sequence comes from Escherichia marmotae, assembly GCF_002900365.1. Taxonomy (NCBI): domain Bacteria; kingdom Pseudomonadati; phylum Pseudomonadota; class Gammaproteobacteria; order Enterobacterales; family Enterobacteriaceae; genus Escherichia; species Escherichia marmotae. The sequence goes on from NZ_CP025979.1 coordinate 1,359,043, forward strand.
AGCGATGAACCGTATGAACCGCGCCCGCTGCTGGAAAGTACCCTGCAATTAATGAGCGGGCGGGTGAAAGGTCGTCCGATTCGACTGGCAACGGAAATTGCCGACGATGTACCGACCGCGTTAATGGGTGATCCGCGACGTATTCGCCAGGTTATTACCAATTTGTTGAGTAATGCCCTGCGTTTCACTGACGAGGGGCAGATTGTCCTGCGTAGCCGCACTGATGGCGAACAATGGCTGGTCGAAGTGGAAGACAGCGGCTGTGGTATTGATCCCGCGAAACTGGCTGATATCTTCCAGCCATTTGTTCAGGTGAGTGGTAAACGCGGCGGCAGTGGACTGGGGTTGACGATCAGTACCAGCCTGGCCCAGGCGATGGGCGGCGAACTGATCGCCACAAGCACGCCGGGGGTTGGAAGCTGTTTTTGCTTACGGTTACCGTTACGCGTTGCCACCGCGCCAGCACCTAAAATAGTCAATCAGGCGGTGCATCTGGATGGTTTACGCTTGCTGTTAATTGAAGATAACCCGCTAACGCAGCGTATTACCATCGAAATACTGAACACCAGTGGTGCTCAGGTCACTGCCGTTGGAAATGCCACGCAGGATTTAGAGACGCTGCAAAATAGTGAATCGTTTGCTGCCGCGCTGGTGGATTTTGATCTGCCGGATATCGACGGCATTACACTTGCCAGGCAACTTTCGCTGCAATATCCGTCGCTGGTTTTGATTGGCTTTAGCGCCCATGTCATCGACGAAACGTTGCGCCAGCGTACCAGTTCGCTATTTCGCGGAATTATCCCTAAACCGGTGCCGCGTGAAGTGCTCGGTCAGTTACTGGCGCACTATCTCCACCAGCAAAAAAATAACGATCAGCCGCTGGATGTATCGCAACTCAATGAAGATGCACAGTTAATGGGAGCGGATAAGATCCACGAATGGCTGACATTATTTAAACAACATACCCTGCCGCTTCTTGATGAAATAGACACTGCTCGCGCCAGACACGACAGCGAGAAAATCAAACGCGCTGCGCACCAGCTAAAAAGTAGTTGCGCCAGTCTGGGAATGCGCAGTGCCAGCCAGTTGTGCGGGCAACTTGAGCGGGAACCATTAGCCGCTCTCCTGCCGCGCGAAGAAATTACACGCAGTATCGCGGCTCTGGAAGAGTGGTTGAATAAGAAAGACCTGAACGCGATTTGAATCAATATCAGCCAGATAAGAAGACTTAGAATAGTAGCATTTAGCATGCAACTTAATGGACTGGCAAAATCATGGCTGAGAAAAAAAGAATCCGCTGGCAGCGGCGGCCAGGCACAACGGGCGGTAAATTACCGTGGAATGACTGGCGCAATGCCACGACCTGGCGTAAAGCGACGCAATTATTACTGCTGGCAATCAATATTTATATTGCCATCACCTCCTGGTATTGGGTGCGCTATTACGAAACGGCAGGTAGTACGCCTTTTATCGCAAGGCCAGGTGGTATTGAAGGCTGGCTCCCTATTGCCGGTCTGATGAATCTGAAATACAGCCTTGAAACAGGCCAGTTACCTTCCGTGCACGCCGCCGCGATGCTGTTGCTGGTCGCTTTTATCATTATCAGCTTGCTGCTGAAAAAAGCCTTTTGTTCGTGGCTATGCCCGGTTGGTACGCTATCTGAGTTAATTGGCGATCTGGGGAAAAAACTGTTTGGTCGGCAATTTACCCTTCCTCTCTGGCTGGATATTCCTCTGCGTGCGGCGAAATATCTGCTGTTGAGTTTTTTTCTCTATATCGCGTTATTCATGCCCGCTCAGGCGATTCACTATTTTATGCTATCGCCCTACAGCGTGGTGATGGATGTTAAAATGCTCGATTTCTTTCGTCATATGGGGACAGCGACGTTAATCAGCGTGATCGTTTTGCTGATTGCCAGCCTGTTTATTCGCCATGCCTGGTGTCGTTATCTCTGCCCGTATGGCGCGTTAATGGGACTGGTTTCGCTATTATCGCCGTTTAAGATTCGTCGCAATGCCGAAAGTTGTATCGACTGCGGCAAATGCGCAAATAATTGTCCGTCACGGATCCCTGTCGATAAATTAATCCAGGTTAGAACGGTGGAATGTACCGGCTGTATGACCTGCATCGAGTCATGCCCGGTCGCCTCAACATTAACTTTTTCGCTGCGAAACCCCGCGATAAATAAAAAAACTTTTGCGTTATCTGGCTGGCTAATAACACTACTGATATTGGGAATTATGTTCGCGGTGATTGGTTACGCGATGTATGCAGGTGTATGGCAAAGCCCGGTGCCAGAGGAATTGTACCGACGCTTAATTCCACGGGCGGCAATGATTGGTCATTAACAGAGTGACAAGCGGAACATCACCTCGTGCTGGGGTGATGTCCACAAAATCACATTATTTGGATTTTGACGTCATAGCCTTCAAGCCCGGTCATTTTCTCCCGCGCGGTGAAGCGAATTTCAGAGACTTCTTTCCCTGTGCTCTTGTTTAACTCGGTGATTTTTTGCGCAATAAAGTCGGAGATTTCTGTTTCGGCTTGTTTTTTTAGCTCTTCAATATTCACTGTTAACCTCTTCTGGTCTTAAAAGGCAGCAACACGCCAGTAAGGTGTTGGTTCCCTGTTCAGGTAACAAAAGTTATAAGCTATCTGCCTGAAAGATTCAATAATCAGTAGGTTATCGCTCAATATGCATACAGGGATGAGTGCAAACAGAAGATATAAAAAAGGCTCCGCGAGGGAGCCTGATATTATTTTGTGAAATCCAGTGGCGCATGGTCTGTGCGTATTTGTAAAGCAACGTTATCAAAGGTGATCATCGTCGATTTACAGAAAATACACTTAGCTCCCAAAGGATTTCGCTCCGTCACATCGAATGCCGATGTGCGGTACTGTGAACCATGACAACATGGACAGCGGAAATGGAGATGTTGAGTAATAACGGCAACCTTAGAGCGCAACAACGTTCGCTGCCGAGGGACCACGTTGCCCCTGCTCAATAGAAAATTCGACTTTCTGATTTTCATTCAGAGTGCGGAATTCATTGCTCTGGATGGCGGTGAAATGAACGAAGACGTCCTTGCTGCCATCATCAGGAGTGATAAAGCCAAAACCTTTATCTGCGTTAAACCATTTTACTAAACCAGTCATTTTATTAGACATATTTTACTTCCTTCATTTTGGGCCTTTCGGCAAACAGGGCTTTAATACAGAAACTACTTAGTGTTCAGGAGAGAGACTCAAAAGAAGGGGATAATGCCTGATAATGAGAACTGCTTTAGTAAACTACTTTGTATGCTGTCTGTCTTTCAAACCGACGCAGCTATTAACGCATGATACACATAATTAAGCAAATTTATTTTAGCCGTCCGGCGGTCTTAAATATCGCTGGCTTTATTTTTTTAAAACCGTATAGTGCAGCGCAGTATTTTTAGTAAGGAATTTGTTTGTCCCGTAAAATGACAGGAATTGTCAAAACCTTTGATCGCAAAAGCGGCAAAGGATTCATCATCCCCTCCGACGGTCGTAAAGAAGTCCAGGTCCATATTTCCGCATTCAGCCCCCGCGACGCAGAAGTACTTATACCAGGGTTACGCGTAGAGTTTTGCCGCGTTAATGGCCTGCGTGGACCAACAGCGGCAAATGTTTATCTCTCTTAATATGGCTCTGAATTCTGATTTGTTTCTATTTATATAGCCAAACAATCAATAACTGCATTGTAACCTGAGTTATATTTCCTCCATGTAATTAACCCAATAAACCGAACCTGTCCGCGGCTAATAGCTATAAACGCCATTTAATTCGCGATTATAATACTGCGCGTAACTATATCATCAGCAATAATTAGTGGCTTTCTTAACTATTTTCTCATCTTTAATTTGTATTTTTCTGAGATTTATCTTATGCTCGCAAGTCGTATTTCCAGAGGGAAATCGTTAACAACCTTATATTTCCCTTTGCGCGCCTTTCCCACTCGCGGTTTATTGTGCCGGCTGTATGTGGAAAGAGAGGTTCCACAAGGATGTTATACTCAAAGTTGACAATCCTGATCTCAAGCGTACGTATTGTTCATGCGATGAATAAAGGAAAAGTTATGAAACACAAGCTTTCTGCAATCTTTATGGCCTTCATGTTGACGACGCCAGCTGCGTTTGCTGCACCTGGAGCAGAAAACGCAGCCGAGGCGAGCACGACAACGACTGGTACTACTGGCACAACGGCGACCACTACCGGCGCAACAACAACTGCCGCAACCACTGGCGGCGTGGCTGCTGGCGCTATCGGCACAGCAACTGCTGTAGGTGTGGCAACGGCTGTTGGTGTAGCGACCCTGGCAGTAGTAGCAGCAAACGACAATGGCGACGGCGGTTCTCACAATACTTCGACCACGACGTCTACTACGCGTTAATTCTGCCTGAAATCGTCGAAACTTAAGTTAAATAATGCCCGGTTGCGATATTCCCACCGGGTTTTAGAGATTTGCATTTTTTAAATTAACCTTTCAAGGATTAAAGGTGCGCCCTCTTATTTTATCGATATTCGCACTATTTCTGGTGGGATGTATTCACAGCCAGCAAAGTATGGTCGATACATTTCGTGCCAGCATTCTCGATAATCAGGATATCATCGTAGCGGATCAACACATCCAGGCGTTGCCTTATTCCACCATGTATTTACGCCTGAATAATGGGCAACGAATATTTGTGGTGCTGGGATATATAGAACAAGAAAAAAGCAAATGGTTATCCCAGGATAACGCCATGTTGGTTACCCACAATGGACGTCTTTTAAAAACCGTCAAACTTAATAATAATCTGCTGGAAGTGACAAATTCCTGGCAGGATCCTCTGCGTAACGCGCTGGCATTAAAAGATGGCAGTCGCTGGACACGAGAAATTCTCTGGAGTGAAGACAACCATTTTCGCTCTGCGACCGTCAGCTCTACTTTTTCCTTTGTTGGACTGGAGACGCTGAATATTGCGGGTCGCGATGTGTTATGCAATGTCTGGCAGGAAGACGTAACGTCTACGCAACCGGAAAAGCAATGGCAGAACACATTCTGGGTCGATTCGGCTACTGGCCAAGTTCGTCAAAGTCGGCAAATGTTAGGCGCAGGGGTAATTCCCGTGGAAATGACGTTTCTTAAACCCGCACCATGAATAAATTACAGTCGTATTTCATTGCCAGCGTACTTTACGTGATGACGCCCCATGCCTTTGCGCAAGGAACGGTGACTATTTATCTACCTGGCGAACAACAGACACTTTCCGTTGGCCCCGTGGAGAATGTTGTCCAGTTGGTGACACAACCGCAGTTGCGCGATCGCCTCTGGTGGCCTGGAGCTCTATTGACCGACTCCGCAGCAAAAAACAAAGCGATTAAAGACTATCAACATGTCATGGCACAACTGACTTCCTGGGAAGCAGAAGCTGATGATGATGTGGCGACCACGATTAAATTCGTGCGCCAGCAGTTGCTCAATCTCAATATCACTGGCCGCTTACCGGTCAAACTGGACCCTGATTTTGTGCGAGTCGATGAGAACAGCAATCCCCCACTGGTCGGTGACTATACGCTCTATACCGTACAGCGTCCGGTGACTATCACTCTGCTGGGCGCTGTTTCCGGGGCTGGGCAACTGCCCTGGCAGACGGGCCATAGTGTTACCGATTATCTACAAGATCATACCCGTCTGGCAGGCGCAGACAAGAATAACGTTATCGTTATTACGCCTGAGGGTGAGACTGTCGTCGCCCCTGTCGCTCTGTGGAATAAAAGGCATATGGAACCACCGCCAGGCAGCCAGCTTTGGTTGGGTTTTCCCGCACATGTTCTGCCCAAAAAGTATGCTGATTTAAATGACCAGATTGTGTCTGTTTTAACGCAACGTGTTCCTGACTGATGAAGAAGAACTCTTATCTTTTAAGCTGCCTGGCTATTGCTGTCTCCAGTGCCTGTCATGCAGAAGTGTTTACCTACCCGGATCCGCTGGGTTCATCGCAATCAGACTTTGGCGGCACAGGATTGTTGCAGATGCCTAATGCACGCATCGCGCCGGAAGGTGAATTTAGCGTCAACTACCGGGATAACGACCAATACCGTTTCTACTCCACGTCCATAGCGCTGTTCCCGTGGCTGGAAGGAACTATTCGTTATACGGATGTGCGCACGCGCAAATATAGCCAGTGGGAAGATTTCAGCGGCGATCAGTCATACAAAGATAAATCTTTCGATTTTAAACTTCGTCTGTGGGAAGAAGGTTACTGGCTACCGCAAGTGGCGTTTGGTAAACGTGATATTGCGGGTACGGGTCTGTTTGACGGTGAGTATCTGGTGGCCAGCAAGCAAGCGGGGCCGTTTGATCTCACTCTCGGGATGGCTTGGGGTTATGCCGGGAATGCGGGCAATATTACCAACCCGTTTTGCCGGGTGAGCGATAAATATTGTCATCGTGCTGAATCCCACGATGCAGGCGATATCAGCTTTAGCGACATCTTTCGTGGCCCGGCCTCCATTTTTGGCGGTATTGAGTATCAAACGCCGTGGAATCCCCTGCGTCTGAAACTCGAATACGACGGCAACAATTACCAGAATGATTTTGCTGGCAAACTGCCGCAAGCAAGTCATTTCAACGTTGGCGCAGTTTATCGCGCTGCCAACTGGGCAGATCTTAACCTGAGTTATGAACGTGGTAACACGTTGATGTTTGGCTTCACTTTACGGACCAATTTCAACGAATTGCGCCCTGCCCTGCGCGATACACCAAAACCGGCCTGGCAGCCTGCGCCAGAGTCTGAAGGGTTGCAGTACACCACGGTAGCGAACCAACTTACTGCGCTGAAGTACAACGCAGGCTTTGACGCGCCAGAAATTCAACTGCGTGATAAGACGCTTTATATGTCTGGTCAGCAATATAAATATCGTGACTCACGCGAAGCAGTTGATCGCGCCAACCGGATTCTGGTAAATAACCTGCCGCAAGGTGTCGAGAAGATTAGTGTGACGCAAAAGCGTGAGCATATGGCGATGGTAACTACCGAAACCGACGTAGCCAGCCTGCGTAAACAACTGGCGGGCACTGCGCCGGGTAAACCAGAGCAACTGCAACAACAGCGCGTTGAGGCTGAAGATCTTTCTGCCTTTGGTCGGGGCTACCGTATTCGTGAAGATCGGTTTAGCTACTCTTTCAACCCAACACTTTCGCAGTCGCTGGGCGGTCCGGAAGATTTCTATATGTTCCAGTTGGGGCTGATGTCCAGCGCCCGTTACTGGTTTACCGATCACCTGCTGTTTGATGGCGGTATTTTCACCAATATTTACAACAACTACGACAAGTTTAAGTCTTCGCTGTTACCTGCAGACTCTACTCTGCCCCGCGTGCGCACACATATTCGTGATTACGTTCGCAATGACGTCTATCTCAACAACTTGCAGGCTAACTACTTTGCCGACTTAGGCAACGGTTTCTATGGCCAGGTGTATGGCGGTTATCTGGAAACGATGTATGCCGGTGTGGGTTCCGAGCTGCTTTATCGTCCGCTTGATGCCAGTTGGGCGCTGGGTGTGGACGTTAACTACGTGAAGCAGCGTGACTGGGACAACATGATGCGCTTCACCGATTATTCCACGCCAACAGGTTTCGTGACGGCTTACTGGAACCCGCCGACGCTCAACGGAGTGCTGATGAAACTCAGCGTTGGGCAATACCTGGCAAAAGACAAAGGGGCAACTATCGACGTCGCCAAACGCTTTGATAGCGGCGTGGCGGTAGGGGTCTGGGCAGCTATCAGTAACGTGTCGAAAGATGACTACGGCGAAGGCGGCTTTAGCAAAGGTTTTTATATCTCGATTCCGTTCGACTTGATGACCATTGGACCTAACCGCAACCGCGCGGTGGTTTCGTGGACACCATTGACGCGTGACGGTGGGCAAATGCTGTCACGCAAATACCAGCTCTATCCAATGACGGCAGAGCGAGAAGTACCGGTTGGACAATAACCTGGCGCGATTCATAACGTTACATTGACTGATAAATATAACCCAATGAAAAATAACATTTTTAAGTTTTCGGTACTGACATTGGCTGTTCTGTCTTTGACAGCATGTACCCTTGTTCCTGGTCAGAATTTATCGACCAGTAATAAGGATGTCATCGAGTTACCTGACAATCAGTATGACCTGGACAAAATGGTCAATATCTATCCTGTCACACCTGGGTTGATTGAGCAGCTACGCGCAAAGCCGATTATGTCGCAGGCTAACCCGGAGCTGGAGCAACAAATCGCAAACTATGAATATCGCATCGGCATTGGCGATGTGCTGATGGTTACGGTCTGGGATCACCCGGAACTGACCACTCCCGCGGGGCAATACCGTAGCGCCAGTGATACGGGTAACTGGGTTAACGCCGATGGCGCGATTTTCTATCCCTATATTGGTCGCCTGAAAGTGGCTGGAAAAACCCTCACCCAGGTACGCGATGAAATTACCGCGCGCCTGGATGCAGTTATTGAAAGCCCGCAGGTCGATGTCAGCGTCGCAGCGTTCCGTTCGCAAAAAGCATACGTTACCGGCGAAGTGAGTAAATCTGGCCAGCAACCGATTACCAATATCCCACTAACCATTATGGATGCGATTAACGCCGCGGGCGGTCTGACCGCAGATGCTGACTGGCGCAACGTGGTACTCACCCAGAATGGCGTGAAGACCAAAGTGAACCTCTATGCGCTGATGCAGCGTGGCGACTTGCGTCAGAACAAACTGCTGCACCCGGGCGATATTTTATTCATTCCGCGCAACGATGACCTGAAAGTCTTCGTGATGGGCGAAGTGGGTAAACAGAGCACGCTGAAAATGGACCGCAGCGGTATGACGCTGGCGGAAGCCTTAGGCAACGCCGAAGGTATGAATCAGGATGTCGCCGATGCGACGGGGATTTTTGTTATTCGTGCAACGCAGAACAAGCAGAATGGCAAAATCGCCAATATTTATCAGCTGAATGCGAAGGACGCATCAGCAATGATACTCGGAACGGAATTCCAGCTTGAACCTTACGACATTGTTTATGTCACTACTGCACCGCTGGCTCGTTGGAACCGTGTGATTTCTCTGCTGGTACCGACGATTTCCGGGGTGCATGACCTGACAGAGACTTCACGGTGGATTCAAACATGGCCCAACTAAAATTTAACTCTATCCTGGTGGTTTGTACTGGCAACATTTGCCGTTCGCCCATTGGCGAGCGCTTGCTGCGTAAACGTCTGCCAGGAGTAAAAGTCAAATCAGCAGGTGTTCATGGTCTGGTAAAACACCCTGCAGATGCAACAGCGGCAGATGTTGCTGCTAATCATGGCGTGTCGCTTGAAGGTCACGCCGCCCGTCAGCTCACCGCTGATATGGCACGAAATTACGATCTGATTCTGGCAATGGAATCAGAACATATTGCTCAGGTTACCGCGATAGCTCCCGAAGTCCGTGGGAAGACGATGTTATTTGGGCAATGGCTGGAGCAAAAAGAGATCCCCGATCCTTATCGCAAAAGCCAGAACGCATTTGAACATGTTTACGGCATGTTGGAGCGCGCCAGTCATGAATGGGCGAAGCGTCTCAGCCGGTAATTTGAGTTTATAAAATACGATGACAACTAAAAATATGAATACGTCGCCAGGTAGCACTCAGGAAAATGAGATCGATCTGCTTCGTCTGGTCGGCGAGTTATGGGATCACCGTAAGTTTATTATCAGTGTGACCGTGTTGTTCACGCTGGTAGCTGTCGCCGACTCACTATTAAGCACGCCGATTTATCAGGCGGATACGCTGATTCAGGTTGAGCAGAAACAAGGCAACGCCATTCTCAGCGGCCTGAGCGATATGATCCCTAACTCATCGCCGGAGTCAGCGCCGGAGATCCAACTGCTGCAATCGCGCATGATTCTTGGCAAAACCATTGCTGAACTGAATCTGCGTAATATTGTTGAGCAGAAGTATTTTCCGATTGTTGGTCGCGGCTGGGCGAGATTAACCAAAGAAAACCCCGGTGAACTGGCGATTAGCTGGATGCATATTCCGCAACTGAATGGTCAGGATCAGCAACTGACGCTGACTGTTGGGGAAAACGGCCACTATACGCTGGAAGGTGAAGGGTTTACCGTCAACGGTATGGTCGGTCAGCGTCTGGAAAAAAATGGCGTTGCGTTGACTATCGCGGACATTAAGGCCGAACCTGGAACGCAGTTTATCCTGAGCCAGCGTACCGAACTGGAAGCGATTAACGCGTTGCAGGAAACCTTTACCGTTAGCGAACGCAGTAAAGAAAGCGGGATGCTGGAGCTCACCATGACCGGCGACGATCCCCAGTTGATTACCCGTATTCTGAACAGCATTGCAAACAACTATTTGCAACAGAATATCGCTCGCCAGGCGGCGCAGGATTCACAAAGCCTTGAATTCTTACAGCGCCAACTGCCTGAAGTGCGCAGCGAGCTGGACCAGGCGGAAGAAAAACTCAACGTCTATCGCCAGCAACGCGATTCGGTTGACCTTAACCTGGAAGCCAAAGCCGTTCTTGAGCAGATTGTTAACGTTGATAATCAACTCAATGAGCTGACCTTCCGCGAGGCAGAGATCTCCCAACTGTATAAGAAAGATCACCCGACCTATCGTGCGTTGCTGGAAAAACGCCAGACGCTGGAGCAAGAACGTAAACGCCTGAATAAGCGGGTATCGGCAATGCCTTCCACCCAGCAGGAAGTATTGCGTTTAAGCCGTGACGTAGAAGCGGGCCGTGCAGTATATCTGCAATTGCTTAACCGCCAGCAAGAGTTGAATATTTCGAAATCCAGTGCGATTGGTAACGTGCGGATTATCGACCCGGCAGTCACTCAGCCGCAGCCAGTGAAACCGAAAAAAGCGTTAAATGTGGTGCTTGGGTTTATTCTCGGCCTGTTTATTTCGGTGGGTGCCGTGCTGGCGCGCGCGATGTTGCGTCGTGGTGTAGAAGCGCCGGAACAGCTAGAAGAACACGGAATCAGCGTTTATGCCACTGTCCCGATGTCAGAATGGCTGGATAAGCGTACCCGTTTGCGCAAGAAAAGTTTATTTTCTAATCAGCAGCGCCACCGTACTAAAAATATCCCCTTCCTGGCAGTGGATAACCCGGCGGATTCTGCTGTAGAAGCGGTTCGTGCACTACGTACCAGCCTGCACTTCGCTATGATGGAGACTGAGAATAACATTCTTATGATCACCGGTGCGACGCCAGACAGTGGTAAAACATTTGTCAGCTCTACCCTGGCGGCGGTGATCGCCCAGTCCGATCAAAAAGTGTTATTCATTGATGCCGACTTACGCCGTGGTTATTCGCATAACCTGTTTACCGTGGGTAACGAACATGGCTTGTCAGAATATCTGGCAGGTAAGGATGAGATCGGCAACGTGATTCAGCATTTTGGTAAAGGTGGATTTGACGTGATTACCCATGGTCAGGTGCCACCTAATCCATCAGAACTGCTAATGCGTGATCGGATGCGTCAATTACTGGAATGGGCGAACAACCATTACGATCTGGTGATTGTCGATACGCCACCGATGCTTGCAGTGAGTGATGCCGCGGTAGTGGGACGCTATGTCGGCACCAGCCTGCTAGTCGCCCGTTTTAGTTTGAACACTGCCAAAGAGGTGAGCTTGTCAATGCAACGTCTGGAACAGGCGGGCGTCAATATTAAAGGCGCTATCCTCAACGGTGTGGTTAAACGCGCAAGTACCGCTTACAGTTATGGCTATAACTATTACGGTTATAGTTACTCAGAGAAAGAGTAAAACTGAGGGCATTCAGATAACTGAATGCCCTTTTTTATGCACTATAAACTGCAGGCCGGAATACGCGCTTCATTCACGATTTGCGTAAAATCCGCCAGTGAACACATGCCCTGCGCGTTTCTTTCTTCACACTCGGCCAACGTCAACTTCACTTCCCCTGGCGGCGTATCAAGCGACAGACGGGCTTTATCACGCATCTGCTGCAAGGTCTGGAATACCAGCGAAACCTGAATCCACTGACTGTTATCACTTAGCCGCCGCCAGCGTTCAAATACCAGTTCACCTCCCGGCGGGGTGTTATCCGGTTGGCCCGGCAGCGTCCAGTTAAGTCCCAGTGCCCCACCTAAATTCGCCAGGTTAGTATCATGCCCGGCAATAAACAGCAGCGAAGTCGGTAGCGTAACACCATAGCTCTGCCTTTGCGGATTATGTGGCGTCAGCGCCGTCAGGAGCAAATCCAACAAGGGCGTGGCACGGCTACGGGCCACTTCTGGGGTACGTTGCAGCAGATAAAACTGCGCATTATGCAGACTCAGCAAGGTGTTCCACTGGTGTGAATCAGTAATTCGTCCCCAACCAGGCTCCGGCATTCCCTGTGCCTGCTGCAGGAGAAATATCTCCGTCAGCATTGATGCCAGACTCACCGCACCGGTTAATGAAACGTTATCGGTACTTACTTTCAGTTCAGACGGCAATACTTGCGTCAATGAACAACTTTCGTCTTGTTTCTCTCGTTTGAGGCACAGACTTGATTGCGTGAAATTAAGCACCCGCTCCAGTTCGTGAAATGCCGTTTGCCGATGATCAGTAAAGTTAGTGATCGAGCCGCCTGCCCTGTTAAGAATAGCTTCAGTCACGTTCGCTTTATCCAGTTGGCAGACACCGGTTTTCAGCGGGTTAAATAGCGGATCGGGACTGGCGGTGTCTGACCGGGTATGTACGGTTATTGCACAATTGGGAGCCAGCCCGGCGGCAAAGGCTTCGCCTGTTTTACGGGTGCGTTCGTCGACATCAGCAATAATCGCCACCTGACCTGGTTTCGGACAGCCATTTTTTGCCAGCAAACCGTCAGTCACCAGACGCTGGCGTTGGTAATGTCCGAGATAAGAGATCAGCTCACCGCCTCGTGGTGTCAGCCAACCCAGTTTCACCGGCCAACCTGGCCATGTGTCTGGAGTAATTTCCTGCATGAGTTGCGTAGATTTAGTGGGGGCACGCACGCCATGACGGCTGACAATCACCACACTCTCCAATTTCAGTTCCGGCTCACTCTGAGCGTATGCAGGTAGTGGTGTTAACGGAAGCAGAAGAGAAAAAAAGGGGAGCAATATCGCTTTCATCGCCAGGTTTCCGTTTTTCATGTTTCGCATTATTGCCGGATACGACGCTGACGCGTCTTATCCGGCCTATGTTCGTTGTGCGTCAAATCAACCTTTTAGACGCGGTTCCAGCCACACCAACACCACGGTGGAGAGTGAACACATCAACAAAATGCCGACGAACCACAATAAATACCACATTGTTCATCCCTCCTTAGTACAGCTCATGATCGTGATGGCGGAGAGTTTCAGTTGTCATACGCCCCCACATTTTGTAGTAGCTCCACACAGTGTAGAGCAACACAATAGGCAAAAATATCAGCACAATTACTAACATAATGCTCAACGTCAGTTGACTGGAGGTGCTATCCCACAGCGTCAGGCTGGAGATCGGGCTGATGTTCGAAGGCATAACAAATGGAAACAGCGTGATGCCTGCCGTGAAAATCACGCCAAATTGCATCAATGACGCCAGCAGAAATCCCCAACCGGGGCGACCACGATAAATCGCCATCACCGTCAGCAACGGGCAGAAGAAACCCAGCAGCGGGAAGATCCACAATACCGGCGATTCAACAAAATTATTCATCCAGGCACCAGGCAATACCGCAACCAGTTTCATTAACGGATTGGATGGACCGTTAACATCCTGAGCGAGCAATACGAAGCCATCAATACCAACCCACAGCCAGTACCCCGCCAGCAAAAAGCAGAGCATCACCAGCAGAGCCGCGCGTTTGGTCGCCAGTTGCGAACGCAGGTGAATAGCACCGACTGTTTTTAGTTGCAGCCAGACGCCCCCCTGCAAAATCACCATTCCAAGACTGAGCAAACCGCACAGTAGTGGGAATGGCGTCAGTAATTGCCAGAAGCTACCGAGGTACTCCACGCGTAATTGCGGCGTGAAAGCAAACGGCACGCCGAGTAACAAATTGCCAAACGCGATACCGAAGACGACCGGCGGTATCAGACTACCGATGACCAGCCCGGCATCCCACATTTTACGCCAGCGTGCATCCGCGATTTTTCCGCGATAATCAAAGGCCAGCGGGCGGAAGAACAGCGAGCACAGCACCAGGATCATCGCCACATAAAATCCAGAAAACGCAGCGGCGTAAACTCTGGGCCAGGCGGCAAATAATGCCCCTCCCGCGAGGATTAACCAGACCTGGTTGCCTTCCCAGTGTGCGCCAACACTGTTAATCACTATCCGGCGTTCATCATCATCACGCGCCACCAGCGGCAGCAGGCAACCGATCCCCATGTCAAATCCGTCGGAGATCATAAAGACCACCAGAATCACGCCAATCAGTAGCCACCAGATGAAGCGCAATGTTTCATAATCAAACATGATTCTCTCCTTTACCCCTGCTGCTGCGTCGGTTGTTCACTCTGCATCGCGCTTGGCCCCAGACGGGCATATTTCTGCATCAGGTAGACTTCAGCGATTAAGAACAGGGTGTAAAGCCCTACTATCATGATCAGTGAAAAAGCCAGTTGTCCTGTGGTTAAGGCAGAGTGCGCGGAGTATGTTGGCAAAATGTCCTGAATCGCCCACGGCTGACGGCCAAACTCGGTCATAAACCACCCTGCTTCAATGGCAATCCACGGCAGCGGTAAACTCCAGAGCATCATTTTCAGCACCCAACGATGCTGGTCGATTTTGCCGCGCAGCGTCTGAACGAGCGCAATCAGCATTACCAGTAACAACAGCGAACCGCAGCCCACCATGATGCGGAAACTCCAGAACACCGGCGCAACTTGTGGAATAGCACCGCGCATAGCCGCCTGATACTGCGCAGGTGTGACATGATTCATATCCGGCGCATAGCGGGAGAGCAACATGCCATAACCGAGATCGTTTTCCAGCTCATGAAATGCTTGCAGTACATGCGGCTCGCGGTTGCCTTGCGAAATCTCCTGCATCAGCAGCCAGGCCATACGCCCGCGTTGCAATCGTGGATAAGTTTCAGCCATCAAATTTTTCAACCCTGGTACAGGCTTATCTAATGAGTGAGTGGCGAGGATCCCTAACAGCGCAGGGATTTTGATGGCAAAAGCGTTACGCTCTTGATCCTGTTCCGGCCAGGCAATGAGATGGAACGGCGCAGGTGCCGGTTCGGTTTGCCACTCCCCTTCCATTGCCGCCAGTTTTACCGGCTGAACGCGTGCGACTTCATAGGCAGAACTGTCTCCAAGTTGCAGCGCGCCGATTATCGCCAGTGTGCCAAAGACCGAACCGATAGCAAACGAACGTAAAGCGACATCACGCTCCCGTCCGCGCAGTAAGTACCAGGCGCTGATCGCCATAATGAACATCGCCCCGGTCACATAACCTGCCATCACCGTATGGACAAATTTCACCTGGCTGACAGGGTTAAAGACCAGATCGCTGAAACTGGTCATCTCCATACGCAAGGTGTCGATATCGAAATGCGCGCCGGTCGGAAACTGCATCCACCCATTGGCATTCAAAATCCACAATGCGGAGATATTGGAACCAAATGCCACCAGCCAGGTGACCAGCAGGTGCTGGTATTTATTCAGCCGTTGCCAGCCAAAGAAGAACAGACCGACAAAGGTGGATTCGAGGAAGAAGGCCATTAATGCTTCCATCGCCAGCGGTGCGCCAAAAATGTCGCCCACATAGTTGGAATAGAATGACCAGTTAGTACCAAACTGAAACTCCATGGTGAGACCAGTAGCCACGCCGAGAGCGAAGTTGATACCGAAGAGCTTACCCCAGAAGCGCGTCATATCGCGGTAGACTGTTTTGCCGGTGACCACGTAAATGGTTTCCATGATAGCCAGCAAAAAAATCAGCCCCAGGGTAAGGGGCACGAACAAAAAGTGGTATAGCGCGGTCAGTGCAAACTGCCAGCGCGACAAATCAATAACATCCCACATGCGAACTCCTGTAGGCGAAGAGAGGGAAATAACCCTTTAATAGTAGATCTCCCTTTTTATCCTTACAGTTTGTAGGTGGTTGTATTCGCTGATTGCGATATTCATAGGACTGAAAGCGATATTTGCCGCCATTTTCACTGTTGCGCGCTTTCTATAAGCCACTGACACACCTCGCCCAACCGCTGCGCGGAGTCCGCCAAATCTTCCGGCGCTGCCAGCACAACTTCCGGTATCGGGCAGATTTCATAACTCTCAAGTAATGGGCCTTTTAACGTATCCATACAGCGTAAATGCCAGACATGTCGCAAACCGGTGGCGTTGATATAGCTCTCGCCATAGCCAATAGTGCGAATCTGGATATTACCCGGCCCGCACAGCCGCGAGAGAAATAACCTGTCAGCCTCGCTGACAGGCAACTGCGTCAGGTTAATACTATGTGGCTGCGCCTCAGGATTACGCACATGCGCCAGCAATTCATGAGCCAGCGGCAGTCCGTTCATCAGACCATCAATGGGCGGTGGTAGCAGCGAATCTGTCGGCAGCGTATTATGCGTTGCCGCCTGCCATAACGGCAGCGGCGCGCAGCCTGTCTCCAGCCGGTCTTCCAGCAATAGCTCACCGCTACGCCTGCGTACTCGCCACAATCCGCAGAAGATCGCCTCCTGAATTTCACTTTCACTGCCGTCAATATGTTGGATGCGCACTGACACTTCCCCTTCTCCGAGAAGCGTATTGATAAAGTGGCGATCATCAGCATTGAGATTTAACAGATCGACGGCCAGCACCTCGCCTAATGGCGGTACGCGTTGCGTTAGTTGATGCTGTAGATCGTTTAACAGCGTAATCACCCGTGGACTATGAGCACACTGCTCCAGTGCCGCCATGCTCGGTTCATCATTCACCTGACAGGTAATTGGCAGCGGATTCATGCTGAAACTGTCATCATCAGGTTGCGTTCCTGGCCCCAGCAGATGGAAAAAAGTCTCACTCATGAATCACACTCCTGTTTTGATTCGACAAGGCCGCGCATCAGGTTTATCAGCTCTGCCCACGGGTGAATGCCATTCAATACGCCGCGATAATGACCATCAGTAAACACTAATGTGGCTGGAAAACGAAAAACACTAAATCTGTCTCCGATGGCTTCACTTTGCTCAAGATCGGCAATTGCCACTTGCCATGCATAATCTGGAAACTCACGCAGTAGCTCTGCGACCATCACCGGATTATCACTGACTTCAGGAGTACGTTTCGGATCGCTGCTTAACAGCACCACACTATCCGGCGCTTGCATAAGCCACTGATCGAGACGAGGCTCAGTGATCGGCGTCCAGCCACGCGCCAGCATACGTTGCCACAACGCACTAAAAGGTGAGTCGTTAATCATCCCTGCTCCTCCAGCGTCATCCGATACTGACGCAAGCGAACACCTTCGTAATTTTCCATCGACAGACAGTCATAATTGAGACAACGCGATTCCTCCGCCCGTTGTGGCACAACTCCCCACGCCGACAGTTGCACCAGCGCCGCCTGTTCCGCTGCAGGCAGTTGCTCCCGCGCAGGCTCGCTAAGGCTACCGCCGTAGTCGTCGAGCATTGCCGGTTGTAACCCGACGAGGGCAATATGTGTTGGCAGATGTCCGCGGATATCTGCCAGCGCTAATACTTCGGAGAAACTGTTCTGGTGCAGGCTCATTTTCTTCGCACTGAGATATGCCGGAATGCGCTCTCCGGCATATGTTCGTAGTGTTCCGGGTTCCAGCCCGTAATCAATAGCATCGAGAATCAACAGATGGCTGGCGTTTTCAACATACCCCAGCAGGTTCAGCCCCTGAGTACCACCATCGACAATCTCCACGTTTTCGGGCCAGTGATAATGGGCATACAGCCGTTCCGCCACCCGCACACCGAAACCTTCATCGGCCCACAGCAGGTTGCCCAACCCCATTACCACTACACGTTGCTCGCTCATGAACGCTCCTTGTCGCTGCTCATCTTTCCAAATTTGTGGCTACGGTAGCCGTTCACCATCGTGGAGATCACCGTGTCGTCGGACATGATGTCTTCACGCAGCGCCATATAAACATGACCAATCACAAATGCGCCAATCAACCACATGCCCAGCCGATGCCAGCTATGAATGTCCAGCGAGTTGCCGCCCGTCCAGTAGAAAAATTCCACTACATAACGAAACGGCGCAAAAATGGCGTACTGGCTGTGTTCGCTATACAGCGCAAAACCGGTGACGATCATAAAAACAGACATCAGGAAATAGCCGAACATCGCAGCCTGCGCGATGGGGTTATGGCCAATGTCAGCGCTCGGGCGTTTTGCCAGAAACAGATACCAGCGGATTTCGTACCACACGCCCAGCCACCAGCTTTTGCGCCATACCGGCACGATGAAAAGCTCGCGTGAGTAGCGATTGCCGACAAACGCCCAGTAGATCCGCATCAGCAAGACGACGGTAAAAATCATCCCGGCGCTGAAGTGTATTAGCCTGATGTAGCCCATATAGAACAGATACGTCGCCTCACCACTGACTGAAGGCAGCGGCTTGCCGATAAAGTAGCCGGTGACCATCAATACCGCCATGCACAGCACCGTCAGCCAGTGCCATATCCGCACGGGCGCTTCAAAGACATAGTGGCTGATAACGTTGTCGCTTTTCTCTTGCATGATGATTCTCCTTCGCTGTTAGCGCACCTGCACGGAGATCAGTTCGCTACCGTCGTCGCCCAGCACATGCGTTGAACAGGCGAGGCACGGGTCGAAGCTGTGCAGGGTACGCAGGATCTCCAGCGGTTGCTCGGGGATCGCCATTTTGGTGTTCATCAGTGCGGCTTCATAAGCACCAATTTGCCCTTTGGGATCGCGCGGGCTGGCGTTCCAGGTGGTCGGCACCACACACTGGTAGAGATCAATTTTGCCATCGCGAATAGCGGCCCAGTGGCCTAAAGCCCCACGCGGTGCTTCAGTAAAGCCGACGCCACGGCACACTTTCGGCCAGGTCGCAGGCTCCCATTTTTCGGTGGAGGCGGTGGCAAGATTGCCGTTTTTCAGGTTGGTCATTAACTTGTTGAAAAAGTACTGTAACTTACTTGCAGCCCACTGAGCTTCATGGGCGCGGCACAGAATGCGGCCTAACGTCGACTGGATGCCAGAAAGCGGCAGGTTCAGCGCCGACATCATCCGATCAACCGACTCAACGGTCGCAGCATCGCCTTTGTGGTAAGCGATTAACGTGCGAGCCAGCGGCCCTACTTCCATCGCGTGACCGCGCCAGCGTGGCGCTTTGATCCACGAGTAGCGATCCTGTTCATTCAGTTGCTGAATGTTTGTATCGCTGCCTTTAACGTCGCCGGGGTTGTACCACGGGTCGGTGATACCATCGAACGGATGACGCCCGACCTGATCGTCGGGATAACGATACCAGGCGTGATCGACAAATTCCTGCACCTGCTGCGGATCAACTAAATCCACTGGCAGTACGTTTTTGAAATCGCCATTGATCACCGCACCGCCAGGCATCAGCAGACTTTTCTCGCCAAAGTCGTTAGCGATATCCGGGAACGCACCGTAGCTGAGGACGCATTTATCAGAAAGGCCAGTGCCGATGTCACTCCACGGCTTGTTGAACTGGCCGATGGCTAAGGCGTCGGGGATCATCACGTTATTAATGAAGTCCGCCGTGCGGGTAATGATCGACTGCACCAGGTTCAGGCGTTCCATATTAACCGCCCCGACCGCACCGCTTTCGTCGATATTTATGGCACAAGGCATCCCGCCGACAATCCAGTTGGGATGCGGGTTTTTACCGCCAAAGACCGCGTGGATTTTGACGATCTCACGCTGGAAATCGAGAGCTTCGAGATAGTGAGCAAAGCCCATCAGGTTGGCTTCTGGTGGCAGTTTGTACTGCGGGTGCCCCCAGTAGCCGTTGCGGAAGATCCCTAACTGCCCGCCTTCGACAAATTTCTTCAGTCGATTTTGCACATCAAAGAAGTAACCTGGAGAAGATTTCGGCCACGAGGAGAGGCTTTGCGCCAGTTCGGAAGTTTTACGCGGGTCGGCTTGCAGCGCGTTAAGTACGTCGATCCAGTCCATTCCGGCGAGCTGATAAAAGTGCACCAGATGGTCGTGGCACCAGAGCGTCGCCAGCATAATGTTGCGAATGATATTGGCGTTATCCGGCACTTTGATGCCAATAGCATCTTCAATGGCGTAAACCGAAGCCAGGGCGTGTACGCCGGTGCAGACGCCGCAGATACGTTCAACGAACGCCCACGCATCACGCGGATCACGGCCTTGCAAAATGATCTCCAGCCCGCGAAACATCGTGCCGCAGGAGACAGCATTGGTGATCACATTCTGATCGTTAATATTCACTTCACAGCGCATATGACCTTCGATACGCGTGATCGGGTCGACCACCAGGCGACGTCCGGCATTATTGATGGTGTATCCCTGAGTTTCGTACTGAGTGCTCATGCCTGTTTATCCTTGTTGCCTGGCTGTTGTTCGGTCTCTGCTGGTTGCTGGTTATGACGTCTGCGCTGGTCAATCGCGCTGGCGACTGCATGTACGCCAACAGCCGCAGCCACGACGCCAAGCGCGGTTAAGCCCACGGTATCAGCGGTAGAGTGCGTTCCCATCTGCGGAATATCGACCACGCGGCTGTAGAATGAGCCGCGATCCCAGAAACCATTTTCAGAACAGCCCAGGCAACCGTGACCGGACTGGATCGGGAAGGAGACGCCATCATTCCAACGGGTTGAGGAGCAGGCGTTATAGGTGGTTGGCCCTTTACACCCCATTTTGTACAGGCAGTAACCTTTGCGAGCGGCGTCATCGTCCCAACTCTGGACAAACTCACCAGCGTCAAAGTGGGCGCGGCGATAGCATTTATCGTGGATACGTTGACCGTAGAACATCAGTGGACGCCCCATTCTGTCGACATCTGGCAGGCGATCAAACGTCACCATATAAGTAATGATGGCGCTCATCACATCCGGGATCGGCGGGCAACCAGGGACTTTAATGATTGGTTTGTCGGTAATGACTTTATCGATAGGCGTTGCCTGCGTCGGATTGGGGCGAGCGGCTTGTACGCAGCCCCAGGATGCGCAGGTTCCCCAGGCAATAATTGCGCTGGCCCCCGCGGCGGCACGTTTGAGTTTCTCAATAAACGGCCGACCGCTGCTGATACAAAACATCCCCTGCTCGCCCAGCGGCGGGTTACCTTCTACTGCAAGGATATATTTGCCGTTGTATTGCGTGATGATATCTTCAAAGACTTCCTCCGCCTGAGTACCAGCGGCAGCCATTAAGGTATCGTCGTAGTCGAGAGAAATAAGGGAAAGAATGACATCCTTCGCCAGCGGATGAGCAGAACGGATAAAAGATTCGGTGCAGCAGGTACATTCCAGACCGTGGATCCACACTACCGGAATGCGCGGTTTATTCTCCAGCGCCCAGGCAATCTTCGGTGCCATCCCCGCGCCTAATCCCAGCGAGGTGGCAGCCAGACTGCAATATTTAAGAAAACTCCGCCGGGTAACCCCCTGACGTCGCATAGCCTGGTAAAAGGTTTCCTCATTATTCATATCGCACGTCTCTTCTCCTTGCGACACCGACTGAAGTGCCGGGCGCTTTTGGTCGGCAAGCGACGTCCCTGTAGCAAGGTAAACTATCGCTTCACGAGAGAGATAGAAAACGAAAGCTCATCCTTCTGCACTGGCGCACGTCGCCAGAAAGTATTGTTAATAAAGCGTAGTGAACGTTTTGCACAAAACAATACAAAGTGTATGGATTTATCTTTTAGCGATAAAAATGGATCTTATTTTCCTAAAAGCCTGGCGCAGGAAGATTACGAGTGGTTTTTATGGCGACGAAACACCCAAATTGCTGTTATTTCACGCAAACAACACCATTTTGGCTGTTTTTCAGGCAAACAAACAAATTGGGGGTTTACACGACGCATCGGGATGTTTATAGTTCGCGTCATTCCGGAAGTGTGGCCGAGCGGTTGAAGGCACCGGTCTTGAAAACCGGCGACCCGAAAGGGTTCCAGAGTTCGAATCTCTGCGCTTCCGCCAAATAAGATAAGGGGTTAGCTAAATGCTAACCCCTTTTTCTTTTACCTGTCAAAATCACCATGCCGTTATACCATTCCCAATGGTTAAACTCGTCTTTGCTAAATCTGTTCCAGATCAAATGCGTAAAGATGGGTAAAACCTCTGGGTAGCTTTCGGCAATATCATTATGCTGCTTTATTAATTACACCTGTCATAGAGAGTGACTCCATGGATCGTATAGTTAGTTCTTCACATGACCGTACATCACTACTTAGCACCCATAAGGTGCTGCGTAATACCTATTTTCTGCTGAGCCTGACGCTGGCCTTTTCGGCAATTACCGCGACTGCCAGTACGGTTCTGATGCTGCCATCTCCGGGCCTGATTCTGACGTTGGTAGGGATGTATGGTCTGATGTTCCTGACCTATAAAACTGCCAACAAACCAACCGGGATTATCTCCGCGTTCGCCTTTACCGGTTTTCTCGGTTATATCCTCGGCCCGATTCTGAACACTTACCTGTCTGCCGGAATGGGCGACGTAATCGCTATGGCGCTGGGCGGCACAGCATTAGTGTTCTTCTGCTGCTCTGCGTATGTGCTTACCACCCGCAAAGACATGTCTTTCCTCGGCGGTATGCTGATGGCCGGTATTGTGGTGGTGTTGATTGGAATGGTAGCGAATATCTTCCTGCAACTGCCTGCCCTGCATCTGGCAATCAGTGCGGTATTTATTCTGATCTCCTCTGGCGCGATTCTGTTTGAAACCAGCAACATCATTCATGGCGGTGAAACGAACTACATTCGTGCCACGGTGAGTCTGTATGTGTCGCTGTACAACATCTTCGTGAGCCTGTTGAGCATTCTTGGCTTCGCCAGCCGCGATTAATCTCGCCCGATACCACTTACAGAGCCTCGCTTTATGCGGGGCTTTGTTTTTTGCTACACTGCAGCCAGTCTGACTAAGGTAGTAAATGAATATGTTGATCTTCGAAGGTAAAGAGATAGAGACCGATACCGAAGGCTATCTCAAAGAGAGTAGCCTGTGGAGCGAACCTCTGGCAGCCGTGATTGCCGAAAAGGAAGGGATTACGCTGTCGCCTGAACACTGGGAAGTAGTGCGCTTTGTGCGTGACTTCTACCTGGAATTTAATACGTCTCCGGCGATTCGTATGCTGGTAAAAGCGATGGCGAATAAGTTTGGCGAAGAAAAAGGTAACAGCCGCTATCTGTACCGACTGTTCCCGAAAGGCCCGGCAAAGCAAGCCACCAAAATTGCCGGCCTGCCGAAACCCGTGAAATGCATTTAACGGATACGAAAATCCGTTAATTCGCCAGAAGGATGATGCGGTTCGCTAATCACCCGTTCCACGCGGGCTGAACGCGGACCGCCGCTCTTTAACCACTGCATTAATTTTTCCACCTGCCCTTCATCACCACAGGCAACCACTTCCACGCTGCCATCATCAAGATTTTTTGCGTAGCCGGTTAACCCTAGCCTTTTCGCTTCGTACTGAGTGGTATAACGAAACCCTACCCCCTGAACTCGCCCATAAACCCAGGCAATTATGCATACTTTCGACATCACCGCTCTCCTTATCCTTAATGGACGCGTTGCAAATCCATGGAAAACTCCGGACAATGACGCCCATTTCTTTGCATCGACAGAATAGTAAATTATGAGTGTACGTTTAGTGTTAGCCAAAGGGCGCGAAAAATCATTACTTCGTCGCCATCCGTGGGTCTTTTCCGGTGCCGTCGCACGTATGGAAGGTAAAGCCAGCCTCGGTGAAACCATCGATATTGTTGATCATCAGGGAAAATGGTTAGCACGCGGCGCTTATTCGCCAGCGTCGCAAATCCGCGCTCGTGTCTGGACGTTTGATCCGTCAGAATCCATCGACATTGCCTTTTTCACCCGCCGCTTACAACAGGCGCAAAAGTGGCGCGACTGGCTGGCGAAAAAAGATGGTCTCGATAGCTATCGTTTAATCGCCGGTGAGTCTGACGGCCTGCCGGGTATTACTATTGATCGTTTCGGCAATTTTCTGGTGCTGCAACTGCTGAGTGCAGGCGCGGAGTATCAGCGCGCAGCATTAATCAGCGCCCTACAAACGCTCTATCCGGAATGCGCGATTTACGATCGTAGCGACGTGGCAGTACGTAAAAAAGAGGGGATGGAGCTGACCCAGGGGCCAGTAACCGGCGAGCTGCCACCTGCCCTGCTGCCTATTGAAGAACATGGCATGAAGCTACTGGTGGACATTCAACACGGGCACAAAACGGGCTACTACCTGGACCAGCGTGACAGTCGCCTGGCAACACGCCGCTATGTAGAAAATAAACGCGTGCTGAACTGCTTCTCTTATACCGGTGGATTCGCAGTATCGGCATTGATGGGCGGTTGTAGCCAGGTGGTCAGTGTCGATACTTCACAGGAAGCACTGGATATCGCACGGAAAAACGTTGAGCTAAACAAACTCGATTTGAGCAAAGCTGAGTTTGTGCGCGATGACGTCTTTAAATTACTGCGCACCTACCGCGATCGCGGTGAAAAATTTGACGTTATCGTGATGGACCCGCCGAAGTTTGTTGAGAACAAAAGTCAGCTAATGGGCGCGTGCCGCGGCTATAAAGACATCAACATGCTGGCAATTCAGTTATTGAATGAGGGCGGTGTTCTTCTGACTTTCTCCTGCTCTGGCCTGATGACCAGCGATTTATTTCAGAAAATCATCGCTGATGCCGCAATTGATGCCGGTCGTGATATACAATTTATAGAGCAGTTCCGTCAGGCAGCCGATCATCCGGTGATCGCTACCTACCCGGAAGGGCTATATCTGAAAGGGTTTGCCTGTCGCGTCATGTAACTTGAAATGTGGAATTCTGTCCTTATATCAAAGGTGAAGATTTCCCGGGAGGTGACTATGATTGCCAGCAAATTCGGTATCGGCCAGCAGGTCCGCCATTCCCTGTTAGGTTATCTCGGAGTGGTCGTGGATATCGACCCGGTTTATTCGCTCTCTGAACCGTCACCTGATGAGCTGGCGGTGAACGATGAGCTTCGCGCCGCTCCGTGGTATCACGTGGTGATGGAGGATGACAACGGCCTACCGGTTCATACCTACCTGGCTGAAGCCCAGCTAAGTAGCGAATTGCAGGATGAACATCCAGAGCAGCCGTCAATGGATGAGCTGGCGCAGACGATCCGCAAGCAACTCCAGGCACCGCGTCTGCGTAACTAATCCCCATAAAATCCCCGGAAGGTTTTTGCCTTCCGGGGATTTTTTTATTTAGCCAGCCCCAGACGAGGGATCTCAATGGCCGGGCAACGATCCATTACCACATTTAACCCAGCTTCCCGCGCCAGTACCGCAGCTTGCTCATTAATCACCCCTAGCTGCATCCATAAGGTTTTCGCACCGATGGCGATAGCTTCCTGTGCTACATCCCACGCAGCTTCTGAATTACGGAAGACATCTACCATATCTACTTTTTCCGGAACTTCCGCCAGCGTACCGTAACCCTGCTGGCCCAGCAGCGTTTTACCGGCGACTTTTGGTGAGACAGGAATGACGTGATAGCCCTGATCAAGCAGATATTTCATTACGCGATAACTTGGACGGTCAGGTTTATCACTTGCCCCTACCAGCGCAATGGTGTGAGTGGACGTTAAAATGGCTGCAATATCGGTTTCTTTCATCATTTCCTCCAGACTATTTACCAAAGTGTACGACAATACCGACATACCAACCATGCAGCTAATGCGAATGTATGAGAGCAAAAGATGGAAATATGTCTATATGTTAGTAAGTATGATTAAAGAAAAATTTTGATACATTATTATTCGGGCGGTCATTAGACAGGAGCTATCTATGAAAACCGGCATTTTGACCACCTTGATTGTATTATGTTTGCCGGTGACCGTTTTTGCCACCACGCTGCGGCTGTCCAGCGACGTTGACCTTCTGGTGCTCGACGGCAAGAAAGTTTCCAGTTCTCTGCTGCGCGGCGCGGACAGCATTGAACTGGATAACGGCCCGCATCAATTAGTGTTTCGCGTCGAGAAAACCATCAACCTTTCTGGTAATGAAGAACGTCTGTATATCTCCCCACCTCTGGTCGTCAGTTTTAATACCCAACTTATCAGCCAGGTTAATTTTCGCCTGCCCCGTCTGGAGAATGAACGGGAAGCGACCCATTTTGATGCCACTCCGCGCCTTGAATTGTTAGATGGCGATGCGACGCCGATCCCGGTAAAGCTGGATATTCTGGCGATTACCTCAACCGCAAAAACGATTGATTATGAAGGAGAGGTTGAACGCTATAACAAATCTGCGAAGCGCGCCTCGCTTCCGCAATTTGCCACCATGATGGCAGATGACAGCACACTGCTTTCTGGCGTTTCCGAACTGGATGCGATTCCACCGCAATCTCAGGTGCTCACTGAACAACGGCTGAAGTATTGGTTTAAGCTGGCTGATCCACAAACGCGAAATACCTTCCTGCAATGGGCGGAAAAACAACCATCTTCCTGATATTTTTGTGCCTGCGCGCAGGCTTTTTCGGTCTTTATCTTGCAGCGGTAAGTGCTTACAGTAATCTGTAGGAAAGCTAACTACGGATGTAAATTATGGAACTGACGACTCGCACTTTACCTGCGCGGAAACATATTGCGCTGGTGGCACACGATCACTGCAAACAAACGCTGATGAGCTGGGTGGGGCGGCATCAACCGCTTCTGGAGCAGCACGAGCTTTATGCAACGGGCACCACGGGTAACTTAATTTCCCGCGCAACAGGAATGAACGTTAATGCCATGCTAAGTGGCCCAATGGGCGGTGACCAGCAGGTCGGCGCATTAATTTCTGAAGGGAAAATTGATGTGCTGATTTTCTTCTGGGACCCGTTAAACGCCGTGCCGCACGATCCCGATGTGAAAGCATTGCTACGTCTGGCGACAGTGTGGAACATTCCGGTCGCTACCAACGTAGCAACGGCAGATTTCATCATCCAGTCGCCGCATTTCAACGACGCCGTGGATATTCTGATCCCGGATTATCAGCGTTATCTCGCGGAACGCCTGAAATAATATTGCACAGGTGGCAAATGCCACCTGTTTCTTACGGTTTTCTCGCCACCGGAACATCCAGTTTTTTCAGGACTTCGACAAAGGGAGAAGGATTCTCTTTGTTGAACAATGCCCATACCCGATACCTTGCACGAGTCAGCGCAACGTACATTAACCGCCGTTCTTCGGCGTCAGGGAAATCTTCCACTGGCGGCAATAGCGCCTCTTCCATAATCGACTCACGCGCCGCAGCCGGGAAGCCATCACTCCCCTCCTGCAAACCAACAATGATGACGTAATCCGCCTGTTGCCCTTTGCTGGCATGAATCGTCATAAAGTCAATTTGCAACTTCGGCCAGCGCGTCGCCGCTTTTTCCAGACTGACGGGTTTCAAATGATGGTAACGCGCCAGCACCAGAATGCGCTCTTCCGGTTTGGCATAACCAGACAGTTTATCCAGCAAAGCATCAAGCTGGCTCTCTTCCAGCAGAGTAACGGCTTTTTTGTCGCCATTGGTTAAACTGTTTAGCGGCTTTTTCAGTTGACTGGGGTTTTGCTGGATAAAGCGATTCGCCACCTCCCCGATACGGCTGTTGAAACGATAAGTAGTATCTAAATCACAGCGATCGCCTTCACCGAAGTTTTCATGGAAAGCCGTGGTGAGCGACATTTGCGCCCCGCTGAAGCGGTAAATGGCCTGCCAATCATCGCCAACGGCGAACAACGTCGTCTGACTGTTTTGCTTGCGTAATGCCGCTAACAAAGCGGCGCGCTGCGGTGAGATATCCTGAAACTCATCGACCAGAATATGTTTCCACGGGCTGATAAAGCGGCCTTTCTCAAGGATTACAATGGCCTGATGAATCAAACCGGAAAAATCAACGGCATTTTCCGCCTTCAGTGCGCTTTTCCACGCCTTCAACAAGGGAGCCATCAACTTGATGCGTTTACTGAACAAGTCACGAATTTCCTCGGGCGCGCTGGCAATCATTTCAGCCTGTGCACCACCGTGCATCCGCATCAGGTTTACCCAGCGATCGAGGCGAGATGCGAGACGACGCTGCAATTTTTCATCATCCCAGAAGTTACCTTCTGGCACTGACCACTGCATTTCTTCCGTCAGCCATTGCCGCCAGCCCTTCGCCTGCGCTTTCTTCTCGCTGCATTGCTTGCGCCACTCAGCAATAAAGAGTTCATGACGGGCAGTAGTATCATTTTCCAGGTTGCTGACTGTCGGTACTTTTTTGCTACCTTGCTGAATAATATGCAGCGCCAGTGAATGAAACGTGCGTGCGGTAATGTCTTCAGTATGGAGCCGTTCGCGAATACGCTCATCCATCTCTTCAGCCGCTTTTCGGCCAAACGCCAGCAATAAGATTTGCTCAGGAGACGCTTCGCCGCGCGCCAGCAACCAGCCGGCTCGCGCTACCAGCACGGACGTTTTTCCGCTTCCTGCGCCAGCAAGTACTAATAACGAATGCTCGCCATTGACAACTGCACGAGCCTGCGCCGGATTAAGTGGTGAAGACTCAACCTGACGGAAAAAATCCGCATACTTATTGAGCATGATTTCGGTGTACGCCTGATTATGCTGCAACCGACTGCCTTCAATATCTTTCAGCCAGGCCTGACATTTGTGCCACGCTTCACGACAGTTATCGAATTCGTCTAGCCGGTTGACCGGCAACGGTAACGCCGACAAAGCCTGGCGAATTTGTTGCTGTACGCCAGAAGTTTGCTCCCGCGTCAGCCATTTATTGTCGCCGGTGCGCGTGGCAATCAAATCGAGTTGCTGCTGTAAGACGCCGGCCGCAATTTCGCTCATCTCCTCGCTCCACCGCCGCCAGTGAGCATCAAGATGATGGTGAAAACGCTGTGTCTCAGCCCATTCGGTGCCGTGCAGACGCACTACTTTTTCATCAGGCAACACAAATTCCAGCTCGCCCCACACCAGACCGCGCTTACAGTGAATCGCCAGTAATTGATTGAAAGGAATGAGATATTCGTGACGATCGCCGGAAACTTTTATCCCGGCATTGAGGATCACCGCCCGATCGTAAGGGTGCTGTGCCAGACGCTTGCCAAGAGTTGTCGCTTTCAGTTCCATGTCTCTGTAGATCCACACGATGTTATTTCTTATCAGTGTAACCGTCAGAGAAAACGTGCTCCAGCCCAAAAAAACGTTACAATTGCCGCCCATTACTGAAAACCACAGTAAAGCGAGGTTTTATGCGTACCGTTTTGAACATTCTGAACTTTGTCCTGGGCGGATTCGCCACTACCCTGGCCTGGTTGTTAGCGACCCTTGTCAGTATTGTGCTGATTTTTACCTTACCGCTGACTCGTTCCTGCTGGGAAATCACTAAACTTTCGTTGTTGCCCTACGGCAATGAAGCTATTCATGTCGATGAACTGAATCCGGCGGGTAAAAATGTGTTGCTCAACACGGGCGGCACCGTACTGAATATTTTCTGGCTGATTTTCTTCGGCTGGTGGTTATGCTTAATGCATATTGCTTCTGGTATTGCGCAATGCCTCACCATCATCGGTATTCCTGTCGGCATTGCGAACTTTAAAATTGCCGCTATTGCACTGTGGCCGGTAGGTCGCCGCGTAGTTTCTGTGGAAACAGCTCAAGCTGCGCGTGAAGCGAATGCGCGCCGCCGTTTCGAATAATCTAATTTTATGGCCTTTATGCTAAGCCCTTTGCTCAAACGCTATACCTGGAACAGCGCCTGGCTGTATTACGCCCGCATTTTTATCGCACTTTGCGGTACTACTGCGTTTCCGTGGTGGCTGGGTGATGTAAAACTGACGATTCCGCTGACACTCGGAATGGTTGCGGCGGCATTGACCGATCTCGATGACCGGCTGGCGGGACGTCTGCGTAACCTCATCATTACGCTGTTCTGCTTTTTTATCGCTTCGGCCTCGGTAGAACTGTTGTTCCCGTGGCCCTGGTTGTTTGCCATTGGCTTAACGCTCTCCACCAGCGGCTTCATTTTGCTCGGCGGACTGGGGCAACGCTACGCGACTATCGCTTTTGGCGCGTTGTTGATAGCCATTTACACCATGCTGGGAACATCTCTGTATGAGCACTGGTATCAACAGCCTATGTATCTGCTTGCAGGAGCCGTCTGGTACAACATCCTGACGCTTATCGGCCATCTGCTGTTCCCTGTCCGCCCATTGCAGGACAATCTGGCGCGTTGCTATGAACAACTGGCACGTTATCTGGAACTGAAATCACGCATGTTCGATCCCGATATAGAAGACGAAAGCCAGGCGCCGCTCTACGAACTGGCTCTCGCCAACGGGCAACTAATGGCGACGCTGAACCAGACGAAGCTCTCATTGCTGACTCGCTTACGCGGCGATCGTGGTCAACGGGGAACGCGTCGCACATTACATTACTACTTTGTGGCGCAAGATATCCACGAGCGTGCCAGCTCTTCTCATATTCAATATCAAACGTTGCGGGAACATTTTCGCCACAGCGACGTGCTGTTCCGTTTCCAGCGGCTGATGTCAATGCAGGGACAAGCTTGCCAGCAACTGTCACGCTGTATTTTGCTGCGTCAGCCTTACCAACACGACCCGCATTTTGAACGCGCCTTCACTCACATTGACGCAGCGCTTGAGCGAATGCGCGATAACGGTGCGCCGATTGATTTGCTAAAAACGTTGGGATTTCTGCTGA
Source organism: Escherichia marmotae (assembly GCF_002900365.1). NCBI lineage: Bacteria > Pseudomonadati > Pseudomonadota > Gammaproteobacteria > Enterobacterales > Enterobacteriaceae > Escherichia > Escherichia marmotae. The sequence goes on from NZ_CP025979.1 coordinate 1,389,938, forward strand.
CAAACTTACGCGCCATTGATGCTCAACTGGCGACGATTGAATCAGAGCAAGCTCAGGCGATGCCGCATAACGATACTGAAAGCCAACTTGCCGACGACAGCCCACACGGATTAAGTGATATCTGGCTGCGCCTTAGCCGTAACTTTACGCCGGAATCCGCCCTCTTCCGCCACGCGGTAAGGATGTCACTGGTGTTGTGCGTCGGCTACGCCATCATTCAGATAACCGGGATGCATCACGGTTACTGGATCTTGCTGACCAGCCTGTTTGTTTGCCAGCCAAACTATAACGCCACGCGCCACCGCCTGAAATTAAGGATTATTGGTACGTTGGTGGGTATTGCGATTGGTATTCCAGTGCTGTGGTTTGTTCCATCACTGGAAGGGCAATTGGTGCTCCTGGTCATTACCGGCGTGCTCTTTTTCGCCTTCCGTAACGTGCAATACGCTCATGCAACGATGTTCATTACGCTGTTGGTGCTGCTGTGCTTCAATCTGCTGGGTGAGGGTTTTGAAGTGGCGCTGCCACGCGTAATCGATACGCTAATCGGGTGTGCCATAGCATGGGCAGCGGTAAGTTACATCTGGCCAGACTGGCGTTTCCGCAATCTGCCCAGGATGCTTGAACGCGCGACCGAGGCCAACTGCCGCTATCTCGATGCCATTCTCGAGCAATATCATCAGGGACGTGATAACCGTCTGGCGTATCGTATTGCCCGCCGCGATGCCCACAACCGCGATGCAGAGCTGGCTTCAGTAGTGTCGAATATGTCCAGCGAACCGAACGTTACACCGCAAATTCGCGAAGACGCGTTCCGGTTACTGTGTCTCAACCATACATTCACCAGCTACATCTCAGCCCTCGGCGCACACCGTGAGCAGTTAACTAATCCTGAAATTCTGGCGTTTCTTGATGATGCTGTTTGCTACGTTGATGACGCGCTACATCATCAACCTGCCGATGAAGAACGCGTCAATCAGGCATTAGCAGGCCTGAAACAACGGATGCAGCAACTTGAGCCGCGAGCAGACAGCAAGGAGCCTCTAGTTGTACAACAAATCGGGTTATTGATTGCATTACTGCCAGAAATTGGCCGCCTGCAGCACAGGATTACTCAAGTTCCGCAGGAAAATCCTGCTTTGGCGTAATAGAATCAGCCCATTCAGCAAGCTCCTGGCGGCGTGCCACCGGGAGCGCTGCTTCATGAATACCGATAATTGCGCCTTCAAGCATAAACAAGATCTTTTCTGTCACCAGACTATTTTGCTGCCGCAGCCGCAACCAACACATTTTCGCCCCAAGTATACGTAACGCCCGTACATCCTTAATCCCCACTTCCCCGAGAATAGCTTCCAGATGAAAAGACATATTGGGCAAATCTTTCAGTCTTTCCCGGGTATTACGTGTAGTTTTCTCTTTAAGCGCTGCGTCGAGAGAATATTTTGACAGACGTACCAGCTTCAGTTGATTTCGCCATAAACTTTCATCAACCCGATAGTAATTGAGAGTAACGAACCGTCCACACTTTTTATATGTCAGCCAGACTGGCGGATGTTTTACACAGTATTGTGCGCTTTGCTCACAAGCCCGAAGATACAACTCACCATCAGAAACTACCGCAAATACCGTGTCGTCAACGGTCAGACTGTAACTACCAAACAATGATCGGTATTCAATTGTGCCCAACGTTGCCAGGTATTTCTGTGACTTATAGATCCGCTTATAGGAGAGGCTTTTCATAAAATTCCTTTTAAAATCATAATATAAAAGAATGATTCACATTAACGGATCCGTTAAATACGAAAATAGGCAACTTATTCTCAAGGGGCAAGATTAATTTATGTTTTCCAGCCACCAACGACAATATTTGCGAGGCACTTTCCGAAAATAGGGTTGATCTTTGTTGTCACCGAGTGTACTGTATATATATACAGTAACTCACAGGGCTGGATTGATTATGTACACTTCAGGCTATGCACATCGTTCTTCGTTGTTCTCATCCGCAACAAGCAAAATCGCGCGTGTCTCTACGGAAAACACTACAGCTGGGCTAATTAGTGAAGTTGTCTATCGCGAAGATCAGCCCATGATGACGCAACTCTTGCTTTTGCCATTATTACAACAACTCGGCCAACAATCGCGTTGGCAGTTATGGTTAACGCCACAACAAAAATTGAGTCGTGAATGGGTTCAGGCTGCTGGACTACCTTTAACGAAAGTGATGCAGATCAACCAGCTTTCCCCTTGCCACACAGTGGAATCAATGGTTCGCGCATTACGCACAGGAAATTACAGCGTGGTGATCGGTTGGTTAGCAGATGATCTGACAGAAGAAGAACATGCTGAACTTGTGGATGCCGCCAATGAAGGTAACGCAATGGGGTTCATTATGCGTCCAGTAAGCGCATCCTCTCACGCCACGAGACAACTTTCCGGGTTAAAAATTCACTCTAATTTGTATCATTAAGTAAATTTAGGATTAATCCTGGAACTTTTTTTAGCGTCCGGCTGATGATTTCACTCATGGCTCATTTTCCCTGCGGAGGCTTGTCTGAAGCGGTTTCCGCGATTTTATGCTGTAAATTATCGTTAACAAAAAAGGTTAAACGTACCTTATACAAATCTTTTTTTTCATATGCCTGACGGAGTTCACACTTGTAAGTTTTCAACTACGTTGTAGACTTTACATCGCCAGGGGTGCTCGGCATAAGCCGAAGATATCGGTAGAGTTAATATTGAGCAGATCCCCGGTGAAGGATTTAACCGTGTTATCTCGTTGGAGATATTCATGGCGTATTTTGGATGATAACGAGGCGCAAAAAATGAAAAAGACAGCTATCGCGATTGCAGTGGCACTGGCTGGTTTCGCTACCGTAGCGCAGGCCGCTCCGAAAGATAACACCTGGTACACTGGTGCTAAACTGGGCTGGTCCCAGTACCATGACACTGGTTTCATTCCTAACAATGGTCCGACCCACGAAAACCAACTGGGTGCAGGTGCTTTTGGTGGTTACCAGGTTAACCCGTATGTTGGCTTTGAAATGGGTTACGACTGGTTAGGTCGTATGCCGTACAAAGGCGACAACATCAATGGCGCATACAAAGCTCAGGGCGTTCAACTGACCGCTAAACTGGGTTACCCAATCACTGACGATCTGGACATCTACACTCGTCTGGGTGGTATGGTATGGCGTGCGGACACCAAGGCTAACGTACCTGGTGGCGCATCCTATAAAGACCACGACACCGGCGTTTCCCCGGTATTCGCAGGTGGTGTTGAGTACGCGATCACTCCTGAAATCGCTACCCGTCTGGAATACCAGTGGACCAACAACATCGGTGACGCACACACCATCGGCACTCGTCCGGACAACGGCCTGCTGAGCCTGGGTGTTTCCTACCGTTTCGGTCAGGGCGAAGCAGCTCCAGTAGTTGCTCCGGCTCCAGCTCCGGCACCGGAAGTACAGACCAAGCACTTCACTCTGAAGTCTGACGTTCTGTTCAACTTCAACAAAGCAACCCTGAAACCGGAAGGTCAGGCTGCTCTGGATCAGCTGTACAGCCAACTGAGCAACCTGGATCCGAAAGACGGTTCCGTAGTTGTTCTGGGTTACACTGACCGCATCGGTTCTGACGCTTACAACCAGGCTCTGTCCGAGCGTCGTGCTCAGTCCGTCGTTGATTACCTGATCTCTAAAGGTATCCCGTCTGACAAAATCTCTGCACGTGGTATGGGCGAATCCAACCCGGTTACCGGCAACACCTGTGACAACGTGAAACAGCGCGCTGCACTGATCGACTGCCTGGCTCCGGATCGTCGCGTAGAGATCGAAGTTAAAGGTATCAAAGACGTTGTAACTCAGCCGCAGGCTTAAGTTCTCGTCTGATAAAAAACCCCGCTTCACGCGGGGTTTTTTTCGTCTTCAGTAAAGTAAATAATCTTTGCAAGTTATTCCTTACCCAGCAAGGCCTGCAAATCCTGCTTCAAAGAAGACATTTTATTCGCATATTTTTCTTTGTTTTCTGCATCTTCAATTAGCTGGACAATCGTTTCGGAAAGCGTTTTACCGCGACGCTGCGCAAGACCTGCCAGCCGTTGCCAGACAATAAATTCCAGATCAATTGATTTCTTACGTGTGTACTGATGTTCCGCATTAAAATGGCGTTTCCGTCTGGCCCGAATGGTCTGCTTCATGCGATTGACCAGCTCCGGATTCATATGCTTTTCAATCCAGCCATTAACATGCACGGGTTCATTTTCCAGCGATAGCAACACGTCAACGGCTTCCTGGGCGGCACTGGCTTCCAGGTAACGGGTGATTAACTCCCCTTCACGGTGTTTCTTCACCAGATACTTCCATTTCCAACCGCTTTCCAGATTTTCAAGTTGTTGATATTTCATAGCGATCTCAATGTTACCCTGTAACTCTTTACAGAATATCAGTTTTTTAACTGTGTGATGAAAAGAATCTCGCATCCTGTGATGCTTTAGCGTGAATGCCTGGTCTTTTGTCAGCGCTTTCCACGTGTGCTGAAGTGTCGGTTACGGTATAATCGCATCTTTGACAACAGACTAAAAAACATCAACTTTGACCATTACGAAACTTGCATGGCGTGACTTAGTCCCTGATACCGAAAGCTATCAGGAAGTATTTGCACAGCCACATTTGATTGACGAAAACGAGCCTTTATTCAGTGACATTCAACCGCGGCTGCAATTTGCGCTGGAACAGTTACTGCACGCCCGAGCATCATCCTCTTTTATGCTGGCGAAAGCCCCGGAAGAGTCCGAGTATCTGAATTTCATTGCCGATGCCGCAAGCACGCTACAAAGCGATGCAGGCCAACTGATGGGCGGTCACTATGAGATTTCCGGCCACACCATTCGCTTACGTAACGCCGTTAGCGCAAATGATAATTTCGCAACACTAACGCAAGTCGTCATTGCTGACTGGGTGGAAGCGGAACAACTCTTTGGCTGCCTTCGCCAGTTTAATGGCGACATTACCTTGCAACCAGGGCTGGTGCATCAGGCAAATGGCGGTATTTTAATCATCTCCTTGCGTACACTGCTGGCACAACCTCTGCTGTGGATGCGGCTGAAAAATATCGTCAAGCGCGAACGTTTTGACTGGGTAGCGTTTGATGAGTCGCGCCCCCTCCCTGTCTCTGTTCCTTCAATACCGCTGAAGCTTAAAGTCATTCTGGTCGGTGAACGCGAGTCATTGGCTGATTTTCAGGAGATGGAGCCGGAACTGTCTGAGCAGGCTATTTATAGTGAATTTGAAGATACCCTCCAGATTGTCGATGCGGGATCAGTAAGCCAGTGGTGTCGGTGGGTTACGTTTATCGCCCGACATAACCAGTTACCTGCGCCTGGTGCCGATGCCTGGCCTGTGCTTATCCGCGAAGCCACCCGCTACACAGGTGATCAAGAAACTCTGCCGCTTGGACCGCAGTGGATCCTGCGCCAGTGTAAAGAAGTCGCATCCTTATGCGAAGGCGATAGCTTTACCGGCGAGCAGCTAAACTTGATGCTACAACAGCGGGAATGGCGCGAAGGATTCCTTGCCGAACGGATGCAGGATGAGATCCTTCAGGAGCAGATCCTGATCGAAACCGAAGGTGAACGCGTTGGGCAGATTAACGCTCTTTCGGTTATCGAATTTCCGGGCCATCCGCGCGCTTTTGGCGAACCTTCTCGTATTAGCTGTGTTGTGCATATAGGCGACGGCGAATTTACCGATATCGAACGCAAAGCCGAGCTTGGCGGCAACATACACGCTAAAGGGATGATGATCATGCAGGCGTTCCTGATGTCGGAACTGCAGCTCGAGCAACAGATCCCTTTCTCGGCATCACTGACTTTTGAGCAGTCATATAGCGAAGTGGATGGCGATAGCGCCTCAATGGCTGAACTCTGCGCCCTGATAAGCGCCCTTGCCGATGTACCGGTGAATCAGAGTATCGCTATCACAGGTTCGGTGGATCAATTCGGTCGCGCCCAGCCAGTCGGCGGTTTAAATGAGAAAATTGAAGGTTTCTTCGCTATCTGCCAACAGCGTGAGTTAAGTGGTAAACAAGGCGTGATTATCCCTACGGCTAACGTTCGCCATTTGAGTCTTCACAGCGAACTGGTGAAGGCGGTTGAGGAAGGCAAATTCACAATCTGGGCAGTGGACGATGTCACTGATGCACTGCCTTTATTATTAAATCTGATGTGGGATGGCGAAGGCCAGACGACGTTGATGCAGACCATACAGGAGCGTATTGCGCAAGCATCGCAACAGGAAGGTCGTCACCGTTTTCCGTGGCCATTACGTTGGCTGAACTGGTTTATTCCGAACTGATCGGACTTGTTCAGCGTACACGTGTTAGCTATCCTGCGTGCTTCAATAAAATAAGGCTTACAGAGAACATGGTAGATAAACGCGAATCCTATACAAAAGAAGACCTTCTTGCCTCTGGTCGCGGTGAACTGTTTGGCGCAAAAGGCCCACAATTGCCAGCGCCGAACATGCTAATGATGGATCGGGTGGTCAAAATGACCGAAACCGGTGGCAACTTCGACAAAGGGTATGTTGAAGCAGAACTGGATATTAACCCGGATCTGTGGTTCTTCGGTTGTCACTTCATCGGTGATCCGGTAATGCCGGGATGTCTGGGCCTGGATGCCATGTGGCAGTTGGTAGGGTTCTACCTGGGCTGGCTGGGCGGCGAAGGTAAAGGCCGCGCACTGGGCGTAGGCGAAGTGAAATTCACTGGTCAGGTTCTACCTACGGCAAAAAAAGTGACCTATCGTATTCACTTTAAACGCATTGTTAACCGTCGCTTGATCATGGGTCTGGCAGACGGCGAAGTACTGGTTGATGGTCGTCTGATCTACACCGCCAGCGATCTGAAAGTTGGTCTGTTCCAGGATACTTCTGCATTCTGATTTAAATCAGGCTGCATATTAAAAGGCGAAACCTCCGCATTGCGGAGGTTTCTTTTTAAAGAGACAGAATCAGGCCATAACTACCCTGTCCGCCATGGCTTCTCGCCAGCCTCCCAGCCATTCTGACCTTTGATTCAGCGTCTGATAGGGACACATTTCTTTTGAGCGTCCGGCGATGCCGGCCTGATAACCACGTTGATGTGCCCGTTCCAGGCGATCTCGTTTTTGTCTCTTCATGCCTCGTTTCCCTCATACTGGTTTCTGGTGGAAAAGAAAACAGTGATTACTAAATGTGCAATCACAGTTAAGCAATACCGCGAATCATAACTGCCGTCAATGCGCAAAATTCACGCCACTGTCATATTTGTGAGCCACACGGACATGTTGGTTGTACAAAAAATGTGAAGAGGAACAAGTTTTTTACTGCGAATTGCACAAAAAAACCGCCTCTGGCAACATGCCGGAGACGGTTATATTTACAAATATTTATAATTAAGGTAGACGCTTTATCTCTTGCGCAATAGCAGCGGCTTCCTGACTCCAGACATTAGCCAGCACTTTGACCATTTCATCGTAACCATCCTGATTTTGTACCCCTTCCAGACGGAACGGCCGTTTGATCAGTTGTCCCTGGTGATTCAATAGCCACTCGCCACTGACAATAACCTTGCCATCATAGCGGCCGTTAAACTCAGTTACGGTTACGTTGAGCGTGTTCTGGGCGCTTCCCAAAGGCTGGGAGGCAACCACCCAACCGGGCAGTTGCGTACTCAGGTTGGCGACCAGGGTGTTGCGCAACTGTTGATCTAGTGGGCTGGCCCACAGGTTGTTGTTGGCAATCACATACTTCACATCGCTGGTTTGATAAACCACGCCATTCCCCGCCAGATAGTCAGGAACTGCGACCTGCTCTACCCATAACAGGCGATTACCCTGGCTGGCGGTACTTTGCGTACCGCTCTGCATAACAGGTAACTGGTAATAGTTTTTATTAATTTCGCCGGAGCTGCATCCGGCCAGCCACAGTGCCGCGATCGTCACTAGCCACTTTTTCATTGTTTCGCCCTCTTCGGCTCTGGATCTTTTTTGTCCTTCGCTTCAAATACCAGCGCGTTGCTCTTCTCATTGAGCGTTTTCAGCACTGGTTGCAATTCACGCAAGACCTGATCAAGACGCTGCATATCCGCCACCATCTTGTTGTAAGCTGCGGAGCCAGGCTGGAAGCCCTGCATACTGCGATTCAGCTCACGCAACGTTGACTGCATATCCGTCGGCAACTGCTGCATCGACTGGCTGGCCAGAATCTTGTTCATACTATCCAGCGTAGTTTGCAGGTTTTTCATCGTGCGCTGGCTTTCCGACAGCGTGCTGGTCGCCTGCTCAATCATCGGATTCAACGGAAGTTTGTTGATCTTATCCAACGCCTCCATCAGACGCTGCTGGATTTGCGCCAGGCCGCCGCTAACGGTCGGGATAATCTGATAACCATTAAACTCTCGGATCCCAGTTATCGCTGGCGTATTCGGGTAGAAATCGAGATCAACATAGAGTGCGCCAGTAACCAGATTTCCGGTTTTCAGCGATCCACGTAAACCACGCTTCAACAACTCTCCGAGATGCTTAACGACATCCGCATTTTCGCCAAGCTGCATTTTCAGTCGTTCCGGTTCAATGCGAATGAGTACCGGAATACGGTAATCATCATTAAATGTCTGACGCATATTCGGCGCAAAGAAAGGCACCTTACTGACTGTACCCAGGCGAATACCACGAAATTCCACTGGTGCGCCAGGCTGCAGGCCGCGTACCGAATCTTTAAAGAACATCAGATAATCAATGTGATCGGTGTACAGCGAATCCTGAATGCTCTTCTGATCGTCATACAAAACGAATGCTGTTTTCGGTGCAACAGGCTGCCCTAAATCCAGCCCTTCAGGCACGTCAAAGCTGACGCCGCCGCTGAGTAGCGTTGTCAACGAACCCATCTCCACGCGCATTCCCGCCGACGTGAGATCAACCGCAATGCCACTGTCCTTCCAGAAGCGAACATTGCTGGTCACCAGTCGGTCGTAAGGAGCGTTAACAAAGAGCTGGTAACTAATATTACGTTTTTGGGTATCAAACGTGCTGGTTTCCACCGAGCCAACCCGAAAGCCGCGGAATAACACCGGATCCCCCGGAGAAAGTTGCCCGGCTTTTTTACTGTCGAGTATCACCCGAATCCCTTTAGCATCCGGCGGAGCCAGCGGTGGTGAATCAAGCAAATCGTATCTCGTCTGCTTGCCCCCTTTCGCCCCAGGCTGCAGCTCAATATAAACCCCTGACAGCAGAGTCCCCAGGCCGCTAATGCCCTCGCGACCAATCTGCGGTTTTACTACCCAAAAAACGGTATCTTTATGCAGCAGTTTTTCCATACCTGCGTTCAAACGCGCTTTGATTTCAACGTGCGTCAAATCATCAGCCAGTGTGGCGCTTTCAACCACGCCGACATCAACACTACGGCTTTTAATAGTGGTCTTGCCACCTTCTATCCCTTCCGCATTCGCGGTGATCAGGGTCACTTCCGGCCCCTGATGGCTGTAATGATAAAAAAGAACCCACGCTCCTATAAGCGCCGTGACGATAGGAAATATCCACACGGGAGACCAGTTCTTCACTTTCTGGATTTTGGCTTCCCCATTATTAGATTCCATACTGTCAGGACTCCTCATGCTCTGGTTCAGGTTGACGATCCCACGACAAACGCGGGTCAAACGTCATCGCAGAAAACATTGTCATAATGACGACTAAAGCAAACATTAATGCACCCATTGCCGGATAAATACTCATTAAACCTCCCATACGCACCAGCGCCGAGAGCACCGCAATCACGAAAACGTCAATCATTGACCAGCGGCCTACAAACTCAACAACTTCGTAAATCAAATGCATTCTTTCGCTGTCACGCTTGCCGTGTCCTTTGGCATCCCAGCACAACCAGCCAATGGCGATCATTTTTAAGGTCGGAACCATGATACTGGCCAAAAAGATAACCGCAGCGACCGGATAAGAACCTTCGCTCCACAGCAAGATCACCCCGGCGAGAATAGTCGACGGCATCTTTGAACCTAAAAAATCGGTCACCATGATGGGCAAGATATTGGCAGGGAGATACAGCATGATCGACGTAACGAGCAACGCCAGCGTCCATTGCAGACTGTTTTTACGTCGAACATACCCTTTGGTGCTACAGCGTGGGCACACCGGTTCATCGGCAGGAAGGATTGCTGTGCAACAAGAACAGGAGCGCAGCCCCTGGTTAATACCTGTCACCCCCGGTTTCAGCGGCTGATTCAGCGCAGGCATAGGAGCAATATCATCCCATAACCAACGGCGATCGACACACTGAAAGGCACGCAACTGAAGCACACAGAACAAACACCAGGGAATAAAACTGCTGCCTACGCCAATGCTGCCATAAGCCATCAGTTTAACGAAACTCACCAGTACACCAGCGAGGAAAATCTCCGCCATTCCCCAGGTTTTAAGTTGAAAAAGCACCCGTCCTAAGTGCTCTTTCAGGCGAACTGGCAATTCCGCGCGGTTGACCAATAACAAAATAGTTATCAGGCAAAACGCAGGAACCAGTTGCACAAATAACAGAAAGAAAGTGCCAAGGCTGGCATAGTTTTCGGAAAACAACACGCCAGGAATTTCCAGCAACGTAATTTCGCTGGTTACCCCGGCGACGTTCATTTTCACAAAAGGAAACAGGTTGGACAGCAACAGCATAAACAGTGCAGCCAACGCGTATGCTGTGGGGCGCTGACGTGGGGCATCCCACGCAACAGTTAACGTCGTGCCACACCGGGGACATGCCGCTTTCTGACCATGCTCAAGGTGGGGTAACGCCACCAGCATGTCACACTGCGGGCACAAAATATGCTTCGCGGCATGATGATGTTCGCACATTGGTACTCCTTAATGATGCGCTATTTTACAGATTGCTGACAAAGTATTCGTTTATCATGCCGGATGCGGCGCGAGCGCCTTTTCCGGCATGATAAATTGTACAAATCCAATAAATTGAGGTTTCCCTCATGCCTGATAAGCGTAGCGCATCAGGCAATTTATCTTTGTCATCAGCCTCTATATCAAACAACTGTTTTGCGATCAGCCACCATTTTTCAACGCTTCAAGATACTCCCAACGCTCAAAAGCTTGTTCCAGCTCCTGCTCAGCAGCAGCCAGATCGGCAAGCACTTTTTGCGTATGTTCATGAGACTGACTGAAGAAGGAGGCATCTGCCACCTGTGCCTGTAAGGCTTCCAGCTTTGCTTCCAGCTCTTCAAGTAATTGCGGGAGCTGTTCCAGTTCGCGCTGCAGTTTATAGCTTAGTTTGCTCGTGCTGCGTTTTACAGTTTCTGCTTTTGGCACAGGCACTTCTTCGGTTTTCTTCACCGCTGGTTGCTTAAGCGCCACATACTGTTCTTGCTGACCGCGAGCGTCGTGATAACCGCCAACATAACGACCGATTTTACCTTCACCTTCAAAGATCCAGCATTCTGTTACGGTGTTATCGACAAACTGACGATCGTGGCTCACCAGCAACACCGTGCCCTGGTAGCTGTCGATGAGTTCTTCAAGCAGTTCCAGCGTTTCGACGTCAAGGTCGTTGGTCGGTTCATCAAGGATCAGTAAGTTACTTGGTTTGAGGAACAGACGCGCCAGCAGCAGACGGTTACGCTCCCCACCAGAAAGTGCACGTACTGGCGTCATCGCCCGTTTCGGATGGAACAGGAAGTCCTGCAAATAGCCCAGCACGTGGCGTGGTTTACCGTTAACCATCACCTCTTGCTTACCTTCTGCCAGGTTATCCATCACCGTTTTATCGGGATCGAGTTCCGCACGATGCTGATCGAAATAAGCCACCTCCAGTTTCGTCCCGACATGGATGCGCCCGCTGTCTGGCTGAAGTTGCCCCAGCATCAGTTTTAACAACGTGGTTTTTCCGCAACCATTCGGGCCAATCAACGCAATTTTGTCGCCACGTTGCACCTGAGCGGAAAAATCTTTCACCAGTTGTTTGCCCTCAACCTGATAGCAAACATCTTCTATTTCAAAGACGATTTTACCGGAGCGGCTGGCCTCTTCGACCTGCATCTTCGCTGTGCCCATTACCTCGCGGCGCTGGCTACGTTCACGACGCATCGCTTTCAGGGCACGTACACGACCTTCATTACGGGTACGACGCGCTTTGATCCCCTGACGGATCCACACCTCTTCCTGTGCCAGTTTGCGATCGAACTCAGCATTTTGTAGTTCTTCCACGCGCAGAGCTTCTTCTTTTTCCAGTAAATACTGGTCGTAATTCCCAGGATAGGTCACCAGCTTACCGCGATCGAGGTCGACAATACGCGTCGCCATATTGCGAATAAATGAACGATCGTGGGAGATAAAAATTATCGTCCCGTTGAATGTTTTGAGGAAACCTTCCAACCAGTCGATAGTTTCGATATCCAGATGGTTGGTCGGTTCGTCGAGCAGTAACACGCGCGGATTGCTAACCAGCGCACGTCCTAATGCCGCTTTACGCAACCAACCGCCAGAAAGCGACGACAGCGCAGCATTGGGATCTAATCCCAATTGTGCCAGTACTTCGTTGATGCGGTTTTCCAGTTGCCACAGGTTATGGTGATCAAGCTGTTCCTGAACTTTCGCCAGTTCGTTAAGATTTTTCTCGCTCGGGTCATTCATCACCAGGCGTGAAATATCGTGGTAGCGTTTCAGGTATTCCGCTTGTTCTTCAATACCTTCAGCGACGAAATCATAAACGCTTCCCTCAACGTTACGCGGCGGATCTTGTTGCAGACGAGCAACGATTAAATCTTGCTCGTAAATAATGCGACCGTCATCCAGCCCCTGTTCACGGTTGAGGATCTTCATTAACGTCGATTTGCCCGCGCCATTACGACCCACCAGACAAACACGTTCGTTATCTTCGATATGCAGCTCTGCATTATCGAGAAGTGGCGCGTCGCTGAACGACAGCCATGCGCCATGCATACTGATTAATGACATTACTATTCCTTTCAGGCTGCGGTAATCAGCCAGCAGTTGTGGATCTGGCGGTTACGGGCAAAATCCTGGGAAAGTGTTTTTTGCGTAATTTCTTGTGCTTTCAGCCCCAGTTTTGCCAGTCCGTCGAGATCCATACGAAAACCGCGTTTGTTGTTTGAGAACATAATCGTCCCCCCTGCGCGCAGCAGACGCTTCAGATCTTTCATCAGCGCCAGATGATCGCGCTGAACATCAAACGCATCTTCCATTCGTTTTGAGTTAGAGAAGGTTGGCGGATCGATAAAGATTAGATCGAACTGCTCATTAGCCTCACGCAGCCACGCCAGGCAATCGGCCTGAATCAGTCGATGCGCACGACCAGTTAAGCCATTCAGACGCAGGTTGCGTTCTGCCCACTCCAGATACGTACGCGACATATCCACCGTAGTGGTGCTGCGTGCGCCGCCTAATCCCGCATGCACGGTGGCGCTACCGGTATAGGAGAAGAGGTTGAGGAAATCTTTGCCTTTGCTCATTTGACCGAGCATACGGCGTGCTATGCGGTGATCGAGGAACAGACCAGTATCGAGGTAATCCGTCAGATTCACCCATAAGTGAGCGTTGTATTCAGTGACTTCAAGAAACTCGCCTTTTTCGCCCAGTTTCTGATACTGATTTTTACCCTTCTGCCGTTCACGGGTTTTCAGCACTAGTTTGTTTGGCGCAATCCCCAATACCGAAATGGTCGCGGCGATAATATCGAACAGGCGCTGACGCGCTTTGTGCGCATCAATCGTTTTCGGCGGCGCATACTCCTGCACCACCACCCAGTCAGCATAGCGGTCAACGGCAACGTTGTATTCCGGCAAATCGGCGTCATACAGGCGATAACATTCAATCCCTTCCTGGCGTGCCCACTTCTCGAACTTTTTCAGGTTTTTACGCAGACGGTTAGCGTAATCTTCCGCCACCATCGCTGGTTTGCTGTCCGGAGTACTTTCGGCAACGTGGTAATTTTTCTGCACGCAGTCCAGCGGTCCGTTTTTCGCTTTGTACTGTTTGTCTGCGCGCAGTTGCAGGCAACTTAACAGATCCGGCGAAGCGCTGAATAAAGAGAGATTCCAGCCACCAAACTGGTTTTTCATGGTTCGACCCAGCAGGCTATGTAGCGCAATCAGCGCCGGTTCGCTGTCCAGACGTTCACCATATGGCGGGTTGCTCAGTACTGTACCGTACGGCCCTTTTGGCAGCGGATTGGTCAGTTGCGCGACATCTTTCACTTCAAAAGTAATCAGTTCGCCAATACCGGCGAGGCGGGCGTTAGTGCGTGCGCGTTGAATCACCCGCGCATCGCTGTCGGAACCGTAAAAATGAGAGCTGTATTCCGCCAGACCTTTACGGGCACGGGTCTGTGCTTCAGCTTTTACTTCCTGCCAGATGGCTTCGTCGTGCTGCGCCCAGCCGCTAAATCCCCAACGCCCACGGTGCAAGCCCGGTGCGCGATCGGTCGCCAGCATCGCCGCTTCAATCAGCAACGTACCGGAACCACACATCGGATCGAGCAGTGGTGTTCCCGGCTGCCAGCCGGAACGCATTACAATAGCCGCCGCCAGGGTTTCTTTGATTGGCGCAATACCCGCACGATCGCGATAGCCACGCAGATGTAAACCGTCACCGCTTAAGTCGAGAGCAATGCTGGCGGTTTCTTTATTCAGCCAGACGTTAACGCGGATATCCGGCGTATCGCGATCAACATTCGGACGCGGCAGATTCTTACGCGTGAAAGCATCAACGATGGCATCTTTCACTTTCATCGCGCCATACTGGCTGTTACGGATGGTGTCATTCAAGCCGCTGAAGTGAACAACGAAGGTCGCGCCTGGATTAAACATCTCTGTCCAGTTGATCGCCTGAACACCGAGATAGAGGTCTAAATCGCTGTAAACCTTGCACTCGCTCAGCGGCAACATAATACGCGAGGCCAGGCGGCTCCACATCAGGCTCTGGTAAACAAGCCGCGTGTCGCCCTTGAAATGGACCCCACCCTGAACCACCTGGCATTCAACGGCCCCCAGGTTTTCCAGTTCAGTTTTTAACAGCTCTTCCAGCCCACGGGCCGTACTGGCAAACAGAGAATTCATATCGTCACTTTTACTCTAAGAGCCTACCGCAGTAGGCGTAATTGTTGCAGTCAGTCAGGAGATGGGCAGCGCGGAGAAACCGGTGCGTACACGTAGTACCTAATGATTTCGGGCGCAGCCCAGGGCCGAACTGACAAATAAAATAGCCTATTGGTATAGGCTCTAAGAAAATTGTTGCGCATTATAGCTAATAAGTGCGTCATGTCATAAAGTTGAGGGCTTATTTTCATTTGAGGACCGCTCCGTGGCGACATTAACCCGGCTTTTTATTCATCCTGTTAAATCCATGCGCGGCATTGGTCTGACACACGCTCTTGCAGATATCAGCGGGCTGGCCTTCGATCGAATTTTTATGCTGACAGAACCCGACGGCACATTTATTACCGCCCGTCAGTTTCCACAGATGGTGCGCTTTACCCCCTCTCCCGTTCATGACGGTCTGCATCTCACTGCGCCCGATGGCAGCAGCGCGTGGGTACGCTTTGCCGATTTCGCCGTACAGGACGCACCAACGGAAGTGTGGGGCAACCATTTTACTGCACGTATTGCTCCAGCCACGATCAACACATGGTTAAGTGGATTTTTCTCCCGCGAAGTGCAGTTGCGCTGGGTGGGGCCGCAGATGACGCGGCGCGTAAAACGCCACAACACTGTACCCCTGTCATTCGCTGATGGCTATCCGTATCTACTCGCGAATGAATCCTCATTACGTGATGTACAGCAACGCTGTCCGGCAAGCGTCAAAATGGAACAATTCCGCCCCAATCTGGTTGTTTCTGGCGTGCCTGCGTGGGAAGAAGACACCTGGAAAGTGATTCGTATTGGCGATGTGGTGTTCGATGTGGTGAAGCCATGTAGCCGTTGTATTTTCACCACCGTTAGCCCGGAAAAAGGGCAAAAGCATCCGGCTGGCGAACCATTAAAAACGTTGCAATCTTTCCGTACTGCCCAGGATAACGGCGATGTCGATTTCGGTCAGAACCTGATTGCCCGCAACAGCGGTGTTATTCGTGTTGGCGATGAAGTGGAAATTCTGGCTACGGCACCGGCAAAAGCCTACGGCGCAGCCGCAGCGGACGACACTTTCCCAGCGACACAACAAGCGGACGCAAATGTAGATATCGACTGGCAAGGGCAGGCATTTCGCGGTAATAACCAACAGGTATTACTGGAACAATTAGAAAATCAAGGGATTCGTATTCCCTATTCTTGCCGTGCTGGCATCTGCGGAAGTTGTCGTATCCAGCTTCTGGAAGGCGAAGTCACCCCGCTGAAAAAATCAGCTATGAGCGACGACGGAACAATTCTTTGCTGTAGTTGTGTGCCGAAGAGTGCATTGAAACTGAAAGGTTAAACGGCTTGTTCAAGGCTGACGCTGTCATAACTCACGTGCGGTCTCAGCCTGTCATTCATAATTTTGATAGCGTCACCCAGTTGCATGGCGCGCCCGGCGATGACGACGCAAGGCTGTGCCAGCAGGCACAGTGCAGCATTTTCGCCAGATTCAATAACCAGTAAATTGACTTGCTCATTGGTGTCGCTTAACCAGACACAGGCTGCATCACCCGATACTGGTGCCCACATTTCGCCATGAGAAACAAAATGCCAGCTTTTCGGCATTTGCGGTTTGAGGTAACGAATCGCCACCAGCGCATTAAGCACCAGTTCGGCTTTTTGTTCTTTTGATAAGTTAAGGTCGCGGCATTTTTCTTCAAACGTGAAATAGAGCGCGGCGTCATCAACGCAAAATCCCGCAGGAGAAAATGCATCCGGTGTCAGCATTTTACGAGCAAAACGTGAGCGAAATAGCATACCATTGGCTAAATCAAGCATCATTCGATCATGCTCTTCATCGTAATACCAACGCCAGTTATCATCTGGTTTAATTCGCATATGCCTCTCCTCTACCCTATAAATCTACCGCAACACATTCCATTGTCGCTTTGCTTAATAACCTCAACAAGAAAAGTACAAAATATCTAAATAAGTAACAGGAATGAATATAAAACAACCAGGGCTGAAAATAAAGCCCTGATTATCTTATAAAGAGAAAATGAAAGAAATAATTAGATATGGGTAATGATTTCTTTAATCAGCGGCGGGCCTTTAAAAATAAAACCAGAATAAATTTGCACCAGTGATGCACCCGCAGCAATCTTCTCACGGGCGGCGATGACCGAGTCAATACCACCAACACCAATGATTGGTAAACGGCCATTTAATTCCTGCGACAAGCGGCGAATAATTTCTGTACTCTTTAATTGTAACGGGCGACCACTTAAACCACCGGTTTGCTCGCAATTTTTCATTCCCTGAACTAAAGAACGATCGAGGGTGGTATTAGTCGCAATAACACCATCAATATTATGGCGAACCAAACTATCGGCCACCTGGATCAACTCCTCTTCAGAAAGATCCGGCGCGATCTTCACTGCAATTGGCACATATTTATGGTGGATCGCCTGTAAATCATTTTGCTTATTTTTAATTGCAGTTAATAAATCATCCAGTGCTTCGCCATATTGTAAAGTGCGTAATCCTGGGGTGTTTGGCGATGAAATATTGATGGCAATATATCCCGCATAGGCGTAGATTTTTTCCATACAAATCAGATAGTCATCTTTACCCTGCTCTACCGGCGTATCTTTATTTTTGCCGATGTTAATTCCCAGAACACCGTCATAATGGGCTTTTTTAACGTTCTCAACGAGATTATCAACGCCGAGGTTATTAAAGCCCATACGGTTGATCAAACCTTCCGCATCCACCAGGCGAAAGAGACGAGGCTTATCGTTTCCTGGCTGTGGACGCGGGGTGACAGTACCGATCTCGATCGATCCAAATCCCATTGCACCTAAAGCGTCAATACACTCCCCGTCTTTATCAAGACCGGCAGCCAGACCAAGCGGGTTTTTAAAGGTCAGTCCCATGCAGTTAACCGGTTTCGCTGGAACGTTCTGCCGAACAAGTGCTTCAAACGGCGTTCCGGTAATGCGGCGTAATTGCTGAAAAGTAAATTCATGAGCGCGCTCAGGATCGAGCTGGAAAAGGGCTTTACGAACGAAGGGGTAGTACATGAACTCTCCTGGATTCCCGGTGTGCAAACCGGGGGCGTATTATGTGCGAGTTCAGCCAAAAAGGGAATTGACCTGCGGCAATAAATAGCAAACGTTTTCTTATTGCGCCTTTTTTATGCTTTTTTTGGCTTTCCTTCACCAGATAAATCATTTCGACTCACCAGCACCCTCTGTCAGACTGACCCAATTGTTATCAATGTTAACGAAATAAGAACAATTAGTTATAAGGAGAGAGTATGCGTGTCATTACCCTGGCTGGAAGTCCTCGCTTTCCTTCTCGCTCCAGTTCCTTACTGGAATATGCGCGAGAAAAGCTGAATAGCCTGGATGTGGAGGTTTATCACTGGAATCTGCAAAACTTCGCCCCGGAAGATTTGCTCTATGCACGTTTCGACAGCCCGGCTCTGAAAACTTTCACTGCACAACTGCAAGAGGCTGACGGGCTGATTGTCGCGACCCCCGTCTACAAAGCGGCTTATTCCGGGGCGTTAAAAACCCTTCTCGACCTGCTACCTGAACGCGCACTGCAAGGCAAAGTGGTTTTACCACTGGCAACAGGCGGCACAGTGGCTCATCTATTGGCGGTCGATTACGCACTCAAACCGGTACTAAGCGCTTTAAAAGCGCAGGAGATCCTGCACGGTGTGTTTGCCGATGACTCGCAGGTGATTGATTTCCAGCATAAACCGCAATTCACGCCGAATCTGCAATCCCGTCTTGATGTCGCACTCGAAGCCTTCTGGCAGGCGTTGCACCGTCGTGATGTCCAGGTTCCTGATCTTTTCTCTCTACGAGGAAACGCCCATGCGTAACATATTTAAACTGGCGCTGGCGGGATTACTTAGCGTCACTACGCTCGCGGTTGCTGCGGAGTCTTCGCCTGAAGCGTTACGGATAGGTTATCAGAAAGGCAGCATCAGCATGGTGCTGGCAAAAAGCCATCAACTCCTGGAAAAACGCTATCCGCAAACAAAAATTTCATGGGTGGAATTTCCTGCGGGTCCGCAGATGCTGGAAGCACTCAACATCGGCAGTATTGATCTTGGCAGCACGGGCGACATTCCACCTATCTTTGCCCAAGTTGCTGGTGCGGATTTGGTATACGTCGGTGTCGAGCCGCCAAAACCAAAAGCCGAAGTCATTCTGGTGCCAGAAAACAGTCCCATAAAAACCGTGGCTGAACTGAAGGGCCACAAAGTCGCATTTCAGAAAGGTTCCAGTTCGCACAACCTGTTACTACGCGCACTGCAACAGGCCGGGCTTAAATTCACCGATATCCAGCCCACTTACCTGACACCTGCTGATGCCCGCGCGGCCTTCCAGCAAGGTAACGTAGATGCCTGGGCCATCTGGGATCCTTACTACTCTGCTGCATTATTACAGGGTGGTGTGCGGGTATTAAAAGATGGTACTGGTCTGAATCAGACCGGGTCGTTTTATCTGGCGGCCCGCCCCTATGCAGAAAAAAACGGTGCCTTTATTCAGGGCGTACTGGAGACCTTTAGCCAGGCCGATGCGTTAACCCACAGCCAGCGCGAGCAAAGTATCACCTTGCTGGCAAAAACGATGGGCTTACCGGCACCGGTAATAGCCTCTTATCTTGGCCACCGTCCTCCCACCACCATCAAACCAGTGAGCGCCGAGGTTGCCGCTTTACAGCAACATACTGCCGACCTGTTTTATGAAAATCATCTGCTGCCGAAAAAAGTCGATATTCGCCAGCGCATCTGGCACCCCACTCAACTGGAAGGAAAACAATTATGAGTCTGAATATATTCTGGTTTTTACCTACGCACGGTGACGGTCATTATCTGGGAACGGAAACAGAGTCTCGTCCGGTTGATCACGGTTATCTGCAACAGATCGCGCAAGCGGCGGATCGTCTTGGCTATACCGGCGTGCTGATCCCTACGGGCCGTTCCTGCGAAGATGCGTGGCTGGTGGCGGCGTCGATGATCCCGGTTACGCAAAGGCTGAAGTTTCTTGTCGCCCTGCGCCCTGGTGTAACGTCACCTACCGTTGCCGCCCGCCAGGCCGCCACGCTTGACCGTCTGTCGAATGGCCGTGCGTTGTTTAACCTGGTAACAGGCAGCGATCCACAAGAACTGGCGGGAGACGGCGTGTTCCTCGACCACAGCGAGCGTTACGCAGCCTCGGCGGAATTTACTCAGGTCTGGCGACGTTTATTGCAGGGAGAAACTGTCGATTTCAACGGTAAGCATATTCATGTGCACGGGGCAAAACTGCTCTTTGCACCGATTCAACAACCGTATCCTCCGCTTTACTTTGGCGGATCGTCAGACGTCGCCCAGGATCTGGCCGCAGAACAAGTTGATCTTTATCTCACCTGGGGCGAGCCGCCAGCACTGGTAAAAGAGAAGATCGAGCAAGTGCGGGCAAAAGCGGCCGCACATGGTCGCAAAATTCGTTTCGGTATTCGCCTCCATGTGATTGTCCGCGAAACCAACGACGAAGCGTGGCAGGCCGCAGAACGGTTAATCTCCCATCTTGATGATGACACCATCGCCAGAGCACAGGCTGCATTTGCCCGCACGGATTCCGTGGGGCAACAGCGAATGGCTGCGTTACATAACGGCAAGCGCGACAACCTGGAGATCAGCCCCAATTTATGGGCAGGCGTTGGTCTGGTACGCGGCGGTGCGGGGACGGCGCTGGTAGGCGATGGTCCGACAGTCGCCGCACGAATCAACGAATACGCCGCGCTTGGCATCGACAGTTTTGTCCTCTCAGGATATCCACATCTGGAAGAAGCGTATCGGGTTGGCGAATTACTGTTCCCACATCTGGATGTTGCCATTCCACAGATTCCCCAACCACAGCCATTGAACCTGCAAGGCGAAGCGGTAGCGAATGAGTTCATCCCACGTAATGTCGCGCAAAGCTAAGGAAGAAAATGATGGCAACGCCAGTGAAGAAGTGGTTATTGCGCGTTGCCCCCTGGTTTTTACCGGTGGGCATCGTGGCGGTGTGGCAACTGGCCTCCTCGGTTGGCTGGCTGTCGACGCGTATTTTGCCCTCTCCGGAAGGAGTGGTGGCCGCGTTCTGGACGCTCTCGGCCAGCGGTGAGCTTTGGCAGCATCTGGCGATCAGCTCCTGGCGGGCGCTGATTGGTTTTTCGATTGGCGGATCGCTGGGGTTGATTCTGGGATTGATTAGCGGCCTGTCGCGCTGGGGAGAACGGTTGCTGGACAGCTCAATTCAAATGTTGCGCAACGTGCCGCATCTGGCGCTGATCCCGCTGATGATTTTGTGGTTTGGCATTGATGAGTCTGCAAAAATTTTCCTGGTAGCGCTCGGCACGCTGTTCCCCATTTATATCAATACCTGGCACGGCATCCGTAATATCGATCGCGGGCTGGTGGAGATGGCGCGTAGCTATGGCTTATCCGGCTTGCCGCTGTTTGTGCATGTGATCCTGCCTGGTGCCCTGCCCTCAATTATGGTCGGCGTGCGTTTTGCGTTGGGCCTGATGTGGCTGACGCTGATTGTTGCCGAAACCATCTCTGCCAATTCTGGCATTGGTTATCTGGCGATGAATGCGCGGGAGTTTCTGCAAACGGATGTCGTCGTCGTCGCCATTATTCTCTACGCCCTGCTCGGCAAACTTGCTGACATTAGCGCCCAATTGCTAGAGCGTCTCTGGTTGCGCTGGAACCCGGCTTATCATCTGAAGGAGGCCACGGCATGAATACTGCCCGTCTGAACCAGGGTACACCACTGCTACTTAATGCGGTGAGCAAACATTACGCAGAAAATATCGTGCTGAATCAACTGGATTTGCATATTCCGGCAGGTCAGTTTGTGGCTGTTGTTGGTCGTAGCGGCGGCGGTAAAAGTACTCTGCTGCGTCTGCTGGCGGGGCTGGAAACACCAACCGCAGGTGATGTACTGGCGGGTATAACACCGCTGGCCGAGATTCAGGATGATACGCGGATGATGTTTCAGGATGCGCGTCTGCTGCCATGGAAATCGGTGATTGATAACGTTGGGTTAGGTCTTAAAGGCCAATGGCGCGATGCGGCGCATCAGGCACTGGCTGCGGTAGGGCTGGAAAATCGTGCCGGGGAATGGCCTGCCGCACTTTCTGGCGGGCAGAAACAGCGTGTGGCGCTGGCAAGAGCGTTGATTCATCGTCCGGGTTTATTGTTGCTCGATGAACCGCTGGGCGCACTAGACGCCTTAACGCGACTGGAGATGCAGGATTTAATTGTGTCACTTTGGCAGGAGCACGGCTTTACCGTCTTGCTGGTGACGCATGATGTGAGCGAAGCGGTAGCGATGGCTGACCGGGTGCTGTTGATTGAAGAGGGAAAGATTGGCCTGGATTTGACGGTGGATATTCCTCGCCCGCGCCGATTAGGGTCGGTACGGTTAGCGGAACTGGAAGCGGAAGTGTTACAGCGGGTGATGCAGCGAGGGCATTCTGAACAACCAGTTCGGCGTCATGGTTAACATGCCAGATGCGGCGTGAACGCCTTATCAGCCTACAAAACCAACAATTCCAACGGGTTTGTAAGCCTGATAAGACGCGCCAGCGTCGCATCAGGCACTTTTGTATTAAGCCAGTGCTTTGGTGATCTTCTCGTAAAGATCGCCAGAGAGATTATCCAACCCTTTCAATTGTTCCAGCGCCGCACGCATTTTCTCCTGACGTTTGACATCGTAACGTTTCAGGCGAATCAGCGGCTCAATCAAACGTGAAGCCACCTGCGGATTACGGCGGTTCAGATCGGTGAGCATTTCCACCAGGAACTGGTAACCACTGCCATCTTCAGCATGGAACGCTGCCAGGTTGCTGCCTGCAAACGCACCAATCAACGAACGAATACGGTTCGGGTTGCTCATGGTGAATGAGCGATGCTGTAACAGACCACGCACCGTCTCCAGCACATTCGCCGCTGGACTGGTGGCTTGCAGGATAAACCATTTATCCATCACCAGACCGTCCTGATGCCACCTGTCGTCGTACTCCTGCATCAACGCGTCACGGCACGGTAACTGCGCAGCAACCGCCGCCGAAAGTGCCGCCAGCGAATCGGTCATATTGTTCGCTTTATGGAACTGCTTACTCACTAACACGTCAGCCAGATGCGTTTCACCAAAGGCGAGGAAGCGCAGGCAGGCATTACGCAGAGTACGTTTCGCAATGTCTTCATGTTCAACACGATACTCACTCTGGTGATTGGCGTTATAGATAGCCAACAATTCATCCGCCAGTTCAGTCGCCAGTGTACGGGTGAGTGCTTCGCGAACTTCGGCAATGGCAATCGGATCGATGATATCGAATAGTTCCGCCATTTCATTGACAGAAGGCAGTGTCAGGATTTCTGCCGCCAGCGCCGGGTCGATCTTCTCATCGAGCAGCACAGCGCGGAAAGCATCTGCAACATGTGCTGGCAGCGATAACGGCTGCCCTTGTTGATGGCGAGCGACATTCAGTTTGATGTACGTTGCCAGCAGACTTTGCGCCGCATCCCAGCGGGAAAAATCATTGCGCGCATGACGCATCAGGAAGGTCAGTTGCTGATCGCTCCATTTATATTCCAGTTTCACCGGCGCGGAAAATTCACACAGCAGCGCAGGCACCGGCTGGAAGTAGACGTTATCAAAAACAAAAGTCTGTTCCGCCTGGGTGACATTCAGCACTGAATTGACCGGATGACCGTCCTTCTGCAACGGGATTACTTTGCCCTCGTTGTCATACAACTCAATAGCAAACGGAATATGCAGCGGCAGTTTTTCTGCCTGATCTGGCGTAGCTGGCGTGCGCTGACTGATGGTCAGGGTGTACTGCTCAGTTTCTGGATCGTAGTCGTCTTTAACAGTCACAATCGGCGTGCCGGACTGGCTGTACCAACGGCGGAAATGAGAGAGATCGACATTTGACGCATCTTCCATCGCCTGGACGAAATCGTCACAGGTTGCCGCACTGCCATCATGACGCTCGAAATAGAGCTGCATCCCTTTCTGGAAATTTTCTTCGCCCAGCAGGGTGTGGATCATTCGAATCACTTCTGCGCCCTTCTCGTAAACGGTCAGGGTATAGAAGTTGTTCATCTCAATGACCATGTCCGGGCGGATTGGGTGAGCCATTGGGCTGGCGTCTTCCGCAAACTGCAACCCGCGCATGGTGCGCACATTGTTGATGCGATTAACGGCGCGGGAACCCAGGTCAGAGCTGAACTCCTGATCGCGGAACACGGTTAAACCTTCTTTCAGGCTAAGCTGGAACCAGTCGCGGCAAGTCACACGGTTACCGGTCCAGTTGTGGAAATATTCATGGCCAATAACGCGTTCAATGTCGAGGTAATCTTTGTCGGTAGCGGTGTCGGTGCGCGCCAGTACATATTTGGAGTTAAAGATGTTAAGACCTTTATTCTCCATTGCGCCCATGTTGAAGAAGTCCACGGCAACGATCATATAAATATCAAGGTCATACTCCAGACCAAAGCGCTCTTCATCCCACTTCATGGAATTTTTCAGCGAGGTCATCGCCCACGGCGCGCGGTCAAGGTTGCCGCGATCGACATACAACTCCAGCGCCACTTCACGGCCAGAACGCGTGATGAAGGTGTCGCGTAGCACATCAAAATCGCCTGCCACCAGCGCAAACAGATAGCACGGTTTCGGGAACGGGTCCTGCCACTGTACCCAGTGACGTCCGTTTTCCAACTCACCTTGCGCAACGCGGTTACCGTTAGAAAGCAGGAACGGGTATTTGGTTTTATCGGCAATAATTTTAGTCGTAAAACGCGCCAGCACGTCCGGGCGATCGAGATAGTACGTAATGTGGCGGAAACCTTCGGCTTCACACTGGGTGCAAAGCGCATCGCCTGACTGGTAAAGCCCTTCCAGTGCAGTGTTGGACGCAGGGCTAATTTCATTAACGATCTTGAGCGTAAAACGCTCCGGTAAATTACTGATGACCAGTGCGCCCTCTTCTTCTTTCCAGGCGGACCACGGCTCATCATTAATATGAATAGAGACCAGTTTAAGATCTTCGCCGTCAAGACGAAGTGGAGCATCTGATGCACCATGACGGACAGCCTGGCTGATCGCGGTAACCACCGTCTTTTGCGCGTCCAGGTCAAAGGTCAAGTCAATATCAGTAATCTGGTAATCCGGCGCACGATAATCGTGACGGTATTTGGCTTGTGGCTGTTGAGTCATAAATAACCTTTAGCATCTTTTATAGAGTCAGGTGTTCAGTCTATTCCTGTTGTATAAATCTCGCTACGCAGAATCTTCATCTTTTCAGGTACAAACGCTTTTATTGCTACATTTTTATAACATACAGAGCGCAACGCCATCGACCATAAACGTGGCATATGGTGTGATCGGGGTTCAATAAATTGCGAAACAAGGTATACTCCAGCAGTTCCTGAAGATGTTTATTGTACTAAACGCTCCCGTACGAGGACGCTACTGCGCACCTATGACACAATTCGCTTCTCCTGTTCTGCACTCGCTGCTGGATACAGATGCTTATAAGTTGCATATGCAGCAAGCCGTGTTTCATCACTATTATGATGTGCATGTCGCGGCGGAGTTTCGTTGCCGAGGTGACGATCTGCTGGGTATTTATGCCGATGCTATTCGTGAACAGGTCCAGGCGATGCAGCGTCTGCACCTGCAGGATGATGAATATCAATGGCTCTCTGCCCTGCCTTTTTTTAAGGCCGACTACCTCAACTGGTTGCGCGAGTTCCGCTTTAACCCGGAACAGGTCACCGTCACCAACGATAACGGCAAGCTGGATATTCGTTTAAGCGGTCCGTGGCGTGAAGTCATCCTCTGGGAAGTTCCTTTGCTGGCGGTCATCAGTGAACTGGTACATCGCTACCGCTCACCGCAGGCCGACGTTGCGCAAGCCCTCGATACGCTGGAAAGCAAATTAGTCGACTTCTCGGCGTTAACTGCCGATCTCGATATGTCGCGCTTCCATCTGATGGATTTCGGCACCCGCCGACGTTTTTCCCGCGAAGTCCAGGAAACCATCGTTCAACGTTTGCAACAAGAATCCTGGTTCGTTGGCACCAGTAACTACGATCTGGCGCGTCGGCTTTCCCTCACGCCAATGGGAACTCAGGCTCACGAATGGTTCCAGGCGCATCAACAAATCAGCCCGGATCTTGCCAACAGCCAACGTGCCGCACTTGCCGC
Organism: Escherichia marmotae; assembly: GCF_002900365.1. NCBI lineage: Bacteria > Pseudomonadati > Pseudomonadota > Gammaproteobacteria > Enterobacterales > Enterobacteriaceae > Escherichia > Escherichia marmotae. The sequence continues at coordinate 1,416,316 of NZ_CP025979.1, forward strand.
ATGGCTCAATGAATATCCCGATCAACTGGGAATTGCGTTAACCGATTGCATTACTATGGACGCATTCTTGCGTGATTTCGGCGTGGAATTTGCCAGCCGCTATCAGGGGCTGCGTCATGACTCTGGCGACCCGGTAGAATGGGGCGAAAAAGCCATCGCGCATTATGAGACGCAGGGAATCAACCCTCAGAGCAAAACGCTGGTTTTCTCTGACAATCTGGATTTACGCAAAGCGGTCGAGCTTTATCGCCACTTCTCTTCCCGTGTGCAATTAAGTTTTGGTATAGGTACACGCCTGACCTGCGATATCCCCCAAGTCAAGCCACTGAATATTGTGATTAAGCTGGTGGAGTGTAACGGTAAACCTGTGGCGAAACTTTCTGACAGTCCTGGCAAAACAATCTGCCACGACAAGGCGTTTGTTCGCGCACTTCGTAAAGCGTTCGACCTTCCGCACATTAAAAAAGCCAGTTAATATCATCAGGGAGCCATAACGGCTCCCTTTTTTACCTTTAATTCCGAAATCTTTCGCTGCATCTGCGAATTCTGCTTGTCTGATTGCGGATGCCAGGTAACATAGGTATCCCCCCATTTCACGGGTGGACAAGTGTTTATTTTTTCCGACTATTAACAGAGAGAATATTATGAGCGTTGTGCCTGTAGCCGACGTACTCCAGGGCCGCGTAGCCGTTGACAGCGAAGTCACCGTGCGCGGATGGGTACGTACCCGCCGAGATTCAAAAGCTGGCATCTCCTTCCTCGCCGTTTATGACGGTTCCTGCTTTGATCCTGTACAGGCTGTCATCAATAATTCTCTGCCCAATTACAATGAAGACGTACTGCGTCTGACCACCGGTTGCTCGGTCATTGTGACGGGTAAAGTCGTGGCGTCGCCGGGCCAGGGGCAACAATTTGAAATTCAGGCCAGCAATGTTGAAGTCGCTGGTTGGGTTGAAGATCCAGACACTTACCCGATGGCAGCAAAACGCCACAGCATTGAGTATCTGCGTGAAGTCGCTCACCTGCGTCCACGTACCAACCTGATTGGTGCCGTTGCGCGCGTTCGCCACACGCTGGCGCAGGCACTGCATCGATTCTTTAACGAACAAGGTTTCTTCTGGGTTTCTACACCGCTGATCACCGCGTCCGATACCGAAGGCGCTGGCGAAATGTTCCGTGTTTCAACACTGGATCTGGAAAACCTGCCACGTAACGATCAGGGCAAAGTTGATTTCGACAAAGATTTCTTCGGTAAAGAGTCGTTCCTGACCGTATCAGGCCAGTTAAACGGCGAGACTTATGCCTGTGCGCTGTCTAAAATTTATACCTTCGGCCCGACTTTCCGTGCAGAAAACTCCAACACCAGCCGTCACCTGGCGGAATTCTGGATGCTGGAGCCGGAAGTCGCGTTTGCTAACCTGAACGATATCGCCGGCCTGGCAGAAGCCATGCTGAAATACGTCTTTAAAGCGGTTCTCGAAGAACGTGCTGACGATATGAAATTCTTCGCTGAACGCGTGGATAAAGATGCAGTTTCACGTCTGGAGCGTTTCATTGAGGCAGACTTCGCGCAGGTGGATTATACCGACGCGGTAACCATCCTCGAAAACTGCGGTAAGAAATTTGAAAACCCGGTTTACTGGGGTGTGGATCTCTCTTCCGAGCATGAACGTTACCTGGCAGAAGAACACTTTAAAGCGCCGGTAGTCGTGAAAAACTATCCGAAAGACATTAAAGCGTTCTACATGCGCCTTAACGAAGACGGTAAAACCGTTGCAGCAATGGACGTTCTGGCTCCGGGTATCGGTGAGATCATTGGTGGTTCCCAGCGTGAAGAGCGTCTGGACGTTCTGGACGAACGTATGCTGGAGATGGGCCTGAATAAAGAAGATTACTGGTGGTATCGCGATCTGCGTCGCTACGGTACTGTTCCACATTCCGGTTTTGGTCTTGGTTTTGAACGCCTGATCGCCTACGTGACTGGCGTTCAAAACGTGCGTGACGTAATTCCGTTCCCACGCACTCCACGTAACGCCAGTTTCTAATTTAACTTTTCCGAGAGCCAGCACCCGCTGGCTCTTTTTTATCCCCTTCTGTCAAGTTATCTGTTTGTTAAGTCAATCAATCTAATTGCAACCCTGCCAAAGCAATCTTCCTGTTACGGAATGTTTCTTTGCAACATTTGCGAACAAAAAATAACCCATAGCCTTATTGCGGATTAGTCATTTCTTATCTGATAGCACAATTTTTATACTTATTATTGGCTTTCTGGATGGCTGAAAGTGTATTAGAGAGAAGTCACAGAGAGAAATCATCAGAAAGAAAATTTCTGTTTAGTTAGATTTAATATAAGTAAATCATATACATATATAAGATCCGCCATAAATATCATTAAATCCTGGTGGAAATATGACGGTGTTCACAAAGCTCCTTAAAATTAATATTTGGTTACACATTTTTTCTTTTTGTAACCATATCTTTATCTTTGTAGCACTTTCACGGTAGCGAAACGTTAGTTTGAATGGAAAGATGCCTGCAGATACATAAAGACACCAAACTTTCATCAATAGCTCCGTAAATATTTATTGACGAAACTTATTGACGGCAGTGGCAGGTGTCATAAAAAAAACCATGAGGGTAATAAATAATGATGAAGCGCAACATTCTGGCAGTGATCGTCCCTGCTCTGTTAGTAGCAGGAACTGCAAACGCTGCAGAAATCTATAACAAAGATGGCAACAAAGTAGATCTGTACGGTAAAGCTGTCGGTCTGCACTATTTTTCCAAGGGTAACGGTGAAAACAGTTACGGTGGCAATGGCGATATGACCTATGCCCGTCTTGGTTTTAAAGGGGAAACTCAAATCAATTCTGATCTGACCGGTTACGGTCAGTGGGAATACAACTTCCAGGGTAACAACTCTGAGGGTTCTGATGCCCAAAATGGCAACAAAACCCGTCTGGCGTTCGCTGGTCTGAAATTTGCTGATGCTGGCTCAATCGATTACGGTCGTAACTATGGTGTTGTTTATGACGCACTGGGTTACACCGATATGCTGCCGGAATTTGGTGGTGACACTGCATACAGCGATGACTTCTTCGTTGGTCGTGTTGGCGGCGTTGCAACTTACCGTAACTCCAACTTCTTTGGTCTGGTTGACGGCCTGAACTTCGCTGTTCAGTACCTGGGTAAAAACGAACGCGACACCGCACGTCGTTCTAACGGCGACGGTGTTGGCGGCTCCATCAGCTACGAATTCGAAGGCTTTGGTATCGTTGGTGCTTATGGTGCTGCTGACCGTACAAACTTGCAGGAAGCCCAGCCTCTCGGCCAGGGTAAAAAAGCTGAACAGTGGGCTACTGGCCTGAAGTACGATGCGAACAACATCTACCTGGCAGCAAACTACGGTGAAACCCGTAACGCTACGCCGATCACCGGCGGCTTTGCTAACAAAACGCAAGATATCCTGTTAGTTGCACAATACCAGTTTGACTTCGGTCTGCGTCCGTCCATCGCTTACACCAAATCTAAAGCGAAAGACGTAGAAGGTGGTATCGGTGATGTTGATCTGGTGAACTATGTTGAAGTGGGCGCAACCTACTACTTCAACAAAAACATGTCTACCTATGTTGACTACATCATCAACCAGATCGATTCTGACAACAAACTGGGCGTAGGTTCTGACGACACAGTTGCTGTGGGTATCGTTTACCAGTTCTAATAGCAGACCTCTTTGTTAAATGCCGAAAAAACAGGACTTTGGTCCTGTTTTTTTTATGCCTTCCAGAGCAATCTCACGTCTTGCAAAAACAGCCGGCGTTTTAATCAGTAATAGTTGGAATTTTGTAAATCTCCCGTTACCCTGATAGCGGACTTCCCTTCTGTAACCATAATGGAACCTCGTCATGTTTGAGAACATTACCGCCGCTCCTGCCGACCCGATTCTGGGCCTGGCCGATCTGTTTCGTGCCGATGAACGTCCCGGCAAAATTAACCTCGGGATTGGTGTCTATAAAGATGAGACGGGCAAAACCCCGGTACTGACCAGCGTTAAAAAGTCTGAACAGTATCTGCTCGAAAATGAAACCACCAAAAACTACCTCGGCATTGACGGTATTCCTGAATTTGGTCGTTGCACCCAGGAACTGCTGTTTGGTAAAGGTAGCGCCCTAATCAACGACAAACGCGCCCGCACAGCTCAGACCCCTGGTGGTACTGGTGCGTTACGCGTGGCTGCCGATTTCCTGGCAAAAAATACCGACGTTAAGCGTGTGTGGGTGAGCAACCCTAGCTGGCCGAACCATAAGAGCGTCTTTAACTCTGCAGGTCTGGAAGTACGTGAATACGCTTATTACGACGCGGAAAAACATACTCTGGACTTCGACGCCCTGATTAACAGTCTGAACGAAGCCCAGGCTGGCGACGTGGTGCTGTTCCACGGTTGCTGCCATAACCCAACCGGCATTGATCCTACACTGGAGCAATGGCAAACGCTGGCGCAGCTTTCCGTTGAGAAAGGCTGGTTACCGCTGTTTGACTTTGCTTACCAGGGTTTTGCTCGCGGTCTGGAAGAAGATGCTGAAGGTCTGCGCGTTTTCGCAGCTCTGCATAAAGAACTGATCGTCGCCAGTTCCTACTCTAAAAACTTTGGTCTGTACAACGAGCGTGTAGGCGCATGTACGCTGGTTGCTGCGGACAGTGAAACCGTGGATCGCGCATTCAGCCAGATGAAAGCGGCGATTCGTGCGAACTATTCTAACCCACCCGCGCACGGAGCTTCGGTTGTTGCCACTATCCTGAGTAATGATGCGTTACGTGCTATCTGGGAACAAGAGCTGACTGATATGCGTCAGCGTATTCAGCGTATGCGTCAATTGTTCGTTAATACGCTGCAGGAAAAAGGCGCAAACCGCGACTTCAGTTTCATTATCAAACAAAACGGCATGTTCTCTTTTAGCGGTCTGACTAAAGAACAGGTACTGCGTCTGCGTGAAGAGTTTGGCGTGTATGCTGTGGCTTCCGGTCGTGTGAACGTAGCCGGGATGACGCCAGACAACATGGCTCCGCTGTGCGAAGCGATTGTGGCTGTGCTGTAAGCATTAAAACCAATGAAGCCCGCTGTGAAAGCGGGCTTTTTTATGCGCCTTTACCAGACGGGAATTTCGTCTTGCAGGAAGGGGTTATGCAACCGTTCATAGCCGAGGGTGGATAACGGCCCGTGCCCTGGAATAAACGTCACATCATCGCCAAGCGGCAGCAGTTTATCTTTGATAGAGGAGATCAGTTGATTATGGTCGCCACGTGGGAAGTCACTGCGCCCTACTCCACCTTTGAAAATGACGTCGCCAGAAATCAGCAGTTTTGACTGATTATCAAAAAAGACCACATGACCCGGTGTATGCCCTGGGCAATGTAACACCTGTAAAGTCACATTCCCTATGCTGATCGTGTCGCCTTCATTCAGCCAACGATCCGGCGTCAGTGGCTGACACTCATCCAGGCCAAACATGCGGCTTTGCGCAGGCAAGCCTTGCAGCCAGAACTCATCTTCCTTTTCCGGACCAAGTACTGGCACGCCGTAATGTTTTGCCAGTTCCGCCGCTGCACCAACGTGATCCAGATGGCCATGTGTCAGTAGGATCTGCATCAGCGTCAGGCCGCTGGCATCAACTTCCTGTTTAATTTTTTCCGCATCACCGCCAGGATCAACCAGTGCTGCCAGGCGAGTTTGTTCACACCAGATCAATGAGCAGTTCTGGGAGAATGCAGTGACCGGAATAATACGATAATTCATACTGCCCCTGTTTCGTTAAGCGATTGCTACCAGTGCCGTGCAGGTCCGGTATCAATATGCACAAAGTTACTACGTGGGTAATATCCTACACCACCTGCGCGCATAGATAACGCGGCTTTGCGAATATTGCTTAACGCGACGCCTTCAATATGGAAATCCATCGCCTGGCCTTTGGTGTGATAGCTTTTCTTCGCTACTCCACGGCTGTGTGCGCGTAATTCATTATTGGTGTCGATAGAACGGTAACCAGAAATTAACTGTACCGGCTTGCGAGTACCTAACAGACCTTGCAGGCGATACAACTGGTCGAATAATCCTGGATCGATGGACTTTATTTTGTTCGCGCGGAAATCGCGGAAAAAATGGTTTAGTTTTGCCAATTCTTCCTGAATATAGCCTCTGCCATCGAAAAACTCCGCTTTAATTGACTCTCCAGTATGGAGATTGTTGAGTGTCAAAATACGCGGGCGTGGGGTGGAGAGTGTCGCAAACGCAGGGGTCGGCAAGATGGCAGCACCAAGTGCAACGCCACCAAGCGCCAGTAGTTTGCGGCGATTAGCGTCGAATTTGTCCATGGTAATCAAGTCTACAGGTCAATGTTATCGTTTATATGCACTTCTGGCGCACAAGAGTGCACCTTAACCGCCCATAAAGCTAACGTCAAGGTGACTCAACCCCAGCTGTGATGGGGGCTACCAGGAATAGCCCCCAATCATGCCAATTATTACGACAACTGATTTCCCCGAACTACTTCATTTACCTGATTAATTGTTCCGCTTTCGATACAATTTGCGAGCTGGATCGCGCAGGCAGATCATAATTGTAAATATCTGTACGATATTGAGTACGCCCATCTGCGCCGACAAATGCTGTCAGGTAGTAGAGATTAACCGGGATAGACTGACGGATATTGACGTAACGGGTATCTCCCTGCTTCAGAGCATCGGAAATACGCTTGTCATTCCAGCCTGCATCCTGCAACAGCATGTTTGCAAGATCGGATGCCTTATTCACCCTCACACAGCCAGAACTCAACGCACGCGTATCACGCTTGAACAGATTGTGATTAGGCGTGTCATGTAAGTAGATAGCGTCTGAACTCGGCATATTAAATTTATACCGTCCTAGCGAATTTCGTGGGCCTGGAGCTTGCTGAAAGCGGAACGGTAAATTCGACGCGGTAATCGTCGACCAGTCAACCTGCCACGGGTCAATTGCTTCTTTGCTGTTCCAGCCACGTATCACCGTATAGCCATGGCTTTCCAGATAGCCCGGATCATTACGCACTTTCGGCAGAATATCTTTGCGTGCCAGCGTCGGCGGTACGTTCCACGGCGGATTCACTACCACATTGTTTAAGGCACTGCTCATCATTGGTGTTTTGCGGTCAGGACGGCCGACAATCACCCGCGAGTCCAGCACCTGATTACCGTTCTGGTAATAGACCAAAGAATAGGCCGGTATATTGACCATGATGCCGGTAGAAAGCTCCGCAGGTAGCAAACGTAAACGCTGGATGTTGAGCGCCAACACACCTGCACGCTGTGCAGGTGTCACATTGAGCCAATCACGTGTGGCTGGACCAATAGCACCATCTGCCCCCAATCCTTGCCATGCCTGAAAACGTTTAACCGCTTCAACAAGCTCATTATCGTAGGCGGCACGTACAGTTGGCTTAGGTTTACTAAGAAACTTTGTTTGCTTTTCCGCAGTTTCGACGGCAACGGCAGATGGGCTAACGACTGCATCAGCGGGTGTTTCATCGCCAGGCAGCGCAATTTTCGGCCCACCATCGAGCATACCTGTGCGCTGCAATATTTCGCGCAGTGCTGGTACGTCATTACTCCACTGTCCAGGACGCAACGTTGCTTTACCGGTTAGTTGTGGCCACGGTTTGGTATCACTGAGCAAGGTCAGTAAAGATTCATGCATCGCGGCATATTGCGGATGCTGCGGTGCCAGTCCTGCAACAAACGTTGGCAATTGGCCATTATTTAGCGCCACCTGCCATTGGTTAATGACCGAGAGCGGTGGTGTTGAGAGTGCATAAGGTTTACTGCTGTATAGCCAGCGCGTGCCTTTGACCGGAATGTTAGCAACGAAATGAAGGTAACCCAGCATTGCATCCGACAACACTACGTCACGTGCCAGACCGTTAACGCCTGGGTCAGTCAGTAACTCTACCCATTTATTAAACTGCGGCTGAAAACCGGCAATCGCCACTTCCGCCAGTTGCTGCTGGAAAGCTTTAACCGCATCACGGTTTTCCCACATCGGCTGCATATCACGTGCGGCATACAGCAGTTGAAGCTGGTTAAGATAAACCGGCTTATAACCTGCGGGTAATTGAGATTCGATTTGTGTGCGTGCGTTTTCCGCCGCACCCTCTGGTAGCGGTTGGATCCCCGCCATAATTGCCGTCGCTTGCGCTTGCGGCAGTACATCTCCCTGTTCGCTGACAGCCACCGGGCTGTCGCCAGGGATTACTTCAGGCTCATCAGCCTGCACACTGAACAGTGGAGCGAATGTTACGGCCAGACAAAAACTTATTGCCGAAAGCCGACGACCACACATCATGTTAAGCAACATCCCTTGCCCCCCTGTTTTTATCATACTTTGAATAGCCAGGCTGCTTTTCTCTACTTGCCTGTACAACGCCAATACTCACGAAAGTATGACGAGCAAGCCTGTTACTTATCAGGCTTACCTTCAGTATATAAACGTCGATACGTTTTTACACAACCTAATGTAAAGAAGTTTAAAGAAAAGCGCACCGTAATGCGTAATGCCGATCAGTTAAGGATCAGTTGACCGATCCAGTGGCTGTGTAAGAATCCGGAAACGCTCACTCGTTTCCGGATTTTTTTATGCTCATTGGACAGGCCCTTGATTTGGTATCCCGTTACGATTCTCTGCGTAACCCACTGACTTCTCTGGGGGATTACCTCGACCCCGAACTCATCTCTCGTTGCCTTGCCGAATCAGGTACTGTAACGCTACGCAAGCGCCGTCTTCCCCTCGAAATGATGGTCTGGTGTATTGTTGGCATGGCGCTTGAGCGTAAAGAACCTCTTCACCAGATTGTGAATCGCCTGGACATCATGCTGCCGGGCAATCGCCCCTTCGTTGCCCCCAGTGCCGTTATTCAGGCCCGCCAGCGTCTGGGAAGTGAGGCTGTCCGCCGCGTGTTCACGAAAACAGCGCAGCTCTGGCATAACACCACGCCGCATCCGCACTGGTGCGGCCTGACCCTGCTGGCCATCGATGGTGTGTTCTGGCGCACACCGGATACATCAGAGAACGATGCAGCCTTCCCCCGCCAGACACATGCCGGGAACCCGGCGCTCTACCCGCAGGTCAAAATGGTCTGCCAGATGGAACTGACCAGCCATCTGCTGACGGCTGCAGCCTTCGGCACGATGAAGAACAGCGAAAATGAGCTTGCTGAGCAACTTATAGAACAAACCGGCGATAACACCCTGACGTTAATGGATAAAGGTTATTACTCACTGGGACTGTTAAATGCCTGGAGCCAGGCGGGAGAACACCGCCACTGGATGATCCCTCTCAGAAAGGGAGCGCAATATGAAGAGATCAGAAAACTGGGTAAAGGCGATCATCTGGTGAAGCTGAAAACCAGCCCGCAGGCACGAAAAAAGTGGCCGGGGCTGGGAAATGAGGTGACAGCCCGCCTGCTGACCGTGACGCGCAAAGGAAAAGTCTGCCATCTGCTGACGTCGATGACGGACGCCATGCGCTTCCCCGGAGGAGAAATGGCGGATCTGTACAGTCATCGCTGGGAAATCGAACTGGGATACAGGGAGATAAAACAGACGATGCAACTGAGCAGGCTGACGCTGAGAAGTAAAAAGCCGGAGCTTGTGGAGCAAGAGCTGTGGGGTGTCTTACTGGCTTATAATCTGGTGAGATATCAGATGATTAAAATGGCAGAACATCTGAAAGGTTACTGGCCGAATCAACTGAGTTTCTCAGAATCATGCGGAATGGTGATGAGAATGCTGATGACATTGCAGGGCGCTTCACCGGGACGTATACCGGAGCTGATGCGCGATCTTGCAAGTATGGGACAACTTGTGAAATTACCGACAAGAAGGGAAAGAGCCTTCCCGAGAGTGGTAAAGGAGAGGCCCTGGAAATACCCCACAGCCCCGAAAAAGAGCCAGTCAGTTGCTTAACTGACTGGCATTACACCGTAATGCGGCATTTTTTTAGTGCAGAAACGGAGTTTTCGAAAAAAAAGGCGACATCGCTGCCGCCTTAATCTTAACTTGCCTGGGAAGACGCTTCGTCAGTTCCTGGAAGCGTTTCAGGAAGCTGCGGCGCAAAGCCACGCAAACCAACCACATGTACGTGTTCGGTATTCTGGAATACCTTACGCACCAGTTTGTAGGTGGTGCCTTTTTCCGGACTAATATTTTCTGGTGCCGCGATGATGAGCTGCATTTGCAAACGCTCACACAATTCAAACAACGTGGCGATAGAACGGGCATCCAGGCGCGCTGCTTCATCGAGGAACAGCAGACGACAAGGAGAAATATCTTTACCGCGCAGACGACGGGATTCATCTTCCCAGCTCTGTACCACCATCACCAGAATCGACATCCCTGTACCGATGGCCTCACCCGTTGACAACGCGCCTGACTCCGCACGCAGCCATCCATCGGAACCACGGTTAACTTCAACTTCCATCTCCAGGTAGTTGCGATAATCCAGCAGCTCTTCACCAATGGTCTGCGGCGTGCGCTGCCCCATATCAATTTGCGGGTTAAGGCGCTGATACAGTTTCGCCAGCGCTTCCGAGAAGGTCAGACGGTTGCTGTTAAACAAATCCTGATGTTGTTCATGCTGTTCAGAAAGCACATCCAGCAACATGGCGTGCGTTTCACGCACATTCACGTTCAGACGTACGCTGTTCACCTGGCCGAACGACACGTTCTGCAAGCCCTGGTTAAGCATACGGATACGGTTCTGTTCGCGCTGAATGGTTTTGCGAATAATGTTCGACACACTGCGGGAACTGATCGCCAGTTTCTGCTCACGGGAGGTTAATTCTTCGGTCAGACGGCTAAGTTCGATCTCCATCTGCTCGATAGCTTCTACCGGATCATCGGTACGAATAATATCCTGGCGGATTCGTTCGCGCAGATGCTGGTAAACCGCCACGAAGAACTGGATTTTACGTTCCGGACGTTTTGGATCTTCCGACATACGCAGCACGTCGCGTAGATGTTCGTTATCCGCTACCGCCAGACGCAGCGCACCTAACGCCTTATCCGACATGGAACGCAAATCATCAGCAGAAAGATAAGCCAGCTCGCGACGGTGCAAGCGGCGTTCGACGCCGTTGTCTTTCACCATGCGCATTACCGCGCACCAGCCCGCTTTGGCGGTCACCACCTGCTCGCGCATCTCGTGATAATCACGCTCCAGCTTGCGCAGTTTACGGGTCAGGTTGTCCATCTCCGCTTCGCAGAAGGTGAGCGCTTTTTCCAGTTGGTTGCGACGGGAACGGTTATTACTGAGTTGCGCATGTAGCTCGTCACGGCGAATACGCGCGCGCTCTTCTGCGCCGCTATCAGCACGCACACCGATATCCTGCAATTCGCGTTGCAGATCGTTAAGCAGTTCTTTTTTAGTGTCATAAGAACTTTTCAGCGATGCCAGCACCTGATTGTACTGGTTCAACTGTGTAGAATGACCACGCAGTGCTTCACGAGCACGGGTACGCTCTGCTTCCGCATGTTCCAGACGTTCACGCAATTTTTCGTTGAGATCGCTGTTACCACTGAGCATTTCTGCCGAGTCGGAGTAGCTAAAGTGTGCGCGACGCTGCACCACTTCCGTCAGGGCAAATGCCTGCTGACGGGCATCGCGCTGCATCTGCTGGGAGTATGCGTAATCTTCTTTTAACTGTTCAAACTGTTCCGGATCGCTTTGCAACACTGAAACGATCGGCTCCAGTTTCGCCAGTTGATTACCGAACTGCTGAACAAAACGCGCCGCTTCCTGGGCTTCATCCAGACGTTCGCGGATTTCATCGACGCGATCTGCCAACGTATCGTCAGCCAACAGGTTAAGGCGTGGCAGGATGCGGTTAAGTGCTGTCACGCCCTCTTTCGCCTGCTCAAACTGAATGCGTTGCTGCTGGTTATCATTTTCATGATTACTCAACGCCCGCTCCAGTTCGACGCGGCGGCTGTTCAGTTGACGGATTTCAGCTTCCGGATCGGACTCAAATGCCACCGCCAGATGGCTGCCGATAAAGCGACTGAAAGCCTGATGCAGGCGCTGAGTTTTCTGTACATCAAAGGAGAGCGTGGCGAAGCGTTCGGAAAGCACTTCACGTTCGGCATGAAGGCTTTCAATACGGCTTTCGCGCGCCGCACGACCAAACAACGGCACTTCAGGGAAGCGCGAATAACGCCACTGACGGTCGGCAATTTTCACCACCACCGCTTTTTCCAGTTCATCAACGCTGAACACGCTGTCATCGAATGACTGCGGATCACCTTCGATCAGATAGAGATCTTCCGGGCAATCGGTTAAACCTTCCAGTTGTTCGGCAATCTGCGACAGATCGGGCACTACGATGGCGTGACGAGAGGGGCCATACAGCGCCGAGAAGTACGGCGCGTCTTCCAGGCTAACGTCGTCATAAATTTCTGACAACAGCACGCCGCCAAAACGTTCCGCCAGCGCATTCAGGCGCTGATCTTCAGAGCCCCCCGGCTGACTTAAACGCTCGATCTCTTCGTCAACGGCGTTTTTGCGCGCGCCCACTTCGTCACGTTCAACAATCGCCTCGCGCTCGCGCTCCAGCAACTGTTGCATGTATTCAGTGACATCCTGACTGGAGGTGAACTCTTCACCGCACTGCTCGCTCAACTGATTGAGGCTGTTTTGCGCAGCCAACCAAACCGGCGCACGCTGCATCAGACTCTGAATGCGTGATTGCAGTTGTTCCTGTTCCTGACGCAGCGCCATGCGCTCTTCACGGGCATTAGACACGCTGTCAGAAAGGGAGGCAATGCGTGCTTCCAGTTCCTGATGCAGGGCTTCCAGTTCATCGATATCAAAGTTCTTGCCCTGGCGTTTGCAGAAATCCGCCAGCAGGCGCTCGGCTTCCTGTTGCTCACGCAGGCGCTGTTCCAGTTCGCTTAAGCGCATCCGCAGCGGCTGAACCTGTTCTGCAAGGTGACGTTGTTCGACCCCTTCGCGCAGCAGTTCACGAGCAACATCCCACGCTTCGTTACGCGCCAGCGGACCGTTAATGGCTGCGACTAACTGATAAGCCTGCTCAAACTGGCTATGCGCGGTTTGTGCCATGCTCATTTTCTGCTCAAGAGAGAGCATTTTTTCGGTGGCTTCCAGCTCTTTCGCCTGGAAGGTTTCCAGCCACTCGGCGGCGCTGTCGGCAGTTAAGTCCGGCAGATGACACAGTTCTTTAGCGCGGTTAAGTGCAGTAATCGCCTGGTTGTACTGGATCGCGCGCGTTTGCTGGACGTCCAGTGCCTGCTGGTAGTCAGCAAGCTGGTTTTTCAGCTCGTCCACTTCCAGTTCGGCGGCTTCCGCGCGCGCTTCATTCTCTTCCTGACGTTCGATGGCCTCTGCCACCACTTCGTTTTGCTCTTCGAGACGGATCTGCAATTCATCGAGATCCGCTTCGTAACGTTCGATCTTTTCCTGCTGACGCAGTGCGGTTTGCACGAGGTTCAGGTGATCGCTGGCTGCCTGATAATCTGCTTCCAGATCGCCTTCCGCACCGTTGTGCTCTGCCAGTTCACGCGCCATATCGACGTGTTTGTACTGCTCCGCCGCCAGTTGCTGACGAGAAGTGTGTAGCTCACGACGAAACTCTAGTGCCTTATCCAGATGAACGCGACGTTCGTTGGCGTGACGCATATAGTCCGCCGCCACATAGTTGGTGGCTTCACTGATCAAATGCTTAAACAGGTCGCGATCGGACTGCGTTACACGAATCGCTTCCAGCGTCATGCGGTTTTCACGCAGCGCTGCTTCCATATCCTGGAACGCTTTACGCACGCCGCTGTTTTCTGGCAGCAGGTAGTCACGCAGAGAACGGGTAATGGCACTGGAAATACCGCCGTACAGTGAGGCTTCGATCAGACGATAGAATTTACTACGATCAGACGCCGAGCGCAGACGACGCGCAATGATGCCCAGATCGAACATCAGTGAATGGTAATCGGTGATGGAATTGAACTGCTTAAACTGCACGCCTTCCATCGCTTCGAGCTTCTCTTTCAGCTCATTAAGCGGCAGCACGCGCGCCTGGCGTTCGTTCAGGGTTTCTGTCACCAGTTGCGTCGGCAGCACCGACATCGGTAGCCCCTGAATCGCAAACGGTTTGATATCCACTTTACGATCGCGCCCGGCAACCTGTTGCAGACGCACACCGACCACCACGCGCTGATGGCGCGAGTTGATGGTGTCGAGCATCGAATAACAGACGCCCGCTTTTAGCTTACCGTGCAAACCTTTATCGCGCGAACCACTGGTGGCCCCGGCTTCCGTGGTGTTACGGAAGTGCAGCAGGGTCAGGTCAGGAATAAGCGCCGTAACAAACGCCGCCATAGTGGTGGATTTACCTGCACCGTTACCGCCGGAAAGCGTTGTGACCAGCTCATCGAGGTCAAAGGTACGGGCAAAAAAGCCGTTCCAGTTAATCAGCGTCAGTGAGCGAAATTTACCGCGTTCAATCATTATTCTTCCTCTCCGCTATCTGGCTGATTCTCTTCGGTTTCGTCGTTGAGTTGCAGGTGATTTTCCAGAGACATTGCTTCACCATCGCGAATCAGGCGACGTTGGGCTTCGCGCGGATCGTCACCAGCACGCACATCCGCACCAAAACGGAACACCGATTCTGTAATGCGGAACTTGCTGCTGTCGTGGCCCATAAACCACACCATGCCCAAACGACGCAGACGATTTAGCGAAGAACGTACTTTTTCCTGCAACTTCTGGCGGTCAACGTCTGAACCGGTAGAACGGTTGTTTACCAGTTTCAGCAGTTTCGCTTCGTCAGCCAGGGTGAGCAGTTCGTCATACAGTTCCTGCTGAGTAAAGATCCCCTCGTTCGCCAGCCGTTCCGGGCTGAGATAGAGATAACAGAGGATTTTCCCAACCATCATATCCAGTTCGGACAACACGGAACGAGGGATCAACGTGGTGGAACGTGGACGCAAATAGAAGAAACCTTCCGGCGCGCGAATAAGCTCAACGTTATAACGCGCGTAAAACTCTTCCAGGTATTCCTGAAAATCCATCAGGAATGCATGGTTGTCCAGTTCGTCAAGACCGATATGGCGACCTGAACGTAAGGCGCTATCCAGCGCCGGAAATAACGGATTCGCCAGCGCTTGCGCCAGCTTAACCGGCATCACTTGTTCAATATTTGTCGATGACATGCGCCTGTACCTTGGCTCCGTAATCATTAATCGGCTGCCATTTCGCTGGCAGTCCGGTGAAGTCTGCTTGCGCTACGCCGAGGCGTACCGCCTGATCAATAACAATGCGCGCAACATCAAAGTGACGCGCACGCGGATACTGCGCCAGATATTCGCGTACCACCAGACCAAGATCCAGCGGCACTTGTCTGGTTTTATAGACGGCGAGCTGCTCTTCGATGATTGCCGCCAGTTGTTCGCGGATCTCGTTAAACTCTTCGTACTCTAAATCTGGCGGAAGTTCCCCGGTCACTTCTTCGTCACGCAGTGCCATCTCTTCGTCACGCATATCCAGCAGACGATCGGCATTGGCGTAAGTCAGCGCCCACGGGTCATCAAAATAGGTTTGTACCGACTGACGTAATCGCTGGGCAAAGACACGGTTTTTATCCATATCGATCGCGGTACGGATAAATTTATGTACGTGGCGGTCATAACCGATCCATAAATCGATGGATTGCTGACCCCAACTGATAATACGGTCGAGTTTGCTTTGCAGGTCGTACACCAGACGATCGACAAAATGCAGATCGTCATGGGTCATGGTCGCATCCTGGATGCGCAACAGGTTAGCCTGTAATTTGTCGCCCGCCGCTTCCAGCGTATCTTGCAATTCACGCAGCGTACCAGAGGTTTCCGAAAGCAACATTTCACAGCTTGAGATCGCCGCCCGCCAGTCTTTATTCAATAACTGGGCGATATCGTCTTTCACCTGTTGCTGCTGTTCGTCCATCAGACGTTGCGTCAGGTCGATACTGTCGAAAATTTCTGCTACCGAGTATTTCAGCGGCGCATAGACGTTACGGTGCCAGTGAAAATCATCGCCGCCCTCTTCTGCCGCATCCGCCGCACGCTTCAGTTCGCCTGCAACGATCGACAATTGCATAGAAAGACGCAGCGTAGAAAACTCGCGCTGACGGATGTAGTAATCAGTAATGCCGATGCCGAGCGGCGTCAGACGGTAAATGGCGTTCCCTTCCGCCTGTTCGCTTGTAAAGCGGTTCAGCAGACGTTGACGCACCATATCGTTGATCGCGTTGTTGGCGCGCACGCCGATGGTTTCGCTGGTTTGCTCAAACGCATCACTCACGTGGCGGAATGCATCCACCAGCTCACCTTCACTCATCTCGCCGTCCAGACGCTCGCCGTTCAGCGTGGCCACCGCCAGCAGAAAAGAGAGACGGTCTACCGGCAGCGAGATGGAGAAGTCATTTTTTCTGGCCCAGGCAACCAGTTCGGGGACTGTCTGGGAAAATTCACTCATACTTTATCCTTGCTCTGCGGTTTGCGCGCGGTGACATGAATATAACGCCCCAGGCTAATGTAAGGTTCCTGACGGCAATAACGCGTTTCTAATTCAAGTAATGCTTCGTAGCAATCGCGCTGTTGGTGCTTTTCACGCAGATAATCATGAAACACGCGAACGCCGGTCTTGCCGGTAATTTGCCAGCCAGCTTCTTCCAGCCACTGATATACCTGCGCCGGATCGCGCGGAGAGTCTGGCGAAAGCGTCCGTTTTTTCTTTTTCGGCATTCCCGCCTGCACGTAATCAAAATTCCCTGCAACCATGTTGTGCATCAGCAAACCGTGCGCATTGTAGAACATTAACGACAACATGCCTCCTGGGCGCAACACTGACCACAGAGTCTGTAACACGCTACGGGGGTCAGCGACCCACTCCAGCACCGCATGGAACAATATCAGATCAACGGGCGTTTCCAAATGCGAAGCAACATCCTGAGCAGCGCAATGTATAAATTGCATGTTGCCGCTCACACCTTTTGCTTCTGCCGCCTGCTTTGCGCGGTCGATCATCTGCGCAGAAAGATCGCATAAAATGACCTGATGCCCACGCCCGGCCATTTTGATCGCCGTCTGCCCTTCACCACCGCCAGCATCCAGCACTCGCAATTTTTGCGAGCCTATTTCCGCCAGCACACGATCGAGATCCTGCCACAGAATAGCCTGTCGAAGCTGTCCTTTGGTGGTGCCGTAAATGTTACGGGAAAACTTTTCCGCAATATCATCAAAATTGCGATCCTGCATTGCTTTCTCCACCGGTTGGCTAAGACGTTTTCTGATAAAGGTGCTATTTTGTCACAGCCGAGGCGAGAATGAACCCGTCTGGTGTAATATCACTGCCGATCCCTCGCTATATGGTTAAAAAAGGAACCAGAAAGGATGCTTTTTACACTGAAAAAAGTGATTGGCGGTATGCTGCTGCCACTTCCGCTGATGTTGCTGATTATTGGTGCTGGCCTGGTGCTGCTGTGGTTTAGTCGTTTTCAAAAAACCGGGAAGATATTTATTAGCGTAGGATGGCTGGCACTTTTGTTATTAAGTTTGCAACCGGTAGCAGATCGTCTGCTGCGCCCCATCGAAAGCACCTATCCGACATGGAGCAATGTACAAAAAGTGGACTATATAGTAGTGCTGGGCGGCGGCTATACCTGGAACCCGCAGTGGGCGCCAAGTTCAAATTTAATCAATAACAGTCTGCCACGCCTGAATGAAGGCGTGCGTTTGTGGCGTGAAAATCCGGGATCAAAGTTAATCTTCACGGGTGGTGTGGCAAAAACCAATACGGTGAGTACAGCAGAAGTGGGGGCCAGAGTGGCGCAATCGCTGGGTGTCCCACGCGAGCAGATTATTACGCTGGATTTACCGAAAGATACCGAAGAAGAAGCCGCAGCAGTGAAACAGGCAATTGGTGACGCCCCTTTCCTGTTGGTGACCTCTGCGTCTCATTTGCCGCGCGCGATGATCTTTTTTCAACATGCAGGATTAAATCCGCTACCTGCCCCCGCCAATCAACTGGCAATCGATTCACCACTTAACCCGTGGGAACGGGCAATTCCGTCTCCGCTCTGGTTGATGCATAGCGACCGGGCCGGTTATGAAACGCTTGGCCGCATCTGGCAGTGGTTAAAAGGTTCATCAGGCGAGCCACGGCAAGAGTGATTTTGATGCCAGATCGAAGTTGCTCCGACTAAACCGTCCGGTATTGACCAGTTGCGCAACTTCATCCCATAACACATATAGCCAACGTCGCCAGATGAACGACTCCGCCACTGGCGCGCGTTGCAGGTAACTCCAGAGTAAATCTTCTGCCAGCGTATTATCCATTAGTCGGAACAGTTCATACTCTCGCGGTGCCCAAAGCATTAATCCCGGCCCGACCATCGCCAGTAGTTGATCGCTGCGCGAATCTTTCAACATGCTACGCAAACAGAAATTGCCGTGAATCAGCACACAATTGTCGTTAAATCCTTCAAATAATGCTGGAAGACATTCGCGGGTGCGGAACAGAATCCGCTTATCCTGCATGGTTAAACCGGTGTTATTGAACTGATTGAGCGTGGTCCATAACACTTCAATATGTTGCCGATACCAGGAGGGCCAGAAATTTTCCTGGGTATTATCCACTGCGCCAACGCAACCGCGACTGTCCTGTCGGTGCCAGGCCAACAGAGCTTCAACAATTTGCTCTTTCAGATGCTCCCAAC
The DNA here is from genome assembly GCF_002900365.1 of Escherichia marmotae. Classification (NCBI taxonomy): domain Bacteria; kingdom Pseudomonadati; phylum Pseudomonadota; class Gammaproteobacteria; order Enterobacterales; family Enterobacteriaceae; genus Escherichia; species Escherichia marmotae. The sequence continues at coordinate 1,435,104 of NZ_CP025979.1, forward strand.
GTTCCGGTGTACGTGCAGGTGCTTCCACAGAAACACCACGCATCCGCTCCAGTAACAGGACATCGGGGCCTGGGTGTTCTTCATGTGTCATCACACCATAAATAGTTGGCATACGGATAGTCCCGCTGCGCGCCAGCATGGTGGTTTTCCATGCCAACTGTCGTGCTTGCCCTGGCGTACTAAAGCTTCTTGCCAACAGCGGCATTGGGTTTCCCTGGCTGTCATACAAAGCCCACAACGCCGTATTCGCTTTTTCATTGACACACTCAATACGACTGAGTTTTTCACCCAGTAAATGGCTTAATTCGGCACGCAGCTGTTCCATTCAGATTACCCTCATAAAAGCTACTGCCTTCATAATGAGCGCCAATGTAAAAGATGTCACCTGAATGAGATCAATTGTTGAAAAGAAAAATGAGGAAAATCGTAACGGTACGACACTCCCCCGAAAATCGGGTGGAGTGTCGTGAAATTAACTTAGCGCATTTCAGCGCGAACGCGCTCGAGATCTTCAGGGGTATCCACACCTGTACCAGGAACTTCCCGGGCGACAGCAACATGGATTTTTTCGCCGTACCACAGTACGCGAAGCTGCTCTAACATTTCGATGTGTTCTAACGGGCTTGGCTGCCAGTTAACATAACGGCGGATAAAGCCTGCACGGTAGCCATAAATACCGAGATGCCGCAGGAAGTTATCACCAACGGTTTCCAGACTTTTTGCAAAACGGTCACGATCCCACGGAATGGTGGCACGTGAAAAGTAAAGCGCATAACCTTCAGCATCAAGAACCACTTTAACCGCATTCGGATTAAAGACTTCTTCCGCATTGTGGATAGGTACAGCCAGGGTAGCCATTCCCACTTCACGCTGGGCGAGATTATCGGCAACCTGACGAATGATTGTTGCAGGGATCATGGGTTCATCCCCCTGCACATTAACAATCACCGTATCGTCACTGAACGCGCATTTTTCGACAACTTCCGCCAGACGCTCAGTGCCTGATTGATGATCGGCGCGCGTCATGCATACTTCACCACCCGCAGCTTCAACGACGCGGGCGACATCGTCATGATCGGTTGCCACGATGATGCGATCGGCACCTGATTCGCGGGCGCGCTCAAGGACATGAACGATCATGGGCTTGCCGTTAATATCGACCAGCGGTTTACCGGGCAGACGCGTAGAAGCGTAGCGCGCGGGAATAATGACCACAAAACTCATGATTTACTCTCATCGGCAGTCAGTACACGGGCTTCCGTTTCCAGCAGAACTGGAATGCCATCGCGCAGCGGGAAAGCCAGGTTATCCAGTTTGCAAATCAGTTCTTGTTTTTCCTGGTTATACCAAAGTTTGCCGTTGCAAACCGGGCAGGCAACGATTTCAAGCAGACGATGATCCATAGTTCCTCCAGATGGATCGGGTTATGAATGCATAAATCTTATCATAATCATTTATGCGTAGGGGGCTATTTCCCAGCCAGTGCGGCAATCGGTAAAAAGATCGGGTGGGCAGCGCCCTAATGTCACTCGCGTCGCCAGCTGCCAGCTAGCAAAATCGGTAATCGCCAGGCGTAACCCTTTTTGAAGAGAAGCTGTCGGTTTGATGCCATCCTGTAACCAGAGGGAGATAACTTCAAGAATGCCCGCCTGGCGATGTATTTTGGCATCCATTCGCCCGACTAATTGCCCACGATGTAGTAACGGCAGAACGAAATAGCCATACTGGCGTTTCGGCGCTGGCGTGTAGCATTCCAGCCGGTAGCTAAAATCAAAAAGTTGCTCTGCACGTTTACGATCCCAGACGACAGGGTCAAAAGGTGACAGTACAGTGCTATGCGTCGCGGTTAGTTTCCCCGCGAGAGCTGTTTCGAGAAGAGGCAACAAGTCAGCATGCAGCCAGAGTTGTCCTAATCTCTCCACATTTATGGGGATAATTTGTTGCTGTTCAGCACATAGATCACGCCAGGCCGACAGTGCAGGACGTTTCAAACGATAATAATCCGCCAGCCACTGTTCGCGGAATATTCCCAGGCAACGCGCGCTGTTATCCAGCATGGCGATTTCTGCTTCTGTTTGCGAAACGAGATCACGCTCATCATCCCAGTGAGGCATGACGCGATGGGTTAGATCATAAACTCGCTGGAAGTTGCGCCGTTCAACTACCATGACTTTTCCGGCAGTAAATAAGCCTTCCAGATGCCGTTTATGGGGCTTCCACTCCCACCAACCGCTTGCCCCTTTTCGGGGATGTTCAAAATCGGCTGAACGTACCGGTCCGTTATCTTGTATGTGCTGAATTAACTGTTCAATTTCTGCTACATGTTCCTGCATCCAGGCGTCTTTGTATTTCCAGCCCATTTTTTCAGGTGCCAGCATTCGGTGGCGAATAAGACGAAAATCGCTACGCGGCATAAAGCAGGCTTCATGCGCCCAGTACTCCATTAATTCGCCACGTGTCAGTGACTCATCCAGCCACTGCGGAGAATAATTACCAAGGCGACTAAAAAGTACCAGATAAGGGCTGCGGGCAACGATATTGATAGTGTCGATTTGTAGCAGGGAGATACGGGAGATAGTTGACAGGATATCTTCTGGCGACGCACGACGGCGGGATTTGTTTAACAGGCCTTGCGCGGCAAGGTGAAGATTACGCGCATCGGCAAGGGAAATATACGGCAGCGTCATCATGGCTCCATCTATTGAACGCTGCCGCGGCGGAATTAGTTGCCAGAAGCCAGCGAGGAAAGTTGCGCGAGCAATTTCTCTGGTTCATCGCCCGAAAGCTGTGCGTCAACGGGCAAATACCACCAATTTTCTTCTGCAAAGGCCCGGCATTTCACCGCATCTTTTTCAGTCATGATCAGCGTTTGCCCGGCACTTAACAGTGCGCTGACATCCGCATGATTCAAAGACTGATGATCGGCCAGCGGAACACATTTTTCTGGTTGAACACCGCACATATTCAGCGTGGCAAAAAAGCGCGGCGGGTGACCAATCCCCGCCATTGCTACCACATGTTCAAGTTGTGCAACATCACAACGCGTACCAGTACGCAAATTCACAGCCTGACCCGGCAGCAGATGCATTGGGATTTCACCATTGTGCGGTACACCGCCGTTGACGATTACCGCATCAACCGATTTTAAGCGCCCCGCTCGCTCACGCATTGGCCCCGCGGGCAACCACCAGCCATTACCAAAGCGACGCACACCATCGATGACGACAATTTCTACATCTCGCGCCAGGCGATAATGCTGTAGACCGTCGTCAGTCACGATGAGTTGTACATCAGGATGCTGCGCCAGAATCACTTTTACTGCATCAGAACGTTCGGGAGAAACCGCAACAGGCGCACCAGTGCGCTGATAAATAAGCACCGGTTCATCACCCGCCTGTGCCGTGGTGGTATCTGCCGACAGTAACAACGGATACGACTCGGCCTTACCGCCATACCCTCTTGACACCACACCAACGCGAACACCGCGTTTTTGCAGTTGTTCCACCAGCCAGACAACGACCGGGGTTTTTCCATTGCCACCTGCGGTGAGGTTACCGACCACCACAACTGGCACTGGCGCGCGCCATGCGCGTTTCAATTTTAATTTGTAGCAAAGACGGATTGCACCACTCACCAGGCCATACAGCCAGGAGAATGGCAGCAACAGCCGCCACAAAGGCGATTCACCAGACCAGATTTTTTCAATCATTGGCCAAACTGCATTTTGTGAAGTTGCGCGTAGACACCACGGTGTTCAAGCAAATCGTTGTGCGTACCGCGTTCCACAATGACCCCGTCCTCGACGACCACAATTTCGTCTGCCTTTTCAATGGTAGACAAACGGTGGGCTATCACCAGCGAAGTACGGTTTTTCTGCAACTCATCCAGCGCCGCCTGAATTGCACGTTCAGATTCAGTATCCAGTGCCGAGGTGGCTTCGTCCAGAATCAGAATCGGGCTGTCACGCAACAAAGCACGAGCAATAGCAATACGCTGACGCTGACCGCCAGAAAGCAGTACACCGTTTTCGCCAATTACCGTATCGAGACCGTTATCCATCTTATTGATAAAGTCCATGGCATAAGCCATACGCGCCGCTTCTTCAATTTGCTCACGGCTGTACTGGTCAGTACGTGCGTAAGCAATGTTGTTGGCAACCGTATCGTTAAACAGATGGACATTCTGCGACACCAGCGCAACCTGATTACGCAATGACGCCAGGGTATACTCGCGTAGATCATGACCATCCATCAGGATCTCGCCTTCATCGATATCGTAGAAGCGAGTGATTAAACTCGCGATGGTCGATTTACCCGAACCAGAACGTCCAACCAGAGCAACTGTTTTCCCTGCCGGGATTTTCAGGTTGATGTTACGCAAAGCGGGAACTTCACGCCCTGGATAGGTGAAGGTAACATTACGGAATTCCACATCGCCGGTAGCACGCTCAATCTCACGCTTACCTTCGTCTTTCTCCTGTTCACTATCCAGAATGGTGAACAGCGTCTGACAGGCCGCCATACCACGTTGGAACTGGGCGTTAACGTTGGTTAGCGATTTCAGCGGACGCATCAGTGCAATCATTGAAGAGAAAACAACGGTAATCGTACCGGCTGTCAGGCTATCCATCACACTTGGGAAGCTCGCCGCATACAGAACAAACGCCAGCGCCAAAGAAGCGATCAATTGAATGATCGGGTCAGAGATGGACGAGGCGGACACCATCTTCATCCCCTGCAAACGCATTTTGTTGCTGACCTTATCAAAACGCTTCGTTTCCACTTCCTGGCCACCAAAAATCAGCACTTCTTTGTGGCCTTTCAGCATCTGTTCCGCACTGGTGGTCACCTGCCCCATCGTGTTTTGCATGTTTTTACTGATGCTGCGAAAACGCTTCGATACGATACGAATTGCAATCGAGACAATGGGTGCCAGCACAATCAAAATGATCGATAACTGCCAACTGTAATAGAACATCATGGCGAACAAACCAATGATGGACGCACCTTCACGTACAACAGTAATCAGTGCGCCGGAAGATGACGAAGCAACCTGTTCAGAATCGTAAGTAATACGTGAAAGCAGAGTCCCGGTTGACTGTTTATCAAAAAATGAAACCGGCATTCCCATCATATGACCAAACAGGCGACGACGCATGGTCATTACCACTTTGCCAGATACCCAGGAGATACAGTAGCTGGAGATATAACTGGTGATACCACGTAAAATCATCAGCCCAATAACCACCAGCGGCATCCACATCAGCACGGAGCGATCTGTTTTACCAAAGCCATCATCAAGAAGTGGCTTAAGGAGCGATAACATGAAGGTATCGCTGGCCGCGTTGAGGATTAACGCTATGCCCGCCACGATCAGACCCGCTTTAAAAGGCGCAATGGTTGGCCACAGTCGGCGGAATGTCTGCCACGTAGAGAGATCTTTGTCGTTATGCATTCAAAAAACCAGCATTTGTTGAAATAGCCGCATATTCTACCCGTTATCCACTGGCACGCCAAACCACTGATGATACCAACGAGGTAAAATTTGCTCCCTTAGGCTGCGTACCAGCCAACCTCGCGCTGAAAAATCGACGGTTATTTGCCCCTGATGAGGGGTGTCAACCCATTGATATCCCTGAAGTTGATAGCGTCTTTTAACTTTACTGGAGGGTAGTCGCCACGCGTTATAGCGCGATGCCGATGCCAGTGCCACTTTTCCATTCACACGCTGAATTAATGGCAATGATGATGAGGTATTACTACCGTGATGGGGCACCTGAAGTAATGTCGCCTGCACATGCTGCCAGTAACGACTTAGCATTTTTTGTTCAGCTAGTGCTTCAATATCACCAGTTAAAAGAATGCTATACATTCCGTCATCAACCTTAACCACACAGGAATGGTTATTTCCTTTATCGCTGCTACCTTGTAAAGGCCAGTGCACACTAAAACGTAATCCTTGCCACTGCCACGCTTCGCCACGCACACAGGGCTGATGATGCTCCCCATTTAAAGGGCTTCTGACCCATAACGTCGGCCAGGTACGTAATATCGAGTCCAGTCCTCCCCGATGATCCAGATGTTCATGGCTAAGAATGACGCCTTCCGGTTCAAGGTTATGCCAGCGTAGCCAGGGGATGATAATTTGTTGCCCGCTGTCGCCCTCCGGCCAGGCAAGTCCCGTATCATAGAGAATCGCTTTGCCATTTCTCGCAATCACCATTGCCAGTCCCTGGCCGACATCAAGCATATACACCTGCCACTCGTCGGGCTGTGGTTTTTGCCACAGCGGCCAGCACATCATAATGCCTCCAGCCACACACACCACTGGCAGTGTTCGCCATACGTTTAGTCGCCATACTATCAACAATAACCAGGGAGAAAATGATAGCCATTGCCAACGTTCAGCAATGTTGATCCATCCTTCCGGCAAACTCTTTAACCCCCAGAAAAGTAAAGCCAAAGACCTGTCGGCAAGCAACCATAATCCTTGCTCCACAATTAATGGTCCGCTTAAATGCACGATCATCGCGGCAAGCGTCAACGGAACAGTAATAAATGTCACTAAAGGAATGGCAAATAGATTTGCTATAAACGAGGTCAGGCTAATGCCATGAAATATGACGATTTGTACAGGCATTAACAGGAGCGTTATTCCCAGTTGCAGATGGATGAGAGAAACCATCGCACGCACTGCAGGTGGCAGCGACCATACCGGACAGGGAAACCACTGATACCAAAAAATAAGCGCCGCCACCGCGGCGGCAGAGAGCCACAAGCTTTGCGAGAGAATGGCAACAGGGTCCATCAGCAATATTACTGCAAGGCAGCATATCCACACATCCCAGCCACTCCATTGTCGACCACTTAACTTAAGCATTCCCCACGTTGCAAGCGCCACTACGGTACGCAATGCGGGAGGTTGCATACCAGTCAACCATGCATAAAAAGCAGCACAGCAAATTCCGCCAATTAATGGTATCTGCCAATGGATCCAACGCCCAGGAAGGAAAATTTGCCCACTGCGAATAAGCCCTGCCGCCAGTAATGCCACAAAAGCAATGTGTAATCCCGATATCGCCATTAAATGCGCTGTACCGGTATTGCGCATAATATTTTTGATTTCTCTGGGTACAGATAACCGTTCACCCATACCTAAACCAAGAATGACCGTTTTCCACGGATAGGGTTGCAGAGACGTTTGTAAAGAGGCCAGATATTGCGCTCGCAGACTACAACTCGCTTCAATGACGCTTGCCTTCAGAAAGCGCCCGGTGAGCGGCTGATGCTGGGCAATGGCATAACGCTGGCTGTCAAAGCCGCCATCATTAAGCTGGCCGTGAACTGCACGAACGTTGAGTTTCATTAACCATTGTTGTCCGGCACAAACTGCTTGCGGCAGATATTCGCCATACAGCACGATGCCTGGCGCAGGGAAAAGACGTCGGCCTTGTAAGTGGGTAATTTGAGCGTAATGAGTGGTCATGCCATCAGTGGCAGTAATCTCGACGATTGCATCCTGCGTCGCACCAGCTAAGGCTTCTCCTACCCACATAACTTGCTTCGCCGCCAGTACGCCCCAAAGAAAAAACAGCAATATCAGCGTGAAATAACGAACAGCTTTAACAGGAATAAATGCCAGTACGCAGGCGAAAGTTGTAAGAACTGCAGTGGCTAACGTCCCGGGTAGTTGCGGTAATACCAGCAGTGGAAAAATCCCACAAATTACGCATACGCTGATCGTCGTTACTTTCATGCACCCCTCCCTGTTTTGGAAAGTGTGCAACTTTGTTCGGCAGTTGTCTGGTGGGTGTTTTGCTTTGCCCGAGGCGCCTTCAGAAGAATTTAACAGGAAGATGAAAACTGTACACAACTCTGCGAGACATCTTCCAGATTCAGATTACAGAAATGAAAAAAGCACCCGACAGGTGCTTTTTTCGCGTTCAAGTTTGTGTAAAAACTCAACCGTAAATATTGGCGCGATCGCGCAGTTCTTTACCTGGTTTAAAGTGAGGAACGTATTTTCCTTCCAATTCTACTTTATCGCCAGTTTTCGGATTACGTCCGGTACGAGGTGCGCGGTAGTGCAAAGAGAAACTGCCGAAACCGCGGATTTCAATACGCTCGCCCTGCGCAAGAGTCGAGGCCATATGCTCCAGCATCTCTTTTACTGCATCTTCAACCGTCTTGGCGGGAATGTGCGATTGCTGGGTGGCAAGTCTTTCTATCAATTCTGACTTGGTCATGATTCCTCCGGTTCCTTAAAGGCAAATTTAGCGGCTGCTGTTGCTGCATTGATTAAGGGCGGCCGTAGCCGCCCTTAGTGCTTGATTACAGGACGAAACCTGCAATCTGTCAAGTAAACTCAACAAACTTCGGAATAAAAATCCCGAAGAGTCAGAGAATTACTCGCCTTTAGCTGCTTTGAAAGCTTCAGCCATTGCGTTGTTGGAGAAGTTTGCATCTTCCTGTTTGTTAACAGTTGCGATTGCATCTTTCTCGTCAGCTTCGTCTTTCGCACGAACAGACAGGCTGATTGCGCGGTTTTTACGATCAACGCCGGTGAATTTAGCTTCAACTTCGTCGCCAACGCTCAGAACCAGGGTAGCATCTTCAACGCGGTCACGGGATGCTTCAGAAGCACGCAGGTAACCTTCAACGCCGTCAGCCAGTTCTACGGTTGCGCCTTTAGCGTCAACTGCAGTTACTTTACCGGTTACGATAGCGCCTTTCTTGTTCAGAGCAACCCAGTTGTTGAACGGATCTTCTGCGAGCTGCTTAACGCCCAGGGAGATACGTTCACGTTCTGCGTCAACCTGCAGAACAACTGCAGCGATTTCGTCGCCTTTTTTGTATTCACGAACTGCTTCTTCGCCTGCAACGTTCCAGGAGATGTCAGACAGGTGAACCAGGCCATCGATGCCGCCGTCCAGGCCGATGAAGATACCGAAGTCAGTGATAGACTTGATTTTACCTTCAACACGGTCACCCTTGTTGTGGGTTTCCGCGAACTGCTGCCACGGGTTAGCTTTGCACTGTTTCAGACCCAGGGAGATACGACGACGTTCTTCGTCGATATCCAGAACCATAACTTCCACTACATCGCCAACGTTAACAACTTTGGACGGGTGGATGTTTTTGTTGGTCCAATCCATTTCGGAAACGTGTACCAGGCCTTCAACGCCTTCTTCGATTTCAACGAAGCAGCCGTAGTCGGTCAGGTTGGTTACGCGACCAGTCAGTTTAGTACCTTCCGGATAACGTTTAGCGATAGCTACCCACGGATCTTCGCCCAGTTGTTTCAGGCCCAGGGATACACGGGTACGTTCGCGGTCGAACTTCAGCACTTTAACAGTGATTTCGTCGCCCACGTTGACGATTTCGCTCGGATGCTTAACGCGTTTCCAGGCCATGTCAGTGATGTGCAGCAGGCCGTCAACGCCGCCCAGATCAACGAATGCACCGTAGTCAGTGAGGTTCTTAACGATACCTTTAACTTCCATGCCTTCCTGCAGGTTTTCCAGCAGTTGATCGCGCTCTGCGCTGTTTTCGGATTCGATAACGGCACGACGAGAAACAACAACGTTGTTGCGCTTCTGATCCAGCTTGATTACTTTGAATTCAAGCTCTTTGCCTTCCAGGTGCAGAGTGTCACGCACCGGACGAACATCTACCAGAGAACCTGGCAGGAACGCACGAATACCGTTCAGCTCAACAGTGAAGCCGCCCTTAACTTTGCCGTTGATAACACCGGTAACAGTTTCAGCATCTTCGTAAGCTTTTTCCAGCGTGATCCAGGCTTCGTGACGTTTAGCTTTCTCACGGGACAGCAGAGTTTCACCGAAGCCGTCTTCTACTGCGTCCAGAGCAACGTCAACTTCGTCACCTACCTGGATTTCCAGCTCGCCCTGGGCGTTTTTGAACTGCTCAGCCGGGATGGCAGACTCAGATTTCAGACCAGCGTCAACCAGTACTACATCTTTGTCGATAGCAACAACAACGCCACGAACGATAGAACCCGGGCGGGTTTCGATTTCTTTTAAGGACTCTTCAAAGAGTTGAGCAAAAGATTCAGTCATGTTTAATCTTCAGGTTTATATTTAACGTCCACCTGGCTCCGTGCCGGATGGGGTTGTTTAACATACCCGCTGTCATTCCATTGCAGCGGGGGTACTGCAAATTCGGTCGCTTATGCGAGAGCCAATTTTTGGCGCGCGTAGTGTAACGCTTTTTCAATCACTTGCTCAATGCTTAAGGTGGTGGAATCCAACACTAAAGCATCGGCTGCCGGAACCAACGGCGCTACCGCGCGATTACGATCGCGGTCGTCGCGTTCTTTGATCTCGGCCAAAAGGCGCTCAAAGTTAACACTAAAGCCCTTCTCCTGCAACTGTAGCATGCGGCGATGTGCACGTTCTTCTGAGGAGGCGTCAAGGAAAATTTTCACTGGTGCATCAGGGAATACCACCGTTCCCATATCGCGGCCATCGGCAATCAGGCCAGGTAATTCGCGAAATGCGCGTTGGCGACGCAATAATGCTTCGCGAACACGGAGAAATGCCGCGACTTGTGAAGCGGCATTCGCCACTTCCTGGGTGCGAATTTCACCACTGACATCTTCTCCTTCGAGGATCACTTCCAGATTGCCATTGGTCGATACAAAACGTACATCCAGGTGGGATGCCAGTGGCACCAGAGCATCTTCCGACGCCACATCAACATGGTGATGTAATGCCGCCAGTGCCAGTACGCGATAAATTGCCCCCGAGTCCAGCAGATGCCATTGCAACGCTTCCGCCATAGCCTTACACAAAGTGCCTTTCCCTGCACCGCTTGGGCCATCAATGGTAATAACCGGGGCAATTGCCGTCATCTTTATCTCCTTAAAACAGGCGTACCGTTAACATAACCGCGCGCATTATACGCGCCAGCGCCACAAATCGTTAACGTTGTGTGCAAAAACCAGTTTTGTCTGTATTCAGATGGGGATTTATTGCGCAATTATAGCGGGCTGGCGAAAGACCAGCCCGAAAGATGACAATGATTTACTTACCAGAGGCGATACGGTCACGGATGTGTTGTGCACGCTCTGTTGATGGTGGATGAGAGTCAAACATAGACTGGGTACGACCGCCATCCAGGCTGGCCAGTTTTTCAAAGCTACCGACCAGTCCCTGGGTGTTGATGCCACGTTTCTTCAGCAGATCAAAGGAGAAATCATCTGCTTCGGACTCTTTATCGCGGGAGTACTTAGCATTGATAGCGCCTTCTGCGATATCGCCTAATTGTGAGCGGGAAAGCTGAGAAGCCACACCGCTGGTTGCGGAAATCGCATCACGTGCGGCAACAATCGCATAAGAGGCTTTCATTTCAGCCAGCGAGTGACCCAATGCAACGTGCCCCAATTCATGGCCCAGAACGCCTTCAATTTCATTGTCGTTCATCATGTCCATCAGGCCACTGTAGACACGAACACAGCCGTTTGCCATCGCCCATGCGTTAACGTCGCTGGTCATATATACCTTATAGTTGACCGGCGTACCGTTAATATTGCTACCCAATGCTTTGGCGATTTTTGCCAGACGTTTACCGTACTTGCTGGATTTGCTAGCGACTTTGTTGCCGCTGTCCATTTCGACACAACCCTGATTGGCAATCGCTTTTGCATCGGCATCGCTTAACGTTACGGCTTTATAGGCATTTAAACCGGAGCTGATAGCCAGATCGGTATTAATACCGTGCGTATTCTGACACCCTGTCAGTAATGCTGCAGAGGTCGCAATCGCCAGCAGTAATTTAGTATTCTTCATGTGAATCATCCGTTGATTAATCATACATAAATATTATGTATCAACAACTTACATTGACAACTAACGCTACCATTAATACGAATGGCTCACAATGTCCGAAAAAAAACGCCGACAATAAACCGACGTTTTGATAAAGAAAGATCTGTCTATTTATTGCCTGATATTCGTTCAGGCTGGTTGGCTAATACGTTCCAGTTGCTCGAAGTAATCCGGGAATGTTTTAGCCGTACATTTAGGATCAAGAATCGTCACCGGCGTATCTGACAATGCTACCAGCGAGAAACACATTGCCATTCGGTGATCGTTATAAGTGGCGATCCCGGCAAATTTCAGTTTTTCTGGCGGCGTAATGCGAATGAAATCATATCCCTCTTCCACTTCTGCGCCGACCTTACGTAATTCGGTCGCCATCGCAAACAGACGATCCGTCTCTTTAACGCGCCAGTTATAAATATTGCGCAGCGTGGTAGTGCCTTTAGCAAATAGCGCCGTCGTAGCGATAGTCATCGCCGCATCGGGAATATGGTTCATATCCATGTCGATAGCGTTCAGTTCACCACGCGTGCAGGCAATATAATCATCGCCCCAGCTAATGGTCGCCCCCATTTTTTCCAGTACGTCAGCAAAGCGAATATCACCCTGCATACTGTTGCGTCCAATGCCAGTCACTTTTACCGTACCGCCTTTAATCGCTGCTGCAGCGAGAAAGTAAGACGCCGAGGATGCATCCCCTTCCACTAAATAGTGGCCCGGTGACTGATAAGATTGACCGCCTTTTACTACAAATTGTTGATATTGCTTATTTTCAATCTCAACACCAAACGTCTTCATCAGGTTGAGCGTGATATCGATATAAGGTTTAGAAACCAGATCACCTTTAATCCGAATAACCGTATCTTCCGGCGCAAGCGGTGCGGTCATTAATAGTGCGGTGAGGAACTGACTGGAAACAGAGCCATCAACTTCGACATTGCCGCCAGTAAAACCACCCTGTAAACGCAACGGTGGATAATTTTCTTGTTCCAGGTAAGCGATTTTTGCCCCGCCCTGGCGCAGCGCATCGACCAGATGACCGATCGGGCGTTCTTTCATACGCGGTTCACCGGTCAGGACAATATTATTGCTTCCCAGACAAAGTGCCGCCGCCAGAGGACGCATCGCTGTCCCCGCATTACCGAGAAATAACTCCAGCGCACTTTCTGCGTGTAATGGACCGCCGTTACCGATAATTTCGCAACGCGTACGATCAGCAGAAAGCGTATAGCTCACCCCCAACGCCTGCAGTGCATTCAGCATATGGCGAACATCGTCGCTATCCAGCAGATTGGTTAATACGGTTTTGCCGTGTGCTAATGCCGCCAGCAATAAAGCGCGGTTAGAAACGCTCTTGGAACCGGGCAGATTAATGGTGCCATCAACTCGGGCGATGGGTTGTAACGTCAGGGATTCCATGAACTCAACTCTCTACAACAGAAATAAAAACCCCACAGTCTGGCTGTGGGGGATTAAGCAAAATTTCGGCATTAGCCGTGACGGCGTTCGAACTCAACCATGAAGTCTGTCAGCACTTTAACACCTTCCAGCGGCATGGCATTATAAATAGACGCGCGCATTCCGCCGACCACACGGTGACCTTTCAACGCATGAAGGCCCGCAGCGAAAGACTCTTCGAGGAACAACTTGTCAAGCGCACTGTCCGCCAACTGGAACGGCACATTCATCCGCGAACGGTTATCTTTTGCGACATCATTACGATAGAAATCGCTGTTATCTATTACGCCATACAGCAGTTCTGCTTTTTGCTGATTGATGTTGTCCATTGCAGCCACACCGCCGTTCGCTTTCAGCCATTTGAAGACCAGGCCAGATAAGTACCAGGCAAAGGTCGGCGGCGTATTAAACATGGAATCGTTATCGTTAAGGATGGAGTAATCCAGAATCGACGGGCATGCGATATTCGCTTTACCCAGTAAGTCTTCGCGAACTATGACGATCGTCAGGCCAGCCGGGCCGATATTTTTCTGCGCGCCAGCGTAAATCACGCCGTAGCGGCTGACATCAATCGGGCGGGAAAGAATCGTTGAAGAGAAATCGGCAGCGACTACCACATCTTTACCAAAGTCTGGCGTTTCATCGATGGCAATACCATCGATAGTTTCATTCGGGCAATAATGCATATAAGCAGCATTATCAGAGAGTTGCCATTCACGCATTGGCTTAACCGCGCGCAAACCATCAACAGTCACTTTGGCGTCAAACACATTTGGCTTGCAGTATTTTTTCGCTTCTTTGATGGCGCTTGCCGCCCAGTAGCCGGCATCAACATAATCTGCAGTGGTTTTATCACCGAGAATATTCAGCGGTACAGCCGCAAACTGACCCCGACCGCCACCATGGCAGAACAATACTTTATAGTTGGAGGGGACGTTAAGAAGATCGCGAAAATCCTTCTCGGCTTCCTCTGCAACCTGAATGAATTCTTTGCCGCGGTGGCTCACTTCCATCACCGACGTACCAAGACCGTTCCAGTCGCGCAGTTCCTGTTGAGCCTGTTTAAGCACCTCTGCCGGTAGCATTGCCGGACCAGAACTAAAATTGAAGATTTGAGCCATTTCCCCTCACCACGTTGCGTTGTCATTGACCCACGGTAATCGATTGCGACCCTGGGTAATACGTTATTCCTGTGACTATCGGTTTTATCATTCAGTGACGCGCGTCGCAATGGGTAAAACTGTTGCGGGTAAAAATGTGGTCCGCGTCACACAACAGAATATCTCGGATTCTAGTCAAAAAGCCGCTGTTTTTGCTGTCAGGTCACCCGTTTTACCCGACTTGCCTTCGTCCATTCTGGATTTGCACAGCGGGGACATAATTGTTTTTCACCTGCTTCCATATGAATGATTTCACTGCAACGGATACAGGCGTAGTCCGCCGACTCCGGCACCACTTTATAACGCTGAGTACAATCACTGGGTAAAATAAGTAATCCCGGTTTCACCTTTTCATCTTCAAAGAAATAGACGCTGATTTGCCCGTTGGTTTCAAGAATAGCCAGACGAACCTGTCCCAGTTGTTCCACACCACGCAACCGTAGCTCCATAAAAAACTCAAATTCCGTCATGTTGGAGTTATTAAGTTTCGACCAGGCCAGCTCACCATCTTCAATAATGACAACCGGCTTACCCTCCAACAGATCTTCCAGTTTTTCACTGTGCGCCATCGACCACATCACCAGGCGATATAACAACGCCAGAGTAATAAAGACAATAAGTACCGGGATCATCGGCACATCGTCATAAAATGCCACATCCCCAGCCGCCGACCCTAGTGTCAAAATGATTAACACTTCAAACAGCGACATTTGCCGCACGCCGCGTCTTCCGGTCATTTTGAGGAACAGAAAAACCAACACAAAGGTATAGAGACTGCGTAGGGCAACTTCGCCAAGGAAATCAAAAGGCACTTTATCGAATGCCATACGGTGGAGATCGAACGCCTTCATTTTTATGCTCTTATCGTGGTTTATCCACTAAAAGCATAGTCAACAGTTCATCGGCATGGCGGCGGTGATAGCGCCTTTGAGATAAAACCCGTATTATTGCGCGTTTTCCGTACGACTAAAGTGATTTTCATGACACAAACATTTATCCCCGGCAAAGATGCCGCTCTGGAAGATTCCATCGCTCGCTTCCAGCAAAAACTCTCCGACCTCGGTTTTCAAATTGAAGAAGCTTCCTGGCTGAATCCGGTGCCTAACGTCTGGTCTGTACACATCCGCGATAAAGAGTGCGCGCTATGTTTTACCAACGGTAAAGGCGCAACCAAAAAGGCGGCGCTGGCTTCTGCCCTCGGTGAATATTTCGAGCGTCTCTCTACTAACTACTTTTTTGCTGATTTCTGGCTGGGCGAAACCATCGCCAACGGCCCGTTCGTGCATTATCCCAACGAAAAATGGTTCCCACTGACCGAAAACGACGATGTGCCGGAAGGCCTGCTTGATGACCGTCTGAGGGCATTTTACGACCCGGAGAATGAACTGACCGGCAGTATGCTGATTGATCTGCAATCCGGTAATGAAGATCGCGGTATTTGCGGCCTGCCGTTTACTCGCCAGTCCGACAATCAAACCGTTTATATTCCGATGAATATTATCGGTAACCTGTATGTTTCCAACGGTATGTCCGCTGGTAATACCCGCAACGAAGCGCGCGTCCAGGGATTATCCGAAGTTTTTGAACGCTATGTGAAAAACCGCATCATCGCTGAAAGCATCAGCCTGCCAGAGATCCCGGCTGATGTGCTGGCACGTTATCCGGCGGTGGTTGAAGCCATCGAAACGCTGGAAGCGGAAGGTTTCCCAATCTTTGCTTATGATGGTTCGCTTGGCGGTCAGTATCCGGTGATCTGCGTGGTACTGTTCAACCCGGCTAACGGCACTTGCTTTGCCTCTTTCGGCGCACATCCTGATTTTGGCGTTGCACTGGAACGTACCGTGACTGAACTGCTGCAGGGCCGCAGTTTGAAGGACCTGGATGTATTTACTCCGCCAACCTTCGACGATGAAGAAGTAGCTGAACATACCAACCTCGAAACGCACTTTATTGATTCCAGCGGTTTGATCTCCTGGGATCTGTTCAAGCAGGATGCCGATTATCCGTTTGTCGACTGGAATTTCTCCGGCACCACTGAAGAAGAGTTCGCCACGCTGATGGCTATCTTCAATAAGGAAGGTAAAGACGTTTATATTGCTGATTATGAGCATCTGGGTGTCTACGCTTGCCGTATTATCGTGCCGGGCATGTCCGATATTTATCCGGCAGAAGATTTGTGGATGGCGAATAACAGTATGGGCAGCCATTTACGAGAAACGATTCTGTCGCTGCCAGGCAGTGAATGGGAAAAAGAAGATTACCTGAACCTCATCGAGCAACTGGATGAAGAAGGTTTTGACGATTTTACCCGCGTACGTGAGCTGCTGGGTCTGGCAACGGGGTCGGACAACGGCTGGTATACCCTGCGTATCGGTGAACTGAAAGCCATGCTGGCGCTGGCTGGTGGCGACCTGGAACAGGCTCTGGTCTGGACCGAATGGACGATGGAGTTTAACTCATCGGTGTTCAGCCCGGAGCGCGCGAACTATTATCGCTGCCTGCAAACCTTACTGCTGCTTGCTCAGGAAGAAGATCGTCAGCCACTGCAATATCTGAACGCGTTTGTTCGCATGTACGGTGCTGATGCGGTAGAAGCTGCCAGCGCAGCCATGAGTGGCGAAGCCGCGTTTTATGGCCTGCAACCGGTAGACAACGATCTACATGCGTTTGCCGCACATCAGTCACTGCTGAAAGCTTACGAAAAACTGCAACACGCCAAAGCGGCATTCTGGACAAAATAAAATCAAATAGCCTACGCAATGTAGGCTTAATGATTAGTCTGAGTTATATTACGGGGCGTTTTTTTAATGCCCCGCTTTACATATATTTGCATTAATAAAATAATTGTAATTATAAAGTTAAATATCGGTAATTTATATTTAATAAATACGATCGATATTGTTACTTATTTGCCTGATGCCCCCCTTTTAATTAACTGTTTTAGCGGAGGATGCGGAAAAAATTCAACTCATTTGTTAATTTTTAAAATTTATTTTTATTTGGATAATCAAATAATTACTCCGCATTTGCATAAAAACCATGCGACTTACGGGCCTATAAGCCAGGCGAGATATGATCTATATCAATTTCTCATCTATAATGCTTTGTTAGTATCTCGTCGCCGACTTAATAAAGAGAGAGTTAGTGTGAAAGCTGACAACCCTTTTGATCTTTTACTTCCTGCAGCAATGGCCAAAGTGGCCGAAGAGGCAGGTGTCTATAAAGCAACGAAACATCCGCTTAAGACTTTCTATCTGGCGATTACCGCCGGTGTTTTCATCTCAATCGCATTCGTCTTCTATATCACAGCAACCACTGGCACAGGCACAATGCCCTTCGGCATGGCAAAACTGGTTGGCGGCATTTGCTTCTCTCTGGGGCTGATTCTTTGTGTTGTCTGCGGTGCCGATCTCTTTACTTCTACCGTGTTGATTGTTGTTGCCAAGGCGAGTGGGCGTATCACCTGGGGCCAGTTGGCGAAAAACTGGCTGAATGTCTATTTTGGCAACCTGGTCGGCGCGTTGTTATTTGTACTTTTAATGTGGCTTTCCGGCGAGTATATGACCGCCAATGGTCAATGGGGGCTGAACGTCCTACAAACCGCCGACCACAAAGTGCACCATACTTTTATTGAGGCCGTCTGCCTCGGTATCCTGGCTAACCTGATGGTATGCCTGGCGGTATGGATGAGCTATTCTGGCCGCAGCCTGATGGACAAAGCGTTTATCATGGTGCTGCCGGTCGCGATGTTTGTTGCCAGCGGTTTTGAGCACAGTATCGCAAACATGTTTATGATCCCGATGGGTATTGTAATCCGCGACTTCGCTACACCGGAATTCTGGACCGCTGTCGGTTCAGCACCGGAAAATTTTTCTCACCTGACCGTGATGAACTTCATCACTGATAACCTGATTCCGGTTACGATCGGCAATATTATCGGCGGTGGTTTGTTGGTTGGGTTGACATACTGGGTCATTTACCTGCGTGAAAACGACAACCATTAATGGTTGTCGAAGTACGCAGTAAATAAAAAATCCACTTAAGAAGGTAGGTGTTACATGTCCGAGCTTAATGAAAAGTTAGCCACAGCCTGGGAAGGTTTTATCAAAGGTGACTGGCAGAATGAAGTAAACGTCCGTGACTTCATTCAGAAAAACTACACTCCGTACGAGGGTGACGAGTCCTTCCTGGCTGGCGCTACTGAAGCGACCACTACCCTGTGGGACAAAGTAATGGAAGGCGTTAAACTGGAAAACCGCACTCACGCGCCAGTTGACTTTGACACCGCTGTTGCTTCCACCATCACCTCTCACGACGCTGGCTACATCAACAAGCAGCTTGAGAAAATCGTTGGTCTGCAGACTGAAGCTCCGCTGAAACGTGCTCTTATCCCGTTCGGTGGTATCAAAATGATCGAAGGTTCCTGCAAAGCGTACAACCGCGAACTGGATCCGATGATCAAAAAAATCTTCACTGAATACCGTAAAACTCACAACCAGGGCGTGTTCGACGTTTACACTCCGGACATCCTGCGTTGCCGTAAATCCGGTGTTCTGACCGGTCTGCCAGATGCTTATGGCCGTGGTCGTATCATCGGTGACTACCGTCGCGTTGCGCTGTACGGTATCGACTACCTGATGAAAGATAAACTGGCACAGTTCACCTCTCTGCAGGCTGATCTGGAAAACGGCGTAAACCTGGAACAGACCATTCGTCTGCGCGAAGAAATCGCTGAACAGCACCGCGCTCTGGGTCAGATGAAAGAAATGGCTGCTAAATACGGCTACGACATCTCTGGTCCGGCTACCAATGCTCAGGAAGCTATCCAGTGGACTTACTTCGGCTACCTGGCTGCTGTTAAGTCTCAGAACGGTGCTGCAATGTCCTTCGGTCGTACCTCCACCTTCCTGGACGTGTACATCGAACGTGACCTGAAAGCTGGTAAAATCACCGAACAAGAAGCGCAGGAAATGGTTGACCACCTGGTCATGAAACTGCGTATGGTTCGCTTCCTGCGTACTCCGGAGTACGATGAACTGTTCTCTGGTGACCCGATTTGGGCAACCGAATCTATCGGTGGTATGGGTCTCGACGGTCGTACGCTGGTTACCAAAAACAGCTTCCGTTTCCTGAACACCCTGTACACCATGGGTCCGTCTCCGGAACCGAACATGACCATTCTGTGGTCTGAAAAACTGCCGCTGAACTTCAAGAAATTCGCCGCTAAAGTGTCCATCGACACCTCTTCTCTGCAGTATGAGAACGATGACCTGATGCGTCCGGACTTCAACAACGATGACTATGCTATCGCTTGCTGCGTAAGCCCGATGATCGTTGGTAAACAAATGCAGTTCTTCGGTGCGCGTGCAAACCTGGCGAAAACCATGCTGTACGCAATCAACGGCGGCGTTGACGAAAAACTGAAAATGCAGGTTGGTCCGAAATCTGAACCGATCAAAGGCGACGTCCTGAACTACGATGAAGTGATGGAGCGCATGGATCACTTCATGGACTGGCTGGCTAAACAGTACATCACTGCACTGAACATCATCCACTACATGCACGACAAGTACAGCTACGAAGCCGCTCTGATGGCGCTGCACGACCGTGACGTTATCCGCACCATGGCGTGTGGTATCGCTGGTCTGTCCGTTGCTGCTGACTCCCTGTCTGCAATCAAATATGCGAAAGTTAAACCGATTCGTGACGAAGACGGTCTGGCTATCGACTTCGAAATCGAAGGCGAATACCCGCAGTTTGGTAACAACGATCCGCGTGTAGATGACCTGGCTGTTGATCTGGTAGAACGTTTCATGAAGAAAATTCAGAAACTGCACACCTACCGTGACGCTATCCCGACTCAGTCTGTTCTGACCATCACTTCTAACGTTGTGTATGGTAAGAAAACCGGTAACACCCCAGACGGTCGTCGTGCTGGCGCACCGTTCGGACCGGGTGCTAACCCGATGCACGGTCGTGACCAGAAAGGTGCTGTAGCTTCTCTGACTTCCGTTGCTAAACTGCCGTTCGCTTACGCTAAAGATGGTATCTCTTACACCTTCTCTATCGTTCCGAACGCACTGGGTAAAGACGACGAAGTTCGTAAGACCAACCTGGCTGGTCTGATGGATGGTTACTTCCACCACGAAGCGTCCATCGAAGGTGGTCAGCACCTGAACGTAAACGTGATGAACCGTGAAATGCTGCTCGACGCAATGGAAAACCCGGAAAAATATCCGCAGTTGACCATCCGTGTATCTGGCTACGCAGTACGTTTCAACTCGCTGACTAAAGAACAGCAGCAGGACGTTATTACTCGTACCTTCACTCAATCTATGTAATTAGATTTGACTGAAATCGTACTGTAAAAAGCGTACAATAAAGGCTCCACGAAAGTGGGGCCTTTTTTAGCAAGAGAGCCTTTTTTGTCAGCTATCTATACTTTAAGGTGACTGCCAAAACAGACTCGACGTAGCCTTCGAGCTGCGCACCAACACGGCCTCAGATGGGCCACATCTGGAGAAACACCGCAATGTCAGTTATTGGTCGCATTCACTCCTTTGAATCCTGTGGAACCGTAGACGGCCCGGGTATTCGCTTTATCACCTTTTTCCAGGGCTGCCTGATGCGCTGCCTGTATTGTCATAACCGCGACACCTGGGACACGCATGGCGGTAAAGAAGTTACCGTTGAAGATTTAATGAAAGAGGTGGTGACCTATCGCCACTTTATGAACGCTTCAGGTGGCGGCGTTACCGCATCTGGCGGCGAAGCAATTCTGCAAGCTGAGTTTGTTCGTGACTGGTTCCGCGCCTGCAAAAAAGAAGGCATTCATACCTGTCTGGACACCAACGGTTTTGTTCGTCGTTACGATCCGGTGATTGATGAACTGCTGGAAGTAACCGACCTGGTAATGCTTGATCTCAAACAAATGAACGACGAGATCCACCAAAATCTGGTAGGCGTTTCCAACCACCGAACGCTGGAGTTTGCCCAATATCTGGCGAACAAAAATGTGAAAGTCTGGATCCGTTATGTCGTAGTACCTGGCTGGTCTGACGACGACGATTCCGCCCACCGTCTTGGTGAATTTACCCGTGATATGGGTAACGTCGAAAAAATCGAACTCCTCCCCTACCATGAGCTGGGCAAACACAAATGGGTGGCGATGGGCGAAGAGTACAAACTCGATGGCGTGAAACCACCGAAGAAAGAGACCATGGAGCGCGTGAAAGGCATTCTTGAGCAGTATGGTCATAAAGTGATGTTCTAAAACATCACGTGCAGGTTGAATTTCGCCCTGCAATTTTGGCTCCCCTCCTGTTAGTGATAATCAGTAAGCCAGCGTTAGGAGCATTCTCAACGCTGGCTTGCTCGACTTAATTTCCGCGTCGTAATCTTCTGATTCTAGCTCGTTACCAGTCGGCGTAAGGTATCAGCGGCTGCGGCGGTAAATCCATGTCGCCCTGCCATCCGGCGGCGGAATACCGTACATAGAGCAGGAAATGGCTGGGCGCATAATCTTTCGCCTGCTGGATATCGATTGCCGTACCGACAAACCAGTTGGATGTGACGCGGCGTTCAAGTAATGCCCGCGCCGTGTAGCCAAAGCCCTGACTGCTGCCACCGTCGTTGGTCTGGCCGGCTGCATCGTCTTTCCAGTCAGTCGGGATCAGGTTCATCAGCGGATAACGCGGCATGGTTTTGGTTCGTGAATGCGACCACGAGCCAGACGCACCCAGCTCCCACGACCAGTTTTCCGTCCGCTCGCGCCACATCACCGGTACGGCAAACGACAGGTATTCCTGCGGGCTGTAGTAACCGCCCTGACCGAGTGAGTACCCACTCAGGTCTTTGTCGTAATGCCAGATCATATTGTTCAGACCAATGGTGACGCGGCGATTGTTCTGGTTGATGACTTTATAGTAATAGCCCGTCATCCAGCGCACGCGCCAGTTATCTTCGACATTTTTGCCGGTTAACTGGTCGCCGCTAAGCGATGCCCAGACGCCGTTCGCTTCACCTTTATCGTAGCTCAGGCTTAGCCCCACGCCATCAGCACGCACGCCGCCCCATTTTTT
Organism: Escherichia marmotae; assembly: GCF_002900365.1. Lineage (NCBI taxonomy): Bacteria > Pseudomonadati > Pseudomonadota > Gammaproteobacteria > Enterobacterales > Enterobacteriaceae > Escherichia > Escherichia marmotae. The sequence continues at coordinate 1,457,645 of NZ_CP025979.1, forward strand.
CCCGGTGTTGCCCGGGGAGTCTTTTTGCCCGCCAAAGGCCAGCAAGGAACTGGAGATGGGGCGACGATGGGCGTTAATGGTGTAACCAAGCGGCCCCACGTCGTCGCTGTAACTGATGCCACCAACGACATCCACCACGTTGAAGCCCATCGGCGTGGTGCCGATATCCCAGCTCCAGACGTCATTGCGCCAGCCGACAGCAACGCTGGCACCGGAATCCGACTGACTGCGATTGCCGCTACAATCCTGTAACGTACAGGTGCCCCAGTTGTTATCCCATTTACCCTCAGCGTCGGCGGAGAAACTGCCAACGTTCATATTGACGAAATCACTGCGGAAGAACATTCGCCCGTCGGAATACGGCGCATCCACCTGCAACATGGTGGTGTGCGCTTTCAGATCAGAATAGCCACCAGTACCGCTCGAACCCCAGTAATCATGTTCGAGGGTGACGTTGAGATCCTGCTGACGATAGAGGTCCGCCGCATCGCTGCGCACGCCGCGTTTCAGCCAGTCGTCCTTCTCGTCATTGCGGGTCAGACGGGTAAAGGTGTCGTTATCCTGCGGACGCGTTGTCGCCACACCGGATGCGACCATTGCGTCTTTGTAGGTTTCCAGCGCCTGCTGCGGTTCCCCTGCCTGCGCTTCAAAACTCGCGCCATCGCGCAGAACCATCGCGCTTTCCATCGACGGTGGTTGAGATTTTGCCTGTGGGATCAGCCTGTTAAACGTCTGCTGCGCCGCCGCGGTATCGCCAAGCTGTGCCTGCACCAGCGCCACACGCCGTTGCGTGTTCAGCGACGCGTTATCGGTGGCGGGCAGTTTCGCCAGTTGGCTGCGCGCTGCCGCTTTGTCGCCTGCAGCAATATCCACTTCCGTCAGGCCAAGAATGGCATCGATGTTATTCGGCTCGCGCGTCAGGACATTCTGATACGCAGCGCGGGCGGCGGTGTAATCACGCCGTTGCTGCGCCCAGTCGGCCAGCGTGAGGTCAATGCGCGTGGAAGGTGGTTGCTGGCGCAGCATCGCTTCCGCTTCGGCCTCTTTGCCGCTTTCCCGCAGACGGTTAGCGGTTTCCAGCACCTGATCGCTTTGCAGCCGATTAACCAGCTCCTGAATATTGCTGTTCCACTGCGCGCGCGGCAGGCTGTTGATATGCGCCAGCGCCGCCCGCTCCTGATCGTGACCGGAGAGATACAGCCCGTAAGCGTAAACCTGCTCCGGATCGTCTGGTTTCTGCTGTGCCAGATTGCGCATCAGGGTATCGGCCTGGCTACGTTGCCCGGCCTGCCAGAGATCCTGCGACAGCCGGTAAGTAATCCATACACTGCCGGGATCCAGCGCCAGCCGTTGCCGCTGAAGCGCTGCCGCCTGCGCCCATTTGCCCTGATTTTCCAGTGCCTCCGCCTGCTGTGCCAGACGATCGTTTTGCAGGCTGCGTTCGATGTCATCAACGCTGCGCCGCTGGCTGGCCGGGAGCGAGGCAATAAACGCTTCGGCTTTTTCCGGTGACTGCTGGCGATAAATATTCGCCAGTCCGCGCACGGCGTTGGTGTTGCTGCTGTCCATGCGCAGCGTCTGCTGATAATAACGTTCCGCGGCGGGGTAATCTTTGCGCGCCATTGCCACATCACCCAGTCCCAGCACTGCATAGCTGTCGGCGTTATCAACACTGCGCGCCTGCCGGAACAACCGTTCGGCCTGCTCTGGATTATTGGCTTTCAGCGCAGCATCACCCTGCTGGATCGCCAGCCAGTAGCGGTTCACTTTCAACAGGCTGTTCCACTTGTCATTGTTGCTGCTGTGCGGGTCCAGCGCGAGGGCTTTTTCCAGATTCACCACCGCATTCGCGCGATCGCCTTTCTGGGAATACGCCTGGCCCAGCGCCCCCAATATTGCACCAGTGTCAGGGTTATCATTATTAAGTATTCTCAACTGACTAATCGCTTCGTTGCGACGGGATGCTATTTGCGCCACTGTACTCCAGTACTCCATCGCCATTTCGACATCTGGCGGTGCCCCATTAAATAGCCTGTCGTAATTGGCAATAGCCTCTTTGTGACGCCCGGAGATAGCTTGTAAACGTGCCATTTGCAGTGCCTGACGGCCATCAGGCGAGGAAAGTCGCATAGCCGTGTGCGATGCTTGATATATTTTTGAATCCGGTGCGAGCAGGAAAAGCCTGGTAAGTTGTTTTTGTGCACCGTCAATATTTCCCCTTCGCAGCAGATAGCGAAAACGAGCCGCAACGACATCTGGATTATTGGGTTCCACCAATTCAAGACGATAAAGCGATTGCTCGACCAGATCTTCGCGGTGAGTGTCTTCGCCTAACCGAACCTGCGCCATCAACAACTGATGAGCAGTTGGCGCGGCTTCCGTCATCGGCAGCATCGACAAACCAAGGGATAGTGTGAGCAAATTTAGGGTGAATTTGTACATGCCTGGCCTCAATCAGGTGTTAACTCACTTTTTATTAGAAACAGAATGAGTGCAGCTCCCCGCCCTGCCTGTTTAAGGCCAGGACAGGATTGAGCTGCAAAATAAAAATGACGATGAATTACTGTTGATGAGGATTCAGACGACGGCGGCTAATAATGCGTAGCAGACGCCAGGCCACCCATGCCAATAGCACCACACTGAGTGTTGCCAACACCGCCAACAGAACGGGATGTCTCGCTAACACGTATTGGATACGCTCAAACCAGGGAAGATCCCCCACATAATAAGTATCTCCAGCCCGTAAACTATCGACACCAGATTCACGAATAACCGCGACTGAGCCAAAGATATTGCCGCGCTTTACACTATCAACCAACGCATTGTTGAGTAACCCATCGCCGCGTGCTCCTTCGGTCATCAATGCAATTACGCTACGTTGGGTATGATACGGGGACTGAAAACCAACCACCGCAGCCATTGGCGATGGGGAAACTATGGTTGATTGTGTTTCCGAATTTTGATCGTTTTTATCTGCCTCAATTTGGACATATTTAGCGTGCCGCATTGGACTTTTTACCCAACGTGTCGTTGCCTCAATAAGCAGATTTATTTGCTGTTTGTCTTCTAATTCTTGTGGAAGTGTCCCTATCAACAGAATGTCTGCATCCCTGCTCCGAACGGAGCTTATATCATCAGTAATTGTCAGATTAATGGCTGGAAACCCGGTTTGAGCACCAATCAATCCCAGGGTATTTAGCAATATTTCAACCTGCGTTGCACCAGGCTTTTCAGGCATAACGACAACTGTTTCTGATAAATCAGCCATTCGACTAAAAGGAAAGCCTGCGCTGACAAAGGCGCGTAAATCAGGCATGGCGATAAAGTGATGATACTTTGAAAAATCGATAGTGGAATCATCTGCAATGACTGCATGATTTTTCAAAGGCCGGGAAATAATACAGCTATCAGCATCAGCGCGCGGTATCGTATTAACGTATTCAAAATTAAATCGCAATTGATTGAGCGCCCCCAGTGTCAACGCCGGAACGGTAATTTTATTATTGTCATCCAACAATTCTTGCAATAACGGTAAATGTAACAGCAGTCGATCCGTAGCAGATTGAGTATTTAGACGAAAAGATTCCAGGTACTGATTATTAAGGCTGACATCCACGCGCGAACCACTCACCATTGGTGTGGTATAGCGATAGTTAATCTTCATATCAACACCGCGGTTACGTAGCAGAAAGAGATCTGGTGGCAAATTAAATGAAATATTAATTGCCGCAGACTCCAGGGCGCTTGCCTGTAATTGCCCTTCATATGTCTTAAGCTCTGCGAAAGTTACAGGACGGTCAGTGCGTACCCAATTTGGCGCATCATAAGGTTTGCGCGGCAAAAGCGGCTCCACATCATTGACGACCACACTATCGCCGCGAAACAGTATATTTCCCTGCGCAAGGCCTTTTGCCGCCTGTAATAAATCGTTGTCATCGCGACCAAAAAGTACCAACAATTTGACGAAAGGATTTTGCGGATGGTTGATCATTTCAATAACAGGTGCATTCACCAACGGATGATCACGTAGAAAGTCTGGTCGTCTATTATTAGTGGCAAATACCACTGCATTACTTTCTGGTAACTGGTCATAGAAAACAGGGAATCGATGACCACGCCATCCCGATTGTGCACCAAACCACGAAGCGACAATTGCTGATGCCTGCTGCAACCCTTTGTCAGGAGTACCGGCAAATACCATCGGCAATGTATTGGTACGGTTATCTCGTGGATCAAAGAATGGCACCGGAAAATATGAAAGATCATTTTTCAGATTGAGTCTCTGAAACGTCAGTTCCAGTTCGCTGTTGCGCCCAATATCAAGCCACAGGCTGCTGCTGGTCAAATTTTCACATGCACTCTGGTAGTGACTAATTAATTCGAAACGCAAGCGGTTAAAATCGGAGAAATACAATGGATTGAGAGATATTTCCGTCAACATTTTTTTCCCCAGTTGTTCTTTGAAAATCGGTAATACCTCCATCAACTCATCATTAAGATAAACCTTAAGTTGTGACTGGACAGGGAGTAACGACGGCGATGGGGTATACTCAAGTTTTAGTTTCGCTTCTGAAACCATTTCATCACTGCGCATACCAAACTCAATATGACCCTGAGGGTTTACTCCACTCAGAACAATATTACCTGGCACTGCTGCTATTTGCGTAAATGGGAGCTTTAACTGGCGGGATGGCACTTTTTCATAAATAGAAATGTTCTCCTTCTGCACAGAAGGTAATATTATCCCGGTGGTAGGTTTATTAATCGTTGTATGTGTAGTCGATGCTGCATTTGCCTGATAAATGCATAACAACCCCAAGAAAATTATTGCAAAACCAGCCTTAAAAAACTTTCTTCCCATTTTAAAAACTCAAGAACAAAAAACAAATACACACAATAAATATTTAGTTAGCAACCAGAAACAAAACTAACCCTTAGAACGTCCATTAATATTCTGGAGAATATAAAAAATCATATTACAGTAACCTTTCAGAGAGATGAAAGATATTTCAAAAAAGCTCTTTAGAATATTATCCCGGGATATTTTATCATTCCATTCTTGCCATATTGAATCACGAGAAAATGTCGCTCTAACATAATTAATACTTTGTTCATGGCTCATTGGCATAATCTTCAGGCCAATTTTATTATTGTAAGCATGAACTATTTGTACTGGAATATCGCATTTTCCGTAACCATCATCCAGATGAAGAGACAACCGCTGTGTTTTATCAAAATCTTTTAGGTCGGAAATATTATCAATGATAACCCCTAGTCCTCCTTCGGAGAAATCAAGAACAGAACAAGGGTAGTTTCGCCCATCAGTCAGTTGGATCACACCTTTGAAAGACACGTCGATACGCGGAGAAAAACGCACCTGTTTTTGTTCAATAGAGACAGCCAAAGTTGCGCCAATAATAATTGTATTATAAAGCAACCAAACTAAACAAAAGAGATTCAGGATCGCAATATGCCCTTGCAAATTATAAAAATTAACAATACCCATTATCAATCCAAGTAAGTTTAAAATAGCAAAAATGAGGTAGGGATATGATATTCGCCAGTCAACAAACTTATTTTTTATTAATCCCCCTTTAGCCGTAACATTAAAGCGCCCTTTTGCCGGAGCAAGTAATGCAACAAGCGTCGGTAGCGTAATGTACCAGGCCAGCACCATTTCGTAAATCTCATTCCAGAAAGAATGCCTGTATTTTCCTTGTATTCTTGAGTTAGTTAAAACGATAACAAATAGATAAGGCAAAACATAAGACATAATATCCGCTATCGATGCATCTATCAGATTAACTGAAAAGAAAATGGGGCATAATGGTGCACACAAGAAAATCAGTCGTGGCACACCTGATAAAAAGTGCATCATGCTGCTGAGATAGCAAAGGCGCTGTGATAATGTCAGGCCTTTGCCTAATAATGGATTGTCAATACGCAAGATTTGGATCATTCCCCTGGCCCACCGAATCCGTTGCCCAATATGGGCTGATAATGTTTCGGTGGCAAGTCCGGCAGCCAGAGGATAGCGAAGGTACGCAGAGCTGTAACCTGCACGATGCAAACGTAACGACGTATGCGCATCTTCCGTTACTGTTTCGACTGCAATGCCACCCACCTCATCCAAAGCAGATCTACGGATAATTGCGCACGAACCACAAAAAAATGAAGCATTCCAGGTATCCGTTCCATTCTGGATTAATCCATAAAAGAGATGCCCTTCATTTGGCTTTTGCCGAAACTGTCCCAGATTTCGCTCAAAAGGATCAGGGGAGAAAAAATGATGTGGTGTTTGCAACATCGACAATTTTTCATCAGCAATAAACCAACCCATTGTTTTCGTTAAAAAAGAAACAGAAGGTATATGATCGCAATCAAAAATAGCAACAAATTCTCCGTTAGCTATTTTAAGCGCATTATTTATGTTTCCGGCCTTAGCATGTTCATGTGTTTCTCTTGCGACATAATGAATGCCTGATTCATCTGCGAATCTTCTAAACTCTTGCCTGGCGCCATCATCAAGGATCCAGACGTGTAATTTATCTTTTGGCCAGTCTAATGCCAGTGCACCATAAACTGTATTCTTCACAACCGTCAGAGGTTCATTATAAGTGGGTATTAATATATCAACATTAGGCCATTCTTCTTTATTGTCTGGTAAGGGTATACACTCTCTGTTCAATGGAAAGCAAACCTGAAAGTAACCCAGTAATAAGACAAGCCAGGCATACGTCTCAGCAACTAATAGCGTTACTGAAAAGAAGCTGTCTGGAACCTCATCCAGGATAACTGAAGAAGAGTAACGCCACCATAGATATCTGGAAGATATGAGTACGCCAATCCCCATCAAAATAAGGGTAATTATCCTTCCCTTAACAAAATTGATGAGAAAAACAGAGATGCAAATGATAATAGAGAATAATATTTGTTGATAACGTCCAAGAGGCTGTTCGACAATCGATATAAAAACAAAACATAGCAATATAGCAACAACCAGAAGGATTTTGTTGTATGCTTCTTTATTTTTAAAGATCATGGCATCTAGTCATTCATTAATACTATTATTCAAACTGTGTGTTTTTTTGAAACATAAGGAACCAATTCAATGAAATTTAACACATTAACACCATGTTATCTGAGCTCTACCATTTTGCTTACTTTTGTATAATCGTTCATCTGCCAACAATTTCAACCGTTCAATATTATTCATGCACTCGTCAGTATTAGCTACGCCAATGCTGCAACTACAATTCAACCCACCCATCGAGAAATGAACAATTCGGTGCAAAATTCTTGTTAGTTGACTTACATCTTTATCATGATAAATGATAGCGAACTCATCGCCACCAAACCGATAAATTTCACCTTTACTGCGAGGCAATTCATCTTTAATAAGATTAACTATTTTTATGAGTACCTCATCACCAAACAAATGGCCAAACTTATCATTAATGGTTTTAAATTTATCTATGTCAAACAGACATAAGTATCCAAATTTTTCGCTCAATATTTTGATATCTTTATCAAAACTCCGGCGACCAGAAGCCCGTGTAAGCGCATCATAAGTGCCAAAATCATATATTTCTCTAATTGCATTGACCTCTTCAGCATTAAAGAATAGATTTTCTCCACGTAAACCATAATGATGATCCGACAATATAGATTCTTTTTCCAACCTACCCTTATATATAATGTTTTGCAGCAAATTAATATAATAGTAATATATTATGACTGCAGATACCGCCGAAGCAAAAACAAATAGCAAACACATATAAATATACTTGCTTTTTTTGTAAGCCACGATAAATATCATTTCAGGGATGTAAGAATATGTCAGGGTGATAGCCGAGATCTCAAATACAGCATCATTTATCAAAAAATCATCACCAGCAATTTTCTTTTCATTATCATTAATATCATAAAATGAGACATAGATATCTTCTCGTTCCCCTGACTGATTTCTTATCAGAGATAAATAACGTTCTGGCTCCACTACTGATATCAAACTAGTTCTTTTTGCTATGGGATGTGCATAATAAACATAGTATTTATCTTTTAAACTAATAACACCTCTTTCAAATTCGTTAATTACCCGAACAGAGGAAACTATGTCGTCACAAAAATCATCTCCTTTTGACGTAATTTTGATACATTTATCATCACTAATCATATAAGGACCCAGATCATATAAATATCCAGGATGTTGGAAATTTGAAAAGCTATCGCGTATTTTATTTAACAGTTCATCTGGTGATATCTCTAGTTCATAAAATACATTATTAGATACTGAACGACGATACTCAGACACATTAGCAATAGCAAGCCCACTATCAATAATAGATACCTTTACCGAATTAACTCGGTCTTTAACATACATAGTGTATAAATAACAAGTAACTACAGAGACGCACAAAAAATACAAAAAACAGATTCCTGCGACCTTTTTTTTATATTTGAACATTGCGTTATTTTCTTTTTTTCGGTTTATTGTCTATATGCCACTCTGAAAATGGTAACGGTTTCTGGTATAAGTATCCCTGGACATGAGAGAATCCTAACTTTTGTAATTCTCTGGCCTGGCTTTCGGTTTCAACACCTTCAGCTATAACCGGCATATTTTCTTCACGGGCAAGGCTGGATATGAAATAGACAATTCTGTTTGTTTCATCGAAAATTCCTGAGGTAAACTCCGAATCAATTTTAATGCTATCAGGCCTTACTTTATAAAGTTTTTTCAAATCAGCTAAACCGCTGCCGAAATCATCAAGTGAAATCTTAATACCGTTTTCTTTTAAAATATTTATATTATTGTAAAAGCTATCATTTATGTCTTTTACTGCCGATTCGGTGATCTCCAGGCAGATTTGATCAGCATTTATACTAAACGTATTAATTAATGACAAAACCCGGAAGTGGAAATCAAATTCATTTAATTGCCACGGAGATACATTAATATGCAGGAGAAAATCATTCGTAATTTCATATTCACGGCTAAATGCCCCAAATTCTCCAATAGCCGTTACCAGTACAAAATCACCCAATTCTTTAATTAAGCCAATTTCTTCAGCAACAGGTACGAAAATTGATGGTGGTATTATGCCATTTTCAACTGACAACCAACGGCATAACGCCTCCGCACCTACAACCTTATTATTCGCCATATCAATAATAGGTTGATAGACTAAATAAAACTCACTACTCGCAATCCCCTTTTTTATATTTCCAGCGACCCAGACCTTTTGATCAAGTTCATGAGCCTTGATGTCATCATAAAACATAAATTCAGATTCTTTATTTTCTCGCATAGCCGTTAATGCCAGTTTCAGCTTGCCTTCATAATTTGATACATTTTCCCCTACAAAAGTTTCGCAAATAGCAATTTTATGAACATAAATATTTCTTAGACAAATAATATGATCAGGGAGATTTAAAATTGATAATTGCTCGATGAACTCTTCACAATGAGTATGACATAGCAACAAATATGTTTCAGTTGAGACTTTCAGTATGTCACAGTATCGAGAATATTTTTCTGATATTTTTGATTTTATATCATTTATAATCTCGTCATATTTTTTACTTCCATGTATCGCCTCAACAAACTCTAATCCATAGATACAAAGCATTCCAACTGCTAAGTAGGTTTTATTGTTGGTTTCAATAACAGATTTATTGATATAGAAGCAACTTCCTTGCTCACAAGAAACAAGATTAAGTAACCGCTCCATTCGTTCTTTGTATTTATCACTTATGTTATTAATGATTTTTTTCAGCTCAATAATCTCACTGCTGTCATTTTGCACAATTTCAATTTTGTCGTTGCGGTATACTGAATTCGCTAATTTTTTCAAATGCTCTATCAGTTTATTGGACTCTTTTTTAATTTTCTTTGTTATCTTTTCAACAACATACCATAATAAACAGAAGCAAACCAAACCACATAAAAACATCAATGTAAAATATTTATTGATGTTTGCATCCTCTGATTTCTGATAGTGAAAATAATGGAATCTGACATCAGGAAGTCTGGGGAGTGATATGACATTATCAGTATAGTTGCCACTGTCATTACTTATGTTATAACTACCTGATGAGTTACGAACAATAAGATGCAGCATTGATTTTTCATTACCTACCATAATTTTTTTATTCTGCTCCATGAATAAAATATCAGCTTCACCAGCCAATTTATTAAGATAATTACTAAAATATCTTTCATCAAGATCTAAATGCATTAACTTCAGAGCAAACGAATTTTTTTCTTCTTCGGATGGACGTAATGAAAACGAGAAACATTTTTTCCCTGCAATGCCATAGCAGTTATACCACGGTGACCATTTTGAATAAGTCCCTTTCGGCAATTTATTCCAGGGGCGAGATTCAGGATCAAAGTATTTATCGCTAATTTCACCATCAACCCCAGTAAAAGGTTTACCGGGTTCTGATTGGCCAAAAAACTTAATCACACCACCATCAGTTCGAATAAAGCTAAGATACTTCCCGTTATTCAACATTATCCCAACTAGATTAACGGAATCTATTTTTTTCATCCGATGGATGACCGCTTGTTTGATTTCATTTTCATCATGTAACAGATAAATAGCATCTTTTAACGCATCAGCTTCTTTTTCAATTTTAGAAAAAAATTATTTAAATTATTGTTAATAAGTATAAGATTAATACGCGAAGAATTTTCTTCTATTTTTTTATGAAAATCAATCGCCGTAATAAATGACAAAATAATATAGACTGTAACGGCTAATATAAGCGCAGTGTTAAATCTTGAATTTAATTTTTCAGTAATGCTATACATATTGGAGTTCTGACTAAAGTGTTATCAATAGTTCCGATATTACATCGTATAAAATTACTTATAATTGATGGTGTTAATATCCCTCATTATGATTTTATTACTTGAAACATTTCCTCCCAACGAATATACCATGATGAGAAGATTCATTTTTCCTTAATTTACCAAAGTGATTATCATAGTTTTTACTTTAACTGAACCAACATTGTTATACTTAATATTCGTGCTTTTGTCTCTTTTTCCCACGCTACCGCCTTTCGTTAATTTTCAACGAAATAATTAAGATATGAAAATATTTATAAATGTCGACATAACTGTCACATACCGCACAGTTGCGCCATCGCCACTTTTACCACCCAAAAGAGGCATTAATATGTAATCTCAGCAATCTATTCCGTTTATTTATCTGTTCTTCAGATATGAGCAATGTGACTCTTTTAACCCAAATAAATTAATCAATAACCTTAGAGAAAGTGGTCATTATTAGTTGATTGCTAAGGCTGTAGAGCGCCCATCAACCTGAACAGATAAATACGTTGAGGAATACACGATCGATAAAACAATAAGGTGCAGTGGCAGACGACTATTTTATTTTTAAAACAATAGTCTGTGAACCATGCCTGGTATGAGTAGATTCTAGTGAGAGAAGGTTTTTGTAAGTTTAAAATCCTATAAAATATCAACTTAGAAGAATTTTAAACCAGATTAGAAATGTATTTTCTACATAACGAAACAATAGTTGCAACTATTTTCAGCAAATTTAACCAAAAGTAATAACATGCAACATTGTTGATACAGATCAAAAAAAACGATTTTATAGTGCTGGGCGTTGTTTAAACTTTGTCCTCAAAAATCAAACTGTTACCATAAGAAATAGTTCACTGCGGAACTCAGAATAATAACGCGCAAAATAGCCAACAATTTAAATTATCACCATATCTAAAAATAAAGCTTTCCGATAACTTAAATTCGTATTATCACGACAACATTTATCACCATTCATCTCTTAAGAAAAACTTAACTTTAGCGTTATCAGATCGACTCGTTCTTTTAATCTATTTCCTGCCCAAACCCCAATCGGTGATAAATGACATCAGCACAATGTTGTACCAGCGCAACTGTTTTTCCTGAACGCTCTCAGCATAGACCGATCTTTCGCTAATATTTAATAGATATCTCTAAACAGGGGGATGTGTGGAAAATAAGAAATGCGAAAATGGTGGAATAAAAATTACAATCTGCTGTACATTTTATTTTTACAAATAAATTTTGCTGAAAGCTCGTGTAAAGAGGGAATAAGAAAACAGAGTGCGGACAACAAGTTCACACTCTGCACTAATTCATTTAGACGTGAGCAACGGGTTTTGGCGTGTGTCCGGCATTGCGTAGCAGCATCAGTAAGTAGATAAACGACACACTGGCGATCATGATAAACAGCAGATTATCAGAAAAATTCTGCATTAGCATGGCAGTAAAAGACGGCCCAAACAAACTACCCACGGTATAACTCAACAACAATGCTTGATTCATTGCGACCAGTTGATGATGTTCAACTTTCTCACAAGCCCAGGCCATCGCCACCGGATAGAGCGTAAAACCGGCTGCACCGAGGATGAACAATGCTGGAGCCATTGCCGCCTGACTTAACATCGCGATACTACCGAGAATGACGACAAATACCTGAACACGCAGTACCAGCAGACGACCAAATTTATCCGCCAGACGGCCAATTGGCCATTGCCCGAGGATACCGGCACTAACCAGTACCGCCATCCAGAATCCGATGCTGGCATTGCTAATCCCTTTATGATTGAGGTACAGAGGCATCAGACCATACAAAGAACCCAGAACGATTCCCGAGATAATGCAGCCATTCACGCCAAGTCGTGCCTGGCGAAGTTTTAGCATTGACGTCATGGGCGTCGAAGCATGATTTTCAGCCTGTTGATTCAGGATACGAGTAAACAGCAGCGGCAAGATCCCCGCCAGGGTCAACCCCGTAGCCCACGGCAATACGCTCATCAATTCGGTTGAAACTTTACTGAGCAGTAACTGGCCTAAAAACGTCCCCACATAATAAACCATCATATAGGCAGCAAGTAACCGCCCACGGTTACGTGACGTTCCGCTGCACATCAGCGCGCTTTCCACCACAACCCAAATCATGGCGCAACCGACGCCTGCGACGAAACGCCAGGCTAACCAGCTCCAGAATCCAATCATCAAACCAAGCCCGACACAGCCTGCCGCAAAAATGAAGGAAGCAAGGTAATAACTGCGATTAAACCCAAAGCGTTTAATGACATACCCTGTCAGTAAAGTACCGACCAGGTTGCCGGTAAAATAAGATGAACTGACGACACCGACCTGCCATGTGGGCAAATGCGCCTGGGCGAGCCATAGCGGCACCAGTGTATTTAACACCGCGATCGCCAGAGTCAACAAAAGTAAGCCAGACAGCAAAAGCATGACAGGCCGGGTATACGTGGACATGAATTAAAACCGTGAGGAAGCTCAAATTTCATGCGCATCATGCCACCACCAAAAACATTGTCAATGGGTGAAAATACGTACATAACGTAGCGGCTGTATTATCGATTTATATTACTCATTCATAACACTAATGACGAAAAGATAATCAGTCTCATCTACTTGTTTTTATTGAACTAACATAAAGTTCATGCATTTCGTTCAGTCGAAAAATTTCATGGTCACAGCAAACCTGGATTTCCCGTCTATGCTTTCAGGGCAACGCATCGCGTCTGAACGATTTCAGGCGTACCACTGACTCTCGAAAGGAGAAGAGAATGACCAAACCGTATGTTCGTCTCGATAAAAATGATGCTGCTGTTTTGTTAGTTGATCACCAGGCTGGTTTACTTTCCCTTGTGCGGGATATTGAACCTGACAAATTTAAAAATAACGTGCTGGCGCTGGGTGACTTAGCTAAATATTTCAATTTGCCTACCATTCTTACCACCAGCTTTGAAACTGTTCCTAACGGCCCACTGGTCCCTGAACTGAAAGCACAGTTTCCGGATGCACCTTATATTGCGCGTCCTGGAAATATTAACGCCTGGGATAACGAAGATTTTGTCAAAGCAGTTAAAGCGACAGGTAAAAAACAACTGATTATTGCAGGGGTGGTAACCGAGGTTTGCGTAGCATTTCCGGCACTTTCCGCAATTGAAGAAGGGTTTGATGTCTTTGTGGTGACTGACGCGTCAGGAACCTTTAACGAAATTACCCGGCATTCGGCATGGGATCGCATGTCACAAGCGGGGGCGCAATTGATGACGTGGTTTGGTGTCGCCTGCGAACTGCACCGTGACTGGCGTAACGATATCGAAGGCCTGGCGACGCTGTTCTCTAACCACATTCCTGATTATCGTAATTTGATGACCAGTTACGACACCTTAACGAAACAGAAATAATCGGGATAGGAGCTGATCTCACGATCAGCTTCCTCCCACACCACCGTATGTACGGGGCCGTATACGGCGGTTCGGTTATGTTGATCGTCGCCTGCCTATACTTCTGGCAGGCCCAGTCTGGAGAACAGCTTATTGGGGAGTGCTGTATTCAGTGCCGGACTACAGCTTATCCGCCACTCTTTATGGCAGCTTCCTGCTGTTTGCGCCGCAAGGTCCTTGCTTACGCCTCGACTGCGCAACTCCCTGAAGCGGTTGCGGCCCGTTTTCCACTGTTTCCAGAGTATGCTTCGCAGCCTGCGCCTTATCCATCCGTTCAGCTCTCGCATCAGCGATGGCCTCTGGTTCAGCCCGTAGTAACTTTTCCAGCCCGTCAGATATCGTCTTAGCGGCTGAGTTAGCTGTTCAAGGCTTCTCCCTGTGTTGCGTCCGGTCAGTGCTCTTATCCGCATTTTGAACCGTTTTATCGACTCCGGCGATACCACGCACCATACCTTCCGCCCCCTTATGAAGCTGTATCCAAGGAACTTGCGCGTTTCAGGGCGTGCTACAGCACTCTTCTTCGCGTTGACCTTCAGCTTCAGTTTATGGCTCAGCCAGTGCGTCAACCCCGCCATGATCCGGTTGCCTGCCCGTTCGCTTTTCACGTAGACATTACAGTCGTCTGCGTACCGCACGAACTTCAGACCACGTTTCTCCAGTTCCTTGTCGAGGTCGTCAAGCAGCAGGTTCGATAGCAGCGGCGACAGTGGGCCGCCCTGCGGCGTTCCTTCTGTCACCGGCCTTACCAGACCTGCGTCCATCACCCCTGCATTCAGGAACCTGCGGATAAGTGACAACACCCGTTTATCCGATACTCGTTTCTCTATCCGGCTCATCAGCACATCGTGATTTACCCGGTCGAAGAACTTCTCCAGATCGAGGTCGACCACCCAGTGATACCCGGCCCCGATATGTTCCCGGGCTTGTATCACTGCCTGGTGGGCCGAACGACCGGGACGGAACCCGTAGCTGTTGTCGCTGAACGAGCTATCCCACTGTGCCTGCAATACCTGCATCATCGCCTGCTGGATGAAGCGATCCACCACCGTCGGGATGCCCAGCAGACGTTCGCCGCCGCCGGGCTTCGGTATGGACACTCTTCTCACAGGAGATGGGCGGTATCTGCCGGACAGCAGTTGCGCTTTCAGCTCTGGCCAGTGGTGCCTCAGGTAGTCCGGCAGTTCGCTTACGCGCATACCATCGACTCCCGCTGCACCTTTGTTGGCTTTAACTCTTTTCAGGGCTTGCCTGAGATTGACTGGTTCACAAATGGCTTCCATCAGCCACACTGTTGACGACGGACTTTCTCTGTTCGTCGGTGCCTGCACGGTTTCAGCCCCCGGAAGGGCGGCGTTCGGGGCTTCACCCCGTTCCCCGGCCTCAGGGTCGCGATGCGTTTTCTGCTGCATGACCGTTCAGAACCTCCGTTGATACTCGTCACTCATTACCGTTCGGGCCTTCGGGTGTCATGCCCTACTATGCCCTCTGCTGACTCCTGTCCGCCGGTCAGCGCCCCTTACGGTACGCTCAGTTCTGGATACAGAACGACGGACAGGCCTCCCGGGGTAAGTTCAGCCGCCTTCACCACACACCTGTCCGATTTACCACCCCGGTTCTTGATGGTTATGGCCTTCGCAATTCTTTGCTTGCTCCGCCAACCGGGTAGGCCTCGTATCGGATTTCTGTTCGTCAGGTCATGGATTTGCTTCACGCTTCCTTCAGACCCCGCCTCACGACGACGCCCTTGCGCTTCGCTAGTCCTTCGCCACCATCAGGCTGGACAGGGGACTTTCACCCCCGAGCTGCTGAACATGCCCGGCACACAAAGAGAACCGGGGCCGAAACCCCGGTTATAACGCTTTAGCTGGCAACAGCCATACCCACGGTCATATGCAAACCGTAGAATACGCCGCGACCGATTAATTCCCCTGCAAGAAGCAGGATGAATGACACGGAAAGCAGCGGCACCGCAGGCTGAAAACCTTTTAACTGCGGAGCAATCCACAAGCACAGTGCCACAGCGATAAGCACAATCCGCCAGGCCATCAGTGCACCGTAATCCGGCACCAGCGCCGCAGCCTGTTGTACAGAAGAGTGAATCGTAGCGAGTTCAGCCCCCTGCATTACAGACATTACACCGCTCACCACCAACGCCAGCACTGAAATTGCCGGAAGTAAACGCATCACCCAGCCATTAACCCCCGCCAGACGCAGTAACAGATATCCCAGCAGCGGGCCACCCATAAACATGGTCAGGAAGAAGCCCATCGGTGTCCAGATGCTGTACCAGGTCGGTACGGTATCGATGCTGTTATACACACGTACCATCATCCAGACAAATACCACACCGAGAACCATCGTCACCACCAGCCACAGCGCGCGTAATACCGGTGACAGCTTTTTCAGCATTGCCAGCAACCAGCCGATGCCACCAACGGCAAAAAAGATCGAACCGCTGGCGATTTCGTTACTCAACGCCGAAGCGCCAACCCGATTGAGTGAGTTAAAGGCGCGCATCGGTGAACCAAGGTGAAGCATTGAGGCAATAAAGCCAATGCCCATCAGTACCCACAAGCCAAACATACAGGCAATAACCCGCTGTTGGGTATCGGCCCGAAGTTCACCTTTCAACAAGGCAAATGCCAGAACGATAAAACCGCCCACTACACACTGCCCGAAGACCGTGAAGATCATCAACGGCCATTCATGCCATCCACTTCCCATCTCACACCTCCTTCGGATTTGCCAGGTAGCCAGTGGTATCCCCGGTTGGGCGGCTGTTGGCGTTAGGTTTGATCACAATATTTGGTTTGGTAAAGTGCGCTCTTGGCAACGGCGCAACGGCGGCCAGATCGCCATGTTTTTTACGCAACTCGTCGATAGGGCCGAAATCCAGCGCCCGCAGCGGGCAAGACTCGACACAGATCGGTTTTTTACCTTCCGCGACACGATCATAACAACCATCACATTTGGTCATATGTCCTTTGGTTTCGTTGTACTGTGGCGCACCATACGGGCAAGCCATATGGCAGTAACGACAGCCAATACACACATCTTCATCGACAACGACAAAACCATCTTCACGTTTATGCATCGCGCCGCTCGGGCAGACTTTGGTACACGCCGGATCTTCGCAGTGATTACATGAAATCGAGAGATAGTAGGCAAATACGTTCTGATGCCAGACGCCGTTATCTTCCTGCCAGTCGCCGCCCGCATATTCATAAATTCGGCGGAAGCTGACTTCTGGTGTCAAATCTTTGTAGTCTTTACAAGCCAGTTCGCAGGTTTTGCAACCGGTGCAACGACTGGAATCAATAAAAAATCCATACTGGGTTGTCATCGGTTACTCCTTACACCTTTTCAACCTGAACGAGGTTTGTATGTGACGGATTCCCCTTGGCGAGAGGAGATGGGCGTTGAGTGGTCAGTACGTTGATACAACCGCCCTGATCAACACGTTTCGCATCGGGGTCATACCAAGCACCTTCACCCAATGCGACCACGCCCGGCATCATTCGTGGCGTTACTTTCGCCTCAATATGAACCTCACCGCGATCGTTAAAGATCCGCACCTTATCGCCATTGTTGATACCGCGTTTTTGCGCATCAATTGGGTTGATCCACATTTCCTGGCGACAAGCCGCTTTCAGCACATCAACGTTACCGTAGGTGGAGTGCACACGAGATTTGTAGTGGAAACCTGTAAGTTGCAGCGGATACTGTTTATTCAGCGGATCCTGATAACTTTCAAAGCCCGGCGTGTAGATCGGCAGTGGATCGATCACATCGCCTTCTGGCAATTCCCAGGTAGCTGCAATATCAGCCAGTGCCTGTGAATAGATCTCAATTTTGCCCGATGGCGTGGTCAATGGATTTGCCTGCGGATCTTCCCGGAAGGCTTTATAAGCAACGTGATGCCCTTGTGGATCACGCTTTTTAAAGATCCCCTGCTTACGAAACTCTTCAAAGGTCGGCAATTCAGGAATCGCTTCTCGCGACTGGGCATACAGGTGGCGCATCCACTCTTCCTGGGTACGCCCTTCAGTAAACTGTTGCTCGACGCCAAGGCGTTTTGCCAGTTCGCTGGTCATCTCATAGATGGTCTTACATTCAAAGCGCGGTTTAATCACCTGGTCATTGAAAATTACGTAGGACATATTTCCGCAGGAAGCATCCAGCGCAAAGTCCATCTGCTCAGAGGCGGTGCAATCCGGCAACAGGATGTCAGCATATTTTGCTGATGAGGTCATGTGGCAGTCGATAACTACAATCAATTCGCACTTCTTATCATCCTGAAGGATTTCATGGGTGCGGTTGATTTCCGAGTGCTGGTTAATCAGGCAGTTACCGGCATAGTTCCAGATCATCTTAATCGGAACATCCAGCTTATCTTTACCGCGCACACCATCACGCAGCGCTGTCATTTCCGGGCCGCGTTCAATCGCATCGGTCCACATAAACATGGAAATGCTGGTTTGGATCGGGTTTTCGAGGGTCGGCATACGGACAAACGGTAAGCTGTATGAGCCTTCGCGCGCCCCGGTGTTGCCACCGTTAATACCGACGTTACCGGTGAGGATCGCCAGCATTGAGATAGCACGAGTGGCGATTTCACCGTTAGCATGGCGTTGTGGTCCCCAACCCTGGCTGATAAACGCCGGTTTAGTGCTGCCAATTTCCCGCGCCAGTTTGATGATTTTGTCCGCCGGAATACCCGTAATTTGCGAAGCCCATTCCGGCGTTTTAGCAACGCCGTCCGGCCCTTCACCCAGAATGTAGGCTTTATAGTGACCGTTTTTCGGCGCACTGGCAGGCAACGTTTTTTCGTCGTAACCGACACAATATTTATCGAGAAACTCTTGATCAACCAGGTTTTCAGTGATCATGACATATGCCAGACCATTAACCAGTGCGGCATCTGTTCCCGGACGGATCGGGATCCATTCATCTTCGCGCCCGGCACCGGTGTCTGTATAGCGCGGATCGATAATGATCATGCGAGCATTTGATTTCTGACGCGCCTGTTCGAGGTAATAAGTCACCCCGCCGCCGCTCATTCGCGTTTCGCCCGGGTTATTACCAAACAGTACCACCAGCTTACTGTTTTCAATATCTGACGGGCTGTTGCCATCAGCCCAGCCGCCGTAGGTATAGTTCAGACCTTCCGCAATTTGCGCGGAGGAGTAGTCACCATAATGGTTCAGGTAACCGCCACAGCAGTTCATTAAACGCGCCACCAGGGTATTTCCCGGTGGCCAGGAGCGGGTCATGGTGCCGCCCAGCGTACCTGTACCATAGTTCAGATAGATGGATTCGTTGCCATATTCTTTAATCAGACGCTGCATATTAGTAGCGATAATGTCGTAGGCTTCTTCCCAGCTAATGCGCTCAAATTTGCCTTCACCACGCGCCCCTACCCGTTTCATCGGATATTTCAGACGATCAGGATTATAAACGCGACGACGCATGGAACGCCCACGCAGACAGGCGCGCACCTGATGCAGGCCGTCGTAATTGTCATCACCGGTATTATCCGTTTCGACGTATTTGATCTCACCGTCCACGACATGCATACGTAGCGGGCAGCGGCTGCCACAGTTAACTGTACAGGCGCTCCAGACAACCTTCTCGTCAGAATTTGCCACAATGGCGTTATCGACAGCGTGCGCTATTCGACTAAAAGGTAATGTTAATGCGCTGCTGGCCATCGCCAGGCCGCCGATCGCTGTCGTTTTTACCAAACCACGGCGACTCACCTCAGCAGCCAATACCGCATCAGGGATTTTCGTTTTCATAATGGCTCACTCAAGCTTGCTTACGATTGATTCCAGTAACAAACCGTATTGTGTAATTATTTTTATAGCGGTGCGCTATATAGGCTTGTATACATCGAATGATTTGAAAATCAACGAGATAGATAGATTTTCACTCGAAAGTAGTATTACGCGTAAGTGAAATGTAATTATTGTTTGGTATCAAAAGGAGACAAAAAAAGCGCCCGCAGGCGCTTTTTAGATTCGGCATATTTAGATATTAGCCAATATATTCCAGTCCGTTCATGTACGGACGCAGAACTTCTGGTACTTCAATACGGCCATCAGCCTGCTGATAGTTTTCCATTACCGCAACCAACGTACGACCAACAGCCAGACCAGAACCGTTCAGGGTATGAACCAGACGGGTTTTCTTGTCTGACTTGCTGCGGCAACGTGCCTGCATACGACGTGCCTGGAAATCCCAGACGTTAGAGCAGGAAGAGATCTCGCGGTAGGTGTTCTGTGCCGGGATCCATACTTCCAGGTCGTAAGTTTTGCAAGCGCCAAAGCCCATGTCGCCAGTGCAAAGAATGATTTTACGGTACGGCAGACCCAGCAGTTGCAGGACTTTTTCTGCATGACCGGTCATCTCTTCCAGTGCCGCCATAGAGTCTTCCGGACGCACGATCTGAACCATTTCAACTTTGTCGAACTGGTGCATACGGATCAGGCCGCGAGTGTCACGACCATAAGAACCAGCTTCAGAACGGAAGCACGGTGTATGGGCGGTCATCTTAATTGGCAGATCATCTTCATCGATGATTTCACCGCGCACCAGGTTGGTCAGCGGAACTTCCGCCGTCGGGATCAGCGCGTAGTTACTGGTGTCAGCTTCTTCTTCCAGCGGACGAGTATGGAACAGGTCACCAGCAAATTTCGGCAACTGACCAGTACCGTACAGCGTGTCCTGGTTAACCAGATACGGGACATAGTTTTCGCTATAGCCATGCTGCTCGGTGTGCAGATCCAGCATAAACTGCGACAGCGCACGGTGCATGCGAGCGATTTGCCCTTTCATCACCACAAAGCGCGAACCGGTCAGCTTAACTGCTGCTGCAAAGTCAAGACCTGAGTGCATTTCACCCAGCGTCACGTGGTCACGAACTTCAAAGTCAAACTCGCGCGGGGTGCCCCAGCGGCTAACTTCAACGTTGTCATTTTCGTCTTTACCTACCGGCACTTCATCTGCAGGCAGGTTAGGGATTGTCAGCGCGATATCGCGAATTTCAGCCTGTAAAGCATCCAGCTCGGCTTTTGCTGCATCCAGCTCTTCGCCCAGTTTGTTCACTTCCAGACGTAAAGGCTCAATATCTTCCCCGCGCGCTTTCGCCTGGCCAATGGATTTCGATCGGGAGTTACGCTCCGCTTGCAGGTTTTCCGTTTTGACCTGCAATACTTTACGACGCTCTTCAAGAGCGCCCAGCTTATCTACATCCAGCTTAAAGCCCCGGCGTGCCAGTTTTTCAGCGACTGCGTCTGGCTCATTACGCAGCAGATTGGGATCGAGCATGCTTATCCTGTGCTTATCGAATTAAATGGGAGATGTGGCCACAGCCTGCGACCACAGGGATACAGTAACAACATTACCGCAACGATAACATTAACGGTAGCGTTTTATGGGGCTATTTTGATCCTGTTCAGCCAGCCAGGCGAGCTTTTCGCCAATCTTGCCTTCAAGGCCTCTGTTGGTCGGGAAATAATAGCGTGTTTGTGCTATTTCCGGCGGGAAGTAAACCTCACCGGCGGCATAAGCGTTTGCTTCATCATGAGCGTAACGATATTCCTGCCCGTAGCCCATTTCCTTCATCAGTTTGGTCGGCGCATTGCGCAAGTGAACTGGCACGTCATAATCCGGACGTTCGCGAGCATCGGCCAGCGCGGCTTTAAACGCAGTATACACAGCGTTACTTTTTGGTGCGCAAGCCAGATAAACAATCGCCTGGGCAATGGCGCGCTCGCCCTCTGCCGGACCCACCCGGGTAAAGCAATCCCAGGCAGCTATTGCCACCTGCATCGCACGCGGATCAGCATTGCCGACATCTTCCGACGCTATTGCAAGGCAGCGACGTGCGACATATAACGGATCGCCACCGGCAGTAATAATTCGCGCATACCAGTAAAGCGCCGCATCGGGGGCGCTACCGCGCACAGATTTATGCAGCGCGGAAATCAGATCGTAAAAGCGATCGCCTTTGTTATCGAAGCGGGCACTGCGCTCACCGGCGATTTCCGTCAATAATTCTGTCTTCAGAACACGTTTACCGCTGTTATCGACTTCGGCCATATCCGCCATCATTTCCAGCGTATTTAACGCCCGGCGCGCATCGCCATTCACCAGTTCAGCAATCGCCCGACGCGTCTCATCTGGCAGAACAATATCTTGCCCACCGTAACCGCGGGTTCTGTCTTCCATCGCCTGAGTCAGTACTTGCTCAATATCCTCTGTGCTAAGGGATTTCAGCAGATAAACTCGGGCACGGGAAAGCAATGCCGAGTTAAGTTCAAACGACGGGTTTTCAGTCGTCGCGCCAATGAAAGTGATGGTGCCATCTTCAATATGCGGTAGAAAAGCATCCTGCTGACTTTTGTTGAAGCGGTGAACTTCATCAACAAACAGAATGGTGCGCCGACCGGCATTGCGGTTCTGCCGCGCTCGCTCGATTGCCTCGCGAATCTCTTTAACGCCAGAGGTGACGGCTGAAATGCGTTCCACATCAGCATTCGCATAGCGGGCAATGACTTCTGCGAGGGTCGTTTTACCAGTACCGGGTGGCCCCCAGAGGATCATGGAATGCAAGTGCCCCGCTTCGATAGCACGCGGCAACGGTTTCCCCGCAGCCAGCAAATGCTGCTGGCCGATATACTGTGCTAAATTTTCTGGCCGCATACGCGCGGCCAGAGGTTGAAAAGTATTATCCGAAAAATCGAGCGACAGATTGCTCACTCAGGGCCTCTACTTACGTTGGTCATCTACCGTTACGCCTTGCGGCGGGGTGAAGGTAAATTTCGCTGCATCCACAGCACCGTTTTGCTGGGATTTCAGTTGATAACTACTGCGCTGATCGTCCTGCTCTACCGCACTAAACTGATGGATCGTACCATCGCGCCCCACATTAATGGTGAATTGCTTCAGATTGCCATTGCTGGCTTTCGGCGTCAGGATAAAGTCATCGCCATTCTGTTTGATGTTGTATTGCTGCCAGTCACTGGACTGGTTACGGGCAATCAGCATAAACGGCGTATTGCCGGTGGCATCTTTCAGCCAGGTTGCCGTGGCTTGTTCAACAAAGGGATTATAGAACCACAGTGTTTTACCGTCAGAAACCAGAACACTTTCATCCGGCTGAGTCATATGCCAGTTAAACAGATTAGGGCGTTTCACCCATAAATCCCCCTGACCTTCCTGTACAGCAGCGCCGCTACCGTCAGTGACCTTTTGCGTAAAGCTGGCATGGAAACTGCTGACTTTATCCAGGCGGCTTTTCAGATCGCTTGCGGCGTCAGCCCAAACGCTGCTCGCCACGAAGCTTGAGAGTAATGCACAGGTGATGGCAATTTTTTTCATCATTGTTCCTCAAATTACGTCACTCCCAAACGGGAGTTCCCTCTACTCTCTATTCCAGGCTAATAATCAGCTTGAGGAAAGAAGAAAATACTGAATTTTCAGTTGATGGAGTGCCGGATGCAACGTTATCACGTCTTATCCGGCCTACGATTCACCAATTAGTCAAATGGCGGTGGGGCCAGCACTTCACGATTACCGTTGTGACCCTGTTCGCTGACGATCCCCTGCGCTTCCATCTGTTCTACGATGCGTGCGGCACGGTTGTAACCGATGCGGAACTGACGCTGAACACCGGAAATAGACGCTTTGCGTTTTTCAGTGACAAACGCCACCGCCTGATCGAACAACGGATCCAGCTCTTCAGCACCGTCAAAACCACCCGCACCACCTTCACTTTCGCTGTCGGAAGTGATGCCGTCAACATACTGCGGACGACCACGGGCTTTCCAGTCCTGCACCACCGCATGTACTTCCTGATCGCGAACAAAGGCACCGTGAACACGTACTGGCATGGTGGAGTTAGGCCCGGAGTAGAGCATATCCCCCATTCCCAGTAGCGATTCTGCGCCAGCCTGATCAAGAATGGTACGTGAGTCGATCTTGCTGGATACCGTGAAGGCGATACGGGTCGGAATGTTCGCTTTAATCAGACCAGTAATAACATCAACCGAAGGACGTTGCGTTGCCAGTACGAGGTGGATACCCGCGGCACGGGCTTTTTGCGCCAGACGTGCAATCAGCTCTTCCACTTTTTTACCCACCGTCATCATCAGGTCGGCAAATTCGTCCACCAGCACCACGATATACGGCTCTTTTTTCAGCACCGGATGCTGGGCATCCATACTATCGCCCGGCTTCCAGTACGGATCTGGAATTGGCCGCATCATACGATCAGCTTCAGCAATTTTTTCGTTATAACCTGCCAGGTTACGCACACCCAGTGCCGACATCAGCTTATAACGACGTTCCATCTCGTTGACACACCAGCGCAGAGCATTAGCTGCATCTTTCATGTCGGTAACGACTTCCGTTAACAGATGCGGGATACCTTCATAAACCGAAAGCTCCAGCATTTTCGGGTCGATCATGATGAAACGCACATCTTCCGGCTGCGCTTTATAGAGCATACTCAGGATCATAGCGTTCACACCGACAGACTTACCGGAACCGGTAGTCCCCGCAACCAATAAGTGCGGCATTTTCGCCAGATCGGCAACCACCGGCTCACCGGCAATATCTTTACCCAATACAATCGTCAACGGTGATGGGTTATCACGGAACCTGGCGTTATCCAGCACTTCGCGCAAATAAACGGTCTGGCGTTTTTTATTCGGTAATTCCAGACCTACATAAGGTTTACCTGGGATTACTTCAACTACACGGACTGCCACTGTTGATAACGAACGGGCAAGGTCACGTGACAAGTTAGAAATACGCGCGGCTTTTACACCCGGTGCCAGGTTCAGTTCAAAGCGAGTGATAACTGGCCCTGGTGAGTAGTTAACAACATCGGCTTTAATGCGGAAATCAGCCAGGCGCGCCTCCACCAGACGTGCCATTTGTTCGAGCGCAAAGGTATCTACTGGCTCCACTTCGCTCGGCGGCGGCGTCAACAAATCCAGCGATGGCAACGGCGTTGTCGGCTTGTGCAACGGACGACTGTCGCCATTGCGCATTAACAGCGGATGAAGCAGGGTATCCTGCGGCTGCGGCACGACTGGTTGCTGTGGCTGTTGATACTGCGGCTGCGGCGCGACCGGTTGTTGCGGCTGCTGAACAGGTTCAACAATTGGCGTAAACAGCGGCTCGTGTGGACCATCATCCACTAATGCTTTCATCGGTGAAAATTCAAAATCATCCAGCGAGAACGGATTCGCCCCCGCAGGTTGTTCACCGGAATAACGTTGCTGCTGTGTCTGGACGAACTGACGAGCCAGTTCTGCCTCTGCTGCGGCATCTATTTCATCTTCCGGGTTAACTGGCACATCATGCTGATACTGTTCACCATAGCGTTGCTGCTGCGTCTGGGCGAACTGACGAGCCAGTTCATCCTGCTGCATTGCATCTATTTCATCATCGTTATACTGCCCGGCAGAATCGTACTGGTTGCGCTGCGCTTCACGTGCCTTCTCTTCCGCTGCACGCTGTGAGGGTAGCTTAATACCGTATGACGCCAGTTCACGACGCGTCGGAACACGAATACGCTTCGGCCTTGGCAACTGAGGGCCAATACCCTCTTTCACTTGCGGGCGCGGTCCACCGCTATTTGACAGGCTGAAGACAGGTGCAGCCACCGTCGCTGCGGCTCCCGTTGCCAGGGTCGCTTTCTTCACGCCAGATGCCAGCGGTGAGACTGCGGCTGCGGATTCTACCGGCGGCACTGCTGCAACACCTGGTCGTGCCAAAACAGGCTTGACCGGTTCTGGTTCTTTAACCGGTTCAGGAATCGGTTGATACCAGGCCGCAAGTTGCTCACGTTCACGCGCACGCTTCTCTTCCACTTCTTCAAAATAGTAAAGTGGCGGACGTGCAGGCTTTGTCTCTTCAACAACAGGTTCCGGTTCAACGACAGGCTGCTGTTCAACAGGTTGTGGCTGTTGATACAACGGCTCTTGAACGGTCGGCTGCTGATAAGTTTGCTCCGGCTGGTAAGTAGGTTGTGGAGCAAAAGTGGATTGCGATTCTTCAGCTTGCCAGGTGTTACCAACCACCGGTTGTTCCGGCGCAGGCGCATAATATGGCTGCTGAGGCTGCGCCGGTTGTTGCAGCGATTCGTTATATTGCACCGCAGGCTGCACATATTGCGGTTGCTGCGGGTAACCTTCGGATACAGGTGCAATTATCGGTTCACCCGCTTGCGGTCCAGGAACAGGTTGCCAGGCCACTGTGGGCTGTGTTGGTGAAATATCAACAGGTGCAGATGGTGGTGTCTGGGTTACCGGTTCAACCGGCGCAACCCAGCTTTGTGTCACAGTGGTCGCAGCCGCTGCAGCAGCTACAGGTTCGGTAATCGGCGCACCATTTAATAACGGATCGTATTCGTCATATTCTGGCTGCGTTGCACGATTGCCCGAAAAGAGGACGTCATCAGGATCGGCGGCGACACCGCGCGCCGTGTAGGTAATTTCTTCTTCATCATCCATCCGCTTGCCGGAGAACAACGCAGCGTCAGTTTTCCGCCCCATCGGATTAATGAATTTTTCGGCCAGACGTTTACGACGCGCTAATGCGCCACGAAGGATCCGGGCACGGCGCGACTCATGTTGTTTGCCGTGACTCTCATCTTCATACTCTTCGTCGTCTTCATACTCATCTTCATCAACCCAGGTATCGTCGCGACGAGTACGGTTACTGGCAAATGTGAGAATGTTTAAAATCCAGCCGCCCAGTTTTTCGGCAATAGTCACCCAGGACCAACCGGTAAACAGCGTCAGGCCTGCCGCCCAGACGCAAAGCAGCGCAATCGTTCCCCCACTACTGTGTAACAGTGGCTGCAGCGTAGTGCTTAATAAACTCCCGATTACGCCACCGGAGGCAAAATACCAGATATCGTCAGCATTGATCGCCGCCAGACCACAGGAAGTAAGGATGATCGCCAGCACACCAATAATTCGCAGCGAGACGGCAAAATAATCAATGTATTCGTCGCTGGCCTGCTGACGCCAGGCAAACCAACAGCCACCGATGATAATGACGGGGATGGTGTAAGCCATGACGCCGAAAATGAAGAACAGGGTATCGGCCAGCCATGCGCCAGGTGCCCCACCTAAATTATGGATAGGCTCATGCCAGGCCGTTTGTGACCAACTGGGATCCGAAGGATTAAAGCTTAATAAAGCTGCCATCAACCAGACGGCAAACAGAACAATAAGAATCAGCAACGCCTCCAGAAGTCGGCGCCCGCTGCTTAACTTTGTCAATGTGACTTCTTTGTCTTCAGTGTATTCCTGGCTCAAGAAAGGCTCTCCAGGTTACAGGCTTTTCCTGCCCGATGCTAAAACGGACAACAGTACCAGGTTACCCCAGTACTGTTGCTGTATGGATTAACAGGAGTGTAATCAAAATACGCCGATTTTGCACCTGTTCCGTGTTAGCGCGTCTTAATAACCAGACGATTACTCTGCTTGACTTCTTCCATAACAACGTATGTCCGTGTGTCATTGACGCCAGGCAGACGCAGCAGAGTTTCCCCCAACAGCTTACGATAAGCTGACATATCCGGCA
This sequence comes from Escherichia marmotae, assembly GCF_002900365.1. Classification (NCBI taxonomy): domain Bacteria; kingdom Pseudomonadati; phylum Pseudomonadota; class Gammaproteobacteria; order Enterobacterales; family Enterobacteriaceae; genus Escherichia; species Escherichia marmotae. Next base: position 1,485,542 of record NZ_CP025979.1, read on the forward strand.
CGCGTGTTTTCAACAGGTAGTCGAAATCACCAGATACTAAATGACACTCCTGAATTTCTTCAAGTTTTTGTACAGCGGTATTGAATTGTTCAAACACATCCGGAGCGCCACGATTCAGAGTAATCTCAACGAATACCAGAAGTGATGCATCCAGATAATGCGGGTTCAACAGCGCCGTATAGCCCTGAATAAACCCTTGTCTTTCCAGCCGACGCACACGCTCAAGGCACGGCGTTGGGGAAAGTCCCACACGTTTAGAAAGCTCGACGTTAGAAATACGCCCATCCTTTTGCAACTCATTAAGAATGTTACGATCGATACGGTCGAGATCTTTGCCAGGGCGCTTCTTGCTATCTACCATTATTATTGTCTCTCTGTATTCCTTCCCTACTCCTGTCTGACCCTGAAAACATCACTGTCCAGAGTCGCTACCCGTCACGATAGACCGAAATCATTAAGATTCACGGCGCGCAATGCCTGGGTCTACGGTGAGAAGACCGTTGCCTTGTGGCAGCTATCGACATCACGAATGGCGTCTGTCCACGCCATGCGTAGATTTCACTAGCACGGTAAACATGGTATTTACATGCATGATTATGCGCATATAAGAATACTGTTTTTTTCTTCCTCGAATGTTTTCGCAAAACGCCAGGTGATTGTCAAAGCAAAACATCGTTTTTTAGTACAACATGCCAGATATTCATTAACAGTCGCGTTTAATCATCATTTAATCGGCTTATAAACCGGAAAAATTAAGTAGCAGAGGTGATAATGACAGAAGAATTTGACACGCTTATCGCTTTTGACGATTGCACAAATCGTTAACAAAATCGTCATACTCTTTTTTTACGCCTGTAAATTCCCTACAATCCTGCCTATTGTCTGCCAACAACTATGGGGATCTCATGGGCACGACCAAACACAGTAAACTGCTTATCCTGGGTTCAGGCCCGGCGGGCTATACCGCTGCTGTCTACGCGGCACGCGCCAACCTGCAACCGGTGCTGATCACCGGCATGGAAAAAGGCGGCCAACTGACCACCACCACGGAAGTGGAAAACTGGCCAGGCGATGCAAACGATCTGACCGGACCGTTGTTAATGGAGCGCATGCATGAACATGCCACCAAATTTGAAACTGAAATCATCTTTGATCACATCAACAAAGTGGATTTGCAGAATCGTCCGTTTCGCCTGACTGGCGACAGCGGCGAATACACTTGCGATGCGCTGATTATTGCCACCGGGGCTTCTGCACGCTATCTCGGCCTGCCCTCTGAAGAGGCTTTTAAAGGTCGTGGTGTCTCTGCCTGTGCGACTTGCGATGGATTCTTCTATCGTAACCAAAAAGTAGCGGTTATCGGCGGCGGCAATACTGCGGTTGAAGAGGCGCTGTATCTGTCTAACATCGCTTCCGAAGTACATTTGATCCACCGCCGCGATAGTTTCCGCGCAGAAAAAATCCTCATTAAGCGTCTGATGGATAAAGTGGAGAACGGCAACATCATTCTGCACACCAACCGCACGCTGGAAGAAGTGACTGGCGATCAGATGGGCGTCACAGGCGTTCGTCTGCGCGATACGCAAAACAGCGATAACATCGAATCACTCGACGTTGCTGGCCTGTTTGTTGCTATCGGCCACAGTCCGAACACCGCCATTTTTGAAGGGCAACTGGAACTGGAAAACGGCTACATCAAAGTACAGTCGGGTATTCATGGCAATGCCACCCAGACCAGTATCCCGGGCGTGTTTGCCGCAGGTGATGTAATGGATCACATTTATCGCCAGGCCATTACTTCTGCTGGTACAGGTTGCATGGCGGCACTTGATGCTGAACGCTACCTCGACGGTTTATACGGCGAAAAATAATTTTACATATCAGTAACAAAAGTAAAAAAGGCGACTCCATGCGACTATGGGTCGCCTTTATTATTTCCCCGTTGTAACATTGCCCTGCAAAAAATTCTGATAACTCACCTGCTAAGCGTGCAATGAATAAATCCCGTCAAAAAGAGTTAACCCGCTGGTTAAAACAGCAAAGCGTCATCTCCCAACGTTGGCTGAATATTTCTCGTCTGCTGGGCTTTGTGAGCGGCATATTAATAATTGCCCAGGCCTGGTTCATGGCGCGTATTCTGCAACATGTGATTATGGAGAATATTCCCCGCGAAGCCCTGCTGCTTCCCTTTACTTTACTGGTACTGACCTTTGTGCTGCGCGCATGGGTGGTCTGGTTACGCGAACGGGTGGGTTATCACGCCGGGCAGCATATCCGTTTTGCCATTCGCCGCCAGGTTCTCGACCGCCTGCAACAAGCAGGGCCTGCATGGATTCAGGGCAAGCCAGCCGGGAGTTGGGCGACGCTGGTACTTGAGCAAATTGACGATATGCATGATTACTATGCTCGCTACCTGCCGCAAATGGCGCTGGCGGTATCAGTGCCGCTACTGATTGTGGTCGCGATCTTCCCTTCTAACTGGGCTGCGGCGCTCATTCTGCTGGGCACCGCTCCATTAATCCCGTTATTTATGGCTTTGGTTGGGATGGGCGCAGCCGATGCGAACCGACGTAACTTTCTCGCGCTTGCTCGCTTAAGTGGACATTTCCTCGATCGCCTGCGCGGCATGGAAACACTGCGTATTTTTGGTCGTGGTGAAGCCGAAATTGAAAGCATTCGTTCTGCTTCGGAAGATTTCCGTCAACGGACGATGGAGGTGCTACGACTGGCATTTTTATCCTCCGGCATTCTGGAATTCTTCACCTCGCTGTCAATTGCTCTGGTGGCGGTCTACTTTGGTTTCTCCTACCTCGGTGAGCTGGATTTTGGTCACTACGATACTGGGGTGACGCTGGCTGCGGGTTTTCTCGCACTCATCCTTGCGCCAGAGTTTTTCCAGCCATTACGCGATCTCGGTACGTTTTATCATGCTAAAGCCCAGGCGGTTGGCGCAGCCGACAGCCTGAAAACGTTTATGGAAACCCCACTCGCTCATCCACAACGCGGTGAGGCGGAGTTAGCGTCTAACGATCCGGTGACCATTGAAGCCGAGGATCTGTTTATCACTTCACCAGAAGGTAAAACGCTGGTCGGCCCGCTGAATTTTACTCTGCCAGCAGGCCAACGTGCGGTGTTAGTTGGTCGTAGCGGTTCAGGTAAAAGCTCACTATTGAATGCGCTTTCCGGTTTTCTTTCCTATCAGGGATCGCTACGAGTCAACGGCATAGAATTGAGCGATTTATCACCGGAATCGTGGCGCAAACATCTCTCCTGGGTTGGGCAGAATCCGCAATTACCGGCGGCAACACTACGGGATAACGTACTGCTAGCGCGACCTGATGCCAGCGAACAAGAGTTACAAACAGCACTGGATAACGCGTGGGTCAGTGAGTTTCTACCGCTCCTGCCACAAGGTGTTGATACGCCTGTTGGCGACCAGGCAGCCCGCCTTTCCGTGGGTCAGGCGCAACGCGTGGCGGTGGCTCGTGCGTTACTAAATCCCTGCTCGCTATTACTGTTGGATGAACCCGCTGCCAGCCTTGATGCTCACAGCGAGCAGCGCGTGATGGAAGCACTGAATGCCGCCTCACTGCGCCAGACTACGTTAATGGTCACCCACCAGTTAGAAGATCTTGCTGACTGGGATGCCATCTGGGTAATGCAGGATGGTCAGATTGTCGAGCAAGGACGTTACGCGGAGTTAAGCGTGGCTAACGGTCCTTTCGCCACATTACTGGCCCATCGTCAGGAGGAGATTTAAATGCGCGCTTTGCTACCCTATCTGGCACTGTATAAACGCCATAAGTGGATGTTAAGCCTCGGTATTGTGCTGGCGATTATTACTCTGCTCGCCAGTATCGGTCTGTTAACACTTTCCGGCTGGTTCCTCTCCGCATCGGCTGTAGCCGGTGTCGCAGGCCTGTATAGTTTTAACTATATGCTGCCCGCCGCAGGTGTGCGTGGCGCGGCAATCACCCGTACCGCCGGTCGCTATTTTGAACGACTGGTGAGTCATGACGCGACTTTCCGCGTATTGCAGCATCTGCGCATTTACACCTTCAGCAAACTATTGCCACTCTCCCCTGCCGGGCTGGCCCGCTATCGCCAGGGTGAATTACTCAACCGTGTCGTGGCGGATGTTGATACGCTCGATCATCTTTATCTGCGCGTTATTTCGCCGCTGGTAGGTGCTTTTGTGGTGATTATGGTGGTGACCGTCGGGTTAAGCTTCCTTGATTTCACCCTCGCCTTTACGCTGGGCGGCATTATGTTGCTGACGTTGTTCCTGATGCCTCCGCTGTTTTATCGCGCCGGAAAGAGCACCGGGCAAAATCTGACTCACCTTCGCGGTCAGTATCGCCAACAATTAACCGCATGGCTGCAAGGGCAAGCCGAGCTGACCATTTTTGGCGCTAGCGATCGTTATCGCACGCAGTTAGAGAATACCGAAATTCAGTGGCTGGAAGCGCAACGCCGCCAGTCCGAACTGACCGCGTTATCACAAGCGATTATGCTGCTGATTGGCGCGCTGGCGGTGATCCTGATGCTATGGATGGCCTCCGGTGGCGTTGGTAGTAATAATCAGCCTGGCGCGTTAATTGCGCTGTTTGTCTTCTGCGCGTTAGCTGCATTTGAAGCGCTGACTCCGGTGACTGGCGCATTTCAGCATCTGGGGCAAGTGATTGCCTCTGCCGTGCGAATCACTGACTTAACGGACCAAAAGCCGGAAGTTACCTTTCCTGATACCCAATCCAGTGTTGCCGATCAGGTATCCCTGACATTACGTGATGTTCAGTTCACTTATCCGGAACAATCACAACAAGCGCTTAAAGGGATTTCCCTTCAGGCAAACGCCGGAGAACATATTGCGATTCTCGGGCGAACCGGATGCGGCAAATCAACTCTGTTACAACTGCTGACTCGCGCATGGGATCCACAGCAAGGCGAGATTCTGCTTAACGGTAGCCCCATTGCCAGCCTGAACGAAGCGACTCTGCGCCAGACCATCAGCGTTGTGCCGCAGCGTGTGCATCTGTTTAGCGCCACGCTGCGAGATAATCTATTACTCGCTTCGCCTGGCAGTAGTGATGAGGCTCTGGCGGAGATCTTGCGCCGCGTCGGTCTGGAGAAATTGCTCGAAGATGCAGGACTCAACAGTTGGTTAGGTGAAGGCGGACGTCAACTCTCTGGTGGTGAACTGCGCCGTCTGGCTATCGCCCGCGCACTATTGCACAATGCGCCGCTGGTATTGCTGGACGAACCTACCGAAGGTTTAGATGCCACAACAGAAAGTCAGATCCTTGAATTACTTGCAGAAATGATGCGTGAGAAAACGGTGTTAATGGTCACTCACCGACTTCGCGGACTCTCTCATTTCCAGCAAATAATAGTGATGGACAACGGGCAAATTATTGAGCAAGGTACTCACGCAGAACTGCTTGCCAGACAGGGGCGTTATTACCAGTTTAAGCAGGGTTTGTAAGCTATTATTGAACGATCCGACTTGCGTAGTGGAGTTTTGCGGTCATGCGCCTGGTTCAGCTTTCTCGCCATTCAATAGCCTTCCCTTCTCCGGAAGGCGCATTACGTGAGCCTAACGGCCTGCTGGCGCTGGGGGGCGATCTTAGCCCCGCGCGCCTGTTAATGGCTTATCAGCGTGGTATTTTCCCATGGTTTTCTCCTGGCGACCCCATTCTCTGGTGGTCGCCGGATCCACGCGCAGTATTATGGCCGGAATCACTGCACATCAGTCGCAGTATGAAACGATTTCATAAACGCTCGCCTTACCATGTCACGATGAATCATGCCTTTGGTCAGGTCATTGAAGGCTGTGCCAGCGATCGCGAAGAAGGAACCTGGATTACGCGCGATGTGATTGAAGCCTACCACCGCTTACACGAGCTGGGTCATGCCCACTCCATTGAAGTCTGGCATGAAGACGAGCTTGTCGGCGGCATATATGGCGTAGCGCAGGGAACGCTATTTTGTGGCGAATCGATGTTCAGCCGGATGGAAAATGCGTCCAAAACGGCGCTCATGATCTTCTGCGAAGAATTTATCCGTCATGGCGGCAAAATGATCGACTGCCAGGTGCTTAATGATCACACGGCTTCGCTTGGTGCCTGCGAAATTCCCCGGCGGGATTACCTCAATTACCTCAATCAAATGCGCCCGGAACGATTACCGAATAATTTCTGGGTGCCGCGGCAATTGTTTTCGCCACAGAAATGAATGTTTTCGGCACATTTCTCTCCAGAGTGTTATAATTGCGCTCGCAGAGTTGGTTACGCTCATTACTCCGCTGCCGATAAGGAATTTTTCGCGTCAGGTAACGCCCATCGTTTATCTCACCGTTCCCTTATACGTTGCGCTTTTGGTGCGGCTTAGCCGTGTGTTTTCGGAGTTATGTGCCAAACCTGTTTGTTGCGATTTAGCGCGCAAATCTTTACTTATTTACAGAACTTCGGCATTATCTTGCCGGTTCAAATTACGGTAGTGATACCCCAGAGGATTAGATGGCCAAAGAAGACAATATTGAAATGCAAGGTACTGTTCTTGAAACGTTACCTAACACCATGTTCCGCGTAGAGTTAGAAAACGGTCACGTGGTTACTGCACACATCTCCGGTAAAATGCGCAAAAACTACATCCGCATCCTGACGGGCGACAAAGTGACTGTTGAACTGACCCCGTACGACCTGAGCAAAGGCCGCATTGTCTTCCGTAGTCGCTGATTGTTTTGCCGCCTGACGGGCGAAGAGAAAGAACGAGTAAAAGGTCGGTTTAACCGGCCTTTTTTGCGCCCGGGATTAAGGAAGAAAATAAATATTGGGGTGTGGATTTTAAAAACTGCCTGTACGGCAGTGAACTATAGCGTATGGGATACCTGGCAACTGGATTGTTTCTAAGCTGCCTGTACGGCAGTGAACTGAAATAATAGCAGACTATCCGATTGATTTACTGTTAAAAATCACAAAATCATAGGTTCATACCCTTTTTCGAGACGTCAAGATAGTAATAAACAAAATCAATGAGTTACATGTCACTCTAAAAAATGGGTCGATTGGTATTTCTTCACTCTCATATTTCCCTCGTAGCTTTTGATAAACAATTGACCAGAACGCATACGGCCATAATCTCGGGCGAATGAATCGTGTGTTCATTGCGTAACCAAACAAATCAATCTAAATAAATTCTTCTTGACCGTTTTGCTCCAACTCCCTATAGTAACGCCCCGTTGCCACCCATGTGGTAAGGCAGCAAAAATTTGGTGAGGTGTCCGAGTGGCTGAAGGAGCACGCCTGGAAAGTGTGTATACGGCAACGTATCGGGGGTTCGAATCCCCCCCTCACCGCCATCTTTAAAGAAGAGCTCGTACGAAAGTACGGGCTTTTTTTGCATTGAGCCGCCATGAATAAAAAACACGTACTTCCTCTACGAAAGTACGTGAAGGCCAGTGGCACATTAATCATAGGATACGGCAAATATCGCTTTGCTTTGGACTTCTCCAGGCTGTATCGCTTCCTCCTTCACGCGAACGTATTTCGCGGTAATCGGGAAGGTGTACTGATTCTCAATGGCCGCCATTTTAGTTAGTTTGTTCATCAGAGTATCACCCAGCTTTAACGGTGTCGTTGCGTTACCATTATAAATCTGGAACCCAACCCCCTTAGCACCATTAAGCGATGTGTTTTCAGAATGGTTCCACTATCATCCCATTCACCGCGCGCAACTTTAAAAGTCACTGGATTAGTCGTGACGTTATAAACACTGTCGCAATTGAGGAGCAGATTTGTAGAGCCTGTTTTAGTATCATTTGCTGATTCAACCTCACTTATAGCTATATCTGGCATTTGTATTTCGTAAATCGATTGCGAGAAACTACAGGTTGTGGGTTTATGTTTAATATTAAATATTAGTTTTTGCTTATAAGATTCGTTTAAGCTTGACAGACCAAAGAGATAGCAAAGTAACGACGCAAGCGGACCTGAAGAACAGACATTATTAGATGTAAAAATAGCTGCAGCGTTTTTTAACTTGAATGAATCACCTGTTGCAATTACTAGTTCGCCCTTACTCCCAGCTTCATCATACGAAGTAGGTGGTATATATGAGGCAGTTAGCTTCATTTCTTTATTATTAATAGTATTACTGACGGAATAGGTTTTGGGTGAAACAATATCCCTGGGTGTGATTTCTTCATAACCAAATCCTTTAGCGACAAATATAAACTTTATTCTCATCAATAACGTTATCAAAGGTAATAGTGCAGAATTGTTTCTGCTGTTTATTAACCGAGACGCGAATCGATGCGGGGACATCATTGGTGCGAATAAATATCCGACCTCCCTGTCCGACTAACCCCACATTATTACCGTTTTCATCTTCAACCTCATAACCAAACGACAACGGAGAGCCATCAGGACGTTGGGAGAGGAAATACCAGGGTTTGCGTTTATCAGTCTCAAACTGAGTCATCACTACCGCACCACGATAAGGAACGGTGTTTTTACGGTTACCCAGCAGCGCCACATCGCTTTTACTGTCGGCAATATCCAACATCAACGTATTTTCACGATACGGCGTCAGGTTGTCATAAATAGCGTAGCCTCTGCTATCCGTGGTCAGGTAACGATATCCCTGCACCGCCGCTCCCTCCAGTCCCGGCGCTTTGACGATGGCGAACGTATCGGAAAGTCTGGGAGCCAGTGCCACCCCGTCCGACAACGCGACTAAACCGCCTTGAATATTACCGCTAACCTGTTGATATTTTTTCGACTGGCTATAGCTGCCACCAATAGTCGCCAATGGCGCACGCCAGGTCAGGTTTCCACCTGCTGTTGTTTCGCTGCCCTGGTGTTGATGGCTTAAGTTAGCCCCGTAGCTGAACTGATCGCGGCTCCCCGCTACACCGCTGAGGCTGGTATTATTCGACCGATAGCCGTCTTTATCAAAAGTGGTTGAGTTAGAAACAAATAAATCTCGTCGTTTTTCAGTGATTCCATCGCCCCACGAGAAGGGAATTGAGAAATATAAGTTAATGCGTCTATCTTCGCGGTTATCTTCATCGTAGGTCTGGCTAACAGACAAGGTATAACTAAGGCGTTCCCAGGAGTTCGAATAGCTGAGTTGATAATCTTTCCCTGTCCCGCTGCGTTCCCAATAATCCCGCCATTGACCGCTGACCGACAGATATCCCCAATCATCTGGTAATGACTGGTTTATATTTACAGAAAAGCTGTTCTTGCGACCAAAATCGTACTGATAATAGTCGGCAATGTCATAAACAGAGTCATCTTCTCGATTATATCTATTCCTGTTATTTGCCCATACGTGATCGTTAAAAGTACGATAATCCCGAGAGGAGTAACGCCAGGCTGCCAGAGAAAATTGCGTCCCACTCTGTGAGAGATATTTGTTCCAGGCAATCTGATAACTTTGACCATTAAATACATCACCGTTATCTTGTTCACTGTGGGAATGGGTAAAATCAACCGATACAGCACCAATCGGTGTATTCCATCCCGTGCCGAGAACAAACGATGAGTAATTATCAGACAATTGCGTGCCAGCATAGAGAGTCAGCAAATTATTAAGGCCATACTGATAGCTTCCCTGAATAAAATCCGACTGATTGCTGGCTCCCTCAATACGACTACGTCCGGCAGCAAATTCATATTTCGAAACGCCCGGTTGCAACATATTTGGTACAGATGAATAAGGTACACGATAACGCGATACCGAACCGTCAGCTTCTTTAACAGTAACTTCCAGATCGGCACCACCACCAGCAAGTTGCAAATCATCAATGGCGAATGGACCTGGCGGAACCTCCTTCTGGTAAATAACAAAACCATTTTGTTCTATAGTGACGAGTGCGTTGCTCTGGGCAATTCCTCGCACTATAGGAGTAAAATTCTGTTTAGAGTTCGGCAACATCTGCATATCGCGCCAGAGGCGTACCCCGCGAAAACGCACGGAGTCAAAAACATCAGAGCCGGTATACATTTCACCGGCCCGCAGCGTGCCGAGAATTTGTGAAATTCCGCGCTCCAGATATAATGTGTTACTTTTCCATTTACCGCTGCTCTCATCACTTTTCGTATAATTGGCATTTGAATGCAACTGCCATCCCAGAAGGTTCAAACCACTGTTCAGATTTAAATAGCTACTTTTATTATCTCCTCCGTGCTTATAATTACTGTAATACTGACTGGCATAATAAGATGTATATAATGCGTTAATCCCGCGATCCCATGCCTCAGGTGGAGCATATCCACGTTCATATTCAACAATATAGGCCTGAGGTACATTTAATTTCAGGTCAAAATGCCCAATATCATAGATTTGGTATTACCTTTCAGTTCAGGAATAGTTATCCAGTTCGCTGAATTATTTTTTATATTAATACCATTACTGATAGTTCTGATATTCAGTCGAGAAAAACTCCCTTTATCGACACCTGCTATACCTTCCGGACGATAAATAAATTTAATGCGGTTTTGCATCGCGAATTTAATCTGGTTTTTACTCTCATTTTTCTCACTATTAGGTGGAATATCCAGGACATTGAGAAAGAACAAGCTTTCGCGATCTTTAGGTAGGGTATTCGTCAGTTGCTTAATTTTAAGTTGCTGCCCCCCTCCTCCTTTTACGTGAGCTACCGGTGGCGTCAGCACAAACGGAACATGAATTTTTTCTGGGGACAGGCTATCGCCATCATCAATCCACGACTGAATCAGAGCACTGCGCTCACCTTCATTCATTAATTGAACGGTAATCTCTTTTTTCTGTTCTGGATAAATAACGCGAGTGCCGTAGATATAGACTCCGCCCCACGCAGGCGTGACCATGCCGGCCAGCAAGAAGGCTATTAATTTTTTCATTAAACAATCCTTGTTTGAGAAATCGGCGGCCAAAGCCGCCGATAAACACGATATTAATTTGTCACGACAGTCATTGTCAGAGCAGAGTTAACCGGGCCAGCAGTCACCGCATCACCTGATTGCGCGTATTTCGCACTGAAATTTAGTGTATATTCATTAGAGCTAATTTTTTCTAACTCAATACTTTTATCACCTTCAATCTTTTGAGATTGCCCATCTGCACTCTCATAGTAGACAGCAAAACCAGCACCATTTTGGTTTGCCGCAGTATTAATGGTGATATCTTTAAGATTTGCATCAAACTGACTTCTGGAAAACGTAATTCTGGGAGTCTCATCTCCTGTACATTTGACCGTCAGCGGTACAGTTGTTTTATTTGAATAACCATCATAAACATAACCAGCGCTCTTACCATCAAATTGATCAGCACCAATATCGTTCATAGCAATCGTAGCCTGGCTATTTCCGATAAATTGACAAGTAGTTCCAACCACATTACCGGTAATAACTAACTCACCCTGTTCACTCCCCTCCTCAGCAAAAGCCCCTGCGCTCATAAAAAGAGAAGATAATACTGCAACTGCAATAATTGAACGTTTCATAGTCTATTCCTTAACTGATTTATTCCAGGTGATTAAGAGTCTCTGTCCTCTCGGAAATGAATTTCGCAAATTAAACTTGTTATCGCAATGTAAACAGGTTGTTTTTTGTGATTTAAGTCAAACTGTCAAAAATATGTAACAAACAAAAAATACCCATGAAAACATTCACCTTGTTTACTATTCGGCATTATTTGATGTCTTTGCACGGTAGATTAATACGTATAATTAATTGCGGGTTGTTTATTTTAAATAAATATCCGTATACTGATAACAGTGTTGGGTATTGAACTCTTTATGCTATTTCCAGCCAGAAGGAGGCTTTTCAATAGACAAAAAGACCTGACTGTAAGGCCAAGTCTTTTATACATTACATTACAACTAACCAATCAAAACCAGGGAATAGTTGCTGTTGCGCTTAATCCATAACTACTGAATTCCCCTTTCACCGGTTCAGTGAGCAAATCACCATGACGGATAAACAGCTTGAACTGTTGCTGACTCGATAAACTCTTCATATTGAGAAAGGGTAAATCGGTCCGCCGTTCAGTTTGCGTCGCCAGTCGCTCAATTGCCTGTTCTTTAGTGAGCCAGCCCTTTTTTACTGAACGCCTTAACAGACGCAGGGGGTTACTTTTAACCTGCACACGGCTTACCACTCGCCAGCCTTTTATTTCAGGAATAGGAGTGACAGGTGAACATTGGCAATAGTCCGTAAGTCCTTTACGCCACGTTGAGGCTTCAAGCGCCTGCAATGCCGGGGCGCTGCCGTGTAAGCGTAAACGCGCTCCCGGCGTAACATTCACGTCCGGGAAACTCACGCCGATATCACCTTGCCCTCTTGCGCCTAATGCCCGGTGCAATTTGGCAAATAACGCTGCCATCAACATTTCACTCGAAAATTCAGGATCTGGCAGAACGCGGATCTCAAGGTAGTGCTCCATTGGCAGCTCCTTATTCCGCTTTCTCACCAAAGACACCGCCACGGATCAGCACTGCCATCACGTAGTGCTGTTGATCAACGTCTGGTTTCATCCCTTTAGTCACCCAATTGTCCAGTAAGGTATAAAAATCGAGTTTTTCTTTCGGTTGGCGGCAGGCAACGCCTCGGCTGGTTACAGAGCCATAAGGCTCCACGGCGATAGCCCCCAACTCATCAACCTTCGGATGCCAAGTGTCAATAGTACGTAAAGCGTTGCCAATTTTTTGGGAGTGAATACCGGCAATGCCTGCAACCTGGTACAACACGCGACTTTTGCTACTGTTGCTGTCGAGCACCAGTTCCTGTGATGGGAAGACTTCTTGCCCGGCACCGAGGCGAACCTGCGCTTCAACGGTAAGCATCACCCACTCTTTTCCGCTTAATCCTTGTTCAATTATTGTCGCCAGTTCTGTGACGCTACTCTGGCCTTGATCAAATTGACGCAAGGAGAAGTCATGACTGTTAAAAGTCCAGGACGAATCATTAGCAGTAACTTTCACCTGGATCTGCTCAGCACCAATGCGGTTGCGCCACAAAAAACGACCATTTGCCAGATTCAGCGCATAGCGAAGCGCCAGCTCTTTAAAACCATGCTCGCTGATATAGCCGTCAATAACGTCGGAAAGCGCCTCCTGATAGGCCATATCATTACATACTGAAGGTGAAGATAAATTACCCAGCACTCGCAGCGTAAACACCACTTTTAGCGTATCAGCATCTACCGGAAGCGAGGCTACATCTACCCGCTGCAAGTTGGCTTTTTGGATTTCAGCATCCAGTTTGGTGGGGTCACTGGTAATCGTGTTTTTCAGGCGATTAGAAATGGTTCCGCGAACCGCTTTTTCCTGAATCTCAATGGGTTGCCATTCATTTCCTTGCCAGTTACCTGCGTACATCGCCGCGTCAGACGTTGCCAGTTTGCGTTCAAATGCCAGTACCGACGCCGTTTTTATTGCTACAGGGGCCTTTGCCATAATTATGTCCTTATTCTGAATCGTCATCTTCATTAGTAGTAGGGCCGTCAACGAGTGGTATTGCCGAGCAATAGTAGCCAGTGTCCGTCGTACGATAGCGCCACATCAGCGGTTGCAAATCAGTAATGCGATGTAATCCACGCCATTCGCCAATGCCATAAACCGCTTCGGCAAAAGCAAATGGCGTCACGATGCCGCGTGCATTTTCCACTTCACCAGGTGCGTAAACAGGAGAAATGCGTTGGTAGCCACACATTAACGGCACCAGGAAACCGGTCATCGGCTTCGGCTGGTATATCCATTTTGCGCTGTTGTCTTCTGCCGGAGATTCGGCCTGATATTTAATCGTGGCAAAATCAAGCCAGGCATCAAGCAACGATATGTCGGGATGTTGTTGGTGATGTTCAGCCAGCCATTCGCTGCGGTCGTAAAGCGCGTAACCTGGCATTAAACGCCAGATGATTTTACGCAGTTGCTTTTCATCTTCAGGCGCATGAAAAAGCTGAGGATCGCGCATGTCAACAATGCTGCCGCCCGCCAGTTTGTGGCTCTGGCAGAGCATTTTCAGATGGTCACAAAGGGCTTTTCTACCGTATTCACCATTGGTAATTTCGCCATTACATTCAATCAGCAGAGAGACCGTCAGGTGCATACGCCCCTCTTCATTAAATGAGGTGGTTTTACCTTCTCTGGTTAGTGGATTACGGGTGAGAGCGAACTGAAAATCGCGCCCGGAGCTGTACGCCTGAATATGTTGTTCATGGCTAACGACCGCGCAACCGTCAAAACTTACGCCAAATTCATCCACCACTTTGCGAGAAAGCGCATGAACATAGCCGAGAAAATGGGTCATCGACGGGAATCCCCAGGTCAACCCGGAAACAGCGTTGGCGTTTTCGATGCGTACATGGGGTAACAAGAGCAGATAACTCATTTCAGCGCCTCCTGCAAAACGGCTTCCATTTCACGCATCCGTTGAGCGAACAGGGACTGACTGCGCCACTCTTTTTGCTCGATAGCACCTACATCGAAACTGGCTTTTTTCAGGCGATAGTTCAGCCAGCGCGCGAAATCCTCGGCCACCATACCCTGCCAGTCGTTTTTTTCACGCTCCAGTTTGAAAGCCTCATCTGACAGGCTCCGCCACGGATCCAGCCACAGTTGCTGGTGGCGAGGTAAATCTGGTGATTGCGCGGACCATCCCTGCCATTTTTCTTGTTGAAAAGAGGATGCCTGCATAAACAGCAAATCTATCAACTCATCAATATATTTCGCCCGTGTGGTACGGATATGAACATTATTTTTGTCAACTTTCAGAAGATAGGTCATGCGGGCGATAATGCCCGAGGCCGCCCGATTGAAATCGCCACGTAAGGCAAAAATACTGCGCATGTTTTGTGGTGCGCGATCCAGCGCCGCCCAGGTGGGCGGCATTGACGGCAACAGCCAGACACGGCCACCACGAACACTGTTGAGCAAAGAAATATTCTGCGGTTTTGTGCCGCCAAAATGCATTTCGGCAAGATTAGGAAAACGAATATCTGGCTGTGAGTGCCATTTACCTGCTTTGTGCGCATCGCGAATGGCTTTCGATTCCTCACTAAAGCGCACGGCAGTTAGCTTTTCATACATCGCCTGTGCCAGCGAACTGGAAAACAGCGGGCATAACAGGTGATAGCCATCATCGACAGGGAAATAGATTTGTTTTGCCAGTTTATGGCTGGCAGGCTGTCCAGTTGTCCATGCCTGGCTAAACCCAGCTACCCACTGCTCTAGTTGCGCTTTATCCTCTGCAAACGTACTTAATGCCTGATAATCACCACGCTTCAGGCTGGCAAGCAGTGAATCTCCGTTCACATCGGTTTGTAGCAACTTTGCGACGTCAAGTGCGGCAGCGTTACCAATCGCGTCAGTAGCGACATTCGCCAACGATGCCGTGTTTAAATAGCTTTCGTTAGCGGAGGTTTCCAGACAAAAGCTACTGGCTTTAGAGTCACCATGACTGAATTTAGCGCCATGAGTGACTAATTTGATTTGCCCGGCACGCTTTGCCGCATCCGTTAACCAGTTACGTGGCAGGTAGCGTGCTTCGAGTTCCTGTCGCTCCTGAGCGATAGCGCTGGCGTCGTCGCCCTGCTCCAGTCGCTTTGCTGCTTCTTTTTCAAAGGTATCGATTTTGGGTTGCCTTCGCGAAGCAATGTAGTCAGTGATAAATTGTATTAGCGCCGTTTTTTCCATTTCGGCTCCTTTTCGTTAATCCATCAAATTGAAGTTGCTCCCTGACTTCACTGAAAAATCTCCGTAGCCCAACCAGGCTTCAGTACAACGACACATACAGTAAAAGGGACAACACCCGCGGTGATAATCATGGATAGTTCACCTAGAGGTATCTACGCTTTAATCTAGCCAAACCCATGCAATAACCAATAGTGATATTACCCTGCATAAAATATTTGCCACGCAATGGTTTGATAGCTAACATTCACGCACTGCCATCGGCAGCTAAGAAATAGAGGTATCTCCGGATACGGACTTGTAAACTGCCGTACAGGCAGCGCGCCCCCTATCACAGGTTGCGGAACACTCCCAACCAGGGGTGATAACGCCAGTCATCGACCGCATCTTCTTCACTGGCCGGTACTCTCACTTCAGCAAACATTTCTCCAACACGCTGTATTTCACAACCGTGCTTATCAGCTAAATTCAACAAAACGTGTTGGTAATCCATCACGCCCCAGCAAGCGACGCCGCTGGCGCATCTCACCTCTTCTCGCCTGAAATTCCCCTGCGCTTTACGCTCGTTGTCACCGGTGTAGGAATAGAAACGCGCTTCGCTTTCTTCATCATCCATATGTAGAAAAAATACCGCCTCCGGCAACGGCGAATAACGAAATGGCGTCTGGCGCTGCATCCAGCCGTTCCAGCTTAGCGGTGCGCGCCACCATTGCGCCGCCACCACATGTTTGCTTTTACTGCTCATCAATTCAGTGGATAAACGACTATGCTCAAGTTCCGCCAGTTTGTTGTCATTATTGGCAGACAGAATCCGCGGCAAGGCGTTAATCGTCCGGTAGTCCGCGATCGGAATCAGTTCGCAAATATCATGGCTATCCAGCAAGTGTTCTTTTGTTTCGAAACCAGGCTTACAAAATGCGGGGGCTTTTTTCTGCAATGCTTTGATATTAAAACGCAAAATAACCAGATTCTCACTGGTCGGCACATTTCTACGGTGCCGCTGAATACGTCCGGCAAATTGAATTATCGAACGCATGGAGCCTGGTTCGATAATTCCCCAATCCGCATCCCAGTCACGCCCCACTTCTATAACCGATGTCCCCAACACCACAAACAGATGGTGCGATTCCGGACGGTTATGTAAGGCTTCAGCAATATCCTCGTTGTTCCAGAAATCGAGTTCGTTATGGCGGGTAAAAGCGCGGTCCAGGCGCTTCTCAATATCTGAACGTACTGCCAGTGGATGTCGGGAGTGGTAAACACAATAATGAATGCAGACATCTTCTGGTGATGGAATGGCGATCAGGGCTTTGGTCACTGCGACCAGTGGATTGATATTCGCGAAGCGCACCAGGCCCAGCGAAACGGTTTTACCGCTTTCGTGCTGCTGGCGATGTGCCTGATGCAACTTCAGCATTTGCGCATGTACCGTCTGAGCCACGCTTTCGGTAACATCCTGAATCGCGTTTGATGCAGATGAAATAGAAGCAATACGTCCGAAATGCAGTCGTTCTTTTTCGGCCAACATTAACGCTCGTCGCGCAACAAACTTTTTGTGCGTCTCACGAAAAGTAGCGCCATCGCCAATTTGTATGGCGTCGGCATCTTTTTCATCAAACCAGGCACAGCAAATATTGACGGGTCTGCCGTTCGTACCGCATGACGACTGCCACATTTTACGCCCGGCAAGATAAGCCGCGAACAGCGCCTGAATCAGCCCTGGCGGCAACGTCGCGGAAGAAAGTAATACCCGCGTTCCCAACATTCCGGCCCAATTCATCAGACGACATACTGCATGAAGATCGGCAATATCAAAGTCGTCAGGTTCATCGAGCACTAAATCGCTGGTTAACAAACGCAACATCGAAGGAAGCTGTTTTCCGCCTCGCACACCTTCGGTCGCAGAAATAAGATGATCAATGGTCGCTACCAGAATCGGTGCGCTTACTAACGCCTTAAGTTTGCTGTCATCCTTCAACCATTTTTCCAGCGCCCCGGTATGCAGACTACCGTCATATTTAACAAACTGTTGCTCCTCTGCCAGCGATTCTTGCGAAGCACTTCCGCAATCATTGTCTGTTTTTTCCTGCTGCCACAGTTGCTTAACTGCCGCCGAACCAATCAGTACCGCCAGCTCATCCTCGCCCAGTCCAAGCAGACTGCGCAGAGCATCGCCGGTTTGCAAAGTCAGCGTGCGCAATCCCAGCGCGACGGTAAAACGGCACCCTTCCCGCTCATCGGTAAGCGCATACATAATGCGGGCGTTAGCAAAGGTTTTACCGCACCCCGTCGAGGCCATATTGACACCGAAAAAACCGTCTTCCCGGCTTCGCTCACGTAACGCACGTGCCACATCCCAGGCTTTATCCTGCCAACGGTATTTCGCGTCTGTGGCCCGTTGTCTAAAACCTTTATGTCGGGCAATTGCCGGAAGCGATGCACGTGTGTGCATCAGTTGCCGCCCAAGTAGATACGCATGATGCGCGACGCCGACCAGATGCTCATCTACCCGTTGTTTGAGCGTGCCGCTCTGCCGATCGCTATTTGCCCAGACAATATAATTCGGGTCTTGCCATTTTTGCTGCGCGTCGTTAGATGAATAGTAGTGATCGGCAAGCATCAGGCAAAAACGCGCCATATGTAACGGAAACAGTTGCTCCATCTGCCCCCATTCCTTTAAGCCGATCGCGTTACACGCCCTACGGGCAATCTGACGCGCTTTTTCTCGCCAGCTCGCGCTTTGAAGCGGCGTTCCTGACGGAAATTGCCAGACTTGCTCGAAATCCTGTTGTGACCAGTCATTCTTACGGTGGTTAACGGCATTCCAGTCAGCATTGAGTTGCTTCTCCAGCCAACTATCACAGCCTTTGCATGATTGTTCTGGTTGTGGCGAAAGATTCTCCGGCATTCGATGATGGGAAAGGATCAACCAGCCTACCGTTTTGGCGAGTGGTTGCAGCGAACTGAATGGACTATTTGAAAAATGAGGCGTGTCTTTTTGCAGGCACTCAAGGATCGCGGTTTCATCATCTGCCGTTAATTTCCCAAGTTTTTCCAGCCACACTTCGTCTGGCTGTTCACCGACAAAAGCCTGAAAAAGCCGCAGCGAAATCCACTCATGCCGATAAGGCTGATAACTGCGGGCATTCTTTTGGGTCAGGCTTTGCTGAAAGCTGCGTCCTGCTTTACCAAAATCATGAAATAACCCAGCGATAGCCGCCAGCAGCGCAATACTTTCCGCGCACTGCCAGCGATTTTCTTCTTTTTTCACCAGGCTGGTTTGCGTTGTTCGATTTGTGGGAACGCGTCCCTGAGCATTAAAACGACGAATATTGCCGACAATCCACATCAACTCCGTTTGCCCATTCTTCTTCAGCCAGTGACAAGCCACTGCGGTATTTCGCCGGGCAGTTTTGCGCAGTAAACGGCGAAGTGTATTAACCCCTTCCAGAGTAATCACCGTTTGCCATGCGGCGTCACCAGTGCGTTCGGCAAACTGATCAATAATACGGCAGCTCTCCACTCGAGCATTTTTTGTGCAGCGCGAGATAATCAGGACGTTCATTGGTCAGCCTTAGCCAGGGCCTGAGCCGTTTCCTGCAGAGAGGTGATCATGACATCCAGCACATCCGCTTGTTGAAAGATATTGATGCAGCGTTGACGAAACTCCTGAGCATCTTCTCCCGCCATTGTAGCGATAAATGCTTGTGGCATAACAAGGGCATCTTTAATCAGATCGGCAAGGTCAAAAACGAGACCACCGCGACGGGTTTTACCGTGCATTACTGCTAAACCATGCGGGATCCCGGTTACCCACGCCGCCACTGCCGCCAGGCCATACGCCAGATAATTACCCTGATCGAGGAAGCGGTTGGCCATATCAACTCCGCCACCCCGTTTTGCACGAGTAAAGTCGCCGTAGCCCACGGATTGACTCACCATTTTGTAGAGTGCTTTGGTCAATTTCACCTCTACGAGCATAAGCTGCGTATGGCTTTCTGCCATGTCTATTTCTTCACGAGTGCGATTTAGCAGAGTCTGCAGTGCATTAGCATCAGGCTGAAAGGCGTGTTCACGCTGCATTTTCGCGCTGGTCCAGTGCTTATCGATATGTGTCAGGCGGATTAACTGAAAACGTTTCGCGGCGGCAAGTCGTTTATCTTCAGCAAACCAAAAAGAAACCCACTGCTGAAGATATTCAGTAGGACGATATTCGCTTTGCGGACTGAGCCAGGAGACATCAACATCAACTTCATTTGCCGAATACAGCGGCGTGCCATCCGTACCACAAAAACCCACCATCACTCCAGCATGGGCAAATTCACGCATCGCCGCCTGGGTAACGGACGTTCCCATCCCCAACATCAACGCCGTGGTATTCGCAATGGGGATATTCCAGTAATACGACTCCCTGCCTTCACTGGTGACATACTCCACTCGCCCACCATTCACCTGCACCCGGCATTTTTCCAGATAATAAATATTGGCACGCCTGGAGTGGAGAATGGTTTTGAGATCAGAAGGAGTAAGGTAATTTGAAGACATAAACACATCCTGTGATTATTTTTATTTGAAGGAGTTAGGATTAGTACAGCATTGATTTCTGTGTGAGAAATTGATTCTCGTCGCAATTATCACAATTGTTATTGTGTGTCACGGCTAATGGTTCGGAGTTGAGAGCGCCATAACGCAGCTAAATTTCTGCCATCATCGTATTTGTGAAACTGCCTGTACGGCAGTGGACCTTGTTAAGACCACGGGCACCATGCAGATGCTTTTCTAAGCTGCCTGTACGGCAGTGAACTGCTGGCGTCCATCTATTCATATGCCACGCTGTTTCTAAGCTGCCTGTACGGCAGTGAACTCAAATACTACACGCTTAGCCCATTGTTAATAAAGCGAAACCAGCAAAATTCCTTGTCCAGCCCCTTTTTTATCCTTGCCTTCCAGCAGCATTAATTATCAATAACTTACCTTCGCCCTCAAAAATAGGGTTTTTACCGCCCCACCTCACAAACAAAAAAATCCGTAACCTCTTACGAGATTACGGACTTTATCAACCTACTTAAAAGGCTTCACGACCCCAGATTAATGCGCTGCTTCCGCTTTGTGCTTTTGCGCACTCTGGAACCCGTAGGTCAGCTCATTTTTCTCTTTATCCAGCGCAACAGTGACCTGACCGCCATCCACCAGCGAGCCAAACAGCAGTTCGTTAGCGAGCGGTTTCTTCAGGTTGTCCTGGATGACGCGAGCCATCGGACGTGCGCCCATTGCCCGGTCGTAACCTTTCTCAGCCAGCCAGTTACGTGCTTCCTGGCTCACTTCCAGAGAAACACCTTTCTGATCCAGTTGAACCTGCAACTCGACAATGAATTTATCAACCACCTGATGGATCACGTCGGTTGAGAGATGATCGAACCAGATAATATTGTCGAGACGGTTACGAAACTCTGGCGTAAAGATCTTTTTGATCTCTTCCATCGCATCGGTGCTGTTATCCTGGTGGATAAGCCCAATCGATTTGCGCTCGGTTTCACGTACCCCGGCGTTGGTAGTCATCACCAGCACCACGTTACGGAAATCGGCCTTGCGTCCGTTGTTATCGGTCAGCGTGCCGTTGTCCATCACCTGCAACAGGATATTGAACACGTCCGGATGCGCTTTCTCGATTTCGTCCAGCAGCAGCACCGAGTGCGGATGCTTGATGACCGCATCGGTCAGCAGACCACCCTGATCAAAACCGACGTATCCCGGAGGCGCACCAATCAGGCGGCTGACAGTGTGACGTTCCATATACTCGGACATATCAAAGCGCAGAAGCTCAATGCCGAGGGCTTTGGAAAGCTGCACCGTGACCTCGGTTTTGCCGACCCCGGTTGGACCAGCAAACAGGAACGAACCGACCGGTTTATGTTCGTGGCCTAAACCCGCACGCGCCATCTTGATGGCTTCGGTAAGCGCCTCAATGGCTTTATCCTGACCGAAGACCAGCATTTTCAGGCGATCACTGAGGTTTTTCAGAGTATCGCGGTCACTCTGAGAAACACTCTTCTCTGGGATACGTGCGATACGCGCCACCACGGACTCAATATCCGCCACATTGACCGTTTTCTTGCGCTTGCTTACCGGCATCAGACGTGCGCGAGCGCCCGCTTCGTCGATAACGTCAATCGCTTTGTCCGGCAGATGACGATCGTTAATGTATTTCACCGCCAGTTCTACCGCCGCACGCACCGCTTTCGCGGTATAACGCACGTCGTGGTGCGCTTCATACTTCGGTTTCAGACCGTTGATGATTTGAACGGTTTCTTCGATCGACGGTTCAGTAATATCGATTTTCTGGAAGCGACGCGCCAGAGCACGATCTTTCTCGAAAATGTTGCTGAACTCCTGATACGTCGTCGAACCTATAACGCGAATTTTACCGCTGGAGAGCAGTGGTTTAATCAGGTTAGCCGCATCCACCTGACCGCCAGAAGCTGCGCCTGCGCCGATGATGGTGTGGATCTCATCGATAAACAGGATGCTGTTGGTATCCTGCTCCAACTGTTTGAGCAACGCTTTGAAACGTTTTTCAAAGTCGCCGCGATATTTAGTTCCCGCTAACAGGGAACCGATATCCAGAGAGTAAATCGTACAGTCAGCCATCACTTCCGGTACATCGCCCTGGACAATACGCCAGGCGAGACCTTCCGCAATCGCAGTTTTACCAACGCCAGACTCGCCAACCAGCAGTGGGTTGTTTTTACGGCGGCGACAGAGAACCTGAATGGCGCGCTCCAGCTCCTTCTCACGACCAATCAGCGGGTCGATTCCTCCCACGCGCGCAAGCTGGTTCAGGTTCGTCGTGAAATTCTCCATACGATCCTCCCCACCAGCTTGTTCTTCACTGCCGGGCTGGTTTCCTGGTTCAGAAGACTGAGATGGCTCGTCTTTACGCGTGCCATGAGAAATAAAGTTCACCACATCAAGACGGCTGACTTCATGTTTGCGCAACAGATAGGCAGCCTGTGACTCCTGTTCGCTAAAGATAGCAACCAGAACATTCGCACCGGTAACCTCACTGCGACCGGAGGACTGAACATGGAAGACCGCACGTTGCAGTACACGCTGAAAACTCAGCGTCGGCTGCGTGTCACGCTCCTCTTCACTGGCAGGCAGAACGGGTGTGGTTTGTTCAATAAAGGCTTCCAGTTCCTGACGGAGCGCCACCAGATCCACGGAACATGCTTCCAGCGCCTCCCGAGCCGACGGGTTACTGAGCAATGCCAGTAACAAGTGCTCGACGGTCATAAACTCATGACGGTGCTCGCGCGCTCTGGCGAAAGCCATGTTTAAACTGAGTTCCAGTTCTTGATTGAGCATAGGCACCTCCCCCAATTTTTATGCCTGCATTCAGGCTTTTTCCAGCGTACACAGCAATGGATGCTCGTTCTCCCTTGCGTACTTGTTCACCATCGCCACTTTGGTTTCTGCAACCTCGGCGGTAAAGATTCCGCAAATGGCCTTCCCCTGGTAGTGAACAGCGAGCATCAATTGCGTTGCACGTTCTACATCATAAGAAAAGAATTTTTGTAACACGTCAATAACAAACTCCATCGGAGTGTAATCATCATTGACTAATATCACTTTATACATAGATGGCGGTTTTAGCGCGTCACGCACTTTTTCTTCCGCCAGTTGATCAAAGTCCAGCCAGTCGTTCGTTTTACCCATTGTCAGTTATCATCTTCGGTTACGGTTATCGGCAGAACGCTCTGCCGCTGACAAGAGCTTATTTGCCTGACCAATCTACTCCACATAATAGATAATTATCATCTATCGTTGGCATCAGCGACATCAGTCACATTACTGTCAATAGCGTTAACTGCTTCAAATTTTTGATGCATACCTACCCCCAGCCCCCTGTCAAACGCTTGACGGCTCGCCCTATTTCTCTAAATTGTATTTCTAGAGTTGGCGAGGTTTTGAACAGCTCCCTCTCTGACCCCGGTTTATTCCATCTTACTTGTATAAGATTTGCGAAGGATGTCGAAGCATGGAAAAGGGTACTGTTAAGTGGTTCAACAATGCCAAAGGGTTTGGTTTCATCTGCCCTGAAGGCGGCGGCGAAGATATTTTCGCTCATTATTCCACCATCCAGATGGATGGTTACAGAACGCTAAAAGCTGGGCAATCCGTTCAGTTTGATGTCCACCAGGGGCCAAAAGGCAATCATGCCAGTGTCATTGTGCCCGTCGAAGTAGAAGCTGCAGTCGCATAGCTCTTCTGTCTCATTGTGTACATCCTACAGGCAAAATGCCAGCCCGATCGGCTGGCATTTTTATCTCAAATATTACTCCCGTGCCAGAGCATCCACTGGATCCAGTTTTGCCGCATTTCGCGCAGGCAGCCAGCCAAATAAAATCCCGGTAACGGTTGAACAAAGAAACGCCAGTAGCAGCGCCAGCGGAGAAAAACCAATTTCCCAACCGGGTAAAAAAAGCTGCAATGTGAAAGCGATTAACAGTGACAGCGTTATCCCCAGCGCACCACCCACCAGACAAACCAGCACGGCTTCAATCAGAAATTGTTGCAACACATCGCTGGCGCGTGCGCCCACGGCCATGCGGATACCAATTTCCCGCGTCCGCTCTGTCACCGATACCAGCATAATATTCATGACGCCAATGCCGCCCACCACCAGCGAAATCACCGCCACCAGTGTCAAAAACAGTTGTAAAGTACGTGTGGTCTTTTCGACCGTTTTCAAGACACCGTCCATGTTCCAGGTGAAGAAATCCTTTTTGCCGTGG
Source organism: Escherichia marmotae (assembly GCF_002900365.1). NCBI lineage: Bacteria > Pseudomonadati > Pseudomonadota > Gammaproteobacteria > Enterobacterales > Enterobacteriaceae > Escherichia > Escherichia marmotae. The sequence continues at coordinate 1,510,013 of NZ_CP025979.1, forward strand.
CGCAGCGACAACAAACGGGTGAGTTGCTGTTCAGCTTCAGCGCTGTCAAAGCCTTCTTTCACTCTTACGGTAATGGAGTTAAGCCACGACTGCCCCATAACCCGCCCGGACATGGTGCTGTAAGGCAACCACACGCGCAGCACTTTACTACTGCCAAACATCGACTGTTTCTCTTCCGCCACGCCGATGACCCTCGCTGGCATATTACCGACAAGAATCACCTCGCCAACCACATCCGCTTTATGCGGAAAAAGCTGACGGCGGGTATTACTGTCGAGAACAACTACCTGCGCGCGACCATTCAGTTGCTCCTGATTAAAGGTGTTCCCTTCGCTGAAAGTCATACCATAAACATTAAAATAGTCCCCGCTTACGCCGTTGGCGCTGGCAGCAACATCAACATTGTTATAACGCAGGCGCAGGTTTTGCGAGACGGCGGGTGTGGCAGAAGCGACCCACGGTTGTTTTTGAATGGCGATTAAATCGTCGTACTTCAGCGCCTGCTGATATTGCGGATCGTCATCGCCAAAATCTTTCCCGGGATAGACATCAATAGTATTAGTACCAATAGAACGAATATCCGCCAGTACCATTTGTTTAGCCGCGTCGCCTACCACGACAATAGATACCACCGACGCAATACCGATAATAATCCCCAGCATGGTCAGTAAAGTACGCATTTTATTGGCTGCCAGCGCGCGCCACGCCATCGTCAGCGCCTCGTTAAAACCGCTGACGAACTGCCGCCAGCCAGACGCCGTTTTGACACCCGGTTCGCTGTTGGCTGCAGCAGTATTTTTTTCAATAGCAGGTGGATTACGCACGATTTCGCCGTCGTGAATTTCGATCACTCGCTCTGCCTGGGCGGCAACCTGCGGATCATGAGTGACGATAATCACCGTGTGCCCGCGATCGCGCAACTGATGCAGGACAGTCATCACCTCTTCACCGGAATGGCTGTCCAGCGCGCCTGTCGGTTCATCAGCGAGGATCACCTGCCCACCGTTCATCAACGCGCGGGCGATACTGACTCGCTGTTGTTGACCACCGGAAAGCTGAGCAGGGTAATACTCTGCGCGCTCTTCCAGCCCCAGTCGTTGCAGTAATTGCCGGGCGCGCAGCAGTCGCTGTTTACGCTCAAGGCCAGCATAGACGGCGGGAACTTCAACGTTCTGCTCGGCGATTAAATGCGAAAGCAGGTGGTAACGCTGAAAAATAAAGCCAAAATGCTCGCGACGGAGCTGCGCCAGCGCATCGGCGTCCAGCGTGGCAACATCCTGACCGGCGACGCGATAGGTGCCGCTTGTGGCTTTATCCAGGCAGCCGAGGATATTCATCAGGGTCGATTTACCAGAACCCGAAGCGCCGACAATCGCCACCATCTCTCCGGCATAAATATCCAGAGTGATCCCCTTCAGCACCTCAACCTGCTCATCTCCCGCGGGATAGCTACGGCGAATATCCTTCAATTCGAGCAAAGGCGTCATTGCGCAGCTCCTGGTTTGGCCTCACCAATCACCACTTCTTCGCCCACTTCCAGCCCTTTGACAATCTCAACATCGGTATCGTTACGTGCGCCAATCGTTACTTCACGCTCGCGCGTTTCTCCATTACGTAGCAGTTTGATCTTATAGCGGTTATCGCCAACCGGATCGCCTAACGCCGACAGTGGGATTGTCAGCACGTTTTTCACATCAGTGAGCTGAATGTGCACCTGTGCAGTCATATCCAGCCGCAACAGACCATCGGGGTTTGGTACTTCAAAACGGGCGTAATAGAAAATAGCGTCGTTGACCTTTTCCGGTGTTGGCAACACATCTTTAATCTGCCCTTCATAGCGCGTCAGCGGATCGCCAAGCACCGTAAACCAGGCTTTTTGCCCCGGCTTCAGGTGGATAACATCCGCTTCAGAAACCTGCGCTTTTACCAGCATGGTACTCATATCTGCTAGCGTCAAAATGTTCGGCGCTTGTTGTGCGGCAATCACCGTCTGCCCTTGCAGGGTAGTGATTTGCGTGACTTCCCCGGCCATCGGAGCAACGATGCGGGTGTAATCGAGATTGGTTTTAGCTGTGTCGAGAGAGGCCTGATTGCGTTTGATTTGCGCATCAATGGTGCCAATCTGCGCCTGTTTAACAGCCATTTCAGTCGCAGCAGTGTCGAGATCCTGCTGTGAAACGGCCTGCGTTTGCGCCAGTCGTTGCTGGCGAGAGTATGTCACCCGAGCCAGTTTCAGTTCTGCTTCCGCCTGCTGACGTTGTGCGCGCAGCTCCATCAGCGTCGCTTCCACTTCCTTGATCTGGTTTTCAGCCTGTTCTGGATCAATAACGCCTAAAAGCTGATCTTTTTTCACTTTATCGCCAATCGCCACCGACAGCGTTTTCAACTGACCGCTGACCTGCGCGCCAACATCAACTTTACGCAACGCGTCGAGCTTTCCGGTCGCCAGCACGCTTTGCTGCAAATCACCGGGGCGCACTATCAATGTCTGATAAGTTGGCACCGGCGCATTGAGAATTTTCCACAATGCAACCAACCCGGCAATGACTATCACCAGCGCAATAACGTAACGCTTCTTAATGTTTCTTCGCTTTTTCATAAATATATTGAGTACTCCATACGCGCATCCGGGCGTTGTTAACATCAACAAAATATCAACAAAACCCTAAAATTTCCGTTAGTAATCACATTATTGATGTTTGGTTAAGATTTCCGATGGTGAAATCGACGCTATGTATAATCATTGATTTTGTGAATATGTCACAACTTACTGAACGGGCTTTTACGCCATCTGAATCTCTTAGCAGCATGTCTCTTTTCCTTAGTCTGGCTGGTGGCCAGTGGCGACCAGGTAAATTCTGGCATCGCCGTAGCTTTCGCCAGAAATTTTTGCTGCGCTCTTTGATTATGCCGCGTTTAAGCGTTGAGTGGATGAACGAACTATCCCACTGGCCGAACCTCAATACGCTGTTAACACGCCAGCCGCGACTGCCTGTTCGTCTGCATCGCCCTTACCTTGCCGCCAATCTTAACCGCAAACAATTACTGGAGGCGTTACGTTACCATTATGCATTGCTGCGTGCCTGCATGTCGGCGGAAGAATTCAGCTTATATTTGAATACCCCCGGGCTGCAACTGGCGAAGCTGGAAGGAAAAAACGGCGAGCAGTTCACGCTTGAACTGACCATGATGATCTCAATGGATAAAGAAGGTGACAGCACGATCCTGTTCCGTAACAGCGAGGGCATCCCTCTGGCAGAGATCACCTTCACTCTGTGTGAGTACCAGGGAAAAAGAACGCTGTTTATTGGTGGACTGCAAGGCGCGAAATGGGAAATTCCGCACCAGGAAATCCAGAATGCGACGAAAGCCTGCCACGGTCTGTTTCCAAAACGTCTGGTGATGGAAGCGGTCTGTCTCTTTGCCCAACGCTTACAGGTTGAGCAGATTATTGCCGTCAGCAATGAAACGCATATTTATCGCAGCCTGCGCTATCGCGATAAAGAAGGAAAAATCCATGCGGACTATAACGCGTTCTGGGAGTCGGTTGGCGGCGAATGCGATGCCGAACGGCATTACCGACTTCCTGGTCAGATAGTACGAAAAGAAGTTGCTGAAATAGCCAGTAAAAAACGAGCTGAATACCGTCGCCGCTATGAGATGCTCGACGCTATTCAGCCACAGATGGCAACGATGTTTCGCGGTTAATCTGCCCGACCGCGCGCCAGCCACAGCACGCGCGAGAACATTTTTTTCAGCAATGCCGGTACGGACTCCACACCACGGCGTCCGGCCTCCATTGCAACCTCAATGGCGAGATCGGGTTTGGAAGAGCGATGGATCGCCTTCGAGATGATTTTGCGCAAATTCATCGGTACATTTTCCGGGATTTGCGCCACGCGATGGAATACATCGGAAAATCCCTGGCGATACATAAAATGCTCCATATCCAGCGCCGGTAATGCCGTTAAATGCTCTCGTTCAGCTTCCCGATCGTTATTCAACAGGCTGCGCACCGTAGCGGCATACTTCTTCCCGGCTTCATCGCCATCGACCAGCACATGCCACTCAATCCCCATCCGGCGGGCAAATTTAACCAGCGGTTTTAATCCTGACTGGGCAAATTCAATGACCTTGATCCCTTCAGCATCAAAATGATGCCCACACTGGCGCGCCAGTTCGTTAATAACCCAGGTTTCTGTTTCCCCTTCCACCAGCAACCAACAACGGGCAAACAGCGATGACGGACGGTTAAAACGAATGTGAAAGGATATGCGTCGGCTATCTTCGGTACTCAAGCCACTCGGCCCCAGACGCCATGCGGCAACGCGAGAAGATTCACGCACCAGACGGCAAACATGCTCTACCGGCGTTAACGAAAGCAGCTCGCCAGAGTTGGTGGTAGCAATACGCTGCAATGGCAGAAGGTTCAACAGATGCCAGGCGACTGAAAGCATAATCGGATGCAGGCGCGTTTCCGGATCTTCTATCAACAATAACGGACGCGCGTCTTTATCCAGCCGCAATGTGCCTTTTGCCTGTAGCAAAGTCGCAAATAGCCCAAGCAAAATAACCCGATACGAACGACCTCCAGGCCGGTCAATCATCCGGTTGATGATATCCAGATAACGCCAGCTCCGTTGCTCATTGCTGGCCCGCCGCCGCATTAAGCGGTATCTCGCCTGCCCGGCTCCCTGCTCCGAAAAATAATGCTCAAGCAGTTGCACCATTGCCGAAAGCCCCTGACGAATCTGCCCGTCAGTAAGATTTTGTGGATGTGAGGATAATTCACGGGCAAGAAAATCCAACTGGCGCGCGGTAACTTCCACATTGGGCACATTTGGTACAGTTCCGTTGCGAATACGGCGCATAAAGCGGGCATCACGCAAGCGCAGAACAGGCATCAACCGCACCAGATGACGCGCCTGATCGTTAATATCATCAACCTCAATCGGATGCCCGTCTTTATCAAGAAAACTGCGCAGCGTCATCACGCTGCCATCTTCCGCACACTCCCCTTCCAGACGATAAAAAATGCGGTGATAACCATCGACGCACGGCGTCCAGCATGTTTCAAGTGGGCGATAACGGCGAACACGATGCCGCCCAGGCAGCGATTCACGAAAGGTCAGAATGATATGCAGATGGTGTTCCCGGCCATTGATATCGCCCGGCGGAAACCAGAAATCGTCGCGTTCAAAATGGTAGAGATCTGATTCTGGCGATAGCAGTAGGGTTAGCGCATCCAGCAAACTGGATTTACCCCACGCGTTCTCCCCAATCAGGACGTTGTTTTGTTCCAGCATCAACGATAGTCGGTTGATACCACGAAAGCCCACAATTTCAACGCGCTCAAGAATCATATCCCCTCCAGAAATATGTTACTTATCCTTTACTCCGGCAGTATAACGGGAAAGCCCCCAGGAATACGTGATGACATCACACTTAAGCATGGCAAATGTCTGAAAAATGAGCGAATAATTGTGTCAGACGCCCTCTCACTGATTTCCCCCAAAAAACAATAAAATCAAATGATTAATCTTGTGTATTATTTTTATTACCCCCAAAGGTTTAATTTCGTGGTTTGCACTACACTGTCAATCAGGCAAATGACTATATGGGGGAACCCTCATTTGTTCTAAATCAAAATTACTGGATTTATTTATCTGGCGAATGACTCAGCTTCGTTTTTAAAATACCCACGCATTATTTCTGTCGTCACTTTTTTACGACGACCCTATAAAACGACCATATTTTTCACAGGGTCAATTTTTAATTGAGGTGGATATGTTCAGAAAATTAGCAGCAGAATGTTTTGGTACTTTCTGGCTTGTATTTGGTGGCTGCGGTAGCGCTGTGCTGGCGGCAACATTTCCGGAATTAGGTATTGGCTTTGCTGGTGTCGCGCTGGCGTTTGGTCTGACAGTACTGACCATGGCCTTCGCTGTTGGTCATATTTCTGGTGGTCATTTTAACCCGGCAGTCACTATTGGTTTATGGGCTGGCGGTCGTTTCCCGGCAAAAGAAGTCGTTGGCTACGTCATTGCCCAGGTTGTTGGCGGTATTGTTGCGGCGGCACTGCTGTATTTAATCGCCAGCGGTAAAGCCGGATTTGACGCGGCGGCCAGCGGTTTTGCGTCTAACGGTTATGGTGAGCATTCACCTGGCGGCTATTCCATGCTTTCTGCATTGGTTGTTGAACTGGTATTGAGCGCTGGTTTCTTGCTGGTGATCCACGGTGCGACCGACAAATTCGCGCCGGCGGGTTTTGCGCCGATTGCCATTGGTCTGGCATTAACGCTGATTCACTTAATCAGTATTCCGGTCACTAACACCTCCGTTAACCCGGCGCGCAGCACTGCGGTTGCTATCTTCCAGGGGGGCTGGGCGTTAGAACAACTGTGGTTCTTCTGGGTAGTGCCCATTGTCGGCGGTATTATTGGTGGTCTGATTTACCGGACACTGCTGGAAAAACGCGATTAATTAACACAGAAGGCCTGACGCAATGTCAGGCCTTCTCATTTGCATAACGTTTCCTTTTAATTGCAACTTTACTCATCCTTCCGCTTTCAGTAGTGTGTCATCGCGCATTTCGATTTCTTCTTTGCAAGGGCTGAGTTTTCATGTTTTCTGGGCTGTTAATCATTCTGGTGCCACTCATTGTGGGTTACCTCATTCCGCTTCGCCAAAAAGCTGCGTTAAAACGCATTAATCAGTTATTAAGCTGGATGGTCTATCTCATTCTCTTTTTTATGGGTATTAGCCTGGCGTTCCTTGATAATCTCGCCAGTAATTTGCTGGCGATCCTGCATTATTCCGCCGTCAGTATTACCGTTATTTTGCTATGCAATATTGTCGCCTTGCTGTGGCTGGAGCGTGGTTTGCCATGGCGTAATAACCACCAGCAAGAGAAATTACCGTCACGTATTGCGATGGCACTGGAGTCGCTAAAACTGTGCGGCGTAGTAGTGATTGGTTTTGCCATTGGCCTTAGCGGATTAGGTTTCTTACAACACGCCACTGAAGCCAGCGAATACACGTTAATTCTGTTACTTTTCCTCGTCGGTATTCAGCTACGCAATAATGGCATGACCTTAAAGCAGATTGTCCTTAATCGCCGGGGAATGATTGTCGCTGTGGTAGTGGTTGCCAGTTCATTAATTGGCGGTTTAATTAACGCCTTTATTCTTGATCTCCCTATCAACACCGCGCTGGCAATGGCCTCCGGTTTCGGCTGGTATTCTCTTTCCGGTATATTGTTGACCGAATCTTTTGGCCCGGTAATCGGTAGCGCAGCGTTTTTTAATGATCTGGCACGAGAGCTGATCGCCATCATGCTAATCCCCGGCCTTATCCGTCGCAGTCGCTCAACGGCGCTGGGTTTGTGCGGTGCCACATCGATGGATTTCACCCTGCCCGTTCTTCAGCGTACAGGTGGTCTGGAGATGGTCCCGGCGGCGATTGTTCACGGTTTTATTCTTAGCCTGCTGGTGCCCATTCTGATCGCCCTTTTCTCCGCGTAATACCTCTCTGGCGGTAGAACCCTGCCGCCAAAATTGCGCTAAATCAATCTCCCTTAAAGTTGCAACAAAAATCCCTTTTATCCCCGCGTTAAGCGTCTTAACCTTAAACATGCATATTAAATATAACTTTAAAGGTGTGATCATGTTTTGTGTGCAATGTGAACAAACTATCCGTACTCCGGCAGGAAACGGCTGCTCATACGCGCAGGGGATGTGTGGTAAAACGGCGGAAACCTCTGACCTTCAGGACTTACTGATTGCGGCGCTGCAAGGGCTTTCTGCCTGGGCGGTAAAAGCACGTGAATACGGCATCATCAACCACGACGTAGACAGCTTCGCGCCGCGTGCATTTTTCTCAACGCTGACTAACGTTAACTTCGATTCTCCTCGTATTGTCGGCTACGCCCGTGAAGCGATTGCCCTGCGTGAGGCGCTGAAAGCACAATGCCTGGCAGTAGATGCAAACGCCCGCGTCGATAACCCGATGGCTGACTTGCAACTGGTGAGCGATGATCTCGGTGAACTGCAACGTCAGGCGGCGGAATTTACGCCAAATAAAGATAAAGCAACGATTGGCGAAAATATTCTCGGCCTGCGTCTGCTCTGCCTGTATGGCCTGAAAGGTGCGGCGGCCTATATGGAACACGCTCACGTTCTCGGTCAGTACGACAACGATATTTACGCCCAGTACCATAAAATCATGGCATGGCTGGGAACCTGGCCTTCCGATATGAACGCACTTCTCGAGTGTTCCATGGAAATCGGCCAGATGAACTTCAAAGTGATGAGCATTCTGGATGCAGGCGAAACCGGTAAATACGGTCATCCGACACCGACTCAGGTCAACGTCAAAGCTACAGCGGGTAAATGTATTCTGATTTCCGGTCACGATCTCAAAGATCTCTATAACCTGCTGGAACAGACCGAAGGCACAGGCGTTAACGTCTACACCCACGGCGAAATGTTGCCTGCTCACGGCTACCCGGAGCTGCGTAAATTCAAGCATCTGGTCGGTAACTACGGCAGTGGCTGGCAGAATCAACAAGTTGAGTTCGCTCGCTTCCCTGGCCCTATCGTGATGACCTCTAACTGCATCATCGACCCAACCGTCGGCGCTTATGACGATCGTATCTGGACCCGCAGCATTGTTGGCTGGCCGGGCGTGCGTCATCTGGATGGTGAGGATTTCTCTGCGGTCATCGCCCAGGCGCAACAAATGGCGGGCTTCCCGTACAGCGAGATTCCGCATCTGATCACCGTAGGTTTTGGTCGTCAGACGCTGCTTGGCGCAGCCGATACGCTGATTGATCTGGTGAGCCGTGAAAAACTGCGTCATATCTTCCTGCTTGGCGGCTGTGACGGTGCCCGTGGTGAACGTCACTATTTCACCGATTTCGCTACCAGCGTGCCGGATGACTGCCTGATCCTGACGCTCGCCTGCGGTAAATATCGCTTTAACAAACTTGAGTTTGGCAATATCGAAGGTCTGCCGCGTCTGGTGGATGCCGGCCAGTGTAACGATGCATACTCAGCGATTATTCTGGCTGTCACCCTGGCAGAAAAACTGGGTTGCGGTGTCAACGATCTGCCACTCTCGCTGGTACTCTCCTGGTTTGAACAGAAGGCAATTGTTATTCTGCTGACGCTGCTTTCTCTGGGCGTGAAAAATATCGTCACCGGCCCGACTGCACCAGGCTTCCTGACCCCAGACCTGCTGGCGGTGCTGAATGAGAAATTCGGCCTGCGTTCTATCACCACTGTTGAAGAAGACATGAAGCAACTGTTGAGCGCGTAAGGAGTTTATCGATGACGATGCCAACGAATCAATGCCCGTGGCGGATGCAGGTTCATCACATTAAGCAAGAAACACCGGATGTGTGGACGCTTTCCCTGATTTGCCACGATTACTATCCGTATCGCACCGGGCAATATGCGCTGGTCAGCGTGCGTAACTCAGCAGAAACGCTGCGTGCGTATACCATTTCCTCCACGCCAGGCGTGAGTGAATACATCACCCTGACCGTGCGGCGGATTGATGACGGTGTCGGCTCCCAGTGGCTGACTCGCGAGGTGAAACGCGGTGACTATCTCTGGCTTTCGGATGCGATGGGGGAATTTACCTGCGACGATAAAACAGAAGAGAAATTCCTGTTACTGGCAGCAGGCTGCGGTGTCACACCAATTATGTCGATGCGTCGCTGGCTGGCGAAAAATCGTCCGCAGGCCGATGTACAGGTGATCTACAACGTGCGCACACCGCAGGATGTCATTTTTGCCGACGAATGGCGCAACTATCCGGTGACGCTGGTGGCAGAAAATAACGTCAGCGAGGGCTTTATCGCTGGTCGCCTGACTCGCGAACTGCTGGAAAGCGTTCCTGACCTGGCTTCGCGTACCGTGATGACCTGTGGCCCGGCTCCGTATATGGATTGGGTGGAACAGGAAGTGAAAGCACTTGGCGTAACACGCTTCTTTAAAGAGAAGTTCTTCACGCCGGTGGCGGACGCTGCGACCAGTGGTCTGAAATTCACCAAATTACAACCGGCACAAGAATTTTATGCCCCGGTTGGCACCACGCTGCTGGAGGCGCTGGAAAGCAATAAAGTTCCGGTCGTCGCCGCCTGTCGTGCGGGTGTTTGCGGCTGCTGTAAAACAAAAGTAATTTCTGGCGAATACACGGTGAGCAGCACCATGACGCTGACTGACGCCGAAATCGCTGAGGGTTACGTGCTGGCCTGTTCCTGCCATCCGCAGGGAGATATGGTTCTCGCGTAATCGCATTATGCCCGATGATATTCCTGTCATCGGGCAATTTAACTGTTAGTGCCTCCTTTTTCTCCCATCCCTTCCCTCTCCGTCAGATGAACTAAACTTGTAACCGTTATCACATTCAGGAGACGGAAAACCATGAAACAAACGGTTGCAGCTTATATCGCTAAAACGCTCGAATCGGCTGGGGTGAAACGTATCTGGGGAGTGACGGGCGACTCGCTTAACGGCCTCAGCGACAGCCTTAATCGTATGGGCACTATCGAGTGGATGTCCACCCGCCATGAAGAAGTCGCGGCCTTTGCCGCTGGCGCTGAAGCCCAGCTTTCAGGAGAACTGGCGGTCTGCGCCGGATCGTGTGGGCCAGGCAACCTGCACTTAATCAACGGCCTGTTCGACTGTCATCGTAATCACGTTCCGGTACTGGCGATTGCCGCCCATATTCCTTCCAGCGAAATTGGTAGCGGTTATTTTCAGGAGACCCACCCGCAAGAGTTATTCCGCGAATGTAGTCACTATTGCGAGCTGGTTTCCAGCCCGGAGCAGATCCCGCAAGTACTGGCGATTGCCATGCGCAAAGCGGTGCTTAACCGTGGCGTTTCGGTGGTCGTTTTACCGGGCGATGTGGCGTTAAAACCTGCGCCAGAAGGGGCAACCACCCACTGGTATCACGCGCCACTGCCAATAGTGACGCCGGAAGAAGAAGAGTTACGCAAGCTGGCGCAACTACTGCGTTACTCCAGAAATATTGCACTGATGTGCGGCAGCGGCTGCGCGGGCGCGCATAAAGAGTTAGTAGAGTTTGCCGGGAAAATTAAAGCGCCAATCATCCATGCTCTGCGTGGTAAAGAACATGTCGAATACGATAATCCGTATGATGTCGGAATGACCGGCTTAATCGGTTTCTCATCGGGTTTTCATACCATGATGAATGCCGACACTTTAGTGCTGCTCGGCACCCAATTCCCCTACCGCGCGTTCTACCCGACCGATGCCAAAATTATTCAGATCGATGTCAATCCTGCCAGCATTGGCGCACACAGCAAGGTGGATATGGCGCTGGTGGGCGATATCAAATCAACCCTGCGAGCACTTCTGCCATTGCTGGAAGAAAAAACCGATCGCAAGTTCCTGGATAAAGCGCTGGAAGATTACCGCGATGCCCGTAAAGGGCTGGACGATTTAGCCAAACCGAGCGAGAAAGCGATTCACCCGCAATATCTGGCTCAGCAAATTAGCCATTTTGCTGCCGATGATGCCATCTTTACCTGTGACGTCGGCACACCAACGGTATGGGCTGCGCGTTATCTGAAAATGAACGGTAAGCGTCGCTTGTTAGGTTCGTTTAACCACGGTTCGATGGCTAACGCCATGCCGCAGGCGCTGGGCGCGCAGGCAACCGAGCCAGAACGTCAGGTAGTCGCCATGTGCGGTGATGGCGGTTTTAGTATGTTAATGGGCGATTTCCTCTCGGTGGTACAGATGAAACTACCGGTGAAAATCATCGTCTTTAACAACAGCGTGCTGGGCTTTGTGGCGATGGAGATGAAAGCTGGTGGTTACCTGACAGATGGCACTGAACTGCACGACACCAACTTTGCCCGCATTGCCGAAGCGTGCGGTATTACGGGCATCCGCGTAGAGAAAGCCGCTGAAATCGACGAAGCCCTGCAACGCGCCTTCTCCATCGACGGTCCTGTACTGGTGGATGTGGTCGTCGCGAAAGAAGAGTTAGCTATCCCACCGCAGATTAAACTCGAACAGGCCAAAGGTTTTAGCCTGTATATGTTGCGGGCGATCATTAGCGGACGCGGTGATGAAGTGATCGAACTGGCGAAAACAAACTGGCTAAGGTAAAAAGGGTGGCATTTCCCGTCATAATAAGGACATGCCATGATTGATTTACGCAGTGATACCGTTACCCGACCGAGCCGCGCCATGCTAGAAGCGATGATGGCCGCCCCGGTTGGGGACGACGTTTATGGAGACGACCCTACCGTTAATGCTCTGCAGGACTACGCGGCAGAGCTTTCCGGTAAAGAAGCCGCCATTTTTCTGCCTACCGGCACCCAGGCCAACCTGGTCGCTCTGCTCAGTCACTGCGAACGCGGCGAAGAGTATATTGTCGGTCAGGCAGCACATAACTATTTGTTTGAAGCTGGTGGTGCTGCGGTGCTGGGCAGCATTCAGCCGCAACCCATCGATGCGGCTACCGACGGCACGCTGCCATTGGATAAAGTGGCGATGAAAATCAAACCTGACGATATCCACTTCGCCCGCACAAAGTTGCTTAGTCTGGAAAACACCCACAACGGCAAAGTACTACCGCGTGAATACCTGAAACAGGCATGGGAATTTACCCGCGAGCGCAATCTGGCGCTGCACGTTGACGGCGCTCGCATCTTTAACGCCGTGGTGGCTTATGGCTGCGAACTGAAAGCGATCACGCAATATTGTGATTCGTTCACCATATGTCTGTCGAAAGGTCTTGGTACGCCGGTAGGTTCGCTACTGGTAGGCAATCGTGATTACATTAAACGAGCCATCCGCTGGCGGAAAATGACCGGTGGCGGGATGCGTCAGTCCGGGATCCTGGCGGCCGCCGGGATGTATGCGCTGAAAAATAACGTCGCGCGTTTACAGGAAGACCACGACAATGCCGCCTGGATGGAAGAGCAACTGCGTGAGGCGGGCGCTGATGTGATGCGCCAGGACACCAATATGCTGTTTGTTCGCGTCGGGGAAGAAAATGCTGCTGCGTTGGGTGAATACATGAAAGCGAGAAACGTGCTGATTAACGCCTCACCGATTGTTCGCCTGGTAACACATCTCGACGTCTCGCGTGAACAACTGGCTGAAGTCGCCGCCCACTGGCGCGCTTTCCTGACGCGTTAAGGAGCGAGACGTGCCGCAACGCATTTTAGTTCTCGGTGCCAGTGGCTACATTGGTCAGCATCTGGTGCGCACACTCAACCAGCAAGGGCATCAGATCCTGGCGGCGGCACGTCATGTCGACAGGCTTACAAAGCTACAACTGGCTAATGTCAGTTGCCATAAAGTCGATCTTAGCTGGCCGGACAACCTTACGGCTCTGTTAAAAGATGTTGATACCGTCTATTTTCTGGTGCACAGCATGGGCGAAGGCGGTGATTTTATCGCTCAGGAACGCCAGGTTGCTCTCAACGTCCGTGATGCGCTGCGTGAAGTGCCGGTTAAGCAAGTCATCTTTCTTAGTTCATTGCAGGCTCAGCCCCATGAGCAATCGGATCATCTGCGCGCCCGTCAGGCCACGGCGGATATTTTGCGTGAAGCCGATGTGCCTGTTACTGAATTGCGTGCCGGAATTATCGTCGGAGCCGGGTCAGCGGCGTTCGAAGTCATGCGCGATATGGTTTACAACCTGCCAGTGCTAACACCACCGCGCTGGGTTCGTTCACGTACCACACCCATCGCGCTGGAAAACCTGCTGCACTATCTGGTGGCGCTGTTAGACCATCCGGCCTGCGAACATCGGGTATTCGAAGCCGCCGGACCACAGGTGCTCAGCTATCAACAGCAGTTTGAACATTTTATGAGCGTGAGCGGCAAACACCGCGGGTTAATCCCCATCCCTTTCCCCACCCGCTGGATTTCGGTGTGGTTTCTCAATGTGATTACCTCCGTACCGTCCACCACCGCAAGTGCGTTGATTCAGGGACTGAAACACGATCTGCTGGCGGATGACACCGCCTTACGCGCGCTCATTCCACAACCGCTGATCGCTTTTGATGACGCTGTGCGTCGCACGTTGAGAGAGGAAGAAAAGCTCGCCAACTCCAGCGACTGGGGATATGACACTCAGGCCTTTGCCCGCTGGCGACCAGAATACGGTTATTTCGCCAAACAGGCGGGTTATACCGTTAAAACCTCCGCCAGCCTTCAGGCTTTATGGCGGGTAGTGAATCAAATCGGCGGTAAAGAACGTTACTTCTTTGGCAATATTTTGTGGCAGACCCGGGCGTTGATGGACCGCGCAATAGGTCACAAACTGGCGAAAGGTCGCCCCGAGCGAGAATATTTGCAAACCGGCGATGCGGTGGATAGCTGGAAAGTGATTGTCGTCGAGCCTGAAAAACAACTTACCTTATTGTTTGGTATGAAAGCGCCAGGACTTGGGCGACTTTGTTTTACTCTCGAAGATAAAGGCGACTATCGCACTATTGATGTCCGCGCTTTCTGGCACCCGCACGGGATGCCAGGGCTGTTTTACTGGCTGTTCATGATCCCCGCACATCTGTTTATTTTTCGCGGGATGGCAAAACGAATCGCCAGACTGGCAGAACAAAGCACAGATTAATCGAAAAAAACCTGCGTTATTCTTTCATGTTTCCCATTGCATCAAGGATGAAATCACGGAAGAATGCGCACGTCGTTTTTATCAACAACAGTGGAATGATATGAAGGTACTGGTTACCGGCGCCACCAGCGGCTTAGGTCGAAACGCGGTTGAATTTTTATGCCGAAAAGGCATCAGCGTAAGAGCGACCGGTCGCAATGAAGCGATGGGTAAATTGCTGGAGAAAATAGGCGCAGAGTTTGTCCAGGCAGATCTGACTGAACTGGTCTCATCACAGGCAAAAGTAATGCTCGCAGGCATTGATACGCTGTGGCACTGTTCCAGCTTTACCTCGCCGTGGGGAACGCAGCAGGCTTTCGATCTGGCAAACGTTCGCGCCACTCGCCGCCTGGGCGAATGGGCTGTCGCCTGGGGCGTACGTAATTTTATTCATATCTCTTCACCGTCACTGTACTTCGACTACCACCACCACCGCGACATCAAAGAAGATTTTCGTCCGCACCGCTTCGCCAACGAATTTGCCCGCAGCAAAGCCGCCAGTGAAGAGGTCATCAATATGCTTTCGCAGACAAATCCACAAACGCGCTTTACCATTCTGCGCCCACAAAGCCTGTTTGGGCCGCACGATAAAGTCTTTATTCCCCGTCTGGCGCATATGATGCACCACTACGGCAGCATCCTGTTACCCCACGGCGGCAGCGCACTAGTCGATATGACTTACTATGAAAATGCGGTGCACGCTATGTGGCTGGCGAGCCAGGAAGCGTGCGATAAACTGCCTTCTGGTCGTGCGTATAACATTACCAACGGCGAACATCGCACTCTGCGCAGTATCGTGCAGAAATTGATCGACGAGCTGAATATTGATTGCCGTATCCGTTCGGTGCCTTACCCGATGCTGGATATGATTGCCCGCAGTATGGAGCGTTTAGGACGCAAGTCAGCAAAAGAGCCGCCGCTAACCCATTACGGCATCTCCAAGTTGAATTTTGACTTTACGCTGGATATTACGCGAGCACAGGAGGAGCTGGGGTATCAGCCGGTCATCTCGCTGGATGAAGGTATCGAGCAAACTGCTGCCTGGCTGCGCGACCACGGAAAACTGCCGCGCTAGTCCTGGCCGTATTTCTCCAGTAGGGCTTCGGCAATCGCCTGAGTTTCTGCATCCGCTTCGCCGTTATATAACGTCGGGCGGAAGTGCATCTGAAACGCCATAATGACTCGCTGCTGCTCGCGCGGCGTCATTTCAGGTTTTACGTCATAGCCGTAGCGCGCCAAAAGCTCCAGTAACGATGCTGTTTCTACCGGCGTGTGTGGTGCGCGTCCGGCCAGATAAAAGCTAACGCGCGATGCATCCGGCCAGGCACCAATCCCCTGCTGCGCCAGTTGCTGCCACGGAAATAACGGGCCAGGATCGTCCTTGCGCTGTGGGGCTATATCCGCATGTGCCACCACATTCTCTGGTTTGATGTGATAGCGGGCGATAATCTCTTTCGCCAGTGGAATGAGCGCCTGAATCTGCGCCGGTTCAAACGGCGCAAAATATTTCACCCCCGCCGATTTTTGCCAGCCACGATTTTCCAACTCAATACCAATAGAGGTGTCGTTAATTCGTGTTGCTCCGCGCCAGGCGCTGATCCCCGCATGCCAGGCCAGTTCCTGTTCCGGCACCAGTTGCCAGATACGTGGTTTGCCGTTGTAACGCGGCGGCACGGCAGGCACCAGATAATGCGAGCTGACCTGCTTATCGGTCAGTGTCGCCAGCGAAGAATCGAAGTCATCTGCAGTGTAATGGATCACCAACACTTTGATACGAGGATACGCTGCCTGTGCCTGACGTCGGGTATCGAGCTGGTATCCCTCCTTCTCAACAATTCCTTTTTCTCCTGCGCACCCTGCCAGTAACAGAACCGCAGCAACCAGCCAGAAGATTCTTCTCATCGACGCGTTTTCACCGCTGTTCCGCTGACGCTGACCATCAGCATACTGCCGTTTTGCCCGACCGTTTCATAGTCGATATCAATGCCGACCACTGCGTCAGCGCCCAGCGCCCGTGCCTGATCGCCTAACTCTTCAAACGCAATCTCCCGTGCTTTACGCAGTTCTTTTTCGTAAGCCCCGGAGCGTCCGCCGACGATATCGCGGATGCCCGCAAAGAAATCGCGAAAAATATTGGCACCTAAAATCGCTTCGCCCGTCACCACACCGCAATATTCAACGATGGTCTGACCTTCAAGTGTTGGGGTTGTGGAAAATTGCATGATCGATCTCCTTGTTTGCTAAGCCTTCGATCTCAAAAGCATTATCGGACTGATACGCTATTATTGAAAGGATATCATTATTATCGTAGAACGCTTTCAAGGTGTTCGCTTATAAGGAAATCATTATGCGCTACAGCAAATTGACCATGCTTATCCCTTGCGCACTGTTACTCAGTGCTTGTACCACCGTTACGCCAGCCTATAAAGACAATGGCACTCGCACAGGTTCTTGCGTCCAGGGCGGCCCTGACAGCGTGGCTCAGCAATTCTATGACTACCGTATTCAGCATCGCAGTAACGACATTACCGCTCTGCGCCCGTATTTGAGCGATAAACTGGCGGCACTGCTCAGCGATGCCAACCGCGATAACAACCATCGCGAATTGTTAAGCAGCGATCCGTTCTCCAGCCGTACTACCTTGCCTGATAGCGCCCGAGTCGCCAGCGCATCGACCATCCCGAATCGCGATGCGCGCAATATTCCGCTGCGCGTAGATCTGAAACAAGGCGATCAGAGCTGGCAGGATGAAGTATTGATGATTCAGGAGGGGCAATGTTGGGTTATCGATGATGTGCGCTATTTAGGTGGCAGCGTTCACGCCAAAGCGGGAACATTACGTCAGTCCGTTGAGAACCGTTAATCCCTTGATCAGATTATAACCCCCATAAATTGTCCGGCATTCTGCGAGGAATGCCGACATTTATGCTCGCCGCCCATCACCCTCGTTATTTTGTGCTATGTTTAGTGAATAATGTGCTTTGCTTTTAACTTTTAAAGCAGAAATATTGCATAATTATTCTGTCAAAGGTACTATCTTCGACCTCAATAGCTATCAGACTGCCAGTATACGAGTGTCAATGAGTATTCAATTAAACGGCATTAATTGCTTCTACGGCGCACATCAGGCGCTGTTCGATATCACGCTGGATTGCCCGCAGGGCGAAACGCTGGTGTTACTTGGCCCCAGCGGCGCGGGGAAAAGCTCGCTGCTGCGTGTACTCAATCTGCTTGAGATGCCGCGCTCCGGTACGCTCAACATTGCAGGCAATCATTTCGATTTCACCAAAACACCGTCTGACAAAGCGATTCGCGACCTGCGTCGTAACGTTGGCATGGTGTTTCAGCAATACAATCTGTGGCCGCATCTCACCGTGCAGCAAAACTTGATTGAAGCACCCTGCCGCGTACTCGGCTTGAGTAAAGATCAGGCGCTGGCTCGTGCAGAAAAACTGCTGGAACGTTTGCGTCTCAAACCTTATAGCGATCGTTATCCACTGCACCTTTCTGGTGGCCAGCAACAACGTGTTGCTATCGCCCGAGCGCTGATGATGGAACCGCAGGTGTTGCTGTTTGATGAGCCGACCGCCGCACTGGACCCGGAAATTACAGCGCAAATCGTCAGTATCATTCGTGAACTGGCGGAAACCAACATTACCCAGGTGATCGTCACCCACGAAGTTGAAGTCGCGCGTAAAACCGCCAGCCGTGTGGTGTATATGGAAAACGGTCACATCGTAGAGCAAGGCGACGCGAGCTGTTTTACCGAGCCGCAAACCGAAGCATTTAAAAACTATCTCTCTCACTAAGATTCGGGATAACGACAATGAAAAAAGTTCTGATTGCCGCGTTAATTGCAGGTTTTAGTCTTTCCGCCACAGCCGCTGAAACCATTCGTTTTGCTACCGAAGCATCCTATCCTCCGTTTGAATCGATGGATGCGAATAACCAGATCGTCGGGTTTGACGTTGACCTGGCGCAGGCGTTGTGCAAAGAGATCGATGCGACCTGTACTTTCTCTAACCAGGCGTTTGACAGCCTGATCCCGAGTCTGAAATTCCGTCGTGTGGACGCCGTTATGGCGGGTATGGATATCACTCCTGAGCGTGAAAAACAGGTACTGTTCACCACCCCGTACTATGACAACTCTGCACTGTTTGTTGGTCAGCAAGGCAAATACACCAGCGTTGATCAACTGAAAGGCAAAAAAGTCGGCGTGCAGAACGGGACGACGCACCAGAAATTCATTATGGATAAACATCCGGAAATCACCACTGTTCCATATGACAGCTACCAGAACGCGAAACTGGATCTACAAAATGGCCGTATTGACGGCGTATTCGGTGACACCGCAGTGGTAACCGAATGGCTGAACAATAATCCCAAACTGGCACCAGTTGGCGACAAAGTGACCGATAAAGATTACTTCGGTACTGGCCTCGGTATTGCGGTACGTCAGGGCAACACTGAACTGCAGCAGAAATTCAACGCTGCGCTGGAAAAAGTGAAGAAAGATGGCACTTACGAAACCATCTACAACAAATGGTTCCAGAAGTAATTCCTGATGAATGAATTTTTTCCTTTAGCAAGCGCCGCCGGGATGACCGTCGGCCTTGCCGTTTGTGCATTGATTGTCGGTCTGGCGCTGGCGATGTTCTTCGCGGTGTGGGAGTCAGCAAAATGGCGTCCTGTCGCGTGGGCAGGTTCGGCGCTGGTAACGATTCTGCGCGGCCTGACAGAAATTCTGGTAGTGCTGTTTATCTATTTTGGTTCTTCGCAGCTACTACTGACACTTTCGGATGGCTTCACCATCAACCTTGGGTTCGTACAGATCCCGGTGCAGATGGACATAGAGAACTTCGACGTTAGCCCGTTCCTCTGCGGGGTGATCGCCCTGTCCCTGCTGTATGCTGCCTATGCCTCGCAAACCCTGCGCGGTGCACTGAAAGCGGTGCCGGTGGGTCAGTGGGAGTCTGGTCAGGCGCTGGGGCTGTCGAAATCGGCTATATTTTTCCGTCTGGTGATGCCGCAGATGTGGCGTCATGCGCTGCCTGGTCTCGGCAACCAGTGGTTGGTACTGCTGAAAGATACCGCGCTGGTCAGTTTGATTAGTGTGAATGATTTAATGCTGCAAACCAAAAGCATCGCCACCCGTACCCAGGAACCATTTACTTGGTACATTGTGGCGGCGGCGATTTACCTGGTGATTACCCTGTTGAGCCAGTACATTCTCAAACGCATTGATCTGCGCGCGACACGTTTTGAGCGGAGACCTGGCTGATGCTTGAGTATTTACCTGAACTGATGAAAGGGCTGCATACCAGCCTGACGCTGACGGTCGCCTCGCTGATTGTGGCGCTGATTCTGGCGTTAATTTTTACCATCGTCCTGACGCTGAAAACACCGGTGCTGGTGTGGCTGGTGCGGGGTTACATCACGCTGTTTACCGGTACGCCGCTGCTGGTGCAGATCTTCCTGATTTACTACGGACCGGGCCAGTTCCCGACGTTGCAGGAGTATCCGGCGCTGTGGCATTTGCTGTCGGAACCGTGGTTGTGTGCACTGATTGCGTTATCGCTGAATAGTGCCGCGTATACCACGCAACTGTTTTACGGAGCAATTCGTGCGATCCCGGAAGGTCAGTGGCAATCCTGTAGCGCCCTGGGGATGAGTAAAAAAGATACGCTGGCGATCCTGCTGCCGTATGCATTTAAACGCTCGCTCTCTTCTTATTCCAACGAAGTGGTGCTGGTGTTTAAAAGTACCTCGCTGGCTTACACCATTACGCTGATGGAAGTGATGGGATACAGCCAGTTGCTGTACGGACGCACCTACGATGTGATGGTGTTTGGCGCGGCGGGGATTATTTACCTGATCGTTAACGGCCTGCTGACGTTGATGATGCGCCTGCTCGAGCGTAAAGCGCTGGCGTTCGAGCGTCGGAATTAATGTGGCTGCATTGATAACGTGCTAATGCCGGATGCGGCGTGAACGCCTTATCCGGCCTACATTCGCAGGATAATTTGTAGGTCTGATAAGACCCGCAAGCATCGCATCAGACACCAGCACAGAACCCACATATTGCATAAACCCTTATAATGAAGACGGGCAACCTACTAAGTTGTCCGTCTTTTTTTATCCATTCTGAATTATTTAATCATATTTATTGCATATAAATTCACTTAATGGCATTGTTAACCCATGCCGCAGACACGGCCAATAAACATAAGATTGACAGACGGGAGTTCCATCATGAAAAAGTTAGTTCTTGCCGCATTACTTGCTTCCTTTACTTTCGGCGCTTCTGCCGCAGAGAAAATCAATTTTGGCGTATCAGCTACCTATCCCCCCTTTGAATCTATAGGTGCTAATAATGAGATCGTCGGCTTTGATATCGATCTGGCAAAAGCGTTATGCAAACAAATGCAGGCAGAATGTACTTTTACTAATCACGCTTTCGACAGCCTGATCCCGTCACTAAAATTCAGGAAATATGACGCCGTGATTTCCGGGATGGACATCACACCAGAGCGCAGCAAACAGGTGGCCTTTACCACGCCATACTACGAAAACTCTGCCGTCGTGATTGCCAAAAAAGATACCTATAAGACTTTTGCCGATTTGAAAGGTAAACGTATTGGTATGGAAAACGGCACCACCCACCAGAAATATATTCAGGATCAGCATCCGGAAGTGAAAACCGTCTCTTATGACAGCTATCAGAATGCATTTATCGACCTGAAAAATGGCCGTATCGATGGTGTATTTGGTGACACAGCGGTAGTTAATGAATGGCTGAAAACCAATCCACAACTGGGCGTTGCGACTGAGAAAGTGACCGATCCGCAGTACTTCGGCACCGGCCTGGGCATCGCTGTTCGTCCGGATAACAAAGCTCTGCTGGAGAAACTGAATAACGCACTGGCAGCCGTTAAATCCGACGGTACGTATCAGAAAATCAGTGATCAATGGTTCCCGCAGTAATTGAGACTGATGACAAAAGTAAGATGGCCTGATGCGCTACGTTTATCTGGCCTACATTGACTCTACAATATATTGATTTCGCAAGATTTTGTAGGTTGCATAAGGTGTTCACCCCGCATCCGGCATGAACAAAGCGCATCTGGTCAACAATCTGAAGCCGCAGCCGCGGCTTTTTTATTGCTTCACCAACAGCGTCAGCACTTCATAATGCGCGGTGTGCGGGAACATATCGAAAAGCTGTACCCGCTCAATGCGATAACCAGGCAGTTCGCGAATATCTTTCGCCATCGTTTGAGCGTTACAACTGGAGTAAATAATAAAACGCGGTGCCATCGTTGAGAGATAGTCACACAGTGGCTTTCCAATGCCGCGACGCGGTGGATTAACCAGCACCAGTTCCGGCACTTCGCCTTGCGCGGTGGCAAACTGAGTGGAGTCCAGCGCCTGAAATTGCAAACGCGTTAAGCCCAGCTCAGCAGCAGACTGTTTCGCACAAGCAATCGCTTCTGGTGCAATTTCAATCCCCGTTAACTGCATTTCTGGCGTCGCACAATGCAAACCAAAACCGCCAACACCGCAAAACAGATCCCACATATGGTTTACCGGTAGTTGCTGTACCCAGTCACGCGCGGTCGCATAAAGCTGGCTGGCAACTGCCGGATTGGTCTGGAAGAAACTTTGCGGACGGATCCACAACGGTACGTTATTAAAACGCTCTGCCAGCGCCTGTTGTTCGGTCAGGTAGATCTCCGTCTCCCCTTCCATAATCGCCATATGTACTGGCTGAATATTGACGGTAATGACGTTGAGCTGCGGCAGTTGTGCCTGTAGCCACGGTAGCGCCTTACGCAGTTGCGCCAGCTTGGTTTCCGAGCGCAGCACAAAACGCAGCATCATGCCGCCATCAGTCTGGCTTTCAGTCAGCAGAATGTATTTCAGTTCACCACGCTTACGCGCCACGTTGTACGGCGTCAGCCCGGCGCGGGCAATAAACGGTTTTAGCGCCGCAAAAACGGGCGCAAATGAGGCAGGATAAAGCGGACAGTCGCAAAGATCTTCCGGCGTGCCGTCGCGGTGTAGCATTCCGAGCAGTGGCTTTTCAACGCTGCCACTCACCACCATTTTGGCTTTATTACGAAACCCTTGTTCGGGGCCAGACACCGACGCGCACCACTCCGCAACCGGAAAATCGGTCAGCAGATTTTTAAGATCGGCGGTTTTAGCGGAGAGTTGCTCTGGAATCGGCTGCGTTATCCACTGACAGGAACGACAGCGACCCGCGTCGTAAAGTGCGCACTGCATACATTGACCTTCACATCATCAGGGGCGACGATTATACACATTATTGCAACTGGAAGAACCGCCGACTGGTAGCGGGAACGAATAGCAACAACAGGATGAGCATATCCGGCAGCTTCTGCAGCATCAGGCTATGGAGGATTTCGCGTTTTGATTCACCGGGAATGCTGAACAGCTCAGGATAACCATAACCGAGTGAAGCCGCCCACAGATAACTGGCAGCCGTAATTTGTGTCAGCAGATACAGCCAGCGCGCCCAGCTACAGCCTTTCACCAGCGAAAACGCACACCAGATTTCAATAAAAACCAGCGCCAGGCTGCTTAAAAAGACCAGCGTTAAACTCCAGGTTTGTACGCTACGATGAATGAATTCGCCAATACCGTGAACGCCCAGCGTATTGAAAATCATCAGCACGTCGAGACCACGGATCATAATAATGGCGAGCGCCGCCACCTGCACCAGCGCAGGCACATTCAGGCGAGCATGTGATGAAGATGTTTTCTTAAAAAATCCCAACGTTTCGTCTTCCATGAAAACAATGCCGCGACATGCGCGGTATTATGTAGCCAGGTTGGCAAATTTTAGTGTCTTCAGCCACGTCTTGCACGCTGGATATCGCGTATCCGCTGCTTTTCTGCACGCGCCATTAAATACCAGGCGATAAATCCGATAATTCCTACCGCCCCGAGGATCAACGTCGCCAGGGCGTTAATCTCCGGATTCACCCCCATCCGCACGCTGGAAAAAACCAACATCGGCAATGTGGTGGCACCGGGTCCGGAAACAAAACTGGCAATCACCAGGTCATCGAGCGACAGAGTAAAAGCAAGCAACCAACCAGAAATGATTGCCGGCATGATCATCGGCAGCGTAATCACGAAAAATACTTTCAGCGGCATCGCACCGAGATCCATCGCCGCTTCTTCTATCGAGCGATCCAGTTCCCGCAAACGTGAAGAAATAACGACCGCCACATACGCCGTACAGAAAGTTACGTGCGCCAGCCAGATAGTCAACATGCCGCGATCGGCTGGCCAGCCAATGGCATGAGCAAGGGCAACGAACAATAACAACAACGACAGACCAGTTATCACATCCGGCATGACAAGCGGCGCGGTGATCATAAAGGCAAAGCCATTTGAGCCACGAAACCGTCCAAACCGTACCAGCACGACCGCCGCAATAGTCCCGAGGATCGCCGCCGCGGTCGCCGCACAGGCGGCAATAGTCAGACTTAACCCGACCGCACTCATCATCGCATCGTCACGCAATAATTCGCCGTACCAGCGCGTTGACCAACCGGCCCACACCGTCACCAGTTTCGAACTGTTAAACGAATAGATAACCAGCATCAGCATCGGCGCATAGAGAAAGGTGAAACCCAGCAGCAAAATCACAATCCGCCAGGGAGAACGAACGACCGGTAAATTATTCATCCGTGCTCCCCCACGCTTTTTTGCTGATATTTGTGGAACCACATAATTGGCACAATCAGCAGCAATAACATGATGATCGCCACCGCTGAGGCCACCGGCCAGTCGCGGTTATTGAAGAACTCCTGCCACAGGACGCGTCCGATCATAATACTGTCCGGGCCGCCGAGCAGTTCCGGGATCACAAACTCACCAACCGCCGGAATGAAAACCAACATCGATCCGGCGATAATCCCGCCTTTGGTCAGTGGCACAATGACGGTGAAGAACGTTTTCAGCGGTCGCGCGCCGAGATCCAGTGCCGCCTCTACCAGCGAATAATCGATGCGGGTTAACGCGGTGTAGATCGGCAACACCATAAACGGCACATAGGCGTAAACAATGCCGATATAAACTGCCAGATTGGTATGCAGAATGGTCAGCGGTTGATCGATAACGCCCAGCCACAGCAGGAAATTATTCAATACACCGTTGTTTTTCAGGATCCCCATCCAGGCGTAAACGCGGATCAAAAACGAAGTCCACGACGGCAGGATCACCAGCAGCAATAAGATATTACGGGTTGAAGGCTTACTGTGCGCCACCGCCCACGCCAGCGGGTAGCCGAGCAATAAGCAACAAATGGTCGAAATCGCCGCTACCTGTAACGACTGGAGATAAACATCGAAATAGAGCGGATCGTCGGTTAGCTGCAGGAAATTACCAAGGTTGAGGGTGATCGACAGTTGCCCATCCGCCCATTCCATCAGTTCGGTGTAAGGGGGAATGGCGCGCGCCATCTCTGCCAGACTTATTTTAAAGACGATAAGAAATGGCAGCAGAAACAGCAAAATCAACCAGATATACGGCAGCGCAATCACCAGTTTACGCCCGTGCTTCATTTGCCACTGCGTAAGCCACAGTTTCAACCCGCCCGGCCGGACAGGAGGTTCAAGTGTACTCATCTTTGCTCCTTAAACCGTCAGCACCACACAACTGTCCACTTCCCAACATAAACGGACTTCATCGCCCCAGGTCGGCAGCCCTTTACGATGACGATGGGCGTTTTGTAACTGAGCGCTGATCATCTGCCCACTTTTCAGACGAACATGATAAACAGACAAATCACCGAGATAGGCAATATGTGTCACCTCTCCCACCGCAAAATTGCAGCCATCAGTAGGCGGTTCGTCACAGAGCATGATTTTTTCCGGACGCAGCGCCACATGCACCGGCACGTTATCGACCACTGACGCCTGCGGATCGACTTTCAACGGATGCACCAGCCCCGGCGAATAGAGCAATAGTCCGTCTTCCTGGCGCTCTTTTAGCAGCCCTTCAAAGACGTTAACTGAACCAATAAACTCGGCGCTGTAGCGGGTGGTCGGGTGCTCATAAATTTCTTCCGGCTCGCCAATCTGGACAAATTTACCGCGATTCATAATGGCAATACGCCCCGCCATGGTCATCGCCTCTTCCTGATCGTGGGTGACCATCACACAGGTCACGCCGACACGCTCGAGAATATCCACCACTTCAAGCTGCATCCGGTCACGTAGTTTTTTATCCAGCGCGCCCATCGGTTCATCAAGCAGCAGAAGTTTTGGGCGCTTGGCAAGGCTTCGGGCCAGCGCCACACGCTGGCGTTGACCGCCGGAAAGTTGATGCGGTTTGCGTTTGGCGAACTCCTGCATATGCACCAACCCGAGCATCTCGTTGACCCGGCTGGCAATTTCCGCTTTTGGTAACTTGTCCTGTTTCAGGCCAAAGGCGATGTTCTGTTCCACGGACATATGCGGAAACAGCGCATAGGACTGGAACATCATATTGATGGGGCGCAGATAAGGCGGCACCTGTGACAAATCAACGCCATCAAGCATAATCTGCCCGGCAGAAGGCTGTTCGAAACCTGCCAGCATACGCAGCAGCGTGGACTTGCCACAGCCAGATGCGCCCAGCAGTGCAAAGATTTCGCCTTTATAAATGGTCAGACTGACATCATCGACCGCATGTTGACCATCGTAAGATTTGGTCAAATTGCGGATTTCTAATAGTGGTGTCAGCGACTTCCGACTTTTCGCCTGTGGGCGAGGGATAGCGTCATTCACGGCTGCTCTCCGGCATTTAAGGTGTGCAAGCGCACCATGATGGTGCAAATTGCCGGAGGGACTGGCGCGCCCGTCCGGCATCTACGGCTGCGGATTATTTTCCGCTCTTCACTTTAGTCCAGGCGCGGGTGCGCACTCGGTCAATTTTCGGGTCCTGCACTTGCAGTGTGAACATTTTGCCGCGAACGTCTGCCGGAGGATAAATCCCCGGGTTATCACGCACTTCCGCGCTTACCAGCGGCGTCGCTTCTTTGTTGGCGTTGGCATAGAACACATGGTCGGAGATATGCGCTACTACATCCGGGCGTAGCAGGTAATTCAGGAACTGATACGCTTCGTCTTTATTTTTGGCGTCGGCAGGCATGGCGAACACATCAAAGAATGCCATCGCCCCTTCTTTCGGAATCGAGAAAGAGACATTTACGCCATTCTTCGCTTCCTTCGCACGGTTTGACGCCTGCCAGACATCACCCGCCCAGCCGATAGCGACGCAGATATCACCGTTTGCCAGATCGTTTATGTACTGAGAGGAGTGGAAATAGCGAATATTCGGGCGCAGTTTCAACAGTAAGTCGGTAGCCGGTCCGGTGTAATCATCTGCTTTGGTACTGTTCGGATCTTTGCCGAGATAATTCAGCACGGTAGCAAAAACTTCTTCCGGCGCATCGAGGAAAGAGACGCCGCAGATTTTCAGTTTTTCCAGATTTTCAGGTTTGAGGATCAAGTCCCAGCTATCGACAGGCGCATTTTCACCCAGTACCGCTTTAACTTTATCGACGTTATAGCCAATGCCAGTCGTCGCCCACATATATGGCATGGCAAATTTATTGCCGGGATCGTGTTTTGCCACCAGTTTCAACAGTTCTGGATCGAGATTCTTCCATTCTGGCAATTTGCTTTTATCCAGCGGCTGGAACACACCGGCAGTCAACTGGCGTTCAAGAAAGCTGGCTGATGGAACGACAAGATCAAAGCCGGTGCTCCCCGCCATTAATTTGCCTTCCAGCACTTCGTTGGAATCAAAAACATCGTAGACGACTTTGATACCGGTCTCTTTTTCAAAATTTGCCACCGTATCCGGGGCGATATAATCAGACCAGTTATAAATGTGGAGTGTTTTTTGTTCAGCCGCGAGCGTGCCGACAGAGACAGCCATCAGAGCACCCGCAACCAGACCCGATAGCCATTTTTTATTTAAGCCGGTCATATCTCTTTCCTTCTGAAAGTTCGTTAACAAACGAACAAAAGTTGTCACACTGAAAGATATGCAATAAATGTGCATATTTTTTATCGGCGCGGTGTAAGAAAAGAGGACTCTCTCCCGGCCAGCATTGCTCGCTATATAAAAGCATTGCAAGAATAACTTTAGCCAGGGTTTGAAACTATAGCTGTAATAAAAAACGGCATTTAACAAATTTTTATGCGTATTTGCTCTATGTGATAAAGCAAATCCGGCACAACAGAAGTGAAATAATCTTTAATGAAAGGTTAAAATCAGCAGAAAATATTACAACGCGCAGCCACTGCGGCAGCGACTGCGTGCTCAAAAGGAATTATCAGTGAAGGAAATAGTTTTCGCTAACGTTGTTTTGCCCTTCATCATCAGTCGGTAACAGCAGTTGATGGGCATTGGCTTCAAGGATAACCATCGAAATCTGCTCTTCGCTCTGACGTACAAACCATGCAAACTGTTCATAGGTTACGCCCTGCATAACGGATAAAGACTGGCAAACCACCAGCTTTGGCAGATTATCATCCTGCATATCAAGAAATGCTTTCACGGTCAGCGAACTGGCATTGATGGCTGATAAATCCGCCGCCAGCGGTAACACGGCTGAAGATCTGACTTCCGCCATAGCAGAAAACAGGATTGTGTTATCTATCAGATCGATTTTGGCATCAAAGACACCGTCGAAATTCTGCATATGTGGCAGATGCAGAGCCTGACAGTTATCACATTCAAAAAACTCATCCCCAGGTCATCGAGCCATTGACGCAACGTATCCAGACCAGGAACGACCAGCGATGTCATAATTTTGTACAACCTCTTCCGATAAAAAGACCGGCACAGCTTACGCAAAAAGCGCAGGCAAAACCATGATCAGTCACGTTATTGCGACTAACCACCGGTTTTTAAGCAATATTCCGCCGTAGCATGGCGTTCAATCCAGCGGATCATTTTACCCGCGATGTCGATACCGGTGGTTTTTTCTATCCCTTCCAGACCTGGCGATGCATTTACCTCCATCACCAACGGTCCGCGATTTGCACGCAGAATATCCACACCGGCAACATCCAGCGCCATCGTTCGCGCGGCTTTAATGGCGATTTCGCGCTCCTGCGGCGTGATACTTGCGACACTTGCCGCGCCACCACGATGCAAATTGGAACGAAAATCGCCTTCTTTCGCCCGCCGTTCAATCGCCGCAACCACTTCATCACCGACGACCAGACAGCGAATATCGCGCCCTTGCGCCTCTTTGATATATTCCTGCACCAGAATATGGGCATTCAGGCCGCGAAATGCATCAATCACGCTTTCTGCCGCCTGACGCGTCTCCGCCAGCACCACACCAATTCCCTGCGTACCTTCAACCAGCTTGACCACCAGCGGCGCACCACCGACCATCTCGATTAAGTCGCTGGTATCGTCCGGCGAATGCGCAATCCCCGTGACAGGCAGGTCAATACCCTGACGTGCCAGCAATTGCATTGAACGCAATTTGTCACGCGCACGGGCAATAGCAACCGATTCATTTAGCGGATAACTGCCCAGCATTTCAAACTGGCGCAGCGCCGCCGTTCCATAAAAGGTAATGGCGGTGCCAATGCGCGGGATCACCGCATCAAAATGGGGAAGCTTGCGACCTTTATAATGAATGGACGACGCCGCAGGATTAATGTTCATGTAACAAGAAAGCGGATCGAGAATTTCAACCAGGTGACCGCGCTGCAACGCCGCTTCACGCAGTCGCTTACACGAATAGAGCGTTCCATCCCGGGACAATATGGCAATTTTCACCCTGCACCTCTCTGTCAGACCTGGTCAAAAGCCCGCGTATAATACATCGGCGTTACGGTTTTAGCGCGTCGCCCAACCTTGTTTATGTAAATAATCGAGAATAAAAGGACGACTTTCTTTGATAATCGTCCGGCGAATATGATCGCTCCAGGTATCACGGCGATTATTGCTACCACGGGTGAGATAATATTCCGCCAGTTGCTCGTCATACTGCGCCAGAATGTCTTTATCCAGCGGTTGGTAGCTGTTTTCATGCACCAAAATAGAGGACGGTAAACGCGGCTTGAGATCCGGGTTATCCGCAGGCCAGCCCAGGCACAAGCCAAACAGCGGCAATACATGCTTCGGCAATTTCAGCAGTTCCGTCACTGCTTCAATGTTATTGCGCAGGCCGCCGATATATACACCGCCCAATCCCAGCGATTCCGCTGCGGTTAAGGCGTTTTGCGCCATCATCGCCGTATCAACGACACCGAGTAACAACTGTTCCGCCAGGCCGAGTTGAGCATCCGGGCAAATCTGTAAATGGCGGTTAAAGTCGGCACAGAACACCCAGAACTCCGCCGCTTGCGCAACGTGTTTTTGCCCACCGGTCAGCGTTACCAGTTCATTACGCAGAGCTTTATCAGTAATGCGAATAATGCTGCTGCACTGCAAAAAACTGGAACTGGAAGTCGCCCGGGCGCTGTTGATAATCGCCTCGCGCTGTTCAGCGGAGATAGGTTCATCAGTGAAATGGCGAATGGAGCGATGACCACAAATGAGTTCAATGGTTGGCGTCATTATCTTTTTCTCTTTCTGAACATGAAGATTCTGGTGGACGATTCATCAGTTGCGGGGCAAGCCGTTTTGCAACCTGAAGAATAACCACCACCGCAGCGGGAAGCATGAGCAAAACACCGAGAAAAATCATCAGAATTTGCGCTTCTGGTGTAGAAAACGGCATCGGAAGCGAAAGGTAGTCGCTTACCGACAGCAGCGACACAGCCAGTAACATCATTCCGAGAAATTCCAGTATCAACACGCTGTCAGGCAATTTACCGATCGTGCGCATAGGCTTCCCTCTGCAAAGTGAGCGGCCAGTTTAAAACCTTTCATCACATTGTGCTTAACAGTTATAGCTTTAAGCAATCAATGCAACAGGTTAAACCTACTTTCAGCGAATAAGATTTGGCGTGATCATGCACGCATGACAGATAAATGGAGAGAGAAAATGCAAACCGTTATTTTCGGCCGTCCGGGTTGCCCTTACTGCGTTCGTGCAAAAGATCTGGCAGAAAAATTAAGCAACGAGCGCGATGATTTTCACTATCAGTATGTGGATATTCGTGCTGAAGGGATCACTAAAGAAGATTTACAACAGAAGGCCGGGAAGCCCGTTGAAACCGTGCCGCAGATTTTTGTCGATCAGCAACACATCGGTGGCTATACCGATTTTGCAGCCTGGGTAAAAGAGAATCTTGACGCCTGATTTGCCGGATAAGCCCTCTCTGTTTGAGGGCTTTATTGATTTTTTCTGTGTTGTGGCTTGAACAAGCTACTGATAAACAAGAAACACAACGCCCCCAGCGCACACCAGAAGACAGCACTCAATAACCATGCCAGCTCTTGCCAGAATGAGCGTGTTGGTGAAAAAAACAGGCGCATAATTAACATAGAACACGGTGCTGCCAGCATTGCGCCAAACAGGGGTTTAAGGACTTCTCTACGCTGCGAAAAAAAACTGGCGACAGCCCCAGGAAGAATAAAAAACAGTAAGCCGATTTCAGGATGCCCGGCAGCCCGAAAAGCGCCCTTCATATGCGTCGCCAGGAAAAGGCACACCACAATGAAGAGGACAAAACAGCAGACTGCCCCCGCCCAACGTTGTTTATGTTTCACATCTTCCTCCTGACACTGCCTCTATCGAACACATTTTTCGCCAGTGTGGCGCTCAGTAAGATAAAGTCGCTTCGCATTCCATGCTAATATAGGCCAACACAATTCTTATAGCCGTTGGTATCTAATGTGATTACACTAGTAAAATATATTGTTACTTTACTATTGATTAAGTGCGCTGAATGAATCTGCGCCCTGAATTCAGGTAAAAACATTATCTTAAATTACCATTTCTTTCAACAGCTTACTCGTAAACAAGAAGTTAGTCTCCGTGAATATAAACGTCGCCGAATTGTTAAATGGGAATTACATTCTGTTATTATTCGTGGTCCTCGCGCTTGGGCTATGTCTCGGAAAATTACGACTTGGTTCAATCCAACTGGGTAATTCCATTGGCGTTTTAGTCGTATCGCTATTATTAGGTCAACAACATTTCAGTATTAACACCGACGCGCTTAATCTTGGCTTTATGCTGTTTATTTTCTGCGTCGGGGTCGAAGCCGGACCCAACTTTTTTTCCATTTTTTTCCGCGATGGGAAAAATTACCTAATGTTAGCGCTGGTAATGGTCGGTAGTGCGCTGTTGATCGCCTTAGGTTTGGGTAAGCTGTTTGGCTGGGACATTGGCCTGACGGCCGGTATGTTGGCTGGCTCCATGACATCGACGCCGGTTCTGGTCGGTGCGGGCGATACGTTACGCCACTCTGGTATAGAAAGCGGGCAGCTCTCCGCGGCACTGGATAATTTAAGCCTTGGGTATGCATTAACCTATTTGATCGGTCTGGTGAGCCTGATTGTCGGAGCGCGTTACCTGCCCAAGTTACAGCATCAGGACTTACAGACCAGCGCCCAGCAAATCGCTCGTGAGCGAGGTCTGGACACCGACGCCAGCCGCAAAGTCTATCTGCCGGTGATTCGCGCTTACCGAGTCGGACCGGAACTGGTCGCCTGGGCCGACGGCAAGAACTTGCGTGAATTGGGTATTTATCGACAGACCGGTTGCTATATTGAACGTATCCGTCGTAACGGGATTCTGGCAAATCCGGATGGTGACGCCGTGTTGCAAATGGGCGATGAAATAGCGTTGGTAGGATATCCCGATGCCCACGCCCGACTCGATCCCAGCTTCCGTAACGGTAAAGAAGTTTTTGATCGTGACCTTCTCGACATGCGTATTGTCACTGAAGAGGTGGTCGTCAAAAACCATAACGCCGTCGGTAAACGTCTGGCGCAATTGAAGTTGACCGATCACGGTTGCTTCCTTAACCGCGTGATCCGCAGTCAGATCGAGATGCCAATTGACGATAACGTAGTGCTTAACAAAGGTGACGTTTTGCAGGTGAGCGGCGATGCCCGCCGTGTGAAGACCATCGCTGACCGTATCGGCTTTATTTCGATTCACAGCCAGGTCACCGACTTGCTGGCATTCTGCGCATTCTTTGTTATAGGCCTGATGATCGGGATGATTACCTTCCAGTTCAGCACTTTCAGTTTTGGCATGGGTAACGCTGCCGGATTGTTATTCGCTGGCATTATGCTGGGCTTTATGCGCGCTAACCACCCGACCTTCGGCTATATTCCGCAGGGTGCGTTAAGTATGGTGAAAGAGTTTGGTTTGATGGTGTTTATGGCGGGTGTTGGTTTAAGCGCCGGTAGCGGCATCAATAACGGCCTGGGCGCGATTGGCGGTCAGATGTTGATTGCCGGATTGATTGTCAGTCTGGTGCCCGTTGTTATCTGCTTCCTGTTCGGTGCTTACGTATTGCGTATGAACCGCGCACTGTTATTCGGCGCAATGATGGGCGCACGAACCTGCGCACCGGCAATGGAGATCATCAGTGATACAGCCCGCAGTAACATCCCGGCGCTGGGCTATGCGGGCACTTATGCAATAGCTAACGTACTGCTGACACTGGCAGGGACAATCATTGTGATGGTATGGCCCAGACTCGGATAAAACTGAAGTTGCCCTAAAAATGAAATTTTTTTGTACAACCGCAGAACTTTTCTTCAGGGTATCAGTCTTAATTAGTGCCACTGCTTTTCTTTGATGTCCCCATTTTGTGGAGCCCATCAACCCCGCCATTTAGGTTCAAGGTTGATGGGTTTTTTGTTGCCTGAAATTTATCTCCAGCCCTGCCACTCGCTCCACCATCCTCAAAATCTCCTCATGCGATAGCGGCTTACGGTCGGTGACAAAATGCAGACTCATCCCTTCAATAAAAGCATCCAGCGCCCGGGCAGTTTCCGGTTCAAACCATTGTTCAAGCGTTTGCTGACTACGCTGCATCCAGTTTTGCATCACCGTTTTTAATAGCGGTTTTCGGCTGGCCAATACGTAGAGCTGGTACATCAGTTCCATGTTATCCGGCGTTGCGACCTGCGAGCTGTAGATCATGTCTGTTATGGCCTGGCAGGCGCTGGGGGCGTCATTGACATCATCAAAAAAAGCCTGATATTGCCGCGACATCGTCTGCGTAAAACGGCTAAACGCTTCCAGCAACAACTCATCAATTCCTGAAAAATAGTAGGTCATTGATCCTAACGGCACTCCGGCGAGGGTGGCGATTTTACGGTGCGTAACGGCATGTATCCCGTAAAGTTTCACTGCCTCCAGCGTGGCCTGAATGATTTTTTCTCGCCGTTGGGGATCATTAGCGCGGCGCATATTTTTACCCTCTCTCTGCAATTGTGTACAAATGTACACAACCTTGCTAAGGTTGTCTTCCCTCTTCTTTTTTTGACGTGATCTATGACAGTAAATTCTTCACGTAATGCCTTGAAACGCCGTACCTGGGCGTTGTTTATGTTCTTCTTTTTGCCAGGACTGCTAATGGCTTCCTGGGCCACCCGCACGCCAGCAATTCGGGATATTCTCTCTGTCTCTATCGCTGAAATGGGCGGTGTACTCTTTGGCCTGTCGATAGGTTCGATGAGCGGTATCCTCTGCTCGGCGTGGTTAGTGAAACGCTTTGGGACGCGTAATGTCATTCTGGTCACTATGTCCTGCGCTTTGATCGGGATGATGATATTAAGTCTGGCGCTCTGGCTGACATCCCCCGTCCTCTTTGCCGTTGGTCTTGGTGTCTTTGGAGCCAGTTTTGGTTCCGCTGAAGTGGCGATAAACGTTGAAGGCGCAGCCGTTGAGCGAGAAATGAATAAAACGGTTTTGCCTATGATGCACGGCTTTTATAGCCTGGGCACGCTGGCAGGCGCTGGTGTCGGGATGGCGTTGACAGCCTTTGGTGTTCCGGCAACTGTACATATTTTGTTGGCGGCACTGGCGGGCATCGCACCTATTTATATTGCTATTAAGGCAATCCCTGGCGGTACGGGCAAAAACGCTGCCGATGGCTCGCAGCATGACGAAAAAGGTGTGCCTTTTTACCGTGATATCCAGTTGCTGTTGATTGGTGTCGTAGTACTGGCAATGGCTTTTGCAGAAGGCTCTGCCAACGATTGGTTACCCTTATTAATGGTTGATGGCCACGGTTTTAGTCCAACGTCAGGCTCACTGATTTATGCCGGTTTCACATTGGGGATGACCGTTGGACGCTTCACCGGTGGCTGGTTCATCGACCGTTACAGCCGCGTTGCCGTAGTACGTGCCAGTGCCTTGATGGGTGCGTTGGGTATCGGACTGATTATTTTTGTCGATAGCGCATGGGTCGCTGGGGTGTCTGTTGTGCTTTGGGGATTGGGCGCTTCTCTGGGCTTCCCACTAACCATTTCTGCCGCCAGCGATACCGGCCCCG
Organism: Escherichia marmotae; assembly: GCF_002900365.1. Taxonomy (NCBI): domain Bacteria; kingdom Pseudomonadati; phylum Pseudomonadota; class Gammaproteobacteria; order Enterobacterales; family Enterobacteriaceae; genus Escherichia; species Escherichia marmotae. The sequence goes on from NZ_CP025979.1 coordinate 1,545,139, forward strand.
ATGCGTCGACCCGCGTCAGCGTAGTGGCAACGACGGGTTATCTGGCATTCCTCGTCGGGCCGCCACTGCTGGGCTATCTCGGAGAACATTATGGATTACGTAGTGCAATGCTGGTTGTGCTGGCGCTGGTTATTCTTGCGGCTATTGTCGCTAAAGCCGTCGCCAAACCCGATACAAAAACGCAAACTGCGATGGAGAATAGTTGATGGGCATTAAATTAATTGCGGTAGATATGGACGGTACTTTCTTAAGCGATCAAAAAACCTATAACCGTGAGCGGTTTACGGCCCAGTATCAGCAGATGAAAGCACAAGGTATTCGCTTTGTGGTCGCCAGTGGAAATCAATATTATCAGTTAATTTCGTTCTTTCCCGAAATTGCCAATGAAATTGCCTTTGTGGCGGAAAACGGCGGCTGGGTGGTGAACGAAGGCAAAGATGTTTTTAATGGCGAACTGTCGAAGGACGCATTTTCCACTATTGTGGAGCATTTACTGACGCGCCCGGAGGTGGAAATTATTGCCTGTGGAAAAAATAGCGCCTATACCCTGAAAAAGTATGACGCCGAAATGAAGGCCGTGGCGGAGATGTACTATCATCGCCTGGAATATGTCGATAACTTTGACAATATCGACGATATCTTCTTCAAGTTTGGGTTAAATCTCTCTGACGAACTGATTCCGCAAGTGCAAAAAGAGTTACATGATTCTATTGGCGATATTATGGTGCCAGTCCATACCGGCAACGGTAGTATCGATTTGATTATCCCCGGCGTACATAAAGCCAATGGCCTGCGTCAACTCCAGAAATTATGGGGCATAGACGACAGCGAAGTGGTGGTTTTTGGCGATGGCGGTAATGATATTGAGATGCTGCGTCAGGCGGGCTTTAGCTTTGCAATGGAAAATGCTGGCAACGCAGTCGTAGCGGCGGCGAAATACCGTGCAGGCTCCAATAACCATGAAGGCGTACTGGACATTATCGATAAAGTTCTTAAACACGAAGCGCCATTTAATCAATAAAACGGCAGCACGCCCGGCAACACAATGCCTGAATGAAGGATGCATAATCCGCGGAAATTACCCTTCTGGATTATTTCAGGCGAAATGATGATGAAAAAATGTGTACTGCTGGGCGCGTTTCTGTTGAGTTTTACTGGTGTGGCAATGGCGCAAAGTGTCACCGTTGATGTGCCGAGTGGATACAAAGTGGTGGTGGTCCCTGATTCAGTCAGCGTTCCGCAAGCCGTCAGCGTTGCCAGCGTGCCGCAAACCGTATACGTGGTCCCTACGCCAGCTCCGGCTTACCGTGCACATCCATATGTCCGTCACCTTGCCAGCGTAGGCGAAGGGATGGTAATCGAACATCAGATCGACGACCATCACCACTAATCCCTGAATGCCTGATTGTATAAAACAACCAGGCATTTTCTTATCCGTCGTTAGAATTTCCTGTTTGTTTATCTTTTAAAAAGATAAACATCAGCAGCAGCCACAAAACTCCGTTGGCAAGATTAAACAGATTAAACAATCCATTACCGCCATTCAGCCAGGCATGTTTACTGATCTCAATACCTACGGTAAAGATCAGCATTTGCAACATCCCCATCGCCGCCGATACCGTCCCTTTACTCATATCACTGGCGAACAACGTTAAACGCACCAGCCCTGCATTCGCCAGACCAATACCAAAAGCATAAATACTTAACCCGGCGGTCATCCATAAATACGCGTGCGATGAGATGACCGTGGCCGCTGCGGCGACCAGCAGACCAATCATAATCGGCCAGCCCCCCATAATAATCAGCGAACGTACGGTACGGCGCGAGGTCAGACGTGCCAGCAGCAAATTACCCGCAATTAACGCGCCGAAAATGGGCACTTGCAGCAAACCATATTCATAGCTACTCAACTGTTCACCGGTGATGATGATAATCGGTGACTGGGCAATCCACGCCAGTAACGGCAGACTGACAAATCCCAGCGCCAGCGCTCCTGCAACAAAGCGGCTGTTCTTCAGTACCAGCTTATAGTCTCGACCAAGCTCTTTCAGCGACAGTTTCTCGCCAATGCGCGTAGCCGTTTCTGGCATCGCACGTTGCAGACCGAAGAAGGAGATCGCCGCCAATGCAGCAAACAACACAAACATCCCTTCCCAGGGCAACACATGAATCCACGCGGCACCCACCAATGGCCCGAGTAACGGAGCAATCAGCGCCACATTCGCCATCAGCGCGGTGATCTTGATACAAACCGCCTCTTCAAAAGATTCCTGAATCGCGGCGTAACCCACAGCGCCAATGAAACAGAGGCTTATCCCCTGTAGAAAGCGCAACAGCGTGAATTGTTCAATGTTTTGCGCCAGTAATATCGCCAGGCAGGTGATTATGAACCACACCACGCCAGCTAACATTACCGGACGGCGACCAATACGATCCGACAGTGGTCCTAACAGCCACTGTAAAAACATCCCTCCCGCCAGGTAAGCGGTCATCGAAGTAGGAACCCAGTCAATACCCGCCTGATACTGCTCCACCACGGCGAGCATACCGGGTTGAATCATATCGTTGCCGATATAGGTCGAGAATTCGTAGAGCACCAGACAGAGGGGGAAAAGTAATGCCTGACGCCCAAGTCTGGCACCTGTTGCTAATTTATTTTGCATGCAATTTCTTCGCCAATAATAATCGCGCAAATTTTAATAAAAGCGTGGCAAACGAGAAAGCAAATTTTGTAGCTGAAACCACGGTTAAGCACATTCTTACGTTATTCCGAGTATAGCCCCCCTTTCTTTAAGCTTTATTTAATTTCTTCGCGTTACCATTCTCTGCTGTAAGCCAATCCGGTTGAGGTAAATAAGACGATGCCGCTTTACCCTGTTTAACAAGCGATTTATTCTCATCGACTTGCCTGATGGCTGCCCACTAATCACCTTTTGAGTCTGAAAGTTATGCTGGAAAATCTGAATTATTCATTATTCTCTCTTATTAATGCGACGCCAGACTCATCCGCATGGATGATTTCGTTAGCAATTTTTATTGCCAAAGATTTAATTACCGTGGTGCCATTGTTGGCTACGGTGCTTTGGCTATGGGGATTTACGGCGCAACGACAACTGGTGATAAAAATCGCCATCGCGCTAGCGGTCAGTCTGTTTGTTTCCTGGACGATGGGCCATCTGTTTCCGCATGACCGTCCATTTGTCGAGAATGTCGGCTATAACTTCCTGCATCATGCAGTAGATGACTCTTTCCCGAGCGATCATGGCACGGTGATATTTACCTTTGCGCTGGCATTTTTATGCTGGCATCGTTTGTGGTCAGGAGCAATCCTCATGGTACTGGCGGTAGTTATTGCCTGGTCGCGCGTTTATCTCGGTGTTCACTGGCCGCTGGACATGCTTGGTGGATTGTTGGCGGGAATGATTGGTTGCCTTAACGCCCAGATTATCTGGCAAGCTGTGGGATCCAGGCTCTACCAGCGGCTGCAATTGTGGTATCGCATCTGTTTCGCCTTACCAATACGTAAAGGCTGGGTGCGTGGCTGATTTCGGATAAAAAGTGTAATATCAGGCGGCTCGCTTCAATAACAATTCAGAGGGATTATGGAAACACGTCGCGAAGAGCGTATCGGGCAATTACTGCAAGAATTAAAACGCAGCGATAAGTTACATCTGAAGGACGCCGCCACCCTGCTCGGGGTTTCAGAGATGACGATTCGCCGCGATTTGAATAACAACAGCGCCCCCGTCGTATTACTCGGCGGTTATATCGTTCTGGAACCGCGCAGTGCCAGCCATTACCTGTTAAGCGATCAAAAATCCCGTCTGGTGGAAGAAAAACGCCGGGCGGCAAAACTGGCTGCGACGCTGGTAGAACCCGATCAGACCCTCTTTTTTGACTGTGGCACTACCACGCCGTGGATTATTGAAGCGATAGATAATGAAATCCCTTTCACCGCCGTTTGTTATTCACTAAATACCTTTCTGGCACTGAAAGAGAAACCCCATTGCCGGGTGTTTCTTTGCGGCGGTGAATTTCATGCCAGTAACGCCATTTTTAAACCCGTCGATTTTCAATTGACGTTGAATAATTTCTGTCCAGATATCGCTTTTTATTCCGCAGCCGGAGTGCATATCAGTAAAGGTGCTACCTGTTTTAATCTTGAAGAGTTGCCGGTAAAACACTGGGCCATGTCGATGGCGCAAAAGCATGTGCTGGTTGTCGACCACAGTAAGTTTGGCAAGGTACGCCCGGTACGCATGAGTGACCTGAAACGATTTGATATTGTGGTAAGCGATCGTTGCCCGGAAGATGAGTATGTGAAGTACGCACAGACGCAGCATATTAAGTTGATGTATTGATGATGCATAACCGGATGACGTTAACGCGTCATCCGGTCATCAGAAGATTAAGAGAACCAGCCGCCGAACCACTGATGGAATTTCATCATTACGAAGTCCCACATCCGACCAAAAAATCCGCCCTCTTCCACATTTTCCATCACGATCAGCGGACGCTGTTCAATCGACTTGCCGTTAAGCTGGAAATCAATAGTGCCGACGACCTGACCTTTTTTCAGCGGTGCGGTAAGCTGCGGTTCCGTTAACATGTAACTGGCTTTCAGGTTTTTCAGTTGCCCACGAGGGATAGTCACCGATCCCCCTTCACCGGCACCGAGATTCACTTCGCTCTTATCACCAAACCAAACCCGCTGAGTCACAAAGGTGGCATCAGGTTTAATTGGTGTCACGGTTTCAAAGAAGCGGAAACCCCAGGTCAGTAATTTCTCAGACTCATTAAAACGGATACGGTCAGTTTTCGCCCCCAGCACCACAGAGATCAAACGCATATCACCCTGGGTAGCCGAAGCGACCAGATTGTATCCCGCACCTGCCGTGGTTCCGGTCTTCATACCATCAACATTAACGTTACTGCTCCACAACAGGCGATTACGGTTAGGTTGGCGAATTTTGTTAAAGGTAAACTCTTTCTCTTTATGAATGGCATACTCTTCCGGTACATCGTGAATTAACGCTTTACCCAGCAATGCCATATCGCGCGCGGTACTAAACTGCCCCGGTGCATCCAGGCCGTGTACCGTCTGGAAGGTGGTGTTGGTCAGGCCCAGTTTCTTCGCATAATCATTCATCAAACCAATAAATGACTCCTGGCTGCCCGCAACATAATCTGCCAGTGCAATACAGGCATCATTACCGGACTGAATGATCACACCTTTATTCAAATCCGCCACAGAGACCTGATCGCCCGGTTTGAGAAACATGACCGATGAACCGCGCAGCGCTGGATTGCCCGTTGCCCAGGCATCTTTGCCGACCGTCACCATATCGGTGAGTTTGATCTTATCGGCCTTAAGCGCCTGCCCAACCACATAGCTGGTCATGATTTTAGTCAGGCTTGCGGGGTCCAGTTTCTCATCCGCATTGCCTTCTGCCAGCACTTTGCCGCTGGCATAATCCATTAAAATCCATGCACGCGCATCCACGCTCGGCGCTTCAACGGTCTGTTCCGCCGCAAATGCTGTTGGGGCAAAAAGGAATAAAAATGCAGAACCCGCTGCAAGACCACGAAGGAAAGAGGAGTATTGCGTCATAAATGCCACCCGAGTATCCATTCAAAAAAAATACGTTATATCGCCGTATGATAAGTTCGGTGATTAATAACGCACACACAAGCTTAAAGAAACCGTAAGTTGGTAAAGTTTTTAAAGTTTATGCAATATCCTGCCGCTTCGCTGCTTCTGGTGTCATTTTTTTACTCACTGTTGCTTAAAAGTTAACTTTACTTCACCATCGGAATCCTGTTCAGCCTGTGGCTGCCTGTATAAAAGGGGTGACTATGATTACGCTGTGGGGTCGGAATAATTCAACCAACGTTAAAAAAGTGTTGCTGACGCTCGAAGAACTGGAACTACCTTATGAGCAAATTTTGGCGGGTCGTGAGTTTGGGGTAAACCATGACGCCGATTTTCTGGCGATGAATCCTAACGGGCTAGTGCCGCTGTTGCGTGACGACGAAAGTAATTTAATTCTTTGGGAATCAAACGCCATTGTCCGCTACATTGCAGCACAGTACGGGCAAAACCGTTTATGGATCGACTCACCGGCACGCCGCGCAGAAGCCGAAAAGTGGATGGACTGGGCAAACCAGACGCTCAGTAATGCCCATCGAGGGATCCTGATGGGATTGGTCAGAACGCCACCGGAAAAGCGCGATCAGGCCGCCATTGATGCCAGTTGCAAGGAATGCGACGCCCTGTTTGCCCTTCTCGATGCAGAGCTGGCGAAAGTGAAATGGTTCTCCGGCGATGCATTTGGTGTGGGCGACATTGCCATCGCGCCGTTTATCTACAATTTGTTTAACGTTGGCCTGACCTGGACACCACGTCCGAATCTGCAACGCTGGTATCAGCAACTCACCGAACGCCCCGCGGTGCGTAAAGTTGTGATGATCCCTGTTAGCTAATTATTGCGTGGGCTAACTTTGAGTAATTCTCCATTGGACTCGTCGGTCAGAACGTATAAATAACCGTCGGGTCCGCTGCGAACATCACGAATTCGCTGCCTCCTGTCCGTTAATATGCGACCATCTTCTGCCACCTTGTTGCCTTTAACGCTCATCACGATGACATTTTTATCTTTCAGCGCGCCAATAAATAATTTTTGCCGCCACTGGGGGAATTTGTCGCTGTTATAGAAGGCCATGCCGCTCACCGCCGGTGAATCCTTCCAGTAAAAAATGGGTTGTTCAGTCCCGGCGACAATTTCCCCTTTCGCTTCCGGTATTTTAAAACCTGAGTAATTCATCCCCCAAGTTGCCAGCGGCCAACCGTAGTTTTTACCTTTTTCCGGGATATTAATTTCATCGCCGCCGCGCGGACCGTGTTCATTCAACCACAGCGTATTACTCCACGGATTCATCGCCATCCCTTGCGGGTTACGAATGCCATAAGACCAGATCCCGGCTCGCACACCAGACTCCTCCACAAAGGGATTATCATCCGGGATCTCGCCCTGGTCGGTCAGGCGCACTAATTTACCCTGCAATTTATCCAGATCCTGCGCCGTCGGGCGCTGATTGTTTTCACCCAGACCAATATACAGATAGCCTTTACCATCAAATACCAGCCGCCCGCCAAAATGATTACCGGTAGAAAGTTTTGGCGTCTGGCGAAAAACGGTGCGGAAGTCCGTCACTTTTGCGAGGTCATCAGTTAAGCGGCCATAACCTACGGCAGTTCCGGCTTTACCATCATCACCGACTTCAGAAAAACTTAACCAGATACGGCGCGACTGGGCAAAATCAGGCGCTAATGCCACATCCAGCAAACCGCCCTGCCCGTGCGCCCAGACTTCCGGCACACCGGCAAGCGGCGCAGATAATCCTTTTCCTGCTTGCCAGTGGCGTAACTCGCCGCCGCGCAGGGTGATTAACATGCCGTGATTATCCGGTAAGAAGGCCAGCGCCCACGGATGGTCGAGTTTATCCTGCAGTACTTCGACATTTACCGTTTCGGGTGCCGCCCAAAGAGCGGAAGGAATACAGAGAAGGGGCACAAGGTAAAAGGATTGTCGATACATAACACCTCCGGATTGACTCTGGCTTAAAGCGTAGTCAGTCAGGGGCGTGACAAATTTATTTTTACATAAACTTAAATATGAAGGGGGAGACGCCTTCTCCCCCTTAGCTTTCAGGCCTGCTCAAGCATGGCGTGCTTCTCCAGGCTCTGGATACTCAGCGTTAAGCTCATCAGACAATTTTCAAGCTTATCGGCGTTGACGGTAATAAAAGTTGGGCAATCATGATACCCACTCATCAAACATACTGCGGCTGTCGCTAATGCTTCTTCAGCATGATGAAGAGCATTCCACTCTTCCTGATCCAGGTGAAGATTCAACCGCAGCGATTTATCGTGCAGTTCGCGATTCAGTTTAAAAAAGTTATCTCGTAGATGATTGCTTTCGCTGACGGACATGTATCCTTTGGCCTTCCTCAGTCGCACATATGCGGCGAGGTCAACTCGAGCATCGTTCAACCGATTAAGCAGATCGCTTCGCTGTCTGTCAACGAACATACTTCGATCCTCCTCTTTGCAGCCTTAGTGCAATTAAATAGTATGGCTACTTTTTGAACAAAGTGCTGTCAAGGATCAATACTTCACATCTTATTAATAATAATTTACATTATTTCTCTTTCCAGTATCTCGCATCCCCAGGGTGCCAGTTCTAATTCTTGTGAACAAGCCTTGCCTGTTTCCGCCACTCGCCATGCACCAGGAAGCACCACATTTTGTACATGAGCAGTGTAATTTTGTACAAAAACCCATTCCTGATTGCCGTCTGTCCGACGCGTTGCAATAACGCCAACAGGAAGTTCAGTCGCAAGGGCTTTTGGAAGATTAAGTGAGTTGATCAACATCGCAGCAAACGCTTGATGAAATGACGCATCATTACGCGAAGCCACATAGAAAGCACGTCCCTGTCCGACGTGATTTACCGTTAACGCAGGTGTACCTGCATAAAAATCCTCACCATAGCGCGCCAGAACCTGTGCGCCTTCGGCGTGAATAACCGCACATAATTCCCTTGCCTGCCATTTACCTTGCAATCCATAGGCATTCGGCTCGCAGATAACTTCGTTATGCTGATAATCATTAAGGCTATCGATCTCTTCAGCCCACACGCCCATCAGGTCACGCAACGGGCCAGGAAAACCGCCCAGGTGACATAAATCAGTTTCATTGACAATCCCGGACCAGTAAGTGGTGACAAAATTGCCACCAGCTTCGACATAGGCACGGGCACGATCAGCAAATCCATCGCGAACCATATAGAGCATTAGAGCGATAACTAATTGATACCCCGTAAGATCACAATCAGCGTTGATAATATCGACCGCCACCCCCTGCTCCCAGAAAGGTCGGTAATGATCCACTACCGTTTGTTCGTAATGGATACCGCAATTGCGCGGCCCGGCAGCATCATTAACCGCCCAGCGGTTTTCCCAGTCGAAAATAATGGCAACTTTAGCCTGAGTTTTCGTCCCGACCAATTGCTTAAGATGTGCCAGTCGTTGCCCTAGCTGTATAACTTCGCGCCCGGTACGCGTCTCCAGATGACCGACGTGATCAACCACCGCACCATGAAACTTCTCCACGGATCCGCGACTCTTACGCCACTGAAAATAGTGCACGCCATCTGCGCCATGAGCGACGGCCTGTAAAGAAGAAAGAATGTTCATTCCCGGCTTTTTCAATTTGCTGGTTGGCTGCCAACTTGTCTGGCTGGGGGTGGATTCCATCAGAATGAACGGTTTATTTTTCAAGGTACGCATCAGATCGTGATACATCGCTGTTTTACAAGCTACGGCGCGTTCATCTTCCTGTTTGTGCCACATGGGATAGCTATCCCAACTTACAAAATCGACAACCTCAGCTAATGACCAGTAGTTGTAATCATTGAAATACCACATAAAATTGGTCGTCGCGGGTAACTCAGGCCGTTCTGCTTTTAGCGGCGCGACTTCCATTTGATAGAATTCTTTTACCTGCGATGTGACAAAGCGTCGCCAGTCAAGATTCAGGCCGTGGTTAGACATCTCACCTAATGGAGAAGGTGACTCAATTTGTGACCAGTCACTGTATGTATGGCTCCAGAAGCCTGTCCACCATGCCTGATTAAGTGCCTCAAGAGTGGTGTAACGAGTCTGCAACCAATGGCGAAACGCCTGTTGGCATCCGTTACAATGACACTCACCGCCATACTCATTACTGATATGCCATCCCAGAACCGCCGGATGATTCGCGTATCGCTGCGCCAGCTTACGGTTAATTTGCGTCACTTTTTCTTTATACACTGGCGAAGAAAGGCAGTGATTATGGCGACCGCCGTGAAGCATTTTCTCGCGTGACGCGCTAACTCTCAGAACCTCTGGATAACGTGCTGCAAGCCAGGCGGGTTTGGCTCCGCTCGGGGTTGCCAGGAAGACAGAGATCCCGCCAGCATGAAGTTTATCCAACACCTCATCCAGCCAGTCAAAGCGATATTCCCCCTCTGTGGGTTCCAGCATTGACCAGCTAAAGATGCCCACCGACATGGTGTTACAACCAGCCTGTTGCATCATGGCAATATCTTTCTCCAGGATCCCAGGGACATGTAACCATTGTTCCGGATTGTAATCGGCACCATGAAGTAACCACGGGGCTGTGGGGATGATCGGTGGATGCTTGTCCATGCTGACTCCTGAATTGTTTTAAACAGACAAAAAATGTTATTCGTTCACAATACTGTCATCTAGTAATTAATTGCTTCGTTATGCAAGAAGTGTCCGGTAGAAATGTGAGCAACTACGCGTTTTTCCATTCAAACAGGCTCCACTGTTTGGCAGACATGCGCTGAAATACGTGAGCGTGATACGTATGACATTCACTGCGGTATACTGTGACAAATCTTTTAGCCGGGGCGAATATGAAAACCAAAGCTGCAACCCTTGCCGATGTTGCTCGTCATGCCAATGTTTCTTATCAGACAGTGTCGCGGGTGCTTAACAATTCAGCGAACGTGTCTGCCAAAACACGTCAAAAAATTGAACAAGCCATTGCCGAACTGAAGTACGTTCCAAATCGCGTAGCTCAACAGTTGGTAGGGAAAGAGAGCAAAACGGTGGGGCTGGTCACCACCTCACTCGCCCTACATGCCCCTTCACAAATTGCGGCGGCGGTAAAAAAATATGCCGGGGAGCAGGGATATCAGGTGCTGATATCGATGATTGATGATGTTGATATTAAAGGTATTCAGGCTGCAGTTAATGACTTAAAAGCACAACGGGTAACAAAGATTATTATCAACGCCCCCCTGGAAACGGCATTGGCTGAAACTCTGGTTGCTGAAAACAGTGATGTATTGTGTCTGTTTCTCGACGTGGACCCTTATAGCCCGGTGTTTAACGTCACCTTTAATCCCGCAGAAGGTGCACGCGCCAGCGTAAAATATCTTTACGACTTGGGGCATCGTCAATTTTGCTTGATCTCTGGCCCTGAAAATTCAGTACCGGCGCGGTTACGACTCAATACCTGGCGCGATACCCTCGCCTCACTCCAACTGACACCGCTGGCCATACATTACGGTAGCTGGGACGCTCAAAGCGGCTATCTGGCGATATTACAGATGCTACGTGAAACGCCACAGGCGACCGCTCTTCTGATCGCGAACGATCAGATGGCGTTGGGTGCGTTAAGCGCCTTACATCAACAAAAACGTAAAATCCCGCAGGATATTTCTGTCATTGGCTATGACGACACCTATGAGAGTGCGTTTTTTGAACCTTCACTGACGACCGTCGCAATCGACTTTGATTTGCAAGGGAAAATTGCCGTTCAACAAATTTTACAGCCGGACGATGCACAAGCTATGCTCCGCTCTTCAACCATCCTTCCCAGCCGTCTGGTCGTGCGTAATTCTGCTGGCCCTCTGCACTCACCACAGGCTGATCTGATGAATATTGCCGAACACCTTCGCACGCTGGCAGATGAGCTAACACGCAAGGCATAAAAGTAATACGTTCTCATAAAGAAGATTTAGTGATCCATTTCGCTAAATCTTTTTTATTATCAGCAATAAATGTGATGTAAATCTCAAACATTCATTTAACACATTGCCTAATCATCAATGTCAGGGCCAGAGTAAAAATGAAATTGTTAACGTATGACATTTCCGGAGATGCATACCAAAACAATAACCAGTAAGCACAGCTAATGCCTGTGCCAACGGTAAATGACCCAACGCCAGTGATTGAGGATATGGCTATGTTATTGCCCGGTAAACGTAATTATATTTTGCTCAGTATTTTCGATTTTCTGTACCTCTTCGCCTGGTCGGCAACGATGGCATTTTTTGTCATATGGACGACACAGCATCTGGAAATTACCGCCACACGCACAGGATTACTTTATTCCGTTAATGCTTTCATTGCGTTATTAATGCAGCCGTTCTTCGGTTTCATCTCCGATAAATTTGGTCTTAAGAAACAACTCATCTGGATCCTCGTCGCATTATTACTTCCCGTAGGCCCATTCTTTATTTATGTGTATGCCCCGCTTCTGGTTCATAACTTCTGGCTGGGCGCTGTTTTGGGTGGCGTTTACCTGGGGATCATTTTTAATTCTGGCTGTGGCGTTCTGGATTCCTGGATAGATAAAGTTTCGCGTCGTTATCATTTTGAATATGGTCGCGTAAGGATGTGGGGCTCTCTGGGATGGGCCGCCGCCGCGTGGATTGTTGGTAAATATATTGATACCAACCCTAATCTCTCTTTCTGGCTGGCAAGCTGCGCCATTGTGATCGCCGCAATCTGCTTTATGTTTACCAAAATCGAACTTACCGAGGCCGAAATTGAAAAAACCAATTCGCTGAAAGCCATCCATGCCCTTGAGCTGGCAAAAAATAGTCAGTTCTGGTTTTTATTGATGTTCACTCTGTTCGTAACACAAATTTATGACACCTACGATCAACAGTTCGCACAGTATTTTTCGCTGCAATTTCCGACACCAGAAGAAGGCAATCGCTGGTACGGAATTCTGGCTTCTGTTCAGGTCTGCGGAGAAACCTTATTTCTCTGCCTGATGCCGTGGTTTGTTAACCGCACTGGTGCAAAATGGGCGTTAGTGATTGCCGGAACCATTATGTCGTTACGCATTGCCGGTTCTGCAATCCAACTGGGACCGGTGTGGATTACAGCCGTTAAAATGATTCACGCCATCGAAAAACCACTGATCCTGGTGTCTGTGTTTAAATTTATCGCGGCTAACTTTGATCATAAACTCTCTTCAACGGTCTACCTGCTAGTGCTTTTTGTGGCATCCATCGCCACAGCAATCTATTCACCCATTGCAGGCTATCTGTATGACACCATTGGCTTTGCTGAAACCCATCTAATCCTGGGGGCTATTGCCGGTTGCTTCACGCTTATTTCGGTCTTTACGCTGCGGGACAAATCCAGCAGCCAGCCTACGGAGACGCTAACTGAAAATTCTGTAGCATGATCCTCATTTGCGCCCCTTTATTTGGGGCGCTTTCCTCACCGGTTGACCAGATTGCGATACAAATTTTATCCAGAACTCTGTAGAATCCCTGCCCTGACCTTTCCTGTAACTGAATATTTTTTAAGCTATGAGCAAAGTAACTCCCCAGCCGAAAATCGGCTTTGTTTCCCTCGGCTGTCCGAAAAACCTCGTCGATTCAGAGCGCATTCTGACTGAACTGCGCACTGAAGGTTATGATGTAGTACCGAGCTATGACGACGCAGATATGGTGATCGTCAACACCTGCGGCTTTATTGACAGTGCGGTGCAAGAATCACTGGAAGCCATTGGCGAAGCGTTGAATGAAAACGGCAAGGTAATTGTGACCGGTTGTCTGGGGGCGAAAGAAGATCAAATCCGCGAAGTCCATCCAAAAGTGCTGGAAATCACCGGCCCTCATAGCTACGAGCAGGTTCTGGAACACGTTCATCACTACGTGCCAAAACCGAAACACAACCCATTCCTGAGCCTGGTGCCGGAGCAAGGTGTTAAGCTGACACCGCATCATTATGCTTATCTGAAGATTTCCGAAGGCTGTAACCATCGTTGCACCTTCTGCATTATTCCGTCTATGCGCGGCGATCTGGTGAGCCGCCCGATTGGCGAAGTGTTAAGTGAAGCGAAACGTCTGGTTGATGCGGGTGTTAAAGAGATTCTGGTGATCTCCCAGGATACTTCCGCGTATGGTGTTGATGTAAAACACCGCACTGGCTTCCACAACGGCGAACCGGTAAAAACCAGCATGGTCAGCCTGTGCGAACAGCTATCAAAACTGGGGATCTGGACGCGCCTGCACTACGTTTACCCTTACCCGCATGTGGATGACGTCATCCCGTTGATGGCAGAAGGCAAAATTCTGCCGTATCTGGATATTCCGTTACAGCACGCCAGCCCGCGCATTCTCAAACTGATGAAGCGTCCGGGTTCTGTAGATCGCCAACTGGCGCGCATTAAACAGTGGCGCGAAATTTGCCCGGAACTGACACTGCGCTCAACCTTTATTGTCGGCTTCCCTGGCGAGACGGAAGAAGATTTCCAGATGCTGCTCGATTTCCTGAAAGAAGCTCGTCTGGATCGCGTTGGTTGCTTTAAATACAGCCCGGTTGAAGGTGCTGATGCCAATGCCCTGCCTGACCAGGTTCCGGAAGAAGTGAAAGAAGAACGCTGGAACCGCTTCATGCAACTGCAACAGCAGATTTCCGCCAAGCGTCTGCAGGAGAAGGTGGGTCGTGAAATTCTGGTGATCATTGACGAAGTGGACGAAGAAGGCGCGATTGGCCGCAGCATGGCAGATGCACCGGAAATTGACGGCGCGGTTTATCTCAATGGTGAAACCAACGTTAAGCCGGGTGATATTGTGCGTGTGAAAGTCGAACACGCCGATGAGTACGATTTGTGGGGTAGTCGGGTTTAATTAATGTCAGGCCGGGCAAATTACCCGCCCGGCCTGCTAATAAGCATTATTGCCAGCTAATCTGCGCCCTGCCGTTTTTCTTACTTTTATACAGCCGCTCATCTGCCAGCATTTTCAGCCGTTCAACGGTAGTACATTCATTTGAATGCGCCACGCCGATACTGGTGCTTAAGTTAATGCTCCCCACCTGGAAATGGACGATTTCTTTTAGTATTGATAGCAACTCTTCCAGAGTACCACCGGTATAAATCACCGCAAATTCGTCGCCGCCAAAGCGGTAGACTTTGCCTTTATCTACCGGAATCTGTGATTTGAGAATTTTCACTACCTTCATCAACACTTCATCGCCCAGCAAATGCCCGAAGGTATCGTTAATGTTTTTGAATTTATCGACGTCAAACAGGCACAAATAGCCACCTTTTTCCGGCAGGGCTTTTAAATCTTCATCAAAAGATTTTCTGCCCATTGCTTTCGTCAGGTCGTCAAGAAACGCTGAGTTATACATGCTGTAGAGTTTTTTGACATCCGCCGCCGAGAAGAAAAGCCCACCATCCAGCACGCGGTCAAAATGGTTATTAATGATAGCTTCTTTCTCAACGATGCCGCGATTAATGACTCTGCGTACCAGATACATGCAACTTATCCCCGATATCGCTGCCACTAATGCGGCAAAGAAAATAATTAAAGTACAAACCTGAAAATAGACATCCTTCTTATAAGCAAAGACATACAACCCCGTTGGTAAATAAGTGAAGTGTTCCATCGCTTCCGAAACAGTAAAGATGGTATTTTTCGCGTTATATTCATCCCCAACAACTGGCTTGCCACCTTTGAATAAAGAGAACATCAGGTTCTCGCTATCCATTGCCAGCGACTTTGAGAGTAACGAAAATCGTTCCAGCCCAAGCAAAAATATCAGACTGCGGTTGTGAGTAACCGGATAGAGATAATAGACGAAGGTTTTACCGTCAAAAGAGATAAACCCCGTATTTTTGACATGCCGATACTTAACAACCTGCATAATATCTGCACAATAATTTTTTTCATACTCCTTAACCTGAATACACTCGTCGCTGGAAATCAGATAAGGACCAACATCATACAAATAAGAAGGTGAAACCGAGTCAGCGTAAGCTGTGCGCAAGCCAACCAACAGTTGTTCTTCAGTCGGATTAAGCGTGTTAATGAGATCAATTGACACACTGCGCCGATATTCGGCAATATTTGCCACCGCAAAAGCAGTATCAATAACGGACTGTTTCAGGCCATACACCCGTTCTTTTACCATCTGGGTATAGATCCCGCAGGCAACTGCTGAAATCATGATAAAAATCAGCAGACTGACTGTAAGTACGAATTTATTGATTCTGGACATACCTAAACTACTCTTTTACTAACTTTCCACTTTTGTCCCAGGCAGAGAATGGCAACGGCTTCTGATATAGATACCCCTGGGCCTGAATACACCCTAATTTGATTAATTCACGCGCAACCTCTTCGCTCTCAACACCTTCTGCAATTACCGGGATCCGGTTATAGCGGGCCAGGTCGAAGATAATGCGTACAATTTTTCCCGCAGTGCCGAAAATATCGCCGGTAAATTGCGAGTCTACTTTTATGCTGTCAGGATTAATTTCATAAAAACGCTTCAGGTTTGACAAACCTGTACCAAAGTCATCAATCGATATCCGTACTCCTTGTTGACGCAGTTGTTCAATATTGAGATAAAAATGTTCATTAATACGTTCAATCACTGTTTCAGTGATCTCAATACAGATGCTATTCGCTTTCAGCTCATGTTCTTCCATAATAGCTGTAAAACGCGCATGAAAGTGTGGCTCGTTTAACTGCCAGGGCGAAACATTAATATGCAGTAAGAAACCTTCCTGCAGTTCCGCACGCTGGCTAAAATGTCTGAATTCCCCCATCGCCGTTTTAATAATTTGATAACCCAGTTCATTGATAAAACCGATATCTTCAGCGATAGCAATAAACTTCAGCGGCGAGATTATCCCCCGCTCTGCTGAAACCCAGCGGCACAGCGCCTCAGCTCCCAGAATGTCGCGGGTATTAATATCAACAATCGGTTGATAGACCAAAAATAGCTCGCCTTTTTCCATTGCATTACGGATATTGCGCGCAATCCAGATATTTTCTTCAATTTCTCTGAGTTTCTCATCATCACAGAAAATAAATTCAGAGAACATATGATCGCGGATACTGGAAATCGCCAGTTTTAGTTTTTCTGCGTAGCTCCAGGCATTTTCGCCTTTCAGAGGTTCACAAATGGCAGATTTATGTATACGCAGATTGCGGTAGCCAAAGCTACTGTCGAAATCGTTTATCATCGCGATCTTATGGGTAAAAATCTCTACATTTTCCCGACACAATAATAAATAGAGATCGGCATTGAATGTCACAATATCGCAACATTGCGCGTATTTCTCGGCAATTTGCTGACACAGTTTCCTGACGATTTTGTTGCGTTCCTCAACGCCAAACACCGCTTCGACGGCTTCCAGTCCGCACAGTTTGATGATCCCAACGGCCAGATACTGATTATTGTTTGACTCAATAATCGCCATATTTTTGATAAACCCGCTTTCCTGATCGTAGGAGATCAGCGAGAGCAATTTATTTGAACGCTCAACTTCTGCATCTTTCATTTCCGCGATCGAATTTTTGATGCTGATAATCTCTTTTGCATCGCCTTCACGAATTTTCAGTGCCTGCATTTGATCCGCAGAGTCGGGTAAAAATTCCAGCGTATTGACCAGCGTTGTCATTTCGGAAAATTGTCGACGGAACACACGGGTGGTCATTAAGTAAACCACCAGCAATACGATAATAATGAAAGCAAATGGTAAATAAAAGAGTTTGTCTGATGCGTTAAATAAATCCCCCGTAGGATAATAAAAATAGATATCGAACAATGGATTATTAGGAACTGCCGATTTCCTTGCGATATATTCTATATCAACAGAATCAATAATATTATAACTATCTTCGCTATTATAAATAATCAATTTTTCGCGAGCGAGTTGATTCTTGGCAATGATTTCATGACCTTGTTTCAGAAACAGGACTTCATCCGTTGCGCTGATTTGATCAAGGTATTCGTTCAGATATCGCCAATTTAAATCGACGTGAATTTTATCAACAGCCAGCAAATCACGATCTTTGCCGTTAATTCGTAGCGTAAAAGAAATACATTTTTTACCCGGGCGATCAAAGCAATTGTATGCCGGATTCCAGCTACTGTCAGAGCCATCCGAGGATACAGACCACGGACGTTGCGACGGGTTAAAATCGGAAAAAATAACGCGCCCCGCCTCATCGATAAGCGGCCCATTAACCTTTTCCTGATGATAAACAACGATTTTATCGTTCGCCCGCCGCGAAAAGAGATAATATTTATTATTATCCAGCACCAGTCCCACTGAATCTAAAAATGGCATCATTTCCATTTTCAGAATAACAGCACGTTTAATCTCCTCACTGTTTTTCAACAAATAGAGTGAGTCTTTTAACGTCAGGGCCGAACGTTCAATATCTTTAAAGAAATAGCCAACGTTTTTTTGAATAAGTTCAAAGCGGCTATCGGCACGTTTTACCGCACGTTCCGATACCAACTGATAGTTAATGATGAAAAAAAGACCAATAAATGACAGCGCAGCCAATAAAAATAAAATTATCAGCCTTATCTTTATCTTTTCGTATAAACTCAGCATGTTAATACATTTAACAAAATAACTGCCAGTACGCTGTGCCGCTGCATAAATAGTTCCCCACAGCGACTTTTTAACTAAATGACCAGATTCTACAAAATCAGCAAAAAGTTACAACACTTGCTTCAGGCAATAATTTCCTGCGAGGTGATAACCCTTTCAAGCAATATTCAACCGTGATTATCCTTTAATTTTGGGGTCCAGCGCATCGCGTAAACCATCGCCCAGCAAGTTGAAAGCCAGCACGGTCAGAAAAATGGCCAGTGCCGGAAAAACCGCCACATGCGGCGCGATAACCATATCCGCTCTCGCTTCATTGAGCATCGCCCCCCACTCTGGCGTCGGCGGCTGCGCGCCAAGGCCGAGAAACGACAGGCTGGCGGCGGAAATAATCGAGGTGCCAATACGCATGGTGAAGAACACGACGATAGAAGAGACTGTCCCCGGTAAGATGTGACGCAACAAAATAGTCACATCGCTGGCACCAATACTGCGTGCTGATTCAATAAAGGTTTGCTGTTTCAACACTAGTGTGTTGCCGCGCACCAATCGGGCAAACGCCGGAATGGAAAAAATAGCGACGGCGATAATCACGTTAGCAATACCACTTCCCAACACCGCGACAACAGCGATAGCCAGCAAAATACCGGGAAACGCAAACAGCACATCGCAAATGCGCATGATCAGTCGGTCCCACCAGCCTTCATAATATCCTGCCAGCAAGCCCAGCAACGTCCCAATCGCCGCACCAATAAACACCGCAAATACGCCAGCCGCCAGCGAGATTTGCGCCCCCACCAGGACACGGCTGAAAATGTCGCGCCCCAGTGAATCGACGCCAAACCAGTGCTGCAAAGAGGGGCCGTTATTCAGGTTGTCATAGTCAAAATAATTTTCGGCGTCATAAGGAACGATCCAGCGCGCCAAAACAGCCACTATAATCAATAAGATAACGAACAATGCGGCGCTCATCGCCATATGCTGACGACGAAAACGCCGCCAGAACTCATGCCACGGTGTACGTACCTGGTCAGGTTTTACCAGTGGCATAGCGTTTAACACCGCCTGACGTCGCCAGTTAAATAATCGCATCCTTACTTGTACCTGATAGCCGGGTTAATGGCAGCGTAAAGCACATCCACCACTAAGTTGATAAGAATAAATTCCAGCGAGAAAAGCATAATTTCTGCCTGAATCACCGGGTAATCACGCATTTCTACCGAATCGACCAGTAAACGTCCAAGTCCGGGCCAGTTAAAGACTTTCTCCACGACAATGGAGCCGCCGAGCAAGAAGCCAAACTGTAAGCCCATCATGGTAACCACCGGGATCATCGCATTACGTAACCCATGTTTGAGGATGACCCAGGTTTCGCTCACCCCTTTCGCCCTCGCGGTACGCATATAATCTTCACTTAAGACATCGACAAATGAAGCACGGGTAAAACGCGCCATCACCGCCGCCACCGCTGCGCCAAGTGTCAGGGAGGGTAAAATGTAGTGCTGCCAACTGTCTGCACCAACAGTCGGCAGCCACCCCAACTCAACGGAGAACACCTGAATCAAAAGCATCCCCAGAGCAAATGCCGGGAAGGAAATCCCCGATACCGCGATGGTCATGCTCAATCGATCCGGCCAACGGTTACGCCAGACGGCGGCCACAATCCCCGCCGCCATACCAAATATCACCGCCCAAACCATACTGGTAATAGTCAGCCACAATGTAGGCATGAAGCGGCTGGCAATCTCATCGGCAACCGGACGACGCGACACCATCGACAGACCAAAATCCCCCTGTACGGCATTGCTGATGTAGTGCCAGAACTGGTAATACAGCGGCTGATCCAGCCCCAGTTGCTGGCGCACCAGTTCGATAACCTGAGCATCGGCTTCGGGGCCGGCAATCAATCGCGCCGGATCGCCGGGCAGCATATGGACAAATAAAAACACCAGCACCGAGACGATAAACAGCGTTGGGATCAATCCCAGTAAGCGTTTGATAACGTAATTAAGCATTCCACTCCCTGCGTTGCTTATTGCAAATCCGCGTCTTCAAAGCTAAAGCCTGTATCTGGCATGATCCAAAAACCGGTCAGGTTTTTACTGTGTGCCGACACCAGTTTTTCTACCACCAGCGGGATCCACGGCGATTCTTGCCAGATGATATCCTGCGCCGCCTTATACAAGCGTGCCTTTTCCGCCGGATCGTTGGTTTTCAGTGCCTGAGCAAGGTCTTCATCCACCTGCTTATTGCTGTAAAACGCGGTATTAAACAGCGTCGGTGGCCAGTTCTGCGAAGCAAACAGCGGCGAAAGCGCCCAGTCAGCTTCGCCGGTCGATGCCGACCACCCCGTGTAGAACATCCGCACATTGCTCTCTTTCTGCCCTTTTCCTTCCACTTCCGCCGCCCGTTGTCCGGCATCCATCGCCGTCACCTGGGCTTTAATCCCTACCTGCGCTAACTGCTGCTGGGTAAATTGCAGCACTTTCTGCGCGGTGCTGTGGTTATGTGATGACCACAGCGTGGTACTGAAACCGTTGGGATACCCCGCCTCTTTCAGTAACTCACGTGCTTTAGCCGGATTGTAAGGCCACGGTTGATAACTTTGCGCGTAGGCAATACTCGGAGGTACAACACCGGTAGCTGGCGTTGCATATCCTGCAAATGCCACCTTAACCAGCGCCTGACGGTTGATGGCGTAATTCAGCGCCTCACGCACTTTCGGATTATCGAACGGCTTTTGCGTCACGTTCATGCTGATATAACGCTGCATAATCGACGGACTGGCCATCAGCTCGATATTTTTGTTCTTCTCCAGTAACGCGGCTTGTTCATAAGGAATAGGGAAAGCAAACTGCGCTTCACCGGTTTGCAACATTGCCGCCCGGGTGTTGTTGTCCGCCACCGGACGCCAGGTAATGCTGTCCAGTTTGGGCAGACCGGGCTGCCAGTAACCCGCAAATTTCTTCACTTTCACAAAATCGCTCTGATTCCAGGTATCCAACGCATACGGCCCGGTTCCGACCGGATGAAAGCCGATCTCTTTACCATATTTTTCCAGTGCCGCAGGTGAAATCATTGCTGTCGCCGGATGAGCGAGAATATTAATAAACGCGGAAAACGGCTGTTTGAGCGTAATCTTCACCGTTGTCGGATCGACCGCTTCAGTTTTGGCAATATTTTTGTACAAGTTATAGCGTTTAAGATGATTCGCCGGATCGCTGGCTCGATCCAGATTCGCTTTTACCGCCGCAGCGTTGAAGTCAGTGCCGTCCTGGAACTTAATCCCTTCGCGCAATTTCACGGTGTAAGTGAGGCCGTCATCAGAGACGGTATAACTCTCTGCCAGCACATTTTTCAGCTTCATCTCTTTATCCAGACCGAACAGCCCCTGATAAAACGATTTCGCCACAGCCTGCGATAACGTGTCATTCGCGTCATACGGATCGAGCGTGGTGAAGTTCGACCCCACCGCCACAACCACATCTTTGGCAGCGAATGCACAAGATGCCATCAACGCTGTGGCAATGCCCAGCGCCACTAACCCACTACGGTGTACAGCTCTTGCCATTTTATTCTCCGCCTGAATGTTATCTACGCATGAATGCGTATTCTGATTGTGGTTGTGCGACGTAATGCCCCGGTCCGACGCATTGTAACGAGACGGTGGCAACCTCTTCGCCACGCAGATGAATATTGCTGGGAAGATCGTCCGACAACAGTACGCGCTGTGGTCGCAGTCGGGACGGTTCCGCCACCGGAACTGCCGCCAGTAATTTACGCGTATAAGGGTGCTGCGGATTTTCAAATATCGCGCGCCGTGGGCCAATCTCAACGATTTGCCCGAGATACATCACCGCCACGCGATGACTGATCCGCTCCACGACTGCCATATCGTGGGAGATAAATAGATACGCGATACCGAAATCACGCTGAAGATCAAGCAACAGGTTGATAATTTGCCCGCGAATAGAAACATCCAGCGCCGACACGGCTTCATCGGCAATAATCACTTTCGGATTCAGCGCCAACGCACGGGCAATGCAGATGCGCTGACGCTGACCACCAGAAAACTCATGCGGGTAACGCCATGCGTGTTCAGGTAACAGGCCAACGCGCTCCAGCAACCACGCAACGCGTGCAGCAGCCTCTTTACCCTGCAATAAACCGTGTACGCGCAGCGGTTCGATAATCGAATCACCGATGGTCTGGCGAGGATCCAGCGAGGCGTAAGGATCCTGAAAAATAAACTGGATATTGCGGCGCAACGACTGAAGTTTACCGGGCGAGAGAGTATCGATTCGCTGACCGTTAAAGATAATTTCGCCGCTCTGCGATTCGACCAGACGCAACAGCGCCCGTCCGGTAGTGGATTTACCGCTGCCAGACTCGCCCACCAGCGACAGCGTTTCACCAGGCCTGAGATCAAAACTGACTTTCTCAACGGCGTGCACTTCTCGCGTTACGCGATTCAACAACCCGCTACGCAAAGGGAAACGGGTAACCAGATTACGCACCTGTAAAACAGGTTCGCCATCCACCACCGTTTTCTGTTCGACAGGACTTTCCTGTTTAGCCGGATGTTCAAGTGATATCAGCGGAAAACGACGGGGATAATCTTGCCCTTTCATCGCGCCGAGCTGCGGAACAGCAGCCAGCAGTGCACGGGTATAGGGGTGCTGCGGCGCATGAAATATCTGTTCGACGCTACCCGTTTCAACCGCCTCGCCCTGATACATCACCAGCACCCGATCGGCAATCTCTGCCACCACGCCCATATCGTGAGTGATAAAGATGACGCCCATCGACATCTCTTTTTGCAATACTTTGATTAATTGCAGGATCTGCGCCTGGATGGTGACATCCAGCGCGGTGGTCGGCTCATCGGCAATCAGCACCGCCGGGCGACATGACAGTGCCATTGCGATCATGACCCGCTGGCGCATCCCTCCGGAGAGTTGATGGGGATAACGTGAAAGAATGGTTTGAGCTTCCGGAATGCGAACCTGATCCAGCATCCGCTTCGCCTCCACCATCGCTTCTTCACGACTGGCGTTTTGATGCAAACGGATAGACTCAGCAATCTGCTCACCCACAGTAAATACCGGGTTTAGCGACGTCATCGGCTCCTGGAAAATCATCGCTATATCTGCGCCGCGTATATGCTGCATTTGCCCGGAGCTCTGCGTACTAAGCTCAATCACCTCATGGCTGCGCCGCCGCAACAGCATTTTATCGCACTGTACCAAACCGCCCGCCTGTTCCAGCAGACGCATCAACGCCAGTGCTGTAACTGACTTGCCGGAACCGGATTCGCCAACAATCGCCAGCGTCTCGCCGCGTTGCAGACTAAAAGAGAGGCCGCGAACCGCAGCCATTTTCTGCAGGTCTTGTATAAAGGCAATATTGAGGTTCTCAACCGCCAGCACATCACCGGCATCAAGCTCATCACTGTGTGGCAACGGTGTCCCCTTTTTCACGGTAGATACCGGTGGTTGGCGTATCGCCTGCATAGCCCCAGGCGCGATACATTCCTTCGGTGTTAAACGGTAACGCGACGTTACCTTCATGATCGATAGCGATTAAACCACCACTGCCATCAAGCGCAGGGAGTTTTTCCATCACTACCCGCTCGCAGGCTTCCGCGAGACTTAAACCGCCGTAATCCATTAACGCAGCGATGTCATATGCCGCCAGCGTACGAATGAAGACTTCGCCCGTACCGGTACAAGAAACCGCCACGCTGGCGTTATTGGCGTAGCACCCGGCACCGACAAGCGGGCTGTCACCGACCCGACCGGGTAATTTGTTAGTCATTCCCCCCGTGGACGTGGCTGCCGCCAGGTTGCCGTATTGATCCAACGCCACAGCGCCCACAGTGCCCATTTTCTGTTTTTCATCCAGCGGTGCGTCGCTATGGTCGAGGATCATTTCCCCTTCCTCACGCGCCGCCATCAGTTGTTCATAACGCAAAGGCGTAGAAAAAATCTCCGGCAAGACGCGTTCCATGTCATGAGCAAAAGCAAAATTTTCCGCTCCTTCGCCAATCATCATCACATGTGGGCTTTGCTCCATCACCAGACGGGCAGCAAGAATCGGATTGCGCAGATGACTGACGCCCGCGACCGCACCGGCTTTCAGGGTGTTACCATCCATCACACAGGCGTCCAGCTCATGAGTTTCATCACGGGTGAAGACAGCACCAATACCGGCGTTAAATAGTGGGCACTCTTCCAGCAAGCGCACAGCTTCTGTTACCACATCCAGCGCACTTTCGCCCGCTTCAAGCATTTTCTGCCCGGTTTCAACAATGGCAGACAGCGCCTCAATGTAGCGTAATTCCTGTTGCAGACTCATCTGCGCGCGGCTAATTGCGCCTGCGCCACCGTGAATTGCAATGACTGCTTTGCCCATAGTTTTCGTCCATTAAAGGGTGGCTCGCCACTTTTGCTATAAATATCAGAATTTTTATGAATTACTCATTCAATTTTTGAATATAGAAAGATGTATATGGCATGTAAAGGCAGGAACCCACGCTACGCCCGAGGTGGCATACAGTCCGGGGCGTTTTTCTGACATAATAAGCAAATTCGATTTTGCCTCCGCAGGAGTGTTTTCATGGAATTTACCACCGGTTTGATGCCGCTCGACACCGCGCTTAATGAGATGCTTTCTCGCGTTACCCCTCTGACTCCCCAGGAAACGCTGCCACTGGTACAGTGTTTTGGTCGCATTCTGGCAAGCGATGTCACTTCGCCGCTGGATGTCCCTGGGTTTGATAACTCCGCAATGGACGGCTACGCGGTTCGTTTAGCCGATGTCGCTTCCGGTCAACCACTGCCCGTCGCCGGTAAGTCGTTTGCGGGTCAGCCGTATCATGGCGAGTGGCCTGCTGGCACCTGTATTCGTATTATGACCGGCGCGCCGGTGCCGGAAGGCTGTGAAGCTGTGGTAATGCAGGAACAGACTGAACAAACGGACAATGGCGTACGTTTTACCGCTGAAGTAAGTCGCGGGCAAAATATTCGTCGACGCGGTGAGGATATCTCCGCGGGAGCAGTTGTTTTCCCGACAGGTACTCGCCTGACTACCGCCGAACTGCCCGTGATTGCTTCGTTGGGGATTGCCGAAGTTCCGGTGATTCGCAAAGTGCGTGTGGCGCTATTTTCCACGGGTGATGAGTTACAGTTACCCGGTCAGCCGCTGGGTGATGGTCAAATCTACGATACCAACCGTCTCGCCGTGCACCTGATGCTGGAACAGTTAGGTTGCGAGGTAATTAACTTAGGGATTATCCGTGACGACCCGAACGCATTACGTGCGGCATTTATTGAAGCTGACAGTCAGGCGGATGTGGTGATCAGTTCCGGCGGCGTTTCGGTTGGTGAAGCGGATTACACCAAAAACATTCTCGAAGAGCTGGGCGAAATCGCATTCTGGAAACTGGCGATTAAACCAGGCAAACCGTTTGCGTTCGGCAAACTCTCTAATAGCTGGTTCTGTGGCCTGCCGGGCAACCCGGTTTCTGCGACGCTGACTTTCTATCAACTGGTACAACCGTTACTGGCAAAATTAAGCGGCAACACCGCCAGCGGCCTGCCAGCGCGTCAGCGCGTACGCACAGTATCTCGACTGAAGAAATCCCCCGGACGTCTTGATTTCCAGCGTGGCGTGCTACAACGCAACGCCAACGGCGAACTGGAAGTGTCGACCACCGGACATCAGGGTTCGCATATTTTTAGTTCTTTTAGTCTCGGTAACTGTTTTATCGTGCTGGAACGCGATCGCGGAAATGTAGAAGCGGGCGAATGGGTAGAAGTCGAGCCATTTAACGCGTTGTTCGGGGGCTTGTAATGGCGGAACTCAGCGATCAGGAGATGCTGCGCTATAACCGGCAAATCATCCTGCGTGGTTTTGATTTTGACGGTCAGGAAGCGCTGAAAGATTCTCGCGTGTTGGTCGTTGGCCTGGGCGGGCTGGGGTGTGCAGCATCGCAATATCTGGCAAGTGCGGGCATCGGCAACCTGACGTTGCTCGACTTTGACACCGTTTCGCTCTCGAATCTGCAACGTCAGACACTACACAGTGATGCCACGGTCGGGCAACCGAAGGTTGAATCCGCCCGTGACGCACTGGCGCGAATCAATCCTCACATCGCGATTACACCGGTGAATGCGCTGCTTGACGACGCTGAACTTGCTGCGTTGATTGCAAAACACAATCTGGTGCTCGACTGTACAGATAATGTCACGGTGCGTAATCAACTTAACGCGGGCTGTTTTGCCGCAAAGGTGCCGCTGGTTTCTGGCGCGGCGATTCGTATGGAAGGTCAAATCACCGTCTTTACCTGGCAGGATGGTGAACCGTGCTACCGTTGCCTGAGTCGTCTGTTTGGCGAAAACGCGTTAACCTGCGTGGAAGCAGGCGTAATGGCTCCGTTGATCGGCGTAATTGGTTCGTTGCAGGCAATGGAAGCGATCAAACTGCTGGCAGGTTATGGCAAACCTGCCAATGGGAAAATCGTGATGTACGATGCGATGACCTGTCAGTTTCGCGAAATGAAGCTGATGCGCAATCCTGGATGTGAGGTGTGCGGACAGTAATTGTCGCCTGTAGTCCTGATAAGACGCGGCAGGCATCGCATGGGCATTTGCTCCAGACGCCAGATGCGGCGCGAACGCCTTATCTGGCCTACGGTTCGGGCGCAGATTTCCAGGCCTGATAAGACGCGGCAAGCATCGGTGCACTCCGCCACGTCATAATCAATTTTTGAGGATGGTGAACGTCCTGTTAAATCGACGTCCGGCCAAACGCCCCCTGCCAGTCCTGCTCAAACTTCGCCACGGCGGCATCGACCGCCGGATAGCTAATCATCTGCTGCGCAACATCCAGCGGCAGCGTGATTGACTCACATCCTGCCAGTAAGCAGTCCAGCGCCTGACGCGGGGTTTTGAAACTCGCCGCCAGCACTTTCGCCTGTGGTGCATGCATTTTCAGCAACTGATGCAAATCGGTCACGGTCTGAATACCACTTCCGCCCTGGGCATCAATACGATTCACGTAAGGCGCAACATATTCCGCACCCGCCAGCGCTGACAGCAGACCTTGCGCCGCGCCATACACCGCCGTGCCCAACGTTGGGATCCCTTCCGCCTTTAACATCTTGATGGCTGCCAGCCCCTCGGCGGTCACCGGTACTTTAACCACGATATCCGCAATAATAGAACGCAGTTTGCGTGCATCGTTCAACATGCCTTCAGCGGTGGTAGCCATTACCTGGGCAAACAAACGCCCCTGCCCCCCCATCGCTTCGTGAAGTTCCGGAAGCACAACCTCCAGCGGCTTTTTGCCTGCAGCGATAATGCTTGGGTTAGTGGTCACACCCGCCAGCGGGAAAACACGCGCCAGCGCCTTCACTGCAGCAACGTCTGAAGTATCCAGATACAGTTCCATAGCCATCCTCAAATGTACTTTTGTATGAAATCAGACTATCACGAAAAAACCCTCTGAACAGTTGATGTACATCAATTTAACTTTCATTCGAAAGCTATTTAATGTTTGAACGAAACAGAGAGGCATCTATGATCTTCAATATTCAACGCTACTCGACCCACGACGGTCCCGGTATCCGCACCGTAGTTTTTCTTAAAGGCTGCTCATTGGGCTGCCGCTGGTGTCAGAACCCGGAAAGCCGCGCCCGCACGCAGGATCTGCTGTATGACGCACGTCTGTGCCTAGAAGGCTGCGAGCTGTGCGCTAAGGCGGCCCCGGAAGTGATTGAACGAGCGCTGAATGGTTTACTTATCCATCGTGAAAAGTTAACGCCTGAGCATCTGAGCGCGCTGACCGACTGCTGCCCAACTCAGGCACTGACCGTATGCGGTGAAACAAAAAACGTAGAGGAGATCATGGCGACCGTCCTGCGCGACAAACCGTTTTACGATCGCAGCGGCGGCGGTTTAACGCTTTCTGGCGGGGAGCCGTTTATGCAGCCGGAAATGGCGGCGGCGTTACTGCAAGCCAGCCACGAAGCCGGTATTCATACCGCAGTGGAAACCTGTCTGCATGTGCCGTGGAAATATATCGCGCCTTCCCTGCCTTATATCGATCTGTTTCTTGCCGATTTAAAACACGTTGCCGACGCGCCGTTTAAACAATGGACCGACGGTAACGCCGCCAGAGTGTTGGATAACCTGAAAAAACTTGCGGCGGCGGGGAAAAAAATCATCATCCGCGTACCGCTGATTCAGGGCTTTAATGCCGATGAAACCGCAGTGAAAGCCATTACCGATTTTGCCGCCGATGAACTACAGGTTGGTGAAATTCATTTCCTGCCCTACCACATGCTGGGCATCAACAAATATCACTTACTTAATCTGCCCTATGACGCCCCGGAAAAACCGCTTGATGCGCCAGAACTGCTCGACTTTGCCCAGCAGTATGCCTGCCAGAAAGGGTTAACCGCGACCTTACGAGGATAACAATCATGACAACACTGAAACTGGATACGCTCAGCGACCGCATTAAAGCGCACAAAAATGCGCTGGTACATATTGTGAAACCACCGGTTTGTACCGAGCGCGCACAGCACTATACCGAGATGTATCAACAACATCTCGATAAGCCAATCCCGGTTCGTCGCGCGCTGGCGCTGGCGCATCACCTGGCTAATCGCACCATCTGGATCAAACACGATGAGTTGATCATCGGCAACCAGGCAAGCGAAGTCCGCGCCGCGCCGATCTTCCCGGAATATACCGTGTCGTGGATCGAAAAAGAGATTGATGATCTGGCGGATCGTCCCGGCGCTGGTTTTGCGGTGAGCGAAGAGAACAAACGTGTTCTACATGAAGTCTGCCCGTGGTGGCGCGGTCAAACCGTACAGGATCGCTGCTATGGCATGTTTACCGATGAGCAAAAAGGCCTGCTGGCAACCGGCATCATTAAAGCGGAAGGCAATATGACCTCCGGCGATGCGCACCTGGCGGTCAATTTCCCGCTGCTGCTGGAAAAAGGGCTTGATGGTCTGCGCGAAAAAGTGGCGGAGCGCCGCTCGCGTATTAACCTGACGGTACTGGAAGATTTGCACGGCGAGCAATTCCTGAAAGCCATTGATATCGTGCTGGTGGCAGTCAGTGAACACATTGAACGTTTCGCCGCCCTGGCGCGTGAAATGGCAGCCACCGAAACCCGCGAAAGCCGTCGCGATGAACTGCTGGCAATGGCCGAAAACTGCGATCTCATCGCCCACCAGCCACCGCAGACTTTCTGGCAAGCGCTGCAATTATGCTATTTCATCCAGTTGATTTTGCAGATCGAATCCAACGGTCACTCGGTATCGTTTGGTCGTATGGATCAGTATCTCTATCCGTACTATCGTCGCGACGTTGAACTCAACCAGACGCTGGATCGTGAACACGCCATTGAGATGCTGCATAGCTGCTGGCTGAAGTTGCTGGAAGTGAACAAAATCCGCTCCGGTTCGCACTCCAAAGCCTCTGCCGGTAGCCCGCTGTATCAGAACGTCACCATCGGTGGGCAAAACCTGGTTGATGGTCAGCCGATGGATGCGGTGAATCCGCTCTCCTACGCAATCCTCGAATCCTGTGGTCGCCTGCGTTCAACTCAGCCTAACCTCAGCGTGCGTTACCACGCGGGAATGAGTAACGATTTCCTCGATGCCTGCGTGCAAGTGATCCGCTGTGGCTTCGGGATGCCGGCATTTAACAACGATGAAATCGTGATCCCGGAATTTATTAAACTCGGTATTGAACCGAAGGACGCTTACGATTACGCGGCAATTGGCTGTATCGAAACTGCCGTCGGCGGCAAATGGGGCTATCGCTGCACCGGCATGAGCTTTATCAACTTCGCCCGCGTAATGCTGGCGGCGCTGGAAGGTGGTCGTGATGCCACCAGCGGCAAAGTGTTCCTGCCACAAGAAAAAGCGTTGTCAGCGGGTAACTTCAACAACTTCGATGAAGTCATGGACGCGTGGGATACACAAATCCGTTACTACACGCGCAAATCGATCGAAATCGAATATGTCGTCGACACCATGCTGGAAGAGAACGTACACGATATTCTCTGCTCGGCGCTGGTGGATGACTGCATTGAGCGAGCGAAAAGTATTAAGCAAGGCGGCGCGAAATATGACTGGGTTTCTGGCTTACAGGTCGGTATTGCCAACCTGGGTAACAGCCTGGCCGCTGTGAAAAAACTGGTGTTTGAACAAGGCGCGATTGGTCAGCAACAGCTTGCTGCCGCGCTGGCGGATGACTTTGAAGGGCTGACTCACGAGCAACTGCGTCAGCGTCTGATTAATGGCGCGCCGAAGTACGGCAACGACGATGATACCGTCGATACACTGCTGGCTCGCGCTTATCAGACCTATATCGATGAACTGAAGCAGTACCATAATCCGCGCTACGGTCGTGGCCCGGTTGGCGGTAACTATTACGCAGGTACGTCGTCTATCTCCGCGAACGTACCGTTTGGTGCACAGACGATGGCGACACCGGATGGGCGTAAAGCACATACGCCTCTGGCGGAAGGTGCAAGCCCGGCCTCCGGCACCGACCACCTCGGCCCAACGGCGGTGATTGGTTCGGTAGGTAAACTGCCTACGGCGTCGATTCTCGGTGGTGTACTGCTCAACCAGAAACTGAATCCGGCGACACTGGAGAATGAGTCCGACAAGCAGAAGCTGATGGTTCTGCTGCGTACCTTCTTCGAAGTGCATAAAGGCTGGCATATTCAGTACAACATCGTTTCCCGCGAAACACTGCTGGAAGCAAAAAAACATCCTGATCAGTATCGCGATCTGGTGGTACGTGTAGCAGGCTATTCCGCCTTCTTCACCGCGCTCTCTCCTGACGCTCAGGACGATATCATCGCCCGTACCGAACATATGCTGTAGTCCTCTCCGCCCGGTAGCCGTCGTTACCGGGCTAAATCATTCACATAATCAATTCTCCCTTACTTTCATTCGAAATATAATTTGTGCTCCACGTCACATTGTTATTACACTGTTACGGTTTCATTTTTGAGCCAGGAGCACACATATGAGCGTAAAAGTTATCGTCACAGACATGGACGGTACTTTTCTTAACGATGCCAAAACGTACAATCGGGCACGTTTTATGGCGCAATATCAGGAGCTGAAAAAGCGCGGCATCGAGTTCGTTGTCGCCAGCGGTAACCAGTATTACCAGCTCATTTCCTTCTTTCCTGAGCTAAAGAATGAGATCTCTTTTGTCGCGGAAAATGGCGCGCTGGTCTACGAACATGGCAAGCAGTTGTTCCACGGCGAACTGACCCCGCATGAATCTCGAATTGTCATTGGTGAACTGCTGAAAGATAAACAGCTCAATTTTGTTGCCTGCGGTCTGCAAAGTGCATACATCAGTGAAAATGCCCCTGAATCATTCGTTGCATTGATGGCAAAACACTACCATCGCCTGAAACCGGTAAAAGATTATCAGGACATTGATGATGTTCTGTTCAAGTTTTCACTTAACCTGCCGGATGAGCAGATCCCGCAGGTAGTTGACAAACTGCACGTTGCGCTCGACGGCATAATGAAACCCGTTACCAGTGGCTTTGGGTTTATCGACCTGATTATTCCCGGCCTGCATAAAGCGAACGGCATTTCACGGTTACTGAAACGCTGGGATCTGTCGCCGCAAAATGTGGTGGCAATTGGCGACAGCGGTAACGACGCAGAGATGCTGAAAATGGCGCGTTATTCTTTTGCGATGGGCAATGCAGCGGAAAACATTAAACACATCGCCCGTTACACTACCGATGATAATAATCATGACGGCGCGCTGAATGTGATTCAGGCGGTGCTGGATAACACAGATCCTTTCAATAAGTAATCTTCCCCTGGCCGGAGCGCCCCCTCCGGCCTCTCTCTTTTTTCTCGCTTTGTGCAGTGACTCAAGATTTTTATCTTGTGTTAACTTATTTTTAACTTAAAGTATCAATCGTAATAATTTTTACTTTCGAATGAAAGATGCGAGGTTGATATGACTTTTACCTGTGAGACACTGCCAACAGATACGAAAGCGGCTATCCGTAAGATGAAAGCGGAGCTGCGACAGCAGATCGGTGATGTGCAACATGTCTTCGATAAACTCTCAGCAAAAATCGAAGCGCGTGTAGCAGAAATAGATGCCCTGAAAGCACAAGGATTGCCGGTTTGGCCGGAGATCTCTTATAGGGATATTGCAGCCGGTACAGTAAACAATGTCACTCGCAATGAAATTAAGCGCCGCGGTTGTGCGGTAATAAAAGGCCATTTCCCTCGTGAGCAGGCGCTGGCGTGGGATCGCGCAATGCTCAACTACCTTGATGCCAATCACTTTGATGATGTGTATAGAGGTCCTGGCGACAGTTTTTTCGGTTCGCTGGAAGCTTCTCGCCCCGAAATCTATCCCATTTACTGGTCACAGGCGCAGATGCAAGCGCGGCAGAGCGACAATATGTCTGCGGTTCAATCTTTCCTTAACCGCCTGTGGAAATCTGAAAGCAACGGCAAACAATGGTTTGATCCCGATGTCAGCGTGATTTATCCGGACAGAATTCGCCGTCGCCCACCAGGCACGACGTCCAAAGGTCTGGGCGCACACACCGATTCTGGTGCTCTGGAACGCTGGTTATTACCCGCTTATCAGCGCGTTTTTGCCAATGTTTTCAACGGTAATTTTGATGATTATGATCCGTGGGATGCTGCGCATCGTACCGATGTAGAAGAATACACCGTAGATAACACCACCAAATGTTCGGTGTTCCGCACGTTTCAGGGCTGGACGGCGCTCTCCGATATGTTGCCTGGCCAGGGATTATTACATGTGGTGCCAATCCCGGAAGCGATGGCATACGTTTTACTGCGTCCGTTACTGGATGACGTACCGGACGACGAGCTGTGCGGTGTCGCGCCTGGTAAGGTTCTGCCAATTTCAGAGAAATGGCACCCATTGTTGATAAAAGCACTCACGTCAATTCCGGCAATAACAGCGGGGGATTCCGTCTGGTGGCACTGCGATGTGATTCACTCCGTCGCGCCGGTAGACAATCAACAAGGCTGGGGGAACGTGATGTATATTCCCGCCGCGCCGATGTGCGAGAAAAACCGGGCTTATGCGCACAAGGACAGAAAGGCACTGGAAAAAGGCGTCTCGCCGGGTGACTTCCCACGTGAAGATTATGAAGCAAACTGGGAAGGCCGCTTTACGCTGGAGGATCTGAACGTTCACGGTAAACGCGCGCTGGGCATGGACGTGTGAAAGTTGATAGATTAGTGGAAGTGAGGTTAAGGAAGTCGGTTCGATGTTACTCAGAGAGCTGACAACGTGCGCTTTGTTAATGCCGGATGCGACCTACAAAATCTTGCAGATTCAATATATTGCAGGGACTGCGTAGGCCTGATAAGCGTAGCGCATCAGGCAATCTTGCGTTTGTCCTCAGCCGCCGTCACCCCGACTGTATCGGGGTGACGGGCAATAACTTACTCGATCCCTCTGCTACGCAGATAATCTTCGTAGTTGCCGCTAAAGTCGATCACGCGTTCCGGAGTGATTTCCAGAATACGGGTCGCCAGGGAGCTTACGAACTCACGGTCGTGAGAAACAAAGATCAGCGTGCCCTGATACAGTTCCAGTGCCATGTTCAGCGACTCGATGGATTCCATATCCAGGTGGTTGGTCGGTTCGTCCATGATCAGAATATTCGGTTTCTGCATCATTAACTTACCAAACAACATACGGCCTTTTTCACCACCGGAAAGTACTTTAGCAGGCTTTTTGATGTCGTCCTGGCTGAACAACAAACGACCGAGAATGCTGCGTACCGCCTGCTCGTCATCGCCTTCCTGCTTCCACTGGCTCATCCATTCAAACACGGTCAGATCATTATCGAACTCATATTCATGATCCTGTGCGTAGTAACCAATACGCGCATTTTCTGACCATTTTACAGTACCATTGTCCGGTTCCAGATCCCCTACCAGCGTTTTCAGCAGGGTCGATTTACCGACGCCATTGGTGCCGAGTACTGCCAGCTTTTCACCCACTTCCAGCAGCAGGTTGATATTTTTAAACAGCGGACCGTTATCAAACCCTTTAGTCAGGCCTTCTACTTCCAGCGCATTACGGAACAGCTTCTTATCCTGCTCAAAACGAATGAACGGGTTCTGCCGGCTGGAGGCTTTCACCTCTTCCAGTTTGATTTTATCAATCTGACGCGCACGTGAAGTCGCCTGACGAGATTTCGACGCGTTGGCGCTAAAGCGGCTTACAAAGGACTGCAACTCGGCAATCTGCGCTTTCTTCTTGGCGTTATCAGCCAGCAGGCGTTCGCGTGCCTGGGTCGCCGCCGTCATGTACTCATCGTAGTTACCCGGATAAACGCGCAGCTCACCGTAATCCAAATCCGCCATGTGCGTACAGACCATATTGAGGAAGTGACGGTCGTGCGAAATGATGATCATGGTGCTGTCACGCTCGTTCAGCACCTGCTCCAGCCAACGAATGGTATCGATGTCCAGGTTGTTGGTTGGTTCGTCGAGCAGGAGAATATCCGGATCGGCAAACAGCGCCTGCGCCAGCAACACACGCAGTTTCCAGCCTGGAGCCACTTCGCTCATTGGACCGTAGTGTTGCTCCACTGGAATACCCACGCCAAGCAGCAGCTCACCGGCGCGTGCTTCCGCAGAGTAACCGTCCATTTCGCCGTATTTCACTTCCAGATCGGCAACTTTGTAGCCATCTTCTTCGCTCATTTCCGGCAAAGCATAGATGCGGTCGCGCTCCTGTTTCACTTCCCACAACTCTTTATGCCCCATGATCACCGTATCCAGCACGGTGAACTCTTCAAAGGCAAATTGATCCTGGCGCAGTTTACCAATGCGCTCGTTGGGATCGAGGGAAACGTTGCCCAGCGTCGGCTCTAAGTCGCCGCCGAGGATCTTCATAAAGGTGGATTTACCACTACCGTTCGCGCCAATCAGGCCGTAACGGTTGCCGCCGCCAAATTTGACGGAAATGTTTTCAAACAACGGCTTACTGCCGAACTGCATGGTGACGTTACTGGAAACTAACACAGGCGTATCCTGAAAAGAGATATGACAAACCGCGTATTATGCCATAAGTCTGAAAGAAGATCCCGCTCGCCGCTTAAGGTCTACACTCTTCCCAAAGGCAAAAAATGTGATTTCGTACACATCTGATTTCACTGTTAGCAGGAATGAACATATAATGCGCTTCCAATACTCTAATATTCTCAACCTAATGGCCTGGCAGGCACGAAATCTCGCTTAACATGAATATGAAATTGAAAACGTTATTCGCAGCGGCCTTCGCTGTTGTCGGCTTTTGCAGTACCGCGTCAGCGGTAACTTATCCTCTGCCAACCGACGGGAGTCGCCTGGTTGGTCAGAATCAGGTGATCACCATTCCAGAAGGCAATACCCAGCCGCTGGAGTATTTTGCGGCCGAGTATCAGATGGGGCTTTCCAATATGATGGAAGCGAACCCTGGTGTGGATACCTTCCTGCCGAAAGGCGGCACCGTCTTGAACATTCCGCAGCAACTGATCCTGCCAGACACGGTTCATGAAGGTATTGTAATTAACAGCGCAGAGATGCGTCTGTATTACTATCCGAAAGGGACTAACACCGTTATCGTGCTGCCGATCGGGATTGGTCAGTTAGGTAAAGACACGCCTATCAACTGGACCACCAAAGTAGAACGTAAGAAAGCCGGCCCGACCTGGACACCGACCGCCAAAATGCATGCGGAATACCGTGCAGCAGGCGAACCGCTTCCGGCTGTTGTTCCGGCTGGTCCGGATAACCCAATGGGGCTGTACGCTCTGTACATCGGTCGCCTGTACGCTATCCACGGCACCAACGCCAACTTTGGTATCGGCCTGCGTGTAAGCCACGGTTGTGTGCGTCTGCGTAACGAAGATATCAAATTCCTGTTCGAGAAAGTGCCTGTTGGTACGCGCGTACAGTTTATTGATGAACCAGTGAAAGCGACCACCGAGCCAGACGGCAGCCGTTATATTGAAGTCCATAACCCGCTGTCTACGACCGAAGCTCAGTTTGAAGGTCAGGAAATTGTACCAATTACCCTGACGAAGAGCGTACAGACCGTGACCGGTCAGCCAGATGTTGATCAGGCGGTTCTGGACCAGGCTATTCAAAACCGTTCCGGGATGCCAGTTCGTCTGAATTAATCTTCAAAACTTAAGCAAAAGGCGGACTGATAATCCGCCTTTTTTATTTTCCAGCGCTTATCCAACCGGGAGCATAACTAACAAAACGTATCCTACCAGCGCCGCCCACAACAGCATTGGTATCGAATAGAGATGGAAACGCCACCAGATACGACGATCGTTCGCCATACGCAGTGCAATCAAATTTGCCAGCGATCCCGGTAACAAACCAAAACCCCCGACATTTACCGCCCAGGCCAGTAACAACGACGGCGGCACATAGTTCAGCAGCAAAATTGTGCCCGGCACATTACTGATCACCTGCGATAAACCAATTGCCGTTAGCCATAATCCGGGTTCGGATAAATGACTCACGTGACTCAACACGCCCTGTAAAGCTGGAAGTTGGGTCAGCAAATGGACGTCGATAAACATCGCCATAAACACCTGCAGCAGCGTCCAGTCCACACTCAACACCACGCGACGTGCCAGCAGCGCAAATCCCGCTGCTACAATCACCAGCCCCCATAGCTCTTGTTTCAACTCAAGCGCCGTAAGAAAAACGATATACAGTCCCAGACAACTCCACACCAGTCGCGGCTTCCACTCCGGCGTTTGCGTACCAGTATGATACTGCAACGCCCTTCCAGGGAAACAACACCAGCACAGCAGCAATAGTGTCAGCATCATCACGCCAGCCAGCGGTGCCATTTGTGCAATAAAACCGGCGAACGAAAGGCCAGAGCGTCCCCAGATAAGAATATTTTGCGGGTTGCCTATCGGCGTCAGCAGCGATCCGGCATTCACCGCCAGCGCCTCGAATATAATCAACCGATTAACCGGGATCTCACACAGTCTCTTTAGCGTAATGGTCAGCGGAACAACAATGAACAGCGCAACATCGTTGGTCAGAAACGTAGAAAGTAGCGCCGCCGCCAGCACCATAAACATTGCCAGTCGACGTTCAGTGGCAAAACGGCGCACCATTTTACGCCCCAGCACATCAAAATAACCGCTTAACTCCACACCTTTGGTCAGCAGCATCAGGCCACTTAAGGTGATGATGGTGTGCCAGTCGATAGCGCCAGGCCAGGACTTTGGTGCGAAAGGAACGAAAAAACTTAATCCGATACCAACAAGAATTAATAACTGAAAAAAGCGATCGCCTTGTATCGTGCGTAAAAAAGGCAGGCTCATTTGGCACCGTGTTTCTGGGTAAACAAACGAAAGGCGTCCAGCGTCTCTTCACTGACATGGTGTTCCATACCTTCCGCGTCACGACGGGCGATTTCCGGGCTGACGCCCAACACCAGCAAGAAATTTTCGACAATCTGATGCCGCTCACGGCTTTCCTGCGCCAGCTTTTCCCCTTCCGCAGTCAAAAACACGCCTCGCCAGGGGATCATTTCAATTAGCCCCATTGTTGCCAGCCGCTTGAGCATTTTAGCCACCGTCGGTTGAGAGACGCCCAGACGGGCGGCCATATCAACCTGACGTGCTTCTCCCACTTCTCTAATCAAATCAGAAATCAGCTCAACGTAATCGTCGATAAGCTCGCGACGATGTGCCTCTCTGACCTGGCGAAACCCTTCAACGTGCTCTTCCACGTTCACTAACTGCGTCACTTTTTTTACTGTTGGCGTACCTGCGCGACGACTCATTGTGCTTCCTCATTATGGTGACACATATATAGCGCTCTCATTTCGTGCGCACATTGTAAACCAGAGTTGTGAAGGCACAAAAATTTAACGTTTTAGCAATAGCTATATAATATAGCCTGTGCTATATCTGTATGTAATGCAATCATCCCTCATGGATCGACGGGATTAGCAAGTCAGGAGGTCTTATGAATGAGTTCAAGAGGTGTATACGCGTGTTTAGTTACTCCCCCTTTAAAGTGCGGTTAATGCTGCTCTCGATGTTGTGCGATATGGTCAACAACAAACCGCAGCAAGATAAACCCTCCAATAAATAGCGGCGTCGCGGTACGCCGCTTCACTCCAGCTTTTAGCAGAAACATTGTTTGGCTTGAAAAACCCCACTTTTTGTCGGATTTGCTATCCTCTTCGCAAAAGATTTTTTCGTCAGTAGTTGACCTGAGCGGCGGCTCGCTCTATCTTCTTGCAGCCCTGCGTATATTGCGGCTCGCGGATGCGGACCACTCCACTCTCTTCTCGCACTCTTGCAGGTATTGACCCTTGACGCCAGGGTGAGCACATGGCGTTTGTTACGATAGTGGCATATGAATTTAACCCTCAAAGAATCGCTTGTTACCCGTAGCCGGGTATTTAGCCCGTGGACTGCGTTCTACTTTTTACAGTCGCTATTAATTAATCTCAGCTTAGGCTATCCCTTCAGTTTGCTCTACACCGCCGCGTTTACGGCTATTTTGCTTTTGCTATGGCGGACATTGCCTCGCGTGCAAAAAGTCCTGATCGGCGTCAGTTCGTTAGTGGCAGCTTGTTATTTCCCCTTTGCTCAGGCCTACGGCGCGCCTAACTTCAATACATTGCTGGCATTGCACTCCACAAATATGGAAGAGTCGACTGAAATCCTGACGATTTTTCCGTGGTACAGCTATCTGGTCGGCTTATTTATTTTTGCGCTCGGCGTGATTGCTGTCCGGCGAAAAAAAGAGAGTGAAAAAGCGCGCTGGAATAAATTCGACAGCCTGTGCCTGGTATTCAGTGTGGCGACATTTTTTGTCGCTCCGGTTCAAAACCTGGCCTGGGGCGGCGTATTTAAACTGAAAGATACTGGCTATCCGGTATTTCGTTTTGCTAAGGATGTCATCGTTAACAATAACGAGGTAATTGAAGAGCAAGAACGGATGGCGAAACTTTCCGGGATGAAAGACACCTGGACGATTACGGCAGTTAAGCCGAAATACCACACTTATGTGGTGGTGATCGGTGAAAGTGCGCGGCGCGACGCGCTTGGTGCCTTTGGCGGCCACTGGAACAACACCCCGTTTGCCAGCAGTGTTAACGGCCTGATTTTTGCCGATTACATTGCCGCCAGTGGTTCCACGCAAAAATCGCTCGGCTTAACGCTTAACCGCGTGGTCGATGGCAAGCCACAGTTTCAGGATAACTTTGTCACCCTTGCCAACCGCGCGGGTTTTCAGACATGGTGGTTTTCCAATCAGGGACAAATTGGTGAATACGATACCGCCATCGCCAGCATCGCCAAACGTGCGGATGAAGTGTACTTCCTGAAAGAAGGGAATTTTGAAGCCGATAAGAACACCAAAGACGAAGCGTTGCTGCAAATGACCGCTCAGGTGTTGGCGGAAGAACACTCGCAACCGCAACTGATTGTTTTACATCTGATGGGCTCACATCCGCAGGCCTGCGACCGGACACAAGGCAAATACGAAACCTTCGTACAATCGAAAGAAACGTCATGCTATCTCTACACCATGACGCAAACGGACGACTTACTGCGCAAACTTTATGACCAGTTACGCAACAGCGGTAACAGTTTCTCTATGGTTTACTTTTCTGACCACGGTCTGGCCTTTAAGGAACGCGGTAAAGAAGTCCAGTATCTGGCTCACGACGATAAATATCAGCAAAATTTCCAGGTGCCTTTTATGGTCATTTCAAGCGACGATAAAGCGCATCGGGTAATTAAAGCACGCCGTTCAGCCAATGACTTCTTAGGCTTTTTCTCACAGTGGACGGGGATAAAAGCGAAGGAAATTAACATCAAATACCCGTTTATTTCTGAAAAGAAAGCCGGGCCGATATACATCACAAACTTCCAGTTACAGAAGGTGGATTACAACCATCTCGGAACCGATATATTCGATCCCAAATCTTGAGACAAAAAAATCCGCCCCGAGAGGTAATGCCAGTCAGTTAAGCAACTGACTGGCTCTTTTTCGGGGCTGTGGGGTATTTCCAGGGCTTCTCCTTTACCACTCTCGGGAAGGCTCTTTCCCTTCTTGTCGGTAATTTCACAAGTTGTCCCATACTTGCAAGATCGCGCATCAGCTCCGGTATACGTCCCGGTGAAGCGCCCTGCAATGTCATCAGCATTCTCATCACCATTCCGCATGATTCTGAGAAACTCAGTTGATTCGGCCAGTAACCTTTCAGATGTTCTGCCATTTTAATCATCTGATATCTCACCAGATTATAAGCCAGTAAGACACCCCACAGCTCTTGCTCCACAAGCTCCGGCTTTTTACTTCTCAGCGTCAGCCTGCTCAGTTGCATCGTCTGTTTTATCTCCCTGTATCCCAGTTCGATTTCCCAGCGATGACTGTACAGATCCGCCATTTCTCCTCCGGGGAAGCGCATGGCGTCCGTCATCGACGTCAGCAGATGGCAGACTTTTCCTTTGCGCGTCACGGTCAGCAGGCGGGCTGTCACCTCATTTCCCAGCCCCGGCCACTTTTTTCGTGCCTGCGGGCTGGTTTTCAGCTTCACCAGATGATCGCCTTTACCCAGTTTTCTGATCTCTTCATATTGCGCTCCCTTTCTGAGAGGGATCATCCAGTGGCGGTGTTCTCCCGCCTGGCTCCAGGCATTTAACAGTCCCAGTGAGTAATAACCTTTATCCATTAACGTCAGGGTGTTATCGCCGGTTTGTTCTATAAGTTGCTCAGCAAGCTCATTTTCGCTGTTCTTCATCGTGCCGAAGGCTGCAGCCGTCAGCAGATGGCTGGTCAGTTCCATCTGGCAGACCATTTTGACCTGCGGGTAGAGCGCCGGGTTCCCGGCATGTGTCTGGCGGGGGAAGGCTGCATCGTTCTCTGGTGTATCCGGTGTGCGCCAGAACACACCATCGATGGCCAGCAGGGTCAGGCCGCACCAGTGCGGATGCGGCGTGGTGTTATGCCAGAGCTGCGCTGTTTTCGTGAACACGCGGCGGACAGCCTCACTTCCCAGACGCTGGCGGGCCTGAATAACGGCACTGGGGGCAACGAAGGGGCGATTGCCCGGCAGCATGATGTCCAGGCGATTCACAATCTGGTGAAGAGGTTCTTTACGCTCAAGCGCCATGCCAACAATACACCAGACCATCATTTCGAGGGGAAGACGGCGCTTGCGTAGCGTTACAGTACCTGATTCGGCAAGGCAACGAGAGATGAGTTCGGGGTCGAGGTAATCCCCCAGAGAAGTCAGTGGGTTACGCAGAGAATCGTAACGGGATACCAAATCAAGGGCCTGTCCAATGAGCATAAAAAAATCCGGAAACGAGTGAGCGTTTCCGGATTCTTACACAGCCACTGGATCGGTCAACTGATCCTTAACTGATCGGCATTAGCCCCGAGAGGCGGATTTTTTATATCACCGAAGTGATTAGAAGCGGTAACCAACACCGGCAATCCAGGTGCCTACGTCAACGTTACGAATACGGCTCTGCTCGTAAGAGAAATCCAGAACAACGTTTTCGATTGGGTTGAACTGCAGACCCGCACCGTAGGAGAAGCCGTAGTCGCTGGTGTCGTGTTTGAAGGTCGGGTAGTTAGTATCCTGGAATTTACCGTAACCAACACCGACTACACCATAGATGCTCGCCCAGTCATTGATACGGTATGCCGGACCTGCGGTGATGCCGTAGTACTGGGTTTTGTTGTAATCACCTGCACTGTTAGTACGACTTTTTTCAGTGTAAGTGAAAGAACCGATCACACCCAGCGGGCTGTTGTCTTCTTCATAGCGGTATTTCAGGTTGAAACCGCCCATTTTGTTCATTTTGCCCTGAGCGTCGCTCTGAGCATAACCACCAGTAACGGTAGAAGTAGCAGCTACGGAAGTACCTGCGGTGAAAGCCAGAACTGCGGCCAGTGCTGAAAGACATGCAATTTTTTTCATAACCACCTCAAATGTGATTCAAATAAGTCCTAAGCTTTAAATATATCAAAAATTAATGGGAAACTCTTCGCGATTTGTGATGTCTAACGGGCCATTTCATGTAACAGAACGTTTCCACATGCCGCTATCCATCTAAATTTAAATCATTTTTTCAGTGAATTGCGTAAGTATTACGCATATTTTCACTCTCACTCATCCAGATTATTCCTAATCATCAGACTAATGAGTCAATCAATCCTGGCGCATTTTAGTCAAAACGGGGAAAAATTTTTCAACAAATGCTCAACCAGCCTGCGGTATATCCAGTACACTCCACGCTTTACCTTACTATACAAACTTATGGGAGAAATGATGCCAGGGTCATTACGTAAAATGCCGGTGTGGTTACCGATATTAATATTGCTCGTTGCCATGGCATCTATTCAGGGTGGAGCCTCATTAGCAAAATCTCTTTTTCCACTGGTTGGCGCGCCCGGGGTTACTGCACTGCGTCTTGCTCTGGGGACACTGATTCTTATCGCTTTCTTTAAGCCGTGGCGGCTGCGTTTTGCCAAAGAACAACGGTTGCCACTGTTGTTTTACGGTGTATCGCTGGGTGGAATGAACTATCTTTTTTATCTTTCTATTCAGACCGTACCACTGGGAATTGCGGTTGCGCTGGAGTTCACCGGACCACTGGCGGTGGCGCTGTTCTCCTCGCGTCGCCCAGTAGATTTCGTTTGGGTTTTGCTGGCAGTGCTCGGTCTGTGGTTCCTGCTGCCGCTGGGGCAAGATGTTTCCCATGTCGATTTAACCGGCTGTGCGCTGGCTCTCGGTGCCGGTGCTTGTTGGGCTATCTACATATTAAGTGGGCAACGTGCGGGTGCTGAACACGGCCCTGCAACGGTGGCAGTTGGCTCGCTGATTGCAGCGTTAATTTTCGTGCCAATTGGCGCGTTACAGGCAGGAGAGGCTCTCTGGCACTGGGCAGTGGTTCCATTGGGTTTGGCTGTCGCAATCCTCTCGACCGCTCTGCCCTACTCGCTGGAGATGATTGCCCTCACCCGTTTGCCGACGCGAACATTTGGCACTCTGATGAGCATGGAACCGGCGCTGGCCGCCATTTCCGGGATGATTTTCCTCGGTGAGATGCTGACGCCGATACAGCTTCTGGCACTCGGCGCTATCATTGCCGCTTCAATGGGCTCCACGCTGACAGCACGCAAAGAGAACAAAATAGAAGAATTAGATATTACTTAAATTTACAATTCTGCATGGTTATGCATAACCATGCAGAATATTCCGCTTTTTTTCACCTGCTACGGCCTTATATATCCGGTTATACAAAAGCATATTTATTCCGAAAGCTTCTGATGAACAAATAAATAAGAATCGTTCTTATCATTACATATAACTTACTGAATTTATATCAGATTTTATTTTTCACGTTTATTACCGCTATTAGTGCGATAGGAACAGCCACAATAGCGAAATACATAGCCGGTGCTATACTTAATCCCGTTAATTGCTGGGACATAACATCAAGAGGATATGAAATTATGAGTACCGCTAAATTAGTTAAATCAAAAGCGACCAATCTGCTTTATACCCGCAACGATGTCTCTGACAGCGAGAAGAAAGCAACAGTAGAGTTGCTGAATCGTCAGGTTATCCAGTTTATTGATCTTTCTTTGATTACTAAACAAGCGCACTGGAATATGCGCGGCGCTAACTTCATTGCCGTACATGAAATGCTGGATGGCTTCCGTACAGCCCTGATTGATCACCTGGATACCATGGCGGAACGTGCGGTACAACTGGGCGGCGTTGCCCTTGGCACCACTCAAGTTATCAATAGCAAAACACCGCTGAAAAGCTACCCGCTGGACATCCACAACGTTCAGGATCACCTGAAAGAACTGGCAGACCGTTACGCGATTGTCGCCAATGACGTACGTAAAGCAATCGGGGAAGCAAAAGATGATGACACTGCGGATATTCTGACCGCCGCTTCCCGCGACCTGGATAAATTCCTGTGGTTTATCGAATCTAACATCGAATAAATCCATCGCTGATGGTTCAAAACTTTAGTACGCAATGAAACGGCTTCCTGACAGGAGGCCGTTTTGCTTTGCTGCCCTTCTTAATGCACTTTTTTAGTGCATTCATCTA
The DNA here is from genome assembly GCF_002900365.1 of Escherichia marmotae. Taxonomy (NCBI): domain Bacteria; kingdom Pseudomonadati; phylum Pseudomonadota; class Gammaproteobacteria; order Enterobacterales; family Enterobacteriaceae; genus Escherichia; species Escherichia marmotae. The sequence continues at coordinate 1,589,578 of NZ_CP025979.1, forward strand.
CCGTCCCCGGCTGAATAAGTAAATTTTTTGTATCCACAACATCACACAATCGTTACATAAAGATTGTTTTTTCATCAGGATTTACGCTAAATGATCATTGTGCTGACTGCACAATTTTAGCGCACCACTTTGGTGCCCTAGAATGGTGCAATCTGGGGGCGTTGCCCCATAGATCGTGCAGTAAGATTTCGTCGCATCTCGAAAAATCAACGGGTTGCAAAACTGGCACGATTTTTTCATATATATGAATGTCACGCAGGGGATCGTCCCGTGGATAGAAAAAAGGAAATGCTATGAAGTCTGTATTAAAAGTTTCACTGGCTGCACTGACCCTGGCTTTTGCGGTTTCTTCTCATGCCGCGGATAAAAAATTAGTTGTCGCGACAGATACCGCTTTCGTTCCGTTTGAATTTAAACAGGGCGACAAATACGTGGGCTTTGATGTCGATCTGTGGGCGGCAATTGCTAAAGAACTGAAGTTGGATTACGAACTGAAACCGATGGATTTCAGCGGCATTATTCCGGCATTACAAACCAAAAACATCGATCTGGCACTGGCGGGCATCACTATTACCGACGAGCGTAAAAAAGCGATCGATTTCTCTGACGGCTACTACAAAAGCGGCCTGTTGGTGATGGTAAAAGCCAACAATAACGATGTGAAAAGCGTGAAAGATCTCGACGGTAAAGTCGTTGCAGTGAAGAGCGGCACGGGTTCCGTTGATTACGCAAAAACTAACATCAAAACCAAAGATCTACGTCAGTTCCCGAATATCGATAACGCCTATATGGAACTGGGCACCAACCGCGCAGACGCTGTTTTGCACGATACACCAAACATTCTGTACTTCATCAAAACCGCCGGTAACGGCCAGTTCAAAGCGGTAGGTGACTCCCTGGAAGCTCAGCAATACGGTATTGCGTTCCCGAAAGGTAGCGACGAACTGCGTGACAAGGTCAACGGCGCGTTGAAAACCCTGCGCGAGAACGGAACTTACAACGAAATCTACAAAAAATGGTTCGGTACTGAGCCGAAATAATTATTGCCTTTAATTTATGGCCCGGTGGCCTTTTGCATACCGGGCCTGCGTTTCGCCCAGCCAGTCTTCTGGCTCAGGGTATTTACACCACGGTAACAGGAACAACATATGCAGTTTGACTGGAGTGCCATCTGGCCGGCCATTCCGCTTCTGATCGAAGGCGCTAAAATGACTCTGTGGATTTCTGTCCTCGGTCTGGCTGGCGGCCTGGTGATCGGCCTGGCGGCTGGTTTTGCACGCACCTTCGGTGGTTGGATAGCCAACCACGTCGCGCTGGTCTTTATTGAAGTGATCCGCGGGACACCTATCGTCGTCCAGGTAATGTTTATCTACTTCGCCCTGCCGATGGCGTTTAACGACTTACGTATCGATCCGTTTACTGCGGCGGTGGTCACCATCATGATCAACTCCGGCGCGTACATCGCGGAAATTACCCGTGGAGCGGTATTGTCAATCCACAAAGGTTTTCGTGAAGCCGGGCTGGCGCTCGGTCTTTCACGCTGGGAAACCATTCGCTACGTGATTTTACCGCTGGCACTGCGCCGTATGCTGCCGCCACTGGGCAACCAGTGGATCATCAGCATTAAAGACACCTCGCTGTTTATTGTTATCGGCGTGGCGGAACTGACCCGTCAGGGACAAGAAATTATTGCCGGTAACTTCCGCGCCCTTGAGATCTGGAGCGCCGTAGCGGTGTTCTATCTGATTATTACCCTGGTGCTGAGCTTTGTTCTGCGTCGTCTGGAAAGAAGGATGAAAATCCTGTGATTGAATTTAAAAACGTCTCCAAGCACTTTGGGCCAACCCAGGTGCTGCACAATATCGATTTGAACATTAGCCAGGGCGAAGTGGTGGTGATTATCGGACCATCCGGTTCGGGTAAATCGACCCTGCTGCGCTGCATCAACAAACTGGAAGAAATCACCTCCGGCGATCTGATTGTCGATGGCCTGAAGGTTAACGATCCGAAAGTTGACGAGCGTCTGATTCGCCAGGAAGCAGGCATGGTGTTCCAGCAGTTTTACCTCTTCCCGCACCTGACTGCGCTTGAAAACGTAATGTTTGGCCCGCTGCGCGTGCGTGGTGCAAACAAAGAAGACGCAGAAAAACTGGCGCGTGAACTGCTGGCGAAAGTTGGCCTCGCGGAACGCGCGCATCACTACCCTTCCGAGCTTTCTGGTGGTCAGCAACAGCGTGTGGCGATTGCCCGTGCGCTGGCGGTGAAGCCGAAAATGATGTTGTTCGATGAACCGACATCGGCTCTTGATCCGGAACTGCGCCATGAAGTGCTGAAGGTCATGCAGGATCTGGCAGAGGAAGGTATGACGATGGTGATCGTAACCCACGAAATCGGTTTTGCCGAAAAAGTGGCTTCACGTCTTATCTTTATCGACAAAGGCCGGATTGCGGAAGATGGCAATCCACAGGTGTTGATCAAGAATCCGCCAAGCCAGCGTTTGCAGGAATTTTTACAGCACGTCTCTTAATAAGACACATTGCCTGATGTGCTACGCTTATCAGTCCTACAGAATATATAGTAACTTATTGAAATTGCATGAATTTGTAGGAGCGTTCACGCTGCATTCGGCAAAAAAGCCCGCACGTTGTCAGCAACCTGCTTAATATCCCTTCCTCCCTTTCACCCGAAAGGGAGGAACACCAGATTCCTCTCATTTAAAATTCCCTCTCCCCCAGCATCTATACTTATCTTTTTGCTCTATTTTCTCACTGGAGGAGTCATGCGGTGGATCCTGTTCATCCTCTTCTGCCTGCTGGGCGCACCTGCCCACGCGGTATCCATACCCGGCGTTACAACCACAACGACAACGGCCCCAACGACTGAACCGGCTCCGGAACCGGATATTGAACAAAAAAAAGCGGCCTATGGTGCACTGGCGGATGTACTGGATAATGACACCTCGCGCAAAGAGCTGGTCGATCAGTTACGCACCGTCGCCGCCACGCCCCCCGCGGAACCCGTACCGAAGATCGTGCCGCCAACGCTGGTTGAAGAGCAAACCGTGCTACAAAAGGTGACCGAAGTCAGTCGCCATTATGGTGAAGCTCTCTCCGCACGCTTCGGGCAACTTTATCGCAATATTACTGGCTCCCCACATAAACCGTTTAATCCGCAAACCTTCAGCAACGCCCTTACCCATTTTTCCATGCTGGCCGTTTTAGTGTTTAGTTTTTACTGGCTGGTTCGCCTGTGCGCACTGCCGTTATATCGCAAAATGGGTCTGTGGGCGCGGCAGAAAAATCGTGAGCGCAGTAACTGGTTGCAGCTTCCGGCGATGATTATCGGTGCGTTTATTATCGACCTGCTGTTACTGGCACTGACATTATTTGTCGGTCAGGTTTTAAGCGACAACCTGAATGCGGGCAGCCGCACCATTGCTTTTCAACAGAGTCTGTTTCTCAATGCTTTCGCCCTGATTGAATTTTTCAAAGCTGTTTTACGCCTGATTTTCTGCCCGAACGTTGCTGAACTGCGTCCATTCTCTATTCAGGATGAGAGTGCCCGCTACTGGTGCCGCCGCCTTAGCTGGCTAAGCGGCCTGATTGGTTATGGCCTGATTGTGGCTGTACCGATTATCTCAAACCAGGTGAATGTGCAAATCGGGGCACTCGCGAACGTCATCATCATGCTGTGTATGACGGTATGGGCGTTGTATCTGATATTCCGTAATAAAAAAGAGATTACCCAGCATTTGCTCAACTTCGCGGAACACTCACTGGCCTTTTTCAGTCTGTTTATTCGTGCTTTTGCGCTGGTGTGGCACTGGCTGGCAAGCGCCTATTTTATCGTGCTGTTTTTCTTCTCGTTATTTGACCCAGGAAACAGCCTGAAATTTATGATGGGCGCGACGGTGCGTAGCCTGGCGATTATTGGGATCGCGGCGTTTGTTTCCGGTATGTTTTCTCGCTGGCTGGCAAAAACCATTACCCTTTCGCCACACACTCAGCGTAACTATCCGGAACTGCAAAAACGGCTGAACGGCTGGCTGTCGGCGGCGCTGAAAACGGCACGTATTCTGACAGTGTGCGTAGCGGTGATGCTACTATTCAGCGCCTGGGGACTGTTCGATTTCTGGAACTGGCTGCAAAACGGCACGGGGCAGAAAACGGTGGATATCCTGATCCGCATCGCTCTCATCCTTTTCTTCTCGGCAGTTGGCTGGACGGTTCTCGCCAGTTTGATCGAAAATCGGCTGGCTTCGGATATTCATGGTCGCCCGCTGCCCAGCGCCCGCACGCGTACCCTGCTGACACTGTTTCGCAACGCGCTGGCGGTGGTAATCAGTACCATCACCATTATGATTGTGTTGTCGGAAATTGGCGTCAATATTGCGCCGCTACTGGCAGGAGCCGGAGCGTTAGGGCTGGCGATTTCCTTCGGTTCGCAAACGCTGGTGAAAGATATTATTACCGGGGTGTTTATTCAGTTTGAAAACGGCATGAATACCGGAGATTTAGTCACCATCGGGCCGCTGACCGGCACGGTTGAACGCATGTCGATTCGATCCGTAGGCGTGCGCCAGGATACCGGGGCTTATCACATTATTCCGTGGTCCTCGATAACCACCTTTGCCAACTTTGTCCGCGGCATTGGCTCTGTGGTGGCGAATTACGATGTTGATCGTCATGAAGATGCCGATAAAGCCAATCAGGCGCTAAAAGATGCCGTGGCGGAAGTGATGGAAAATGAAGAAGTTCGCGGGCTGATTATCGGTGAACCTAACTTTGCCGGAATTGTTGGCTTAAGCAATACCGCGTTTACACTGCGTGTTTCGTTTACCACGCTGCCACTCAAACAGTGGACAGTACGTTTTGCCCTCGACAGCCAGGTAAAAAAACATTTCGACCAGGCGGGTGTTCGCGCACCGGTACAGACTTATCAAGTGCTGCCTGCTCCGGGCGTTACCCCGGCAGAACCATTACTACCGGGAGAACCGACACTTTAACGCTGACGATTGGCAAAACGACGACGCTGTTCGTCGTTCATAAAGGTCCAGGCAATGAAGCGGCTCTGCTTTTGCCCCTGGGCCATCTCTTTTTTGACCACTTTCACCGCGCCAACATCCGTCAGAGCACGATACAACGGCGGTAAGTTTTCGCCACGAGAAACCAGCGAGGTGAACCACATTACCTGCTTCGCAAAGCCTTTACTCTCTTCAATCATCTTTTTGATGAAAGCCACTTCACCGCCTTCGCACCACAGCTCCTGCTGCTGACCGCCAAAGTTCAACGCATCGTCTCTGTTTAATCCGAGATTACGCCGTTTGCGCTCGCTACCAGCACGCGCTGCCGCGGCAGAGTCGTGGAACGGCGGGTTACACAAGGTTGCGTCATATTGCTCATTTTTATGGATAATGCCGTTAAAAATAGCACTATTCTCTTTTTGCCGACGCAGGCGGATGGCGCGGTTAAGCCCCGGATTGGCGCTGATGATCGCCTGCGCGCTGCTTAACGCCTGACTGTTAGTTTCAGTACCGGTAAAACGCCAGCCATATTCATGTACGCCAATCAGCGGATAAATACAGTTCGCGCCAACGCCGATATCCAGAATGCTGGCACTGGCCGGAATTGTTCCGGTCGCCTCAGCCAGTAAATCGGCAAGATGATGAATATAATCCGCCCGGCCAGGTACTGGCGGACACAGAAAACCGTCAGGAATATCCCAGTTCGCCACGGCATAAAAATGTGCCAGCAACGCCTTGTTGAGCGCCTTCACCGCCAGCGGATTGGCGAAGTCTACGCTTTGCTCACCGGCAGGGGTAAGCGTGATAAATTGTTTCAGTTCAGGATTCACCTGACAGAGCGTGGCGAGATCGTAGCGGCTGTGATGACGGTTGCGCGGGTGCAACCCCGGTTTCTGGGCGGACATAGCATTCTCCTTTAAGCAGCGGCGTAAGATACCCGCATAACGCGGCAGGGTAAATATCTGGCTGCGTTTAACATGACTCAAAACCTTAACCTGACTGCATTTTTCAGCAATTCACCATAAAAATCAGCACCCTGCATGTCATTGATTTGTCTGGTTTTGTAAAAATACATCGTTCAAAAAACAAGCACATCTCTGTCAATTTTTTGCGTCATTCTCATCACGCAGGAGACCTACACTTATCAGGCACTACTCGTTGTATTTATGAGGATGTCATTATGAAAAAGTGCCTCGCACTACTGCTTGCCACCGTCCTGAGCGGAATCACCTTCACGGCTTATGCCGCGCAACCTCTGAGTAACCAGGACAGCGGTCAACTACGGCCAGCCGGAACCGTTTCGGCAACCGGTGCATCTAACCTAAGCGATCTGGAGGAAAAACTGGCAGAAAAAGCGCGCGAACAAGGCGCGAAAGGTTATGTCATTAATTCCGCAGGCGGAAATGATCAGATGTTCGGTACTGCAACCATCTACAAATAACCACACCAACGCAACTGCATTCGCCTCTGGATGCAGTTTTCGCCTGTTTTGTAAGCAAAAAACATCAAATATGAACACAATGTAAATAAATGTATTTATTTTTCACGCAATGGGTGATAGAAAATCGGCCAGGTGATAATGCTTATCAAAATTATTATCACTTCAAGATTACTATTACGGGATTAACAGTGGCATCGCATCCGCAGAGATGCTTTCTCGTGATAGTGAAAATTTAAACATATAAGAAAAAGTCACCTGCCAAATGGAAAACAATCGCAATTTCCCTGCCAGACCCTTTCATTCGCTCACGTTCTTTGCTGGCCTTTGTATCGGCATCACGCCTGTGCCACAGGCTCTCGCCGCAGAAGGGCAACAAAACGCTGATGATACACTGGTTGTCGAGGCATCGACGCCTTCGCTTTATGCGCCACTTAAATCTGCCGATCCAAAATTCTCCCGCCCGGTCATCGATACCACCCGCACAATGACGGTGATTTCTGAACAGGTGATAAAAGATCAGGGCGCAACCAACCTTACTGACGCGCTAAAAAACGTACCTGGCGTGGGCGCATTTTTTGCCGGTGAGAATGGTAATTCCACTACCGGCGACGCCATTTATATGCGCGGTGCGGATACCTCTAACAGCATTTATATTGATGGCATCCGCGATATTGGTAGTGTCTCACGTGACACTTTCAATACCGAACAGGTGGAAGTCATTAAAGGCCCATCCGGCACCGATTACGGACGCAGCGCGCCGACGGGTTCGATCAATATGATCAGTAAACAGCCACGTAATGACTCTGGTATTGACGCCTCTGCCAGTATTGGTAGCGCCTGGTTCCGTCGCGGCACACTGGACGTCAATCAGGTGATTGGTGACACCAGCGCAGTGCGCCTGAATGTGATGGGCGAAAAAACGCACGATGCCGGGCGCGATAAGGTTAAAAATGAACGTTACGGCGTCGCCCCTTCCGTGGCATTAGGCCTCGGTACGTCGACGCGTTTGTATCTCAACTATTTACACGTTACCCAGCACAACACGCCGGACGGCGGCATTCCGACCATTGGTTTGCCTGGTTATTCCGCACCTTCTGCAGGAACGGCGGCACTGAACCATTCCGGTAAAGTGGATACGCATAACTTTTATGGTACGGACTCCGATTACGACGATTCGACCACCGATACCGCCACTATGCGTTTTGAACATGACATCAGCGATAACACCACCATTCGTAATACCACCCGCTGGTCGCGCGTGAAGCAGGATTATCTGATGACGGCGATTATGGGCGGAGCATCGAATATTACCCAGCCCACCAGCAATGTGGATAGCTGGACGTGGTCACGCACGGCGAATACTAAAGATGTGAGTAATAAAATCCTCACCAACCAGACTAACCTGACGTCGGCGTTCTATACCGGTTCAATCGCCCATGATGTCAGTACCGGCGTGGAATTTACCCGCGAAACGCAGACCAACTACGGCGTTAATCCGGTGACGTTACCGCCGGTGAACATTTACCATCCTGACAGCAGCATTCATCCTGGCAGTCTGACGCGCAACGGTGCCAATGCTAACGGTCAGACAGATACCTTCGCGATTTATGCCTTCGATACGCTGCGAATCACCCGTGATTTTGAGCTGAACGGCGGGATCCGTCTGGACAATTATCATACTGAATATGACAGTGCTACCGCCTGCGGCGGCAGTGGTCGCGGTGCCGTCACCTGCCCAACTGGCGCGGCAAACGGTTCTCCGGTCACCACCGTTGACACCGCCAGGTCGGGCAATCTGGTCAACTGGAAAGCCGGGGCGCTGTATCATCTGACGGAAAATGGCAATGTCTACGTCAACTATGCTGTTTCCCAACAACCGCCTGGCGGCAGCAACTTCGCTCTTGCACAGTCTGGCAGCGGTAACAGCGCCAACCGCACCGACTTTAAACCGCAAAAAGCGAAGACCAGCGAAATTGGCACCAAATGGCAAGTGCTGGATAAACGCCTGCTACTAACTGCCGCGCTGTTCCGTACCGATATCGAAAATGAAGTTGAGCAAAACGACGACGGGACTTACTCGCAGTACGGTAAAAAGCGCGTCGAAGGCTATGAGATTTCCGTGGCTGGAAATATCACTCCCGCATGGCAGGTGATTGGCGGATATACCCAGCAAAAAGCGACCATTAAAAATGGTGCGGACGTGGCTCAGGATGGTTCGTCATCACTGCCGTATACGCCAGAACACGCCTTTACCTTATGGAGCCAGTATCAGGCAACGGATGATATCTCCATTGGCGCAGGCGCACGCTATATCGGCAGTATGCATAAAGGTTCTGACGGCGCGGTGGGAACTCCGGCGTTTACTGAAGGTTATTGGGTTGCCGATGCCAAATTGGGCTATCGCGTCAATCGCAACCTCGATTTCCAGTTAAACGTCTACAACCTGTTTGATACCAATTACGTGGCCTCGATTAACAAGAGCGGCTACCGCTATCATCCGGGCGAGCCAAGAACCTTCCTGCTCACCGCCAATATGCATTTCTGATTCAGATATGGGGCGCAGGACTTACTAAGATTGATGGCGAGAACAGGACTGCCTGATGCGCTGCGCTTATCAGGCCTACAAGGTTGTACAACACGTTGAGTTCACATCATTTGGTAGGCCGGATAAGGCATTCACGCCGCATCCGGCATGAACAAAGCACCTGCTGTTAAAAATCGGTGTGGGGTGAAGCCCCACTTTTTGGAGAACTTGTATGATGTACCACATTCCCGGCGTGTTATCGCCACAGGACGTCGCACGTCTTCGTGAACAACTGGAACAAGCCGAATGGATTGATGGTCGTGTCACCACTGGCGCGCAGGGCGCACAAGTTAAGAGCAATCAGCAAGTGGACACCCGCAGCGCGTTATATGCCGCATTGCAAACTGAGGTGCTTAACGCGGTTAACCAGAACGCATTGTTCTTTGCCGCCGCTTTACCACGCACTATCTCCACGCCACTGTTTAATCGCTACCAGCACAATGAAACCTATGGTTTTCATGTGGATGGCGCAGTACGCAGTCATCCGCAAAACGGCTGGATGCGCACAGACCTTTCTGCGACGCTGTTTTTGAGCGATCCACAAAGCTATGAAGGCGGCGAACTGGTCGTCAATGACACCTTCGGGCAGCATCGGGTAAAACTCCCGGCAGGCGATCTGGTGTTGTATCCTTCGAGTAGCCTGCACAGCGTAACGCCCGTCACGCGCGGCGTGCGGGTGGCCTCGTTTATGTGGATCCAGTCGATGATCCGCGATGATAAAAAGCGCGCCATGCTATTCGATTTGGACAACAACATTCAGTCGCTGAAAAACCGCTTTGGTGAAGGTGAAGAAATCCTGTCGCTACTCAATCTTTATCACAATCTGCTGCGAGAATGGTCGGAGATCTGACAGTTGAACTGCCAGAGTTTGTCCCTATATTAGCTACACTTAATTGTACAAGCATTGATATGGGGAGGACGATATGGCATCCGGTTGGGCTAATGATGACGCCGTCAACGAACAGATCAACAGTACAATTGAAGATGCGGTTGCCCGCGCTCGGGGTGAAATCCCGCGTGGTGAAAGCCAGTATGAATGTGAAGAGTGCGGTGCTCCCATCCCGCAGGCCCGTCGGGAAGCCATTCCTGGCGTGCGCTTATGCATCCACTGCCAGCAGGAGAAAGATTTACAAAAACATTCTTATGCAGGATATAATCGCAGAGGCTCGAAGGACAGCCAGTTACGTTAACTACAACTGGCATGGAGTACAGCAAGTATAATTTGCATTTTGCGTGGCATTCCGTGCCTTTAACGCAGCCGTAACTGACACGCGGTACAAAATTGAATCATAAGCACGACAAATAGATGAATTATCAGCATCTTAGATATCAATCAATTTATTTGAACAAGGCGGTCAATTCTCTTCGATTTTATCTCTCGTGAAAAAACGTGATACTCATCACATCGACGAAACAACGTCACTTAAACAAAATCACCTGCGAGAGATTAATTATGAAAACTATCAATACTGTTGTTGCTGCTATGGCTCTTTCAACTCTGTCATTTGGCGTGTTCGCGGCACAACCGGTAACGGCATCCCAGGCACAAAGCATGAATAAAATCGGCGTAGTTTCTGCCGATGGCGCATCCACCCTCGACGCGCTGGAAGCAAAACTGGCAGAAAAAGCTGCGGCGGCTGGTGCCAGTGGATACAGCATTACTTCTGCCACCAACAACAATAAATTAAGCGGAACTGCGGTTATCTATAAGTAATTCCAAGGCCGGATAAGGTGTTTACGTCGCATCCGGCAACAAGTGCCTGATGCGACGCTACCGCGTCTTATCAGGCCTACAAAATCCGAACCGTTGACCGGCATCCGGCAAAAGGATTTCCCTGTCTGTTTACCGACAGACGCATGTGCTCTAACCCTCATTGATCCTATGTTACCCTTGTTTGCCCGTCCGTCACTGGACGGGCTTTTTTTCGCTGGCTGACTATTGGCAGAAAGTCTGCAACGTCGCTTCTGGTACACCAATTTGCCGCGCCGCGTCACAAATCGCCTGCCAGCTCCCGGCATCTAACGGGATCCCCAGCTCCTGCCGTTCACGGCGCATATTCACTTCCCATTCGCCTGGCAGCAAAATCGGCTTATCTTCATCATGCGGCGAAGCTTTCACCCACTCGGCAAAGGCTTCGGTCTGCTCTGCACAATCTGGCGCGCCGAACAATTCCGGGTTAACGATGATGGTGGTCATACAGTTAAGAATGGTATCGGGGCTGGTTTGTAACGTTTCCTGATGGGTCGTTTTGCCGCCGGAAAGCGCACCACCAAGAATTTCGCACATCGCCGCCAGGGCATAACCTTTATGTTCGGCAAAGGTCAGCAGTGATCCCAACGGTGACTCCTGCATCACTGCCGGATTGGTCGTCGGCACGCCGTTAACATCAATCAGGCAGCCTGGCGGTACGGGCACACCTTTATGCCAGGCGACACGGGTTTTGCCAAATGCAATGGCGCTGGTGGCATAATCAAGCAACAGCGGGAAGTTATCCTTTCGTGGAAAGACCACGCAGAACGGATTGGTGCCGAAGCGACGATCGTGACCATGGAACGGTGCCACCATCGGAATCCCCACTACGCTCACAAAGTGAACAGAGACAAACCCCGCCGCTGCGCACTGTTCCGCCCAGTAACCGATACGCCCGATATGATGAGAGTTACGCAGTGCCACAGCAGCAATTCCGTGCTGACGCGCTTTTTCAATGCCAAGTGTCATGGCCTCGTACGCCGCCACCTGACCGAATGCACGATCGCCATCAAGCGTGACCACTGCCCCCGCATCTTTGACAATTTTAGCGTGATGGTTGATTTGCAAAGAACCCAGTCGCCAGGAATGCACATAGCTCGGGATCATGCCAATCCCATGTGAATCATGCCCTGCCAGATTTGCCGCAATTAAATGATCTGCTACTAGTTTTGCTTCCTGTTCCTCGCTACCCATCTGACGAAACACAGTCAGAATAAAGTTGTGCAGCGTCCGGGCATGAAAGCGATGACCACTTGCCATAGTTAACTCCTGTTTATGTTATATGCCTGTTGCTTTTTTATGCTGCGCGCCGCACGCGGGAAGGTCAATAAATATGCTGCAATTTCATGTTGCTGTGGAGTAAAGGCCGGATGACGCTCATCATCCGGCAGGGGGAGAAATTAAAATGATTGCTTAACGCGCGCCAGGCCATCGCTAACGGATGCCACTTCGCCCGCCGCCACCAGGCAGCAAGCCATCTGGATTTTTAGTGATTTGGGAATCGGTTCGCTGCCTGCCAGACAACGCTCAATCCACTTCGCGGTGGTTTCCGGGTCTTTTGCTTCTGGCAGTATCAGTAGCTCACTGCCTGCATCGTCCTGTTTTTCATACAGCACCCGCGTTCCTTCGCGATCAATCAGATTGATTTGCGGACAGCGTTGCGGATTTGCATACACTTCGCCTTCGGTGCCGTGCATTAACAGCGCCCTCCCACCGATGTCGTTAAAGAATTTCGCCACCCGCCCGACATATTCCGGATGCGAAACACTGGAAAGACGCAGCGCATCACCTTCAGCAAATGGCGTCGCCAGTTTCGCCAGCGTATGCGCACTGTTACGCACGCCCATCCGCCAGCGCATCGCCAGTTGTTTTTCCAGCGGCGGGCAAAACGCGCCTACAGGCATAAACACAGGTTGATGTTCGTCGAGCTTCGCCTGCGCCTGGCCGCCGTGCAGCGTTGGCGTAATCCCCATCAGTTCGAAAATGGTTTCGCTCAGCACGCGGGTCGGATCTTCGCTAACACCGTGAACCACTACTGGAAAACCGAGTTTGTGCAGCAGGATCGCCAGCAATGGCGTCAGGTTGGCCTGTTTCCGTGCACCGTTGTAACTGGGAATAACAACAGGAATCGGCTTGCCAACAGGGGGCGTCAACTTGATGGTGTGATTTTGCATGGCTTCGTAAAAGCCGAGCATCTCTGCTTCCCCTTCCCCTTTGATACGCAGCGCCATCAATACGCCGCCCAACTCAAGGTCAGGTACTTCACCGTTGAGCATATGGGCATACAGGCCGCGCGCCGTATCCTGGTCTAAATCGCGCGCATGGTTTTTGCCGCGCCCGATCTCTTTGATGATTTTGCGATAGTCCATTTATGACTCCTTACCTGACTCACATCATTAACGCCGCCGACGGCGTGGGGATTTTGCTTTTTCTTTCTTTTTAACTATACCTTCAGGGACTTCTGGTTGCTCAATCGGAAACACCGGTAAGGCATCAAGTAACCGCTTGCCGTAGTTTTTGGTTAACAAGCGTTTATCATAAATCACCACTTCACCCCAGCAACTGTGGCTTCGAATCAGACGCCCAACTTGCTGAATCAGGTTAAACGAGGCGCTCGGCAGGCTTTGTACCTCAAAGGGATAACGATTAAGACTTTTTAGCCATTCGCCTTCGGTGATCACCACCGGGCTGTCGATGGGGGGAAAGGCGATTTTATGAATATGCACCTGACTTAGCAGGTCACCTTTCAGATCAAGGCCTTCGGCAAAAGACTGTAAACCTACCAATACACTGCGCTCACCGTTAGCAACGCGTTTACGATGCAGTTCAACTAAGCGGTAGCGAGGCTGATCGCCCTGCACCAGCAACATCAGACGTAAATCCGTCACATAGTCGAGAAATCGCTGCATCGCCCGCCCGCTGGCAAACAACACCAACATGCCGAGATGTTTTTTGCTCTCTACCTGCTCACGGAAAAAGGCCGCCATTTCGGCAATATGCTGCTCTTCGTTGTCAATGGACGGTTCATAACGCATCTGCGGAATGACAATTTTGCCCTGTTCGCAGTGGTTGAAGGGGGAATCCAGCGCCACAAAGCGATCGCCCGCTTTCTCTTTCAACCCACTCATCTCCTGCAAACGCAAAAAACTGTTCAGCGAACGCAAGGTTGCAGAAGTGATAATAATGTGCGGAATACTGCGCCACAGCAGCCTTTCGAGTTGATCGCTGACGCGGATCCCCACACAGTGAAACCAGAGATGTAGCTGCCCGTCGCGTTCTTCCCGCGTCGCCCATTTGGTTACCGGCGCACCAGAAGATTGCGCCAGAGACGCCAGCCGCCAGAGTTTGCTCTGCGCCTCAAACATCCCCAGCGCGCGGTTCATCTGCAAAATCAGTCGATGCAAACGCACAATGTCATGGCTACCGGTTTTCTCACTTAAATCATTGAGGAATAACTCAGCCAGACCACGCAGCATCTCGGTCAGTTTTGCCAGCCGCTGGCAGATCTCCAGTACTTCATCCGGCAATTCGCCCATCGCAAAACGGTGCTCTGCCTCTTGCCCGGCAGGCATATAGAGATTGAGGATGTTGTTTAAAGAGGCGATAAGCTCATATAACTCTTCACAATGCGCATTCAACCGTTCAGGGATCGCCAGCGGTGGAATGGTCTTCGGGCGAAACTGCTCCATGCAGGTGGCGACCAGTTTTGTGAACAGATCCAGTTGTAGCCGATACCAGGGGGCAGTAATTTCCGCGCTCATTTCCAGCGCATCCCGCGCCACGTCCGGCAGGTGATGACCTTCATCCAGCACCAGCAGCAAATTTTTCGGTTCTGGCAATACCGCTTCGCTTTCCATCGCCGCCATCACCAGCGCATGGTTTGCCACTACCACTTCCGCTTCCTGAATTTCCCGGCGGGCAACAAAAAACGGACATTCGCGGTAGTAATAACAGTTACGGTTGAGGCAACTGGCTTTGTCGGTACTCAGACGACGCCAGAGATCGTCATCAATGGCGATATCAGTGTGATCGCGCAGGCCATCCCATTTATAAGTATCGAGATCGCCCTTCAGCTTTGCACAACGTTTTTGTTCTTCCTGATTGTTCGGTGTCAGTTCATCGTCGAGAAACGCGAGCAGATCCTGTTGTGTGGGTTCGGTACTGGCAAGCGCCGTCAGGTTACGCGGGCAAACGTAGCGCCCACGCCCGAAAGCGGCGGTGAATTTTAGATCGGGAATGATCTTTTTCAGCAGCGGCAAATCTTTGCTGTAGATCTGATCCTGCAACGCCACGTTAGCGGTACTCACCACCAGCGTTTTTTGCTCTTCGCGGGCAATGGCGATGCCGGGGATCAAATAGGAGAGCGTTTTCCCAACGCCGGTGGGGGCTTCAATCGCCAGATGCCGCCCTTCTTCTCCGGCCAGTGTTTTGGCGACATCCGCAATCATCTGCCGCTGCGGCGCACGGGGAATAAAGTCGGGGATCTGTTCCTGAAGCGCCTTATACCAGGCGGCAATTTGCGCTTTAAGCGCGGCGGTTAATGCCATGAGAAAACCTGAAATACTGTATAAACAGCCAATATTGTGGCATTTTTCAGTTTTCAGGGGTAATGATTTTTCTGTTTCTGGAAAGTGGCTCGCAATAACCGCCAGGATAATACGGTCTAATTCCTGTTCGACAACAAAGGATTCAACACGTCATGCAAGACACCATCATAAATTTCTACAGCACCAGTGACGACTACGGGGATTTTTCTAACTTTGCCGCCTGGGCCATCAAGATTGACGGCAAAACCTGGCCCACCTCAGAACACTATTTTCAGGCACAAAAGTTCCTTGATGAAAAATACCACGAAGAGATCCGCCGGATTTCCTCACCCATGATCGCCGCGCGTATGGGGCGTGACCGTTCTAAGCCCCTGCGTAAAAACTGGGAGTCGATAAAAGAAGAGGTGATGCGCAAAGCGCTTCGCGCTAAATTCGAACAACACGCAGAACTGCGCGCGCTCCTGCTGGCAACCGCGTCAGCGAAACTGGTTGAGCATACGAAAAATGATGCTTACTGGGGAGATGGCGGTAATGGTCAGGGCAAGAATCGCCTGGGCTACCTTTTAATGGAGCTGCGCGAACAATTGGCTGCGGAGAAGTAACGCATCGGGTGGCTTGTGGGCGGTAAAACAGAGAAATCTTTTTGCCGCGCTTGCAAATTGCTGACTAGCGCTTGTAGTGATATGCCGGATGCGGCGCGAACGCCTTATCCGGCCTACAAGTTGTTAAAATTCAATATATTGTAGGAACCACGTAGGCCTGATAAGCGTAGCGCATCAGGCAGTTTTGCGTTTGTCATCAGTCTCAGATGCCGGGCATTACCCGGCATAAAAGATTACTGAGCTGCGGCAGGTTTACGCGGACGGCGGCGACGTT
The DNA here is from genome assembly GCF_002900365.1 of Escherichia marmotae. Lineage (NCBI taxonomy): Bacteria > Pseudomonadati > Pseudomonadota > Gammaproteobacteria > Enterobacterales > Enterobacteriaceae > Escherichia > Escherichia marmotae. Next base: position 1,605,799 of record NZ_CP025979.1, read on the forward strand.
GTTGCTCGCCTGCCGGTTTGGCATCACCAAGACGACGAGACGGTTTTGCTGCAGGCTTCGCGTTACCAGCCTTCGCACCGCTTTCTGCGCGACGCGGTTGCTGTTGACTACGACCACCGCTCTGCCCACGACCGCCGCCGCTGCGTTGCTGGCGACCGTTCTGGATCGGTTCGGCTTTAATTGACGGATCCGGCTCATAGCCCGGAACAGCGATACGCGGGATCTCTTTTTTCAGCAGTTTTTCGATATCGCGCAACAGTTTGTGCTCATCAACACACACCAGCGATAACGCTTCGCCGGTGGCTGCGGCACGACCGGTACGCCCGATGCGGTGCACGTAATCTTCCGGTACGTTTGGCAGCTCATAGTTGACGACGTGTGGCAACTCTTCGATATCCAGGCCACGCGCGGCGATATCGGTCGCCACCAGCACACGAATATCACCCGATTTAAAATCGGCCAACGCACGAGTACGCGCACCTTGCGATTTATTACCGTGGATCGCCGCACTGCGGATGCCATCTTTATTTAGCTGTTCTGCCAGATGGTTGGCACCATGTTTGGTACGTGTAAACACCAGCACCTGCTGCCAGTTACCTTTACCAATCATGTGCGACAGTAATTCCCGTTTGCGTTTCTTATCAACAAAATGAACGTGCTGGGTCACTTGCTCAGAGGCTGTATTACGGCGCGCCACTTCGATTTCCAGCGGGTTATGCAGCAGTTTTTCTGCCAGCGCTTTAATCTCGTCAGAGAAAGTCGCGGAGAACAGCAGGTTCTGGCGTTTCGCGGGCAGCTTTGTTAACACACGGCGAATATCGTGGATAAAGCCCATATCGAGCATACGGTCAGCTTCATCAAGGACGAGGATTTCTATCTGATCCAGTTTCACCGCATTCTGGTGTTCCAGATCCAGCAGACGCCCGGGCGTTGCCACCAGCACATCAACACCGCCGCGCAGTTTCATCATCTGCGGGTTAATGCTGACGCCGCCAAACACCACCAGCGAACGAATGTTCAGGTATTTGCTGTAATCACGGACGTTTTCGCCAATCTGCGCCGCCAGTTCACGGGTCGGGGTGAGGATCAACGCACGAACCGGACGACGCCCTTTGGCGTGCGGCTCACGGGAAATCAGGTGTTGCAGTAGCGGCAGCGTAAAGCCCGCTGTTTTACCCGTGCCGGTCTGGGCACTGGCCATCAGATCACGGCCTTCCAGTACTGCGGGGATCGCCTGCTGCTGAATAGGGGTGGGTTCACGGTAACCTTGCTCGGCAACGGCGCGCAGGATATCAGGGCTTAAACCCAAAGAATCGAAAGACATAACTACTCCGAACCGCCCCGACCGTTACCGGTGTAGTTTTCAGGGAGATACTGAAAAGGAAAATGACAAAAACCACAATGTCATGAGGGAGCGGAGTGTAGCAGTTTTTGTGACGCAGCGCATAAATTATCCCTGTGACTGGCGTTGCTAAAATTCTTAGCCATACTGGACAACGCTAAAAATGAGTCATAATCTTAATCAATCATTTGATTAAGAATGGGCTGTGCGATGAATAGTCCTGCCATGACAACCAAAGGTGAACAGGCCAAAAAACAGCTAATTGCTGCGGCACTGGCACAGTTTGGTGAGTATGGAATGAACGCCACCACCCGCGATATCGCCGCCCAAGCCGGGCAGAATATCGCAGCCATCACCTATTACTTCGGTTCGAAAGAAGATTTATACCTCGCCTGCGCCCAGTGGATTGCCGATTTTATTGGCGAGCAGTTCCGTCCGCACGCCGAGGAAGCCGAACGCTTGTTCGCACAACCACAGCCGGATCGCGCCGCTATCCGCGAACTGATCCTTCGCGCTTGCAGGAACATGATTCAACTGCTCACCCAGGATGATACCGTCAACCTCAGCAAGTTTATCTCCCGTGAGCAGCTCTCTCCCACGGCGGCCTACCATCTGGTGCATGAACAGGTGATTAGTCCGCTACACAGCCACCTTACGCGCCTGATTGCCGCCTGGACCGGCTGTGACGCCAACGATACCCGCATGATCCTCCATACTCATGCGCTGATTGGCGAGATTCTGGCGTTTCGTCTCGGCAAAGAAACGATTCTGTTACGTACCGGCTGGACCGCGTTCGATGAAGAAAAGACCGAACTGATTAACCAGACGGTAACCTGTCATATCGACCTGATTTTGCAAGGATTATCGCAAAGGAGTTTGTAGTGATGAAAAAAACTGTCGTGATTGGACTGGCGGTAGTGGTACTTGCCGCCGTGGTTGCCGGAGGCTACTGGTGGTATCAAAGCCGCCAGGATAACGGCCTGACGCTGTATGGCAACGTGGATATTCGCACTGTTAATCTTAGCTTCCGTGTCGGTGGTCGCGTTGAATCTCTGGCGGTAGACGAAGGTGATGCCATCAAAGCGGATCAGGTGCTGGGCGAACTGGATCACAAGCCGTATGAGATTGCGCTGATGCAGGCGAAAGCAGGCGTTTCGGTGGCGCAGGCACAATATGATCTGATGCTTGCCGGTTATCGCGATGAAGAAATCGCCCAGGCTGCCGCTGCCGTAAAACAGGCGCAGGCCGCTTACGACTATGCGCAGAATTTCTATGCTCGTCAGCAAGGATTGTGGAAAAGCCGCACTATTTCGGCAAACGACCTGGAAAATGCCCGCTCCTCGCGCGACCAGGCCCAGGCAACGCTGAAATCAGCACAGGATAAATTGCGTCAGTACCGTTCCGGTAACCGTGAACAGGACATCGCCCAGGCGAAAGCCAGCCTGGAACAGGCGCAGGCGCAACTGGCGCAGGCGGAGCTGAATTTACAGGACTCAACGTTGGTAGCCCCCTCTGATGGCACGCTGTTAACCCGCGCGGTAGAGCCTGGCACAGTGCTCAATGAAGGTGGCACGGTGTTTACCGTTTCACTAACGCGTCCGGTGTGGGTGCGTGCCTATGTCGATGAGCGCAATCTCGACCAGGCCCAGCCAGGCCGCAAAGTGCTGCTCTATACCGATGGTCGCCCGGACAAGCCGTATCACGGGCAGATTGGTTTCGTTTCGCCAACCGCTGAATTTACCCCGAAAACCGTCGAAACGCCGGATCTGCGCACCGACCTTGTCTATCGCCTGCGGATTGTGGTGACCGACGCCGATGATGCGTTACGCCAGGGAATGCCAGTAACGGTGCAATTCGGTGACGAGGCAGGACATGAATGATGCCGTTATCACGCTAAACGGCCTGGAAAAACGCTTTCCGGGTATGGACAAGCCCGCCGTCGCACCGCTCAACTGTACCATTCATGCCGGTTATGTTACGGGGCTGGTGGGGCCGGATGGCGCGGGTAAAACCACGTTGATGCGGATGCTGGCCGGGTTACTGAAACCCGACAACGGCAGTGCTACGGTCATTGGCTTTGATCCGATCAAAAACGACGCTGCGTTACACGCGGTGCTCGGCTATATGCCGCAGAAATTCGGTCTGTATGAAGATCTCACGGTGATGGAGAATCTTAATCTGTACGCGGATTTGCGCAGCGTAACCGGTGAAGCGCGAAAACAGACGTTTGCTCGCCTGCTGGAGTTTACTTCTCTTGGCCCATTTACCGGACGCCTGGCGGGTAAGCTCTCTGGCGGGATGAAACAAAAACTCGGGCTGGCCTGTACCCTGGTGGGTGAGCCGAAAGTGTTACTGCTCGATGAACCCGGCGTCGGCGTTGACCCTATCTCACGGCGCGAGCTGTGGCAGATGGTGCACGAACTGGCAGGCGAAGGGATGCTGATCCTCTGGAGTACCTCATATCTCGATGAAGCCGAACAGTGCCGTGACGTATTGCTGATGAACGAAGGTGAGTTGCTGTATCAGGGAGAACCGAAGGCTCTGACGCAAACCATGGCCGGACGTAGCTTTCTGATGACCAGCCCGCACGAAAGCAACCGCAAACTGCTGCAACGAACGCTGAAACTGCCGCAGGTCAGCGACGGGATGATTCAGGGGAAATCAGTACGTCTGATCCTCAAAAAAGAGGCCACACCAGACGATATTCGCCGCGCCGACGGAATGCCGGAAATCAACATCAACGAAACCACACCTCGCTTTGAAGATGCGTTTATTGATTTGCTGGGCGGTGCCGGAACCTCAGAATCACCGCTGGGCGCAATATTGCATACGGTAGAAGGCTCACCGGACGAGACGGTGATCGAAGCGAAAGAGCTGACCAAGAAGTTTGGCGATTTTGCCGCCACCGATCACGTCAATTTTGCCGTCAAACGCGGTGAAATCTTTGGTTTGCTGGGGCCAAACGGTGCGGGGAAATCCACCACCTTTAAGATGATGTGCGGCTTGCTGGTGCCGACCTCCGGTCAGTCGCTGGTGCTGGGAATGGATCTGAAAGAGAGTTCCGGTAAAGCGCGCCAGCATCTCGGCTATATGGCGCAAAAATTTTCGCTGTATGGCAACCTGACAGTCGAACAGAATTTACGCTTTTTCTCCGGCGTGTATGGCTTACGCGGTCGGGCGCAGACTGAAAAAATCACCCGTATGAGCGAAGCGTTCGGCCTGAAAAGCATTGCCTCACATGCTACCGATGAACTGCCATTAGGTTTTAAGCAGCGGCTGGCGCTGGCCTGCTCGTTGATGCATGAACCGGATATTCTGTTTCTCGATGAACCCACTTCCGGCGTCGATCCCCTCACCCGCCGCGAGTTTTGGCTACATATCAACAGCATGGTAGAGAAAGGTGTCACGGTGATGGTCACCACCCACTTTATGGATGAAGCGGAATATTGCGACCGCATCGGACTGGTGTATCGCGGGAAACTGATTGCCAGCGGCACGCCGGACGATTTGAAAGCGCAATCGGCCAACGATGAGCAACCCGACCCCACGATGGAGCAAGCCTTTATTCAGTTGATCCACGACTGGGATAAGGAGCATGGCAATGAGTAATCCGATCCTGTCCTGGCGTCGCGTGCGAGCGCTGTGCGTTAAAGAGACGCGGCAGATCATTCGCGATCCGAGTAGCTGGCTGATTGCGGTGGTGATCCCGCTGTTGCTGCTGTTTATTTTTGGCTACGGCATTAACCTAGACTCCAGCAAGCTGAGGGTCGGAATATTGCTTGAACAGCGTAGCGAAGCGGCGCTGGATTTCACCCACACCATGACAGGCTCACCTTATATCGACGCCACTATCAGCGATAATCGCCAAGAATTAATCGCCAAAATGCAGGCGGGGAAAATTCGTGGTCTGGTGGTGATTCCGGTGGATTTCGCGGAACAGATGGAGCGTGCCAACGCCACCGCGCCAATTCAGGTGATTACCGACGGCAGCGAGCCAAATACCGCCAACTTTGTGCAGGGTTATGTCGAAGGGATCTGGCAGATCTGGCAAATGCAGCGAGCGGAAGACAACGGGCAGACTTTTGAGCCGCTTATTGATGTCCAGACTCGCTACTGGTTTAACCCGGCGGCGATTAGCCAGCACTTTATTATTCCCGGTGCTGTAACCATTATCATGACGGTGATCGGCGCGATCCTCACCTCGCTGGTGGTGGCGCGGGAGTGGGAACGCGGCACTATGGAGGCTTTGCTCTCTACGGAGATTACCCGCACGGAACTGCTGCTGTGTAAGCTGCTCCCCTATTACGTCCTCGGCATGCTGGCAATGCTGCTGTGTATGCTGGTGTCGGTATTTATTCTCGGTGTGCCATATCGCGGTTCGCTGCTGATTCTGTTTTTTATCTCCAGCCTGTTTTTACTCAGTACGCTGGGGATGGGGCTGCTGATTTCAACGATTACCCGCAACCAGTTCAACGCCGCACAAGTCGCACTGAACGCCGCGTTCTTGCCGTCGATTATGCTCTCTGGCTTTATTTTTCAGATCGACAGTATGCCTGCGGTGATCCGCGCGGTGACGTACATTATTCCCGCACGTTATTTCGTCAGCACCCTGCAAAGCCTGTTTCTCGCCGGGAATATTCCGGTAGTGCTGGTCGTGAATGTGCTGTTTTTGATCGCTTCGGCGGAGATGTTTATCGGTCTGACGTGGCTGAAAACCAAACGTCGACTGGATTAGGGAGAAGAGCATGTTTCATCGCTTATGGACGTTAATTCGCAAAGAGTTGCAGTCGCTGCTGCGCGAACCGCAGACGCGCGCGATTCTGATTTTACCCGTGCTGATTCAGGTGATCCTGTTCCCGTTCGCCGCCACGCTGGAAGTAACCAACGCCACCATCGCCATTTACGACGAAGATAACGGCGCACATTCGGTAGAACTGACCCAACGTTTTGCCCGCGCCAGCGCCTTTACCCATGTGTTGCTGCTGAAAAGTCCACAGGAGATCCGCCCGACCATCGACACGCAAAAGGCGTTATTGCTGGTGCGCTTCCCGCCTGATTTCTCGCGCAAACTGGATACCTTCCAGACCGCGCCGTTGCAATTAATTCTCGACGGACGTAACTCCAACAGTGCGCAAATCGCCGCTAACTACCTGCAACAAATCGTCAAAAACTATCAGCAGGAGCTGCTGGAAGGAAAGCCGAAGCCAAACAACAGCGAGCTGGTGGTGCGCAACTGGTATAACCCGAACCTCGACTACAAATGGTTCGTGGTGCCATCACTGATCGCCATGATCACCACTATCGGCGTAATGATCGTCACTTCGCTTTCTGTTGCCCGCGAACGTGAACAGGGAACGCTCGATCAGTTGCTGGTTTCACCCCTCACCACCTGGCAGATATTTATTGGTAAAGCCGTCCCTGCGTTAATTGTCGCCACGTTCCAGGCCACCATTGTGCTGGCGATTGGTATCTGGGCGTATCAAATCCCCTTCGCCGGTTCGCTGGCGCTGTTCTACTTTACGATGGTGATTTACGGTTTATCGCTGGTGGGCTTCGGTCTGTTGATTTCATCACTTTGTTCAACGCAACAGCAGGCGTTTATCGGCGTATTTGTCTTTATGATGCCTGCAATCCTGCTTTCCGGTTACGTTTCGCCGGTGGAGAACATGCCAGTATGGCTGCAAAACCTGACGTGGATTAACCCTATCCGCCACTTTACAGACATTACCAAGCAGATCTATTTGAAGGATGCGAGTCTGGATATTGTGTGGAATAGTTTGTGGCCGTTACTGGTGATAACGGCCACAACAGGATCAGCGGCGTACGCGATGTTTAGACGCAAGGTGATGTAACTTTTTATCTTTCGCCAGTAGCGACACTACCGCCGGGCCGGCAAGGATCGCCAGCCCTGCAATTGCCAGCAAATAGTTATTTTCCAGCACGCGGGACAACAGCCACAGCACAATCAGCGCCGCGCCAAAATACCAGGTGGTGGTCAACTCTTCCAGCACATCTGCTACCTCGCGCCAGCGTTGCTCAGGATGACGCTGTAACACCAGCATCATCACTACTGTTACACAATACAGCACGCATAACCCTACGCCGACATGAACCAGCGTCTTACTCATCCAGCCCATAACCAGCAGCGCCACTACCAGTAAATGCAACATAATCTGCCAGCAACTTAGGCCAGTTGCGACACGAACGCGTTGTTGCCACTTCATGGCTTCTCTCCTGAAGAATTTATCTCTACTAATTCAGAGTACCGAACTTTACGGAAAATTCCGTAAGACCGCACCTTTTTGTGACGCCGACTACACTATTTCAATGAGATAAGAGGCAAAAACAGGAAAATTATGCCCGACCAAACACAACATTTTTCGTTCAAGGTGCTCACCATCAATATTCACAAAGGCTTTACAGCATTTAACCGACGCTTCATTTTGCCGGAACTTCGCGACGCGGTGCGTGCCGTCAGCGCCGATATCGTCTGCCTGCAGGAAGTGATGGGGGCGCACGAAGTCCATCCACTGCATGTGAAGAACTGGCCCGATACTTCGCACTACGAGTTTCTTGCCGACACCATGTGGAGTGATTTTGCCTACGGACGTAATGCTGTATACCCGGAAGGGCATCACGGGAACGCGGTGCTGTCACGCTATCCCATTGAACATTATGAGAATCGCGATGTTTCGGTCGATGGCGCGGAAAAGCGCGGCGTGCTTTATTGCCGCATTGTTCCGCCAGTCACGGGGAAAGCGATTCATGTGATGTGCGTGCATCTCGGCTTGCGGGAGGCGCACCGTCAGGCGCAGCTTGCGATGCTTGCTGAATGGGTGAATCAACTACCGAACGGCGAACCAGTATTAGTCGCGGGAGATTTCAACGACTGGCGGCAAAAAGCCAATCATCCCTTAAAAGTACAGGCTGGGCTGGATGAGATATTTACCCGCGCCCACGGACGCCCGGCGCGAACATTTCCGGTGCAATTTCCCGTTCTTCGTCTGGACAGGATTTACGTCAAAAACGCCAGTGCCAGTGCGCCCACAGCGCTGCCGCTGCGGACCTGGCGACATCTTTCTGACCATGCCCCTTTGAGTGTGGAGATCCATCTATGAAATGTGGTTGGCGCGAAGGGAACAAGATTCAGTTACTGGAAAACGGCGAGCAATATTACCCTGCTGTGTTTAAAGCGATTAACGAAGCAGAGCAACGCATCATCCTTGAGACATTTATCTGGTTTGAAGATGACGTCGGCAAACAGCTACATGCGGCGCTGCTGGCAGCGGCGCAACGTGGGGTTAAAGCGGAAGTCTTGCTGGATGGCTATGGTTCGCCAGATCTCAGCGATGAATTTGTCAGCGAACTGACCGCGGCTGGCGTGGTATTTCGTTATTACGATCCTCGTCCTCGCCTGTTCGGTATGCGCACGAATGTGTTCCGCCGGATGCATCGCAAAATTGTGGTCATCGATACACGAATCGCCTTTATCGGCGGGATAAATTACTCCGCCGAGCATATGTCCAGCTACGGCCCACAGGCCAAACAGGATTACGCGGTGCGGCTGGAAGGGCCGATTGTTGAAGATATTCTGCAGTTTGAGCTGGAAAACTTGCCTGGGCAGAGCGCGGCACGCCGCTGGTGGCGACGTCACCATAAAGCGGAAGAAAACCGCCAACCGGGGGAAGCGCAGGTATTACTGGTCTGGCGCGATAACGAAGAACATCGCAGCGATATCGAGCGCCACTATTTGAAAATGCTCACTCAGGCGCGGCGGGAAGTGATTATCGCCAACGCCTACTTCTTTCCCGGCTATCGATTTTTACACGCCTTACGTAAAGCGGCACGGCGCGGGGTGCGGATCAAACTGATTATTCAGGGTGAACCGGATATGCCGATTGTCAGGGTTGGCGCGCGTTTGCTCTATAACTATCTGGTTAAAGGCGGCGTTCAAGTGTTTGAGTATCGCCGCCGCCCGCTCCACGGCAAAGTGGCGTTAATGGATGATCACTGGGCGACGGTAGGCTCCAGTAATCTCGATCCGCTCAGTTTGTCGCTGAATCTCGAAGCTAACGTCATCATCTACGATCGTAATTTTAACCAGACGCTACGCGACAATCTTAATGGCATCATCGCCGCCGATTGTCGGCAGGTAGATGAAAGTATGCTGCCAAAACGCACCTGGTGGAATCTGACTAAAAGAGTGCTGGCATTCCACTTTTTGCGCCACTTCCCGGCGCTGGTGGGCTGGCTTCCGGCGCATACGCCGCGTCTGGCACAGGTTGAGCCGCCCGCGCAACCGGCAATGGAAACGCAGGATCGGGTAGAAACAGAAAATACGGGGGTAAAGCCCTGATGAGTAAATCCCATCCTCGCTGGCGCTTAGCAAAGAAGATCCTTACCTGGCTATTTTTTATCGCGGTGATTGTGTTGCTGGTGGTCTACGCCAAAAAAGTGGACTGGGAAGAGGTCTGGAAGGTCATCCGCGACTATAACCGCGTTGTGCTATTGAGTGCGGTCGGGCTGGTGGTCGTCAGTTATCTGATTTACGGCTGCTATGACCTGCTCGCCCGTTTCTACTGCGGTCACAAACTGGCGAAGCGCCAGGTGATGCTGGTGTCATTTATCTGCTATGCCTTCAACCTGACGCTCAGTACCTGGGTCGGCGGGATTGGGATGCGTTATCGCCTTTATTCGCGTCTGGGATTACCGGGCGGCACCATCACACGCATTTTCTCGCTGAGTATTACCACCAACTGGCTGGGCTATATTTTATTAGCCGGGATTATTTTTACCGCAGGCGTGGTGGAGTTACCGGATCACTGGTATGTCGATCAAACCACGCTGCGTATTCTCGGCATTGGCTTACTGATGATTATCGCGGTTTATTTATGGTTTTGCGCTTTCGCGAAGCACCGCCATATGACCATCAAAGGGCAAAAGCTGGTGCTGCCTTCATGGAAATTCGCCCTCGCTCAGATGCTGATTTCCAGCGTTAACTGGATGGTGATGGGGGCAATTATCTGGCTGTTACTTGACCAAAGCGTGAATTATTTCTTTGTCTTAGGCGTGTTACTGGTTAGTAGTATTGCTGGTGTCATCGTGCATATTCCGGCGGGGATTGGCGTGCTGGAAGCGGTGTTTATCGCGCTACTGGCAGGAGAGAATACATCCAAAGGCACAATTATCGCCGCCCTACTCGCTTACCGTGTGCTGTATTACTTTATACCGCTGCTGCTGGCGCTGATCTGTTACCTGTTGCTGGAAAGTCAGGCGAAGAAGCTACGGGCGAAAAATGAAGCGGCGATGTGAAGTTCGATTAAGTTCTTTTGGTTTGTGCAGATTGTTAGCAACGTGCTATTTGTTCATGGCGGATGCGGCGTGAACGCCTTATCCGCCCTACAAAACCGGGCTAAATTAATAGATTACAATTCCACTCTGTGCCTGCTAAGCGTAGCGCATCGGGCTCATTGCGTTTCCTCACAATTTTACCCAAGAAAGAAATTTACCTATTTTTCTATGACTAATGAAAAAACCGCGTATGCCTTTGCCAAACAAGTGTTATAGCTATTGCTGCAAGAATCCCGAAGAAGCCGATAAAATAATAATAGAGAGTTAACGCCCCTATAAAAGCGCAACGACAATCACCACCAAAGAGATTAAAAAAAGATACATTACACCTGCAATGGCAGCATTTATCTTATTGATATCTTTACTTAAGCCATATATACAAAAAATTATATTTATGGATGCGCCCCCATGTCATGGGCGCATTTTATAACAGGCTTTTATTCATTGTCGTTTTAATTAGAAAAAATCCCGACGCCAGGCCGGGATTTGGAGGGGAAACGGAATTAACGGCGGTTGCCAAAAATCCGCAGCAACATCAGGAACAGGTTGATGAAGTCGAGATACAACGTTAATGCACCAAGAATTGAATATTTGCGCAGGTTCGACGTGTCGCGGGTATCAATCTGCTCACCCATATTTTTCAGTTTCTGGGTGTCATAGGCGGTCAGGCCGACAAAGACAATCACTCCGATATAGGTCACCACCCACATCAACGCCTCGCTTTTCAGCCAGAAGTTCACCAGCGAGGCGATGACAATGCCGATTAACGCCATAAACAGCATATTGCCGAAGCCGCTTAAATCGCGCTTCGTGGTGTAGCCGTACAGACTCATCGCACCGAACATTCCGGCGGTAACAACGAAAGTACTGGCGATAGAGGCGGCGGTGTAGACAATGAAAATGCTGGAAAGCGTCAGACCTGTCAGCGCCGAATAAAGCATAAAGAGCATGGTTGTCACACCCGCGCTGAGCTTTTGAATCATCGCTGATAACACAATTACCAGAGCTAATTGCGCTATTACCAGACCAATTAAAAAGATGCGGTTGGTGAAAAGCAGCTCCATCACGGCGGCGGAGTTAGCAGCATACCAGGCAACAAACGCGGTCAACAACAGGCCAACGGTCATCCAGCCATAGACCTGTGCCATATAGGTTTGCAGGCCAGTCCTGGCTTGTACGATTGAATCAGAACGTGGGAATCTGTCCATGAAGATCTCCTGAAGATATAAGGAATATCTAAAGGATACTGCAAATGATGAGGGTGTGCATCGCCGCAGCGTAAACGTATGTCCGGTACGGTGAAATTGCCGGATGCAGCTCTATGCCTTATCCGGCCAACAAAAAACTACCAGCGTTTTGCTGCCTGCTGATCGCTCTCCCGCGCTTCGACCCAGCGGTCACCTTCCGGCGTAGCTTCGCGCTTCCAGAACGGTGCGCGGGTTTTGAGATAATCCATAATAAACTGCCCGGCCTCAAACGCACTACTGCGATGCGCACTGGTAACGCCGACAAAAACGATTTCATCACCCGGCCATAATTCGCCAATACGATGAATCACCGTGACTCGCCCCAGCGGCCAGCGGTTACGCGCTTCATCAACGATTTCCGCCAGTGCTTTTTCAGTCATTCCCGGATAGTGTTCGAGGGTTAATGCTTTTACGCTGTCACCCAGGTTATGGTTACGCACCTTACCGGTAAAGGTGACCACCGCACCGTCTTCATCACGCTCAGCCAGCCACGGATACTCTTCCCCTACGCTGAACGGCTGCGGTCCGACAACAATTTTGGTTTCAGCCATCTTAGCCTCCGGTTACCGGCGGGAAGAAAGCCACTTCGTCGCCGTCAGTTAGCGGATGGTCGAAACTCACCAGCGTCTGGTTGACGGCAGCCAGTAATTTGCCATCTTCCAGCGCCAGCGCCCAACGATCGCTCTGCGCTGCCAGGTGCTGGCGTAACGCTTCAACGGTTGGAAAATCCGCGGCAACGTCGGTTGCATCGGTCCCCACCAGCTCGCGCACCTGGGCGAAAAAAAGAACTTTAATCATCCGCTTCCACCTTAAAGTCACCCGACTTGCCGCCGCTCTTCGCCAGCAGGCGTACCGGACCAATCACCATATCTTTTTGCACGGCTTTACACATATCGTAAATGGTCAGCGCCGCCACCGAGGCCGCGGTTAACGCTTCCATTTCGACGCCGGTTTTCCCGGTCAGGCGGCATAAGGTTTCTATACGTACCCGATTGTGTTCCGGCTCTGCCTGCAAATTGACTTCAACTTTACTGAGCATTAGCGGGTGACACAGTGGGATCAGATCCCATGTACGTTTTGCCGCCTGAATACCGGCAATCCGCGCGGTGGCAAATACGTCGCCTTTGTGGTGACGACCATCGATGATCATCGCCAGCGTCTCGCTGCGCATGGTGACAAAGGCTTCCGCCCGTGCTTCACGTACAGTTTCCGCTTTGGCGGAGACATCCACCATGTGCGCTTCGCCAGCGGCGTTGATATGAGTCAGTTGCGACATACTTATTTCTTCAAATGTGGATGGAAATTGCATGGACGTGTACGGGCATCCAGTTGCGGCGCGATGATATTTTCCCATGCGGTGCGGCACGCTTTGGTCGAACCCGGCATAGCGAAAATCAGTGTCTTGTTAGCAACGCCCGCTATCGCACGAGATTGCAACGTTGCGGTGCCAATCTCTTCGAATGACAACATACGGAATACTTCACCGAAGCCTTCGACTTCACGATCGAACAGCGGCAGCAACGCTTCTGGTGCCTGATCGCCTTCCGTCAGTCCGGTGCCGCCAGTAATCAGCACCACTTGCACATCGTCGCTGGCGATCCACGCAGATACCTGCGCGCGGATGGCGTAGCGGTTTTCTTTAACAATCGCTTTATCGACAATGTGATGGCCCGCTTCCTGCGCCGAATCGCGCAGATAATGACCGGAGGTATCGTCTTCTTCACCGCGACGATTAGAAACCGTAAGAATAGCAATACGGGTCGGGATAAATTCAGTGCTTACCTGACTCATCTGATCTCTCCTTTTGACGTTTTAGCCGCCAATGTACGATAAGTTTTGCGTAATACCGGTGTTATTTTGATGCAGGAAATGGGTCTGTTTTTTCTCCCGCAGCGCCGCTGAAATACGCGCTTCCAGCGCCTGTTGCTGGGCATCATCTTCCAGCAGATCGCGCAGGTTAACGCCGCCTTCACCAAACAGGCAGAGATGGAGTTTACCAATGGAGGAGACGCGCAGACGGTTGCAGGTGGCGCAGAAATCTTTTTCATACGGCATGATAAGGCCGATTTCTCCGGCGTAATCCGGATGACAAAAGACTTGCGCGGGGCCGTCGCTGCGTTGACGAAGTTGATGGATCCAGCCGCGACGCAGCAGTTCGTCACGCAGAATCTGACCAGAGATATGGTGCTTACGGAAAAGTTCGCTACCCTCGCCCGTTTCCATCAGTTCGATGAAACGTAACTGGATGGGGCGATGCTGGATCCAGTTCAGAAAGGTGTCGAGCTGGTGATGATTGACATCGCGCATCAGCACGGTATTGACTTTGACCTTCTCAAACCCGGCTTCAAATGCGGCATCAATCCCCGCCATCACCTGGTTGAATTTATCCTGACCGGTAATAGCATAAAACTGGCGAGCGTCGAGGCTATCGACACTGACGTTAATCCCCGTCAGTCCGGCATCGCGCCAGTTCGCCACGTCGCGTTCCAGGCGGTAACCATTGGTGGTAACCGCAATCTGACGAATAGCGTCGTTTTCCCGCACGGCAGCGATGATATCGGTAAAGTCGCGGCGTAAAGACGGTTCACCGCCTGTCAGACGTACTTTTTCGGTGCCCAAACTGGCGAAGGCGCGAGTAACCCGGCGAATTTCATCGACGGTCAGAAAGCCTTTATTGGTGACGCCGCTCGGCTTATAGCCATCCGGCAGGCAGTAGGTGCAACGAAAGTTACACACATCGGTAATCGACAGGCGCAAGTAATAAAACTTACGCGCAAATGCATCAGTCAGTTGTGAAGCCATGTACACCTTTCCAGATACGGGAGGCGAAGTCATTTCTTCCTTCGCCCTGGTGGCAATCTTTATGAGCATTGTCACGGCCAAAGCACCATATCAGTTGACCCAGGTGCAGAGGCTAGAGTGTTTAGTGGTTATGTCGATACTAGCGTGTAAATGAGATTTTTACCATTCACACTTTCCGCTATGTAATCATATATATAGCGTCATGATCGTGCTATTTCGCTACAGAATAAGGGAATATGACGGTTTTACTTTGATATACATCATCAGGGATGCACAGCGAACCTCGTCCTTTAGAGGTAGAAGAAAATATTTGTATCCTCAATATTGGCAGGTTAATTGCCGTTTCCCTGTCAGTTGCGCTACTGTAGCGCGGATAATCTGACTTCAGGAATCTATATGCGCAATCGTACGCTGGCTGACCTTGATCGTGTTGTTGCACTCGGCGGAGGGCATGGATTAGGACGCGTTCTTTCATCACTTTCATCTTTAGGCTCTCGTTTAACGGGCATTGTCACCACCACCGATAATGGCGGTTCAACAGGCCGTATTCGCCGCTCAGAAGGCGGCATTGCCTGGGGCGACATGCGCAACTGCCTCAACCAACTGATAACGGAACCGAGCGTCGCCTCCGCGATGTTTGAATACCGTTTTGGCGGCAATGGCGAGCTTTCCGGGCATAATCTCGGAAACTTGATGTTAAAGGCGCTGGATCACCTTAGCGTGCGGCCTCTGGAAGCCATCAATTTAATTCGTAATCTGTTGAAAGTGGACGCGCAATTAATTCCGATGTCAGAGCATCCCGTTGATCTGATGGCCATTGACGATCAGGGGCATGAAGTTTATGGCGAGGTCAATATCGACCAGTTAACTACGCCAATTCAGGAATTGCTCTTAACCCCGAATGTGCCCGCAACGCGTGAAGCGGTTCATGCTATCAATGACGCAGATCTGATCCTTATCGGACCTGGCAGTTTTTATACCAGCCTGATGCCAATTCTGCTGCTTAAGGAAATAGCACAGGCATTACGCCGCACGCCAGCGCCGATGGTTTATATCGGCAATCTGGGGCGTGAATTGAGCCTGCCTGCGGCGAATCTGAAGCTGGAAAATAAGCTGGCGATTATGGAACAGTATGTCGGGAAGAAAGTGATTGATGCCGTAGTCGTTGGGCCGAAAGTGGATGTTTCTGCGGTCAGCGACAGAATAGTGATTCAGGACGTACTGGAGGCCAGCGATATCCCCTATCGCCATGACCGCCAGTTGTTACATAACGCACTGGAAAAGGCGTTACAGGCATTGGGTTAACGGGAAGCCGGAAGAGAATTCCGGATTCATATTGCTGACAAAGTGCACGTTATCCATGCCGGATACGGCCTACAAGCCGCGCAAATTCAATATATTGCAGAGATCATGTAGGCCTGATAAGCGTAGCGCATCAGGCAATTTTGCGTTCTCATTAGCCTCAAACAAGAAGAACATTCCTGCTTCTTCATCTCGTCACGACGCGGCAATAAACAGCTCACGCAACTGATGCAACTGGTCACGGATTTGCGCCGCCTCTTCGAATTCGAGGTTTTGCGCATGTTTCATCATCTGCCCTTCCAGCTCATGGATTTTCTGCTGCAACGCTTTTGGCGACATATCCATCGGCACATTATCCGGCTCAACAATCGGGCGCGATTTCCCTCTGCCCTTCGCTTTGGTTTTGGCAATGTTCTGCCCCAGCGCCAGGATATCGACCACTTTTTTATTAAGACCTTGTGGCGTAATACCATGCTCTTCGTTGTACCGCTGTTGTTTCTCACGACGACGTTCCGTTTCGCCAATCGCTTTCGCCATCGACGGGGTTATCTTATCACCGTAGAGAATCGCTTTGCCGTTGATGTTACGCGCCGCACGGCCAATGGTCTGGATCAGCGAACGTTCTGAACGCAGGAACCCTTCTTTGTCAGCATCGAGGATCGCCACCAATGAGACCTCCGGCATATCCAGACCTTCACGCAGTAAGTTGATCCCCACCAGTACGTCGAACTCGCCCAGACGCAAGTCGCGGATAATCTCCATACGCTCAACGGTATCAATGTCGGAGTGAAGATAACGCACGCGCTCACCGTGTTCTTCCAGATATTCCGTTAGATCTTCCGCCATTCGCTTGGTCAACGTCGTCACCAGAACGCGTTCGTTAATTGCCGCACGCAGGCGAATCTCCGAAAGAAGATCATCGACCTGGGTCGCTACCGGACGCACTTCGATAATCGGATCGAGCAAGCCAGTCGGGCGCACCACCTGATCCACCACGTCACCACCGGATTTCTCCAGTTCGTAATTACCTGGAGTCGCAGAAACATAAATCGTTTGCGGAGCCAGCGCTTCAAACTCCTCAAATTTCAGCGGACGGTTATCCAGCGCCGATGGCAATCGGAAACCATACTCCACCAGAGTCTCTTTACGCGCCCTGTCACCGCGATACATTCCGCCAATTTGTGGAATGGTGACGTGAGATTCATCGACCACCAGCAGACCATCGGCAGGCAGGTAATCAAATAACGTCGGCGGTGGTTCGCCAGGTCCACGCCCGGAGAGAAAGCGCGAATAGTTTTCAATCCCCGAAC
Source organism: Escherichia marmotae (assembly GCF_002900365.1). Lineage (NCBI taxonomy): Bacteria > Pseudomonadati > Pseudomonadota > Gammaproteobacteria > Enterobacterales > Enterobacteriaceae > Escherichia > Escherichia marmotae. The sequence goes on from NZ_CP025979.1 coordinate 1,623,153, forward strand.
AGTAGCCCAGCTCATTCATCATCTCCAGATCAAACTGGGTTCGTTGAGTCAGACGCTGCTCTTCCAAAAGTTTATTGTTTTCCAGCAGCACTTTGCGTCGGTCCGCCAGTTCTGTTTTGATCTCTTCCATCGCCTGCACAATGCGTTCACGCGGCGTAACATAGTGCGTTTTCGGGTAGATGGTAAAACGTGGGACTGTTGAAACGATTTGCCCGGTTAATGGATCAAACAACGACAATCGTTCAACTTCTTCATCAAACAGCTCCACGCGTAGCGCAATGTCGTCGGACTCCGCCGGGAAAATGTCGATCACTTCACCACGCACGCGGAAGGTCCCGCGCTGGAATGCCTGGTCATTGCGGGTATATTGCAACTCCGCCAGGCGACGCAGGATCGCACGTTGGTCGATAATCATGCCGACCGTGAGGTGCAGCATCATTTTGAGATATAAATCAGGATCACCCAGACCATAAATAGCGGAAACTGACGCAACAACAATAACATCCCGCCGCTCCAGCAACGCTTTGGTTGCTGAAAGACGCATCTGTTCAATATGTTCGTTTACCGAGGCATCTTTCTCAATAAACGTATCAGAGCTTGGTACGTAGGCTTCCGGCTGATAGTAGTCGTAGTAGGAGACGAAGTATTCCACCGCGTTTTCCGGGAAGAATTCTTTCATCTCACCATAAAGTTGCGCTGCCAGCGTTTTGTTGGGTGCCAGCACCATCGTTGGGCGTTGCAGATCAGCAATGACATTAGCAATGGTGAAGGTTTTCCCCGACCCCGTCACACCGAGCAGAGTCTGGTGCGCGAGGCCATCCTCCAGCCCCTCTTTGAGGCGGCGAATCGCCTCCGGCTGATCGCCAGAAGGTTTGAACGCGGAATTCAGTTTGAATGGTTTACTCATGAGTCGCTACCTGAAGGAGTGGGCGGGCAGGTGTGTAATTTTACTCGTCATGATTAATAATGCCAACAAATAACACTGGATAAAAAAACAGGCTCACACCACAATATCTCTGTTACGCCGTAAACTAAGGTGTCAACCGTAGGCAAAATTGACGCAGTGACGAGATAAAACGCCAGTGTTGCAGGGTTATCCCCAGAGCAATGGCTTTTTTAACATTTGTCAAGATGGCTGATGACGGATTTATTGCAGGAGATGACACTTTCCTGACAGCCATTGCATTTATCTAACCAATTAAAAAATAACATATATTTCCTTAAGCCGTCTTTAGCGCCAATTTGCGTGCAGGCCGCGTATTCTCTCGCTTACATTACGTTTTCTAACTCTAATGCACATGGTTATCCACAGGAATAGTGGATAACTGCCTGCAGCCCCTATGTCCAGCCGCCTGGGCAATTCCCATACTAATCGTATAATGCAGGGGTAAAAATTTTTTCGCGATTTTTTTAGCCTTTGATTGGTTAAATTACGGACGACTGAAAACGCCAGCTCGCTCGCAATTCAACCAATTTTTTGCTACTTCAGTGAAGTGAGAGTGATATATCTTCCGGTTAACGCACTTTCTGGATTTTCCTCAAGCCAGGGGATTTCCCCCAGCAGCGGTGCAGGAATCATTCGTGTGAGAGTGGCCATATATTCGCCATGCCGTTTGCCTGGCGGCGTGACATCGTTTGCCACCCAGCCTGCGAGAGTGAGTCCAGCCTGCTGTACTGCCTGTGCTGTCAGCATCGCGTGATTAATGCAGCCCAGTTTTATCCCAACGACCAGAATCACCGGCAGTTGTTCGCTCTTCACCCAATCGGCAAAAGTGAAAGTAGCAGAAAGCGGCGTAAACCAGCCACCAGCACCTTCCACTAACACCCAGTCAGCCTGTTGCCCCAGCGCGCGTAATCCGGCGCTCATTACCTTCGGCTCAATCGGTCTACCCTCTTCCGCGCTGATGATATGTGGCGAAGTAGGTTCAGCGAAGGTGTAAGGATTTACCGTAGCGTAATCCAGGTGCAAGCTGCTGTTGCGCTGTAACGCCAGCGCGTCGCTGTTACGTAAACCTTCTGCAGTCATTTCGCTGCCGGAGGCCACCGGTTTATAACCTGCTGTCCGGTAACCTGCAGCCTTAGCGGCCTGTAAAAGCGCACAACTGGCAACGGTTTTCCCCACTTCGGTGTCCGTCCCGGTAACAAAAAAGCGTTTACTCACGAGTAATCACTCCCAAAAAAAGATGATAAGTCAGAGGGTATCGCCCCTGTTGTTGCGGCCAGGCCAGTTGCAATCGCTGTAACTGTGAACGTGTTAATACTCGCTGGTCGCGCCCTTCGTGAAGATGCGTTGCACCAATACCTTTCAGTGAACGCATGGCGCTGAGTGCGTCATCAAACCACAGCGTAATGGGTTGAATATTGTATTGATGACGAAAACCTTTCAACGCCCGTTCAATTTCTGCTGGCGGTAAAAAGTGATTAGCGTGGGGGCGTGCGTCTACAGCCTGCCATGCCTGATGTAGCTCTGGTAATGAGCCTTGTGCCAGGGTGGTAAACGCCACAATTCCGCCAGGACACACTACCCGATAAAGCTCGCGTAATGCCGTAGATAATTCAGCGCACCATTGCACGGCAAGGTTGCTCCACGCGAGATCAAACGTCGTGTTCGCCAGCGGTAAGGATTCGATATCCCCCGTCAGGTAATGATGTGCGGCATCCTGCTGACGTGCCTGTACAAGCATAAGCGGAGAGAGATCCAGTGCCGTCACCTGTGCGCTACGTTCACGCCAGCGGCGGCTCATCCAGCCAGGCCCGCAACCAGCGTCCAGCACCCGGGCGTACTGGCGTTGCGGGAGCATTGCCAGTAAGGCGTCGGCACTCTGGCGCTGCAACTCTGCGTGTTGCTCATACTGTGAGGCTGCCCGACCAAATGCCGCCGCAATGGCCTGCTTATTAACCGTTGCCATGCAGCACCTCCAGCAGACGGTCGATATCCGGTATTTCATGCCCTGCGGTTAAAGTCAGGCGCAGCCGCGCGGTGCCAGCGGGTACGGTTGGCGGGCGAATCGCCGTCACCCAGCAACCTTTCTGACGCAGGTTTTCTGCCAGGCGTAGCGCGCGAGCGTTATCACCAACGATTAATGGCTGGATGGCACTGCATGAGTCCGCGAGAGTAAATGGCGAACCCTGTACTCCACTACGAAAACGTGCAATCAGATCCGCCAGTTTTTCCCGCCGTGCGTCACCCTCTTCGCTACGAATCACCACTAGCGATGCACGTAATGCCTGCGCCTGAGCGGGCGGCATACTGGTGCTGTAGATAAGATGGCGGGCAAACTGCAACAGATAATCTGCCACGCTATCGGAGCAAAGTACCGCCGCCCCACTGACGCCAAATCCTTTGCCAAAAGTCACCACCAACAATTCTGGTTTCATCTTTTGCTGCCAGCAACTGCCGCGCCCCTGCTCACCGATAACGCCCGTCCCGTGGGCATCGTCGACCATTAACCAGGCGTTGTGCTGTTGCGCTACTTGCTGGATTTCTGCCAACGGCGCGCTATCACCGTCCATGCTAAACACGCCTTCTGTCACCACCAGTTGCTGCCCCGGACAGGAGGCTGTAAGCAGACGCGTCAGATGAGTGACATCGTTATGGCTAAAACGGCGAAGCTGCGCCGGACTTAAACTGGCAGCCTCCAGCAACGAAGCATGACTAAGACGGTCGGCAACGATGCGATCCTCTTTCGCCATCATCGCGGCAATGACCGCCTGATTGGCAGCGAAACCGGAGATAAACAGTAGCGCCCGCGAATAGCCCAGCCACTCCGCCAGTTCTTCTTCCAGCGCCTGATGCACCACGCTATAACCGCTGACATGCCCGGAACCGCCGCTACCGACACCAAATTGTTCCACACCCTGCTGCCAGGCGCGGATGATGTGCGGATGATGGCTTAAACCGAGGTAATCGTTACTGGAAAAGTTCAGATACTGGCGACCATCTGCCACCAGCCAGCGTCCGGCTCCCTGCGCCACCGGATAGCGACGACGCAGGGCATCAGCTTCGCGCCGCGCATCAAGCGCCGCGTCGATTTTCTCCTGCCAGGTCATAGGGCTGCCGCGTTGTAGTATTCGTCAGTGTCCGGGGTCATCAGCGCCTGCTCCAGACGCTGCTGTTGTTCGTTATCGCCCGCCAGAACGGCGGTTTGTTGCGGATTCAGCCCCAGTTTGCGGAACAGTTGCAGGTCTTTATCTTCTTCCGGATTCGGCGTGGTCAGCAATTTGCAGCCGTAGAAAATCGAGTTAGCCCCAGCCATAAAGCACATCGCCTGAGTCTGTTCATTCATCTGCTCGCGTCCGGCAGAAAGACGCACATATGAGGTCGGCATCATGATCCGCGCCACTGCAATGGTACGAATAAAATCAAAGGCATCGACATCATCGTTATCTGCCAGCGGCGTGCCTTTCACCTTCACCAGCATGTTGATCGGCACACTTTCCGGTGGCGTCGGTAGATTCGCCAGTTGTAGCAATAATCCGGCGCGATCTTTCACCGTTTCACCTAAACCAACAATGCCGCCAGAACAGACTTTGATCCCGGCTTCGCGCACTTTTTCCAGCGTATCAAGACGCTCCTGATAAGTGCGTGTAGTGATGATGTTGCCGTAAAACTCCGGCGAGGTATCAAGGTTGTGGTTGTAGTAATCCAGCCCGGCATTCGCGAGGCGCTGCGCCTGGGATTCGCTCAACGTGCCCAGCGTCATACACGCTTCCAGGCCCATCGCTTTTACCCCCTGCACCATTTGTTCCAGGTACGGCATATCGCGCTCGTGCGGATTTTTCCACGCCGCGCCCATGCAGAAGCGCGTCGAGCCAGCCGCTTTCGCTTTGCGCGCTGATTCCAGTACCTGTTCGACTTCCATCAACCGCTCAGCTTCCAGACCGGTTTTATAGCGAGAGCTTTGCGGGCAGTATTTGCAATCTTCCGGACAAGCGCCGGTTTTAATCGACAGCAAAGTGCTGACCTGTACCTGGCGAGGATCGAAATGCTGACGGTGAACCTGCTGCGCTTCGAACAGCAGATCCAGTAATGGTTTTTCAAATAATTCTGTGACTTGCGACAATGTCCAGCGTGGGCGGTGAGCCATGGGGCTTCTCCAAAACGTGTTTTTTGTTGTTAATTCGGTGTAGACTTGTAAACCTAAAACTTTTCAATTTGGTTTACAAGTCGATTATGACAACGGATGATCTTGCCTTTGACCAACGCCATATCTGGCACCCGTACACATCCATGACCTCCCCACTACCGGTTTATCCAGTGGCGAGCGCAGAAGGTTGCGAACTGATTTTGTCTGACGCCAGACGCTTGGTTGACGGTATGTCTTCCTGGTGGGCGGCGATCCACGGCTACAATCACCCACAGCTCAATGCCGCGATGAAATCGCAAATTGATGCCATGTCACACGTGATGTTTGGCGGTATTACCCATGCGCCAGCCATTGAGCTGTGCCGCAAACTGGTGGCAATGACGCCGGAATCGCTGGAGTGCGTTTTTCTCGCGGACTCCGGTTCCGTGGCGGTAGAAGTGGCGATGAAGATGGCGTTGCAGTACTGGCAGGCCAAAGGCGAAACGCGCCAGCGTTTTCTGACCTTCCGCAATGGTTATCATGGCGATACTTTTGGCGCGATGTCGGTGTGCGATCCGGACAACTCAATGCACAGCCTGTGGAAAGGCTACCTGCCGGAAAACTTGTTTGCTCCCGCCCCGCAAAGCCGTATGGACGGCGAATGGGATGAGCGCGATATGGTGGGCTTCGCGCGGCTAATGGCGGCGCATCGTCATGAAATCGCTGCCGTAATCATTGAACCTATTGTTCAGGGCGCAGGCGGGATGCGTATGTACCATCCGGAGTGGTTAAAACGAATCCGCAAAATGTGCGATCGCGAAGGTATCTTGCTGATTGCTGACGAGATTGCCACCGGTTTTGGCCGTACCGGCAAACTTTTTGCCTGCGAACATGCGGGTATCGCACCGGATATTTTATGTCTCGGCAAAGCCTTAACGGGCGGTACAATGACGCTTTCCGCCACACTCACTACGCGCCTGGTTGCGGAAACCATCAGTAACGGCGAAGCTGGCTGCTTTATGCATGGGCCAACTTTTATGGGTAATCCGCTGGCCTGCGCAGCAGCAAATGCCAGCCTGACGATTATCGAATCTGGCGACTGGCAGCAGCAGGTAGCGGCTATTGAAGCACAACTACGCGAGCAACTCACACCCGCCCGTGACGCCGAAATGGTTGCCGATGTCCGCGTGCTGGGGGCAATTGGTGTGGTCGAAACCACACGCCCGGTAAATATGGCGGCTCTGCAAAAATTCTTCGTCGAACAGGGGGTATGGATCCGGCCATTTGGCAAACTTATCTACCTGATGCCACCCTATATTATTCGCCCGGAACAGTTACAGCGCCTGACGGCAGCCGTTAACCGAGCGGTGCAGGATGAAACATTTTTTTGCCAATAACGAGAAGTCAGCGTGAGTGTTTCTGGCTACACTTTCTGCAAACAAGAAAGGAGGGTTCATGAAACTCATCAGTAATGATCTGCGCGATGGCGATAAGTTGCCGCATCGTCATGTCTTTAATGGCATGGGCTACGATGGCGATAATATTTCGCCGCACCTGGCGTGGGACGACGTTCCTGCGGGAACCAAAAGTTTTGTTGTCACCTGTTACGATCCGGATGCGCCAACGGGTTCTGGCTGGTGGCACTGGGTAGTTGTTAACTTGCCTGCCGATACCCGCGTATTGCCGCAAGGGTTTGGCTCTGATCTGGTGGCTATACCAGACGGTGTTTTGCAGACGCGTACCGATTTTGGTAAAACCGGATACGATGGCGCTGCGCCACCGAAAGGCGAAACCCATCGCTACATTTTTACCGTTCACGCACTGGATGTAGAACGTATTGATGTCGATGAAGGTGCCAGCGGCGCGATGGTCGGCTTTAACGTCCATTTCCACTCTCTGGCAAGTGCCTCGATTACCGCGATGTTCAGTTAAATACTCTGCCAGATGGCGCGATACCATCTGGCATCACTTAAAGGTATTAAAAACAACTTTTTGTCTTTTTACCTTCCCGTTTCGCTAAAGTTAGTATAAAAAAGCAGGCTTCAACGGATTCATTTTTCCATTTCAAAGCCCGGAGCAACCTGTGAACACATTTTCAGTTTCCCGTCTGGCGCTGGCACTGGCTTTTGGCGTGACGCTGACCGCCTGTAGCTCAACACCGCCCGATCAACGTCCTTCTGATCAAACCGCACCTGGTACGTCTTCTCGCCCGATTCTGTCGGCAAAAGAAGCGCAGAATTTCGATGCGCAGCACTATTTCTCCTCACTGACGCCAGGTGCTGCAGCGTGGAACCCTTCACCGATTACCCTGCCCGCGCAACCTGACTTTGTTGTTGGACCGGCGGGTACACAAGGTGTGACGCACACGGCCATTCAGGCTGCGGTGGATGCGGCAATTATCAAGCGCACCAATAAGCGCCAGTATATTGCCGTGCTGCCAGGTGAGTATGAAGGCACGGTTTACGTTCCTGCAGCTCCGGGTGGAATCACTTTGTACGGTACGGGTGAAAAACCGATTGATGTCAAAATTGGGCTTTCCCTTGATGGTGGAATGAGTCCTGCCGACTGGCGTCACGACGTCAACCCACGCGGCAAATATATGCCAGGTAAACCAGCGTGGTATATGTACGATAGCTGCCAGAGCAAACGCAGCGACAGTATCGGTGTACTGTGTTCTGCGGTCTTCTGGTCGCAAAACAATGGTCTGCAACTGCAAAATCTGACCATCGAAAACACCCTGGGCGATAGCGTAGATGCGGGTAATCATCCGGCGGTGGCGCTGCGTACCGATGGCGATAAAGTGCAGATCAATAACGTCAATATTCTCGGTCGTCAGAATACCTTCTTTGTCACCAACAGCGGTGTGCAGAACCGTCTGGAAACCAATCGCCAGCCGCGTACACTGGTGACAAATAGCTACATTGAAGGGGATGTGGATATCGTTTCCGGTCGTGGCGCAGTGGTGTTCGATAACACCGAATTCCGCGTGGTGAACTCTCGTACCCAGCAGGAAGCGTATGTTTTTGCACCGGCGACGCTGTCTAACATCTATTACGGTTTCCTCGCGGTAAACAGCCGTTTCAATGCTTCTGGTGATGGTGTCGCGCAATTAGGCCGCTCGCTGGATGTTGATGCCAATACCAACGGTCAGGTGGTAATCCGTGACAGTGTGATCAACGAAGGCTTCAACACTGTCAAACCGTGGGCCGATGCGGTGATCTCTAATCGTCCGTTTGCGGGTAACACCGGCAGCGTTGATGATGATGACGAAGTGCAGCGCAATCTGAATGACACAAACTACAACCGTATGTGGGAATACAATAACCGCGGCGTGGGTAGCAAAGTGGTTGCAGAGGCGAAGAAGTAAGCGCTGTTAACTATTGGCCGGATGCGGCGTAAACGCCTTATCCGGCCTACAGGTTCGATGCGATTTGTAGGTCGGATAAGATGCACAAGCATCGCATCCGACAATAAGTGCCGGATGCGGCGTAAACGCCTTATCCGGCCTACGGTTCAATGCGATTCGTAGGTCGGATAAGATGCGCAAGCATCGCATCCGACAATAAGTGCCGGATGCGACCTACATTCACATGACGCTTTTTACATCTGACGGTTTTTATTGAAGTTAATCAAACTCCCCGCCTTGATAATTTCGCGCTCTTCGGCAGTCAGGTTCTCCATATAGAGTGTAATTTCTGTTACTGGCACATCTTCATGGATCACGTAACCTTTGAACGTCGTACCGGGATTATCCAGCGCCGATTTAATGCCTGGAATATAAATGTAATCCCCCACGTCAAAGCTCGGCACTTCCACCATTTGCAGCGGTAACATCCCCCAGTTGATGACGTTAGAACGGTAACGTTTAGTCGCATATTCCTCAGCAATATTCGCCAGACCGCCAATTACACGCTGGCAGCTTGCCGCCTGTTCACGCGCAGAACCATCGCCTGGTTTGACCGCATAGACCATGCTGCCAATTTCAGTTTGCAGCGGATCAATATTTTCCTGACCAGCAATCTGCTTAATACGCGCAAACACCTCTGCCAGCTCGCTGATGTTCCCCGCCAGACGTTTATTTTCCAGCTCGGCAGTGGCTTTACTTCTGCCGACATAACCCGGATCGCGGCGTGACAAAGTAAACTCCGCCAGACCAATCGGATTTGAACGATACGAAGAGGTTTCACCGGAAGGAATCAATTCGTCGGTAGTGGTCACTTCGTCGAGGATCTTCGAACACACTTTAAGGACGATATTGTCAGTCAGCGCACCTAATTCTGGCCAGTCTTTGATGTTCGGCCCGTAGATCAGCGGTTGCTGAGTCGCCCCTTTCACAAAGCCCTGATAAACACGGTTTTTATACGGAGTTACATCGAAGGCGTACTCCGGCACGTTGCCCCAGCAGTCGAGTTCGCTGGCAGAAGTTAAGTACCCACCGTTTGCGGCAGTTGCGGCGATAGAACGAGCGTCCATCAACGCCACCGCTGACATTTGGCCATTGGCTGGCTTAGAGCCTTCACGGTTCGGGAAGTTACGCGTGGTGTGGCGAATACTCAAACCGTTGTTGATTGGCGTATCACCCGCGCCAAAACATGGGCCGCAGAATGCGGTTCTGATGATTGCGCCTGCGCCAATCAAATCCGCCACTACGCCTTTTTTGGCTAAATCCATAAACACCGGCTGTGATGACGGGTAAACCGCCAGCGAGAAAGTGTCGTTGCCACAAGATTGACCGCGCAGCGCATTTGCTGCGGCGATGACGTTTTCATAGTTACCGCCAGAGCAACCCGCAATAATCCCCTGCTGCACTTTCAGGCGACCATTTTCCACTTTATCCAGCAGCGAGAGTTTGGCTTTACCATGCGCTACGCGTTCGGACTCAATTTCAATCTCACGCAGAATGTCAGTCAGATTCTGGTTCAGCGTGTCAATTTCATAGACGTTGCTCGGATGGAATGGCAGCGCAATCATTGGCTTGATGGCGCTTAAATCAACGCTAATACAGCCGTCGTAATAAGCCATTGGCTGTGGATTAAGCTGGCTGTAATCCTCACCGCGACCGTGCAGCGCCAGCCAGTTATGCACTTCGTCATCAGTTTGCCAGACGGAGCTTAAACAGGTGGTTTCAGTGGTCATCACGTCAACGCTGTTACGGAAATCGGTAGAGAGAGCCGCAACACCCGACCCCACGAACTCCATCACTTTGTTTTTGACATAACCGTTTTTGAACACCGCACCGATAATCGCCAGCGCCACATCCTACGGCCCGACATAGGGGGCTGGTTTGCCGGTCAGATGTACCGCTACTACGCCCGGATAGTCGATATCCCAGGTGTCATTCAGCAGTTGCTTAACCAGCTCGCCGCCGCCTTCACCAACCGCCATCGTACCTAACGCACCGTAGCGGGTATGGCTGTCTGACCCGAGGATCATTTTTCCGCCGCCTGCCATCATCTCACGCATATATTGATGGATTACCGCAATGTGCGGAGGCACAAAAATACCGCCATAACGCTGAGCTGCCGATAAACCAAAAATATGGTCATCGCCATTAATAGTGCCACCCACTGCACACAATGAGTTATGGCAATTGGTCAGCACATACGGCAGCGGAAAACGCTCCATCCCGGAGGCTTTGGCGGTCTGAATAATCCCGACAAAGGTAATATCGTGTGAGGCCAATGAATCAAACTTAATTTTAAGTTTGTCCATATTTCCTGACGTATTATGGGAAGAGAGAATAGACCAGGAAATCGTGCCTTTTTTGGCTTCTTCTTTTTTTATTTCGCCAGTGAAATATTCTTCGGCAATTATTTCGTTATTACTGGCGAGAAACACGCCTTTTTCAGACAACTTGATCATCAGAGACTCCAGATATCTGCGCACCGTAAAGTGCGCAGAAAGATAATGAAGGGATATTTGAGAATATTTACAGCATGTTCCAGCCGATCAGCATATTCCACCACCATACACCGAGGGTGATATGTACCAGGAAAGTTAATATCGTCAGTACCGCACCGACCAACCACCAGGATTTAATATCGTTGTAACCCACGCCGAAGATGACCGGACCTGCCGCGCCGCCATAGTGAGTGACCATGCCGCCGTAGGAGTTGGAGAACAGCAGAGCCAACGCGGTTAACATTAACGGTGCACCGGAGACATTCGCCAGCATGGCAAATACCGGTAACATAGCTACGATATAGGCACTACCGGAAGCGAAGAAATAACGCACAATGATGCTAAGGAAAATAATCACGAAGAAGGCAACGTTACCGTGACCATCAAATGCCAGATTATTTTTAAAGACTTCGGCTAACCATTCAAAGAATTTTACTTTCGATAATAGTGAGCTTAAGCCGATAATACCGCCGTACCAGATTAAGGTATTCCAGCCGCCTTTATTTTTAACCACGTCTTCCCAGGTCACAATACCCAGCAGCAGCATGGTCACCATAACAACAATAGCCACGGTAGATTCATCAACCCCAAGAGTCTTACTGAAAATCCACCCCAGCAGCGCCAGCACAAATACACCGAGCAGCATTTTTTCGCGAATTTTCATCGGCCCCAGTTCAGAAAGACCCGCTTTGGCGATGGTTTTGTTATCCACTTTTTTGATTTCTGGTGGATACATGGTGTAAATCACCAGTGGAGTGACCAGCAGCATAATGATGCCAGGCAAACCGGCAGCCAGCGCCCACCCACCCCAGCTAATTTGCAGGTGCAGAATGTCGTTGATCATTTTCAGCGCCAGGATGTTCCCCGCCATTGCGGTAAAGAACATATAGCTGGTGGTTTTGGTGACCATGTAAATGGACATCATCAGGTAATGCCCAACACGACGCGGGCTTTTTTCCGGTTCAGAACCCAGAGCCACCACCACGCTGTTGATAATCGGCAATACGATACCGCCAGCACGCGCGGTGTTAGACGGTGTTGCCGGAGCCAGTACCAGATCGAGGAATACGGTAACGTAACCCAGTCCCAGGGTAGTGCTACCAATTTTACCAATCAGCAGATAAGCGATACGTTTACCTAAGCCGGTGGTAACAAACGCGGCGCTTAAGGTGAACGCAGAGAATACCAGCCAGGTTGTACCGGAAGAGTATCCACTTAGTACGGCGGTGGTTTTGAACTCTCCACCAGATAAGTTACCCACCACCACCATCGAGGCAGCAACCGCAATTAACAGCACGACAGGTTCCGGGAAAGGCTTGATGACCAGCCCTACAATTGCTGCCAGATAAATACCAAAAAGCACCCACGCCAGTTCACTTAATCCTGCCGGGGCTGGCATAAAGCCAATAATACACGGGATCGCTAATATCAGAATTAGCTTCCATAATGATTTTTTATTCATTTAATATCCTGCACTTTCTGTATTATTAATACAGAATTCCTTTATTGATTGTCCTTATCACGACAAAGAAATTTTTCAGGGAAGATAAACTTCACCGGAAAATATTTTTCTGGTCGTCCGAATAACAGATGCACGTAACGTTGTGGCATCCTGACCTTCATTACTTAAATGAACGTCAAGCGCACCACTGGGGTGTTCAATATTGATATTGCCGTAACCCACTGAAGGAACAATTTGCCGGGTGACCGTGCCTTCCAGCGCACAGCTACTGGATATGGCAATAGCTCCGGTTATCGCCAGCGCGCGATGACAAGAATGCGGCATAAAATAACGTACATTAATCGCACCGCCTTTCTGCGCTGGGGAAATAAGCACGGGTTTAGGAATTACCATATTACTGACATCTCCTAACCCCATTGCTTTACCGGCTTGCAGACGGATAGATTCAACACGGGCTAATAATGCTTTATCAGCATCTAATTCCACAGGCAATTCATAGCCTGTTTTTCCAAGATATTCAGCAGGAATAATGACCACCGGCATGGCCATATCGATACAGGTCACCGGAACATCGTCAAAATAATCAATCGGTTTATCCGTCGGGAAAACTTTTCCAGTTTTCGTCCCTGCGGCATTCAGGAAAGTGAGCGCGACCGGTGCGGCAGTTCCTGGCACGCCGTCAATTCTGGCGCTACCTTCGTACTCGACGACACCATTTGGCGTTTGCACATCAGCTTCGATGAGAGTGTCAGTATTGACGTTGCGGATACGCACGCGAGTAACCGGTGACGTTGCAGTGATCAAACCATTTTCAATCGCGAATGCCCCAACGCCAGACAACATATTGCCGCAGTTAGGCGTAGTATCGACACGCTGCTCATGGACGATTACCTGTGCAAACAAATAATCGACATCAGCACGCGAATCGCTGGAACGGCTAATAATGGCGACTTTACTGGTCAGCGGATTACCGCCGCCGATACCGTCAATTTCCAGATCATTCCCGGAACCCATAATTGCCATCAATATTTTATCGCGCTGCGTTTGATCTTCGGGTAAATGTTCCGCTAACAGGAACGCCCCCCTCGAGGTTCCACCTCGCATCATCACGCAGGGTATTTTTTTCATAATAATGCCCTCAATTTAAAAACATAACTTATTGCGATATGGTCACATTAAGGGCAAAGCATCTCTAATGACTTTAGCTCAACGATTAATAACATTTTTCATTAATTTAAGTAATTAAATTGCAGTTAAACTGTTTAACTGTAAATTACTAAAAAGCACAGGTTCCATTTTTCGGAGTAGTAATGAAGCATGAATTATCAAGTATGAAGGCGTTTGTCACGCTGGCAGAGTCCAGTTCATTTAACAACGCCGCTAAATTACTTAATATTACGCAACCTGCATTAACACGCAGAATAAAAAAGATGGAAGAGGATTTACATATCCAGCTCTTTGAGCGTACAACTCGCAAGGTTACTTTAACAAAAGCGGGAAAAATGCTGCTACCAGAGGCTCGGGGATTAATAAATAAATTTGATGAAACTCTTTTTAATATTCGTGGCATGAATGCTCATCATCGAGGAATGGTGACATTAGCGTGTATTCCAACCGCGGTGTTCTATTTTTTACCGCTGGCGATCGGCAAATTTAATGAGCTATATCCCAATATTAAAGTGCGGATTCTGGAACAAGGCACGAATAATTGCATGGAGTCGGTGCTATGTAACGAGTCTGACTTTGGCATAAACATGAACAACATCACAAATTCATCCATTGATTTTACCCCACTGGTCAACGAGCCGTTCGTGCTGGCCTGTCGGCGTGACCATCCATTAGCCAAAAAGCAGCTAGTGGAATGGCAGGAACTGGCGGGTTACAAAATGATTGGTGTACGCTCCTCCAGCGGCAACCGACTGCTGATTGAGCAAAAACTGGCCGACAAGCCCTGGAAGCTGGACTGGTTTTACGAAGTGCGTCATCTTTCGACGTCATTAGGACTGGTTGAGGCGGGGTTGGGGATTTCGGCGCTTCCTGGTCTGGCAATGCCCCATGCGCCCTATTCTTCTATCATCGGTATTCCGCTGGTGGAACCGGTTATTCGTCGGACATTGGGGATTATTCGCCGCAAAGATGCCGTACTTTCTCCAGCGGCAGAACGCTTTTTTGCCTTACTGATTAATTTGTGGACTGACGATAAAGACAATTTGTGGACCAATATCGTCGAACGCCAGAGACATGCGTTACAGGAGATGAGTTAATACGCCCGGCGCAATAGATTCAGCGCCGGGTAAGTCAACGGTTAGTGTGCGTTCACCACTACCCACATTGGCCCCTGTCCGACCGCATAGCGACCTTTTTCATGCAGCAGCCCCTGCTCACCGACAATTTCGTACACTGAGATGTGGTGAGATTTTTGTCCGGCAGCAATCAGGTACTTGCCGCTGTGATCGACGTTAAAGCCGCGCGGCTGGGTTTCAGTTGGCTGGAAGCCCTCTTTACTTAACACACTGCCATCTTCCGAGACGCTGAAGACGGTAATCAGGCTGGCGGTACGGTCACAAGCATATAAATGTCGACCATCCGGAGTGATATGAATATCAGCCGCCCAACGGGTGTCGGAAAAGTTTTCCGGCATCATATCCAGGGTCTGTACACATTCGATATTGCCGTGCGGATCTTTCAGTTCCCAGACATCAACTGAGCTGTTTAACTCATTGACACAATAAGCATATTGTTCGTTTGGATGGAACACCATATGACGTGGGCCGGCACCTTCGACGGTAGTCACTTCTGCCGGATCCTGCGCCACCAGATGACCGTCATCGCTGACCGTAAACAGGCAAATACGATCCTGCTTTAATGCCGGAACCCACAGCGTGCGGTTATCCGGCGAAATATTGGCGGAATGGCAGCCGTCCAGTCCCTCAACCACATCGACCACGCCCACTGGCAGGCCATCTTCCAGACGCGTTACGCTTACATTGCCTGCGTTGTAAGAGCCGACAAAAACAAATTGTCCCTGATGATCGGTGGAAATATGGGTCGGGCTACCCGGCAACGCCGACTCTGCGGCGAATGTCAGTGCGCCATCGTCTGGTGCAATGCGATACGCCAGTACGCGAAACTCCGGACGAACGCCAACATAGAGATAACGCTTATCCGGGCTGACCACCATCGGCTGCACCTGCCCCGGGACATCAACAACCTGTGTCAGCGTCAGTGCGCCTTCATGATTCAGGTTCCAGACGTGAATTTGCTGACTCTCAGGGCTGGCGATATAAACGGTTTGCTTCATGAATGCTCCTTTGCATTTAGCAACTGACTGTAACAGCTAAAATTAGTCGCTTTTGGCGGTGAATGCTGAATTAAAGCGCAGAATTTTGTCCGATAGTGGTATCGGTGTACCATTCACTTAGACGAAAATTCTTAACCTTAATCTGGAAAACGCCATGACCACACGCGTGATTGCTCTCGACTTAGACGGCACCTTATTGACCCCGAAAAAGACCCTACTTCCTTCATCAATAGAAGCACTTGCCCGCGCTCGCGAGGCTGGCTATCAATTGATTATCGTCACGGGTCGCCATCACGTCGCTATCCACCCTTTTTATCAGGCACTGGCGCTGGATACACCTGCTATTTGCTGTAATGGCACCTATTTGTATGATTATCATGCAAAAACTGTGTTGGAAGCTGACCCAATGCCCGTCAACAAGGCCTTGCAACTCATTGAGATGTTGAATGAACACCACATTCACGGTCTGATGTATGTGGATGATGCGATGGTTTATGAGCACCCGACCGGGCATGTTATTCGTACCTCTAACTGGGCACAGACACTGCCACCGGAACAACGTCCGACTTTTACCCAGGTAGCCTCACTGGCCGAGACGGCGCAAGAAGTTAATGCGGTGTGGAAATTCGCTCTGACGCACGATGATCTGCCGCAATTGCAGCATTTTGGTAAACATGTTGAACACGAGTTGGGGTTGGAGTGTGAATGGTCCTGGCACGATCAGGTTGATATTGCGCGCGGCGGTAATAGTAAAGGCAAACGCCTGACGAAATGGATTGAAGCACAAGGCTGGTCAATGGAAAACGTGATTGCATTTGGCGATAACTTTAATGATATCAGTATGCTGGAAGCTGCTGGCACAGGTGTGGCAATGGGCAATGCTGATGACGCGGTAAAAGCTCGCGCCAACATTGTGATTGGTGACAATACCACTGACAGCATTGCCCAGTTCATTTATAGCCACCTGATTTAATCAGGCAGTTATCGACACACTTTTAATTTGCGCGTACAGCCACAGACCCGGTCTGATTGCCAGTTCGTCCCTGGCCCACGGGCTAATACGCGCCCACAGCGTTTTACCGCCGACTTCCAGTTCGACTTCCACCTGACCATTATCGTCATAACTGTTGACCACTTTTGCGCGCAACACGTTGCGGATGCTGGTTTGCTGCGGTGGTTGTAAAACCAGAGAGACATCGGATGCCTGAATGCGAATACGTAGCGCGGCTTGCAGCGGTTCGTCCAGCTTATTAACCCACAAATGCTGATCGCCCAGCGCCAGCGCGGTCATCGCATAATGCGGGTGATGCTCCAGTACCGTCACTTTCAGAATGCTGCTTTGTTGCTCTTTCGGCAGCCACGGATTCATCACGCTACTGCCCCAGACGTCTTCCAGTGCACCAAAGGCTTTCACCTGACCGTTTTCCAGCACCATAACCCGGTCTGCCAGATGAAGGATCTCATCCAGTGAATGGCTGACATAGAGCATTGGAATGTTGATTTCCCGCGTCAAACGTTGCAAATAAGGCAACAGTTCGCGTTTACGCGGAATATCCAGCGACGCCAGCGGTTCATCCAGTAACAGTAATTCCGGAGCCGTCAGCAAGGCCCGACCAATCGCCACGCGCTGTTTTTCGCCCCCGGAAAGACTGCCCGGTAAGCGGTCAAGCAAGGGTTCAATACCTAAAAGCGCCACCAGTTTGTCGAACTGATCGACCATGCTTTTCGCCATGCCATAGCGCAGATTGCCACGCACTTTGTAATGCGGAAACAGCCGCGCATCCTGAAAAACATAGCCAACGCGACGCTTTTCCGGCGTCAGGCAGATACCTTTTTCGGCATCATTTAATACCCGACCATTGAGGACAATTCGCCCTTTTTGCGGACGAGTCAGCCCACTGATAGCGTTAATTAGCGAGGTTTTTCCCGCACCGGAAACACCAAAGATAGCGGTGATGCCATTAGCTGGCAGCTTTTCATTAATGGTCAGGCAATGGTTGCCCAAAGTCTGGGAAAAATTCAATTCCAGCATGATTAACGCCCCGCCCGTTCACGACTGATTCTGGCCAGCCATTCCGAGATCAGCAGGGAGATCATCGCCAGCGCAATAGAGATAATACAAAGTCTTGCCGCGCCGCTTTCGCCGCCAGGAGTCTGGATCAGGGTATACATGGCAGAAGGAATGGTTCGCGTTTCGCCAGGAATGTTCGAAACAAAGGTGATGGTGGCGCCAAATTCACCGAGCGAACGTGCGAAAGCCAGTACCGTACCGACGATAATTCCCGGCAACGTCAGCGGTAACGTAATAGTAAAGAAAACGCGCCAACGCCCGGCCCCCAGCGTTCTTGCGGCCTGTTCCAGTTTGACATCAACCCCTTCCAGCGCCAGACGAATCGCCCGCACCATCAGTGGAAAAGACATGACTGCGGCAGCGAGGACTGCGCCACGCCAGCTAAACGCGAAGGTAATGCCAAACCAGTCATACAGACGTTCACCGATAAATCCGCGCCGCCCCATCGAAACTAACAGCAAGTAACCGACGACCACTGGCGGTAACACCAGAGGTAGATGCAGTACACTGTCGAGCAGAGCTTTGCCCGGAAACGTGCAGCGCACCAGTAACCAGGCAAAAAAGATCCCAAACGGCAGGCTAAACAGCACAGCCAGGGAAGAAACTTTCAGGCTTAATAAAACTGCCTGCCATTCTGGATCGGTCAGTATCATTACTTAGTTGTAAATCCGTAACGTTTAAAGATTTCCGCTGCCTGCGGTCCCTTCAGATAATCGTAAAATGCTTTCACTGTCGCATTGTTATGCCCTTTCACGACAGCAACCGGATATTCCACTTTTTTATGCGAATCTTCCGGGAAGGTAGCAACCACTTTTACCCCTTTGCTGGCAACCGCGTCAGAACCGTAAACAATGCCCAGCGGTGCTTCATTGCGTTCAACCAGCGCCAGTGCCCCGCGAACATCTTCTGCCGGAGCCAGTTTCGGGGAGAGGGTATCCCATGCGCCCAGTTTTTGCAGAGCTTCTTTCGCATAAATGCCGGCCGGAACATGTTCCGGATCACCAACAGCCAGGCGACCGCCATTCAGTAAAGTGGTCCAGTTAGTTTTGCTATCGATGGTGAACTCTTTCTGCTCGCTGGTTTTCGGTGCTACAACGACCAGGCTATTGCCGAGCAATGTCTGACGCGTAGCGGTATCAATCCCTTTTTTATCAATTGCATAATCCATCCATTTCTGATCGGCAGAAATAAACAGATCCGCTGGTGCGCCAGCTTCAATCTGACGAGCTAAGGTAGAAGAAGAGGCAAAAGAAGAAACGACATCCACGCCCTTCTCTTTTTTATACTGTGTGGCGATATCCTGCATCGCATTGGTCAGTGATGCTGCAGCAAAAACCGTGATTTTCCCTTCATCCGCCAACGCGTTGCCAGCAACGGTGAAAGAGAGCGCCGCCCCGGCAAACAGGTTTAACCATTTACGAGCCATTTGTAACCCCTTTATTTAACGTTATGTAGGCGTCAATATAACGGCAAGTTCAGAATTTTCCCAGCAGTTATTGTTAACCTTTGAGAGGTAGTTAGAAAAAATATCGGCAGGAAAAGCAGGAAGTTGAGGAAATCGGGATAGGAGAGCCTGTACATAGATTTGTGTAATTGCCTGATTTTGATATGTTCAATCCAGCATCAAATGAAGGTTAATTTATGGACGAAAAACAGTTACAGGCTCTGGCTAACGAACTGGCCAAAAACCTCAAAACCCCTGAAGACCTCAGTCAGTTTGATCGGCTGCTGAAAAAGCTCAGCGTTGAAGCCGCTCTCAATGCAGAGATGACACACCATCCTGGGTATGAGAAAAATCAGTCCAGACCAGGAGCTAACTCCCGCAACGGTTTTTCCACAAAGACCGTTATCACAGGCGACGGTCCACTGGAACTGCGTACTCCGCGCGATCGTGACGGTACCTTCGAACCACAACTGGTAAAGAAAAATCAGACCCGTATTACCGGGATGGATAACCAGATCCTCTCGTTGTATGCCAAAGGGATGACCACCCGTGAGATAGCTGCTGCGTTCAAAGAACTGTATGACGCAGATGTTTCACCGGCACTGATATCAAAGGTTACCGATGCCGTGATGGAGCAGGTTGTAGAATGGCAAAACCGACCACTGGATGCTGTTTACCCCATTGTTTATCTTGACTGTATCGTCCTGAAAGTTCGGCAGGACAGTCGCGTCATCAACAAATCGGTGTTCCTGGCACTGGGCATCAATATCGAAGGTCAGAAAGAACTGCTGGGTATGTGGCTGGCCGAAAATGAAGGGGCGAAGTTCTGGCTCAATGTGCTGACTGAACTGAAAAACCGCGGTCTGAACGATATCCTCATCGCCTGTGTGGATGGCCTGAAAGGCTTCCCGGATGCCATCAACACAGTATATCCGAAGGCCCGCATCCAGTTATGCATCGTGCATATGGTGCGCAACAGCCTGCGCTTCGTGTCATGGAAGGACTACAAAGCCGTCACTCGCGACCTGAAAGCGATTTATCAGGCTCCCACGGAAGAGGCAGGCCAGCAGGCACTGGAAGCGTTCGCTGCGGCCTGGGACTGTCGCTATCCTCAGATAAGCCGAAGCTGGCAGGCTAACTGGCCGAATCTTGCCACGTTCTTCGCTTATCCAACGGACATCCGCAAAGTGATCTATACGACGAATGCCATCGAGTCGCTAAACAGCGTGATCCGCCATGCGCTCAAAAAGCGTAAAGTGTTCCCGACAGACGACTCGGTGAAAAAAGTGGTGTGGCTGGCAATCCAGTCTGCGTCCCAGAAATGGACGATGCCGTTGAAGGACTGGCGAATGGCAATGAGCCGCTTTATTATCGAGTTCGGTGACCGCCTGGACGGTCACTTCTGAGAAAAGGCATTTACACAGAATCTTAAACAGGCTCGGATAGGAGCTGATCTCACGATCAGCTTCCTCCCACACCACCGTACGTACGGGGCCGTATACGGCGGTTCGGTTATGTTGATCGTCGCCTGCCTATACTTCTGGCAGGCCCAGTCTGGAGAACAGCTTATTGGGGAGTGCTATATTCAGTGCCGGACTACAGCTTATCCGCCACTCTTTATGGCAGCTTCCTGCTGTTTGCGCCGCAAGGTCCTTGCTTACGCCTCGACTGCGCAACTCCCTGAAGCGGTTGCGGCCCGTTTTCCACTGTTTCCAGAGTATGCTTCGCAGCCTGCGCCTTATCCATCCGTTCAGCTCTCGCATCAGCGATGGCCTCTGGTTCAGCCCGTAGTAACTTTTCCAGCCCGTCAGATATCGTCTTAGCGGCTGAGTTAGCTGTTCAAGGCTTCTCCCTGTGTTGCGTCCGGTCAGTGCTCTTATCCGCATTTTGAACCGTTTTATCGACTCCGGCGATACCACGCACCATACCTTCCGCCCCCTTATGAAGCTGTATCCAAGGAACTTGCGCGTTTCAGGGCGTGCTACAGCACTCTTCTTCGCGTTGACCTTCAGCTTCAGTTTATGGCTCAGCCAGTGCGTCAACCCCGCCATGATCCGGTTGCCTGCCCGTTCGCTTTTCACGTAGACATTACAGTCGTCTGCGTACCGCACGAACTTCAGACCACGTTTCTCCAGTTCCTTGTCGAGGTCGTCAAGCAGCAGGTTCGATAGCAGCGGCGACAGTGGGCCGCCCTGCGGCGTTCCTTCTGTCACCGGCCTTACCAGACCTGCGTCCATCACCCCTGCATTCAGGAACCTGCGGATAAGTGACAACACCCGTTTATCCGATACTCGTTTCTCTATCCGGCTCATCAGCACATCGTGATTTACCCGGTCGAAGAACTTCTCCAGATCGAGGTCGACCACCCAGTGATACCCGGCCCCGATATGTTCCCGGGCTTGTATCACTGCCTGGTGGGCCGAACGACCGGGACGGAACCCGTAGCTGTTGTCGCTGAACGAGCTATCCCACTGTGCCTGCAATACCTGCATCATCGCCTGCTGGATGAAGCGATCCACCACCGTCGGGATGCCCAGCAGACGTTCGCCGCCGCCGGGCTTCGGTATGGACACTCTTCTCACAGGAGATGGGCGGTATCTGCCGGACAGCAGTTGCGCTTTCAGCTCTGGCCAGTGGTGCCTCAGGTAGTCCGGCAGTTCGCTTACGCGCATACCATCGACTCCCGCTGCACCTTTGTTGGCTTTAACTCTTTTCAGGGCTTGCCTGAGATTGACTGGTTCACAAATGGCTTCCATCAGCCACACTGTTGACGACGGACTTTCTCTGTTCGTCGGTGCCTGCACGGTTTCAGCCCCCGGAAGGGCGGCGTTCGGGGCTTCACCCCGTTCCCCGGCCTCAGGGTCGCGATGCGTTTTCTGCTGCATGACCGTTCAGAACCTCCGTTGATACTCGTCACTCATTACCGTTCGGGCCTTCGGGTGTCATGCCCTACTATGCCCTCTGCTGACTCCTGTCCGCCGGTCAGCGCCCCTTACGGTACGCTCAGTTCTGGATACAGAACGACGGACAGGCCTCCCGGGGTAAGTTCAGCCGCCTTCACCACACACCTGTCCGATTTACCACCCCGGTTCTTGATGGTTATGGCCTTCGCAATTCTTTGCTTGCTCCGCCAACCGGGTAGGCCTCGTATCGGATTTCTGTTCGTCAGGTCATGGATTTGCTTCACGCTTCCTTCAGACCCCGCCTCACGACGACGCCCTTGCGCTTCGCTAGTCCTTCGCCACCATCAGGCTGGACAGGGGACTTTCACCCCCGAGCTGCTGAACATGCCCGGCACACAAAGAAAATGCCCGACCGAGCGGGCATTCATGGAATCAATGATTTTGTCCGGGCTGGTCTTTTTTACCAACACCAGAAAAGATGTTGAATACTTCACCAAGACCGTAAATCAGACCCAGGATGATGGCCATCACGACAGGTACCATGATTACGGCGAATACCAGACTTTTTAATAACTCTAACATGGTCAACTCCAGATATAGTCCTGTCATTATTCTAACCGCTAAGCACAGAAAAGCACTCCCCTTTTGTGCGGTCAGCTTTGCGTGGCGCTCATTTTCCGTCACAATAAGACTTTTGCCAGGACATTGTTATGCAGGCCGAAATCCTTCTCACTCTTAAGCTTCAACAAAAGCTCTTTGCCGACCCACGCCGCATTTCGCTACTAAAGCACATCGCGCTTTCCGGTTCCATCAGCCAGGGGGCAAAAGATGCCGGTATCAGCTATAAAAGCGCCTGGGATGCCATTAACGAGATGAATCAGTTAAGTGAGCATACGCTGGTTGAGCGTGCAACGGGTGGAAAAGGCGGCGGCGGTGCGGTACTGACCCGCTATGGTCAGCGGCTGATTCAGCTTTACGATCTTCTCGCCCAGATCCAGCAAAAAGCCTTTGATGTGTTAAGTGACGATGACGCCCTGCCGCTGAACAGCCTGCTGGCAGCTATCTCACGTTTCTCACTGCAAACCAGCGCCCGTAACCAATGGTTCGGCACCATCACCGCACGCGATCATGATGACGTTCAACAGCATGTTGATGTCTTACTGGCCGACGGCAAAACACGGTTAAAAGTCGCAATTACCGCGCAAAGTGGCGCGCGTCTGGGGCTGGATGAAGGCAAAGAAGTGTTGATTCTGCTGAAAGCGCCGTGGGTGAACATTACCCAGGATGACACGGTGGCCCAGGGTGCCGACAACCAATTACCGGGTATTATTAGTCATATTGAGCGCGGCGCGGAACAGTGCGAAGTATTAATGGCGTTACCAGACGGGCAAACCCTGTGCGCCACGGTGCCGGTAAATGAAGCCGCATCTTTTAAGCAAGGGCAAAATGTCACGGCTTACTTTAACGCCGACAGTGTGATTATCGCCACGCTGTGTTAAGCGTGTTGACAATTTGTTATGAAACACGTATCCCTGTCAGTAATCGCTGCACAAAATGGGATACAAAATGTCATCGTTGCAAATTTTGCAAGGCACGTTTCGTCTTAGCGACACAAAAACGCTGCAATTGCATCAGCTAAATTTAAACGCGGGTGATAGTTGGGCGTTTGTCGGTTCTAACGGTAGCGGGAAGTCGGCGCTGGCTCGCGCGCTGGCAGGTGAACTTCCGCTATTGAAAGGCGAACGGCAAAGCCAGTTTTCCCACATCACTCGTCTCTCCTTCGAGCAATTGCAAAAGCTCGTCAGCGATGAATGGCTGCGTAATAACACCGATATGCTCAGCCCTGGCGAAGATGACACCGGGCGCACCACGGCAGAGATCATTCAGGATGAAGTTAAGGATACTCAGCGTTGCGCTCAACTGGCGCAACAGTTCAGCATTACCGCTCTCCTCGACCGACGTTTTAAATATCTTTCTACTGGCGAAACGCGCAAAACCCTTTTGTGTCAGGCGCTGATGTCGGAGCCTGACTTGCTGATTTTAGATGAACCGTTCGATGGTCTTGATGTTGCCTCACGTCAGCAACTGGCAGAACTACTCGCTTCGTTACATCAGTCAGGGATTACTCTGGTATTGGTACTCAATCGCTTCGATGAGATCCCGGAATTTGTCCAGTTTGCCGGTGTGCTGGCGGATTGCACATTAACGGAAACTGGCGCTAAAGAGGAACTGCTCCGGCAGGCTCTCGTCGCCCAACTGGCACACAGTGAGCGGCTTGATGGCGTGCATCTACCAGAGCCGGATGAGCCTTCAGCACGTCACACCTTACCCGCCAGCGAACCACGAATTGTACTAAGCAACGGCGTGGTTTCTTATAACGATCGCCCTATTCTTAACAACCTTAGCTGGCAGGTGAATCCTGGCGAACACTGGCAAATTGTCGGGCCAAATGGCGCGGGAAAATCGACGTTATTAAGCCTGATTACTGGCGATCATCCGCAAGGTTACAGCAACGATTTGACGCTTTTCGGACGGCGTCGCGGCAGCGGTGAAACCATCTGGGATATCAAAAAACATATCGGTTACGTCAGCAGTAGTTTGCATCTGGATTACCGCGTCAGTACTACCGTGCGCAACGTGATCCTTTCTGGTTATTTTGATTCCATTGGCATTTATCAGGCCGTTTCAGATCGCCAGAAAAAACTGGTGCAACAGTGGCTGGATATTCTCGGCATTGATAAACGCACCGCTGACGCGCCCTTCCATAGTCTTTCCTGGGGACAGCAGCGTCTGGCGTTAATCGTGCGGGCGTTGGTGAAGCATCCTACATTGCTTATTCTCGATGAACCTTTACAAGGGCTTGACCCGCTGAATCGCCAGCTTATCCGCCGTTTTGTGGATATACTGATTAGCGAAGGTGAAACGCAGTTGTTGTTTGTTTCGCACCACGCTGAAGATGCACCAGCCTGTATTACCCATCGGCTGGAGTTCGTGCCGGATGGCAACCTCTATCGCTATGCGCTGACAAAAATAAGCTAAGTCTGTAATGCTGACTGTGCCGGATGCGGCGTAAACGCCTAATCCGGCCTACGGTTAGACACATCCAGGCATGAAAACACCTCTTTTTTCAGATAAAAGACGCAATCATTCACCAACTCTCTGTTTTATAATCGCTTAATCGCACATAAAAGATGGCTAAATTCTTGTGTAAACGATTCCACTAATTTATTCCATGTCACACTTTTCGCATCTTTGTTATGCTATGGTTATTTCATACCATAAGCCTGATGGAGCGAATTATGAGAGTTCTGGTTACCGGTGGTAGCGGTTACATTGGAAGTCATACCTGTGTGCAATTACTGCAAAACGGTCATGATGTCATCATTCTTGATAACCTCTGTAACAGTAAGCGCAGCGTACTGCCTGTTATCGAGCGTTTAGGCGGCAAACATCCGACATTTGTTGAAGGCGATATTCGCAACGAAGCGTTGATGACCGAGATCCTGCACGATCACGCTATCGATACCGTGATCCACTTCGCCGGGCTGAAAGCCGTTGGCGAGTCGGTACAAAAACCGCTGGAATATTACGATAACAACGTCAATGGCACCCTGCGTCTGATTAGCGCCATGCGCGCCGCGAACGTCAAAAACTTTATCTTCAGCTCCTCCGCCACCGTCTATGGCGATCAACCCAAAATTCCTTACGTTGAGAGCTTCCCGACCGGCACACCGCAAAGCCCTTACGGCAAAAGCAAGCTGATGGTGGAACAGATCCTTACCGACCTGCAAAAAGCCCAGCCGGACTGGAGCATTGCTCTGCTGCGCTACTTCAACCCGGTTGGTGCGCATCCGTCGGGCGATATGGGCGAAGATCCGCAAGGTATTCCGAATAACCTGATGCCATATATCGCCCAGGTTGCTGTAGGCCGTCGCGACTCTCTGGCTATTTTTGGTAACGATTATCCGACCGAAGATGGCACTGGTGTTCGCGATTACATCCACGTAATGGATCTGGCGGACGGTCACGTCGTGGCGATGGAAAAACTGGCGAACAAGCCAGGCGTACACATCTACAACCTCGGTGCAGGCGTAGGCAGCAGCGTGCTGGACGTGGTTAATGCCTTCAGTAAAGCCTGCGGCAAGCCGGTTAACTATCATTTTGCACCGCGCCGTGCGGGCGACCTCCCGGCCTACTGGGCGGATGCCAGCAAAGCCGACCGCGAACTGAACTGGCGCGTAACGCGCACACTCGATGAAATGGCGCAGGACACCTGGCACTGGCAGTCACGCCATCCACAGGGATATCCCGATTAAGGAACGACCATGACGCAATTTAATCCCGTTGATCATCCACATCGCCGCTATAACCCGCTCACCGGGCAATGGATTCTGGTTTCACCGCATCGCGCAAAGCGCCCCTGGCAGGGGGCGCAGGAAACGCCAGCTAAACAGGTGTTGCCTGCGCACGATCCTGATTGCTTCCTCTGCGCAGGTAATGTGCGGGTTACAGGCGATAAAAACCCCGATTACACCGGGACTTACGTTTTCACCAATGACTTTGCGGCATTGATGTCTGACACGCCAGATGCACCAGAAAGCAACGATCCGCTGATGCGTTGCCAGAGCGCACGTGGCACCAGCCGGGTGATCTGCTTTTCACCGGATCACAGTAAAACGCTGCCAGAGTTAAGCGTTGCCGCGTTGACGGAAATCGTCAAAACCTGGCAGGAACAAACCGCAGAGCTGGGAAAAACGTACCCGTGGGTGCAGGTGTTTGAAAACAAAGGGGCGGCAATGGGCTGCTCGAACCCGCATCCGCACGGACAGATTTGGGCAAATAGCTTCCTGCCTAACGAAGCTGAGCGCGAAGACCGCCTGCAAAAAGAATATTTCGCCCAACAGAAATCCCCCATGCTGGTGGATTATGTCCAGCGTGAACTGGCTGATGGTAGCCGTACCGTTGTTGAAACCGAACACTGGTTAGCCGTGGTGCCTTACTGGGCTGCCTGGCCGTTCGAAACGTTGCTGCTGCCCAAAGCCCATGTTCTGCGGATCACCGATTTGACCGACGCCCAGCGCAGCGATCTGGCACTGGCGTTGAAAAAGCTGACCAGTCGTTATGACAATCTTTTCCAGTGCTCCTTCCCTTACTCGATGGGCTGGCACGGTGCGCCGTTTAATGGCGAAGAGAACCAACACTGGCAGTTGCACGCGCACTTTTATCCACCTCTGTTACGCTCTGCCACCGTGCGTAAATTTATGGTCGGTTATGAAATGCTGGCAGAAACCCAGCGAGACCTGACAGCAGAACAGGCAGCAGAGCGTTTGCGTGCAGTCAGCGATATCCATTTTCGCGAATCCGGAGTGTAAGAAATGAGTCTGAAAGAAAAAACACAATCTCTGTTTGCCAACGCATTTGGCTACCCTGCCACTCATACCATTCAGGCGCCTGGCCGCGTGAATCTAATTGGCGAACACACCGACTACAACGATGGTTTTGTTCTGCCCTGCGCGATTGATTATCAAACGGTAATTAGCTGTGCGCCGCGTGATGATCGCAAAGTACGCGTTATGGCTGCCGATTATGAAAATCAGATTGACGAGTTTTCCCTTGATGCGCCCATTGTCGCGCATGACAGCTACCAATGGGCCAACTATGTCCGTGGCGTGGTGAAACATCTGCAACTGCGCAATAACAGCTTTGGTGGCGTGGACATGGTGATCAGCGGCAACGTGCCGCAGGGTGCCGGGTTAAGTTCTTCCGCTTCGCTGGAAGTCGCAGTCGGTACTGTATTGCAACAGCTTTACCATCTGCCGCTGGACGGCGCACAAATCGCGCTTAACGGTCAGGAAGCTGAAAACCAGTTTGTGGGCTGTAACTGCGGGATCATGGATCAGTTGATTTCCGCTCTGGGCAAGAAAGATCATGCATTATTGCTCGACTGCCGCTCACTGGGGACTAAAGCTGTTTCCATGCCGAAAGGTGTGGCGGTGGTGATTATCAACAGTAACTTCAAACGCACTCTGGTCGGCAGCGAATACAACACCCGCCGTGAACAGTGTGAAACCGGTGCGCGTTTCTTCCAACAGCCAGCCCTGCGCGATGTCACCATTGAAGAGTTCAACGCCGTAGCGCATGAACTGGATCCGATCGTCGCAAAACGCGTGCGTCACGTTCTGACCGAAAACGCCCGTACCGTTGAAGCTGCCAACGCGCTGGAGCAAGGCGACCTGAAACGTATGGGTGAGTTGATGGCGGAGTCTCATGCCTCTATGCGCGATGACTTCGAAATCACCGTACCGCAAATTGATACCCTGGTAGAAATCGTAAAAGCAGTGATTGGCGACAAAGGGGGCGTGCGCATGACCGGTGGTGGGTTTGGCGGCTGTATTGTTGCGCTGATCCCGGAAGAACTGGTGCCTGCAGTACAGCACGCTGTTGCTGAACAATATGAAGCAAAAACAGGCATTAAAGAGACTTTTTACGTGTGTAAACCATCACAAGGAGCAGGACAGTGCTGAATGAAACTCCCGCACTGGCACCCGATGGTCAGCCGTACCGACTGTTAACTTTGCGTAACAACGCAGGGATGGTAGTCACGCTGATGGACTGGGGTGCAACTTTACTTTCCGCCCGTATTCCGCTTTCCGATGGCAGCGTCCGCGAGGCGCTGCTCGGCTGTGCCAGCCCGGAATGCTATCAGGATCAGGCCGCATTTCTGGGGGCCTCTATTGGTCGCTATGCCAACCGTATCGCCAATAGCCGTTATACCTTTGACGACGAAACTGTAACGCTGTTGCCAAGTCAGGGTGTCAACCAGCTACACGGCGGCCCGGAAGGATTCGATAAACGTCGCTGGCAGATTGTAAATCAGAACGATCGTCAGGTGCTGTTTGCCCTGACTTCAGAAGATGGCGATCAGGGCTTTCCGGGTAATCTCGGCGCGACGGTGCAGTATCGTCTGACCGATGATAACCGTATCTCTATCACCTATCGCGCCACGGTTGATAAACCTTGCCCGGTGAATATGACTAACCACGTCTATTTCAACCTCGACGGTGAACAGTCTGACGTGCGTAATCACAAGCTGCAGATTCTGGCTGACGAATATCTGCCGGTAGATGAAAGCGGTATTCCGCACGACGGACTGAAATCTGTTGCCGGTACGTCTTTTGATTTCCGCAGCGCCAAAATCATCGCCAGTGAGTTTCTTGCCGACGAAGATCAGCGCAAAGTGAAAGGTTACGATCACGCGTTCTTGTTGCAGGCCAAAGGCGATGGCAAGAAAGTGGCAGCGCATGTCTGGTCAGCAGATGAGAAATTGCAGCTTAAGGTCTACACCACCGCTCCGGCTTTGCAATTTTACTCCGGCAACTTCCTTGGTGGCACACCCTCACGGGGAACAGAACCTTACGCCGACTGGCAAGGTCTGGCGCTGGAAAGCGAGTTTTTGCCGGACAGCCCGAACCATCCTGAATGGCCGCAGCCGGACTGTTTCTTACGCCCAGGCGAAGAGTATTCCAGCCAGACGGAATATCAGTTTATTGCACAGTGACTTCAAGCCCTCAATATGAGGGCTTTCTCATCGTATCGTTCATCTTGCCAGCAAATGAAGACATATTTGCAACTCAATATTCACAACAACCTTACACTGCGACACTATTTTCGCTATGGTTATGCGTAAGCATTGCTGTTGTTATCCCACGGCAATATAATGAGAATTATTATCATTAAATAATGATTTGAGGAGTAAGTATATGGCTGTAACTAAGCTGGTTCTGGTTCGTCATGGCGAAAGCCAGTGGAATAAAGAAAACCGTTTCACCGGTTGGTACGACGTGGATCTGTCTGAGAAAGGCGTAAGCGAAGCAAAAGCAGCAGGCAAGCTGCTGAAAGAGGAAGGTTACAGCTTTGACTTTGCTTACACCTCTGTGCTGAAGCGCGCTATCCATACTCTGTGGAATGTGCTGGACGAACTGGATCAGGCATGGCTGCCCGTTGAGAAATCCTGGAAACTGAACGAACGTCACTACGGTGCGTTGCAGGGTCTGAACAAAGCGGAAACCGCTGAAAAATATGGCGACGAGCAGGTGAAACAGTGGCGTCGTGGTTTTGCGGTAACTCCGCCGGAACTGACTAAAGATGATGAGCGTTATCCGGGCCACGATCCGCGTTACGCTAAACTGAGCGAAAAAGAGCTGCCGCTGACGGAAAGCCTGGCGCTGACCATTGACCGCGTGATCCCTTACTGGAATGAAACCATTCTGCCACGCATGAAGAGCGGTGAGCGCGTGATCATCGCGGCACATGGTAACTCCCTGCGTGCGCTGGTGAAATATCTCGATAACATGAGTGAAGAAGAGATCCTTGAGCTGAATATCCCGACTGGCGTACCGCTGGTGTATGAGTTTGACGAAAACTTCAAACCTCTGAAACGTTATTACCTGGGTAATGCTGACGAGATCGCGGCGAAAGCAGCGGCCGTTGCGAACCAGGGTAAAGCAAAGTAAGCGTAATCCGTTGAAAAAATGAGAAAGCCGACTGCAAGTGAGTCGGCTTTTTTTGTTTTTGCACAAGGCGTACGTAACTGACAACGGAGCACATTGCCTGATGCGACGCTACGCGTCTTATCAGGCCTACAAACGTACAGTCATGGCAATTCGCAGGTCGGGAC
The DNA here is from genome assembly GCF_002900365.1 of Escherichia marmotae. NCBI lineage: Bacteria > Pseudomonadati > Pseudomonadota > Gammaproteobacteria > Enterobacterales > Enterobacteriaceae > Escherichia > Escherichia marmotae. The sequence continues at coordinate 1,653,978 of NZ_CP025979.1, forward strand.
TATAAACCTTATCCGCGACGTGCTTTTACGGCGTTCGCCAGTTGACGTAACAGAGAGTCGGTATCTTCCCAGCCAATGCAGGCATCGGTGATGCTCTTGCCATAGGCCAGCGGCTCACCGCTTTCCAGACTCTGGTTCCCTTCAACCAGGTGACTTTCCACCATCACGCCAATAATGGCATTTTCACCACCGGCAATCTGCTGGCAAACGTCAGCGCAAACTTCCATCTGCTTTTTGAATTGTTTGGACGAATTTGCATGGCTGAAATCAATCATCACCTGCGCCGGTAAACCCGCTTTTTTCAGCCCTTCTTTCACTTCAGCAACGTGTTTCGCACTGTAGTTAGGCTCTTTACCGCCGCGCAGAATGATATGGCAATCGCCGTTACCGCTGGTATTCACAATTGCCGAATGACCCCATTTGGTCACTGACAGGAAGCAGTGCGGCGCACCAGCAGCATTAATGGCATCAATAGCCACTTTAATCGTGCCATCGGTGCCATTTTTGAATCCTACCGGGCAAGAAAGACCAGACGCCAGTTCACGGTGAACCTGCGATTCGGTTGTACGTGCGCCAATTGCGCCCCAACTCATCAGGTCGGCCAGATACTGCGGGGTGATCATATCGAGAAACTCACCTGCTGCTGGCAGGCCACTATCGTTAATGTCGAGCAGCAATTTACGAGCAATGCGCAAACCGTCGTTGATCTGGAAACTGTTATCCATATGCGGATCGTTGATCAACCCTTTCCAACCCACTGTCGTACGCGGCTTTTCAAAATAGACACGCATGACGATTTCCAGCTCGTCTTTCAGCTCTTCACGCAGCGCCAGCAAGCGGGTTGCATACTCTTTAGCGGCTACAGGATCATGAATCGAACAAGGGCCAATCACCACTAACAGGCGATCATCATTACCTTTCAGGATCTTGTGGATCGCTTTACGGGCATGGGCAACCGTATTCGCGGCATTTTCGGTAGCGGGGAATTTTTCCAGCAATGCGACAGGCGGAAGTAACTCTTTGATTTCTTTGATGCGTAAATCGTCGTTCTGATAATTCATGTCTGTTCCAGTGTTGCCATACTTAATTTAGTGAATGCAATAGTTCCAATCTATATCTTCCGTCAGAATGTGTAAACGGGGTTTTACACTATGAACGGAATAATCCTGGAATTAGCAAGAAAAACGCCAGATTGTCGCGAAAAACGAGATCTCACCTACAATTTCTAACTGTAACTTCTTTGTTTATTAATTTTTTCAAGATTCTCTGCTGGATTTATTCTTCTGGCTGAAATCTTAAACCATTGCCTGACAATCACCTGCAAATGCACTGTTGGAAGAGGTTATCCGACATAACGACCATAACAGGAGCATCGTATGAAAATGACAAAACTGGCCACTCTATTTCTGACTGCCACTCTTAGTCTTGCCAGCGGAGCTGCACTGGCTGCCGATAGCGGCGCGCAAACTAATAACGGCCAGGCAAACGCTGCGGCTGATGCGGGCCAGGTTGCCCCAGATGCCCGTGAAAATGTCACGCCAAATAACGTCGATAATAGCGGGGTTAATAGCAACTCGGGCGGCACCATGCTGCACCCGAACGGTTCATCAATGGATAATGATGGCATGACCAAAGATGAAGAGCACAAAAATACGATGTGCAAAGATGGTCGCTGTCCGGACATCAATAAAAAAGTCCAAACCGGTGATGGCATCAACAATGATGTCGATACCAAAACCGACGGTACAACACAGTAATCCTGCAATAAAGCCAATACAGGGAGAGCGGAGTCTCTCCCTTTTAATTTTTCCCTTCTAAAAGCAGTATGATGTCATAAAGTTAAGTGAGATTAATTAAGGGATGACTCGTCATGGCGCACTCACACACTTCCGCACATCTGCCAGAAGATAATAATGCTCGTCGCTTGTTATATGCTTTCGGCGTTACCGCCGGTTTTATGCTGGTTGAAGTTATTGGCGGCTTTCTTTCCGGTTCTCTGGCATTGCTGGCCGATGCGGGTCATATGCTGACCGATACTGCCGCCCTGCTTTTCGCCCTACTTGCCGTTCAATTTTCCCGTCGTCCCCCCACCTTTCGCCATACTTTCGGCTGGCTTCGATTGACCACCCTCGCGGCGTTTGTAAATGCCATCGCCCTGGTGGTGATTACTATTTTGATTGTCTGGGAGGCGATAGAACGCTTCCGCACGCCACGTCCGGTTGAAGGCGGTATGATGATGACTATTGCCGTGGCTGGATTGCTGGCGAATGTGCTTTCTTTCTGGTTGCTGCATCGTGGCAGTGAAGAGAAAAATCTCAATGTACGCGCGGCAGCGTTGCATGTCCTGGGGGATCTGCTGGGTTCTGTCGGCGCTATCATCGCGGCGTTGATTATTATCTGGACCGGCTGGACGCCTGCTGACCCTATTCTTTCCATTCTCGTTTCACTTCTGGTTCTGCGCAGTGCCTGGCGATTATTGAAAGACAGCGTGAATGAATTACTTGAAGGTGCGCCGGTTTCGCTGGATATCGCTGAACTGAAGCGCCGCATGTGCCGGGAAATCCCGGAAGTGCGCAATGTGCATCATGTACACGTGTGGATGGTGGGCGAGAAGCCAGTAATGACGCTGCATGTGCAGGTGATCCCGCCACACGATCACGACGCATTGTTGGACAAGATCCAACACTATCTGATGGACAACTATCAGATTGAGCACGCCACGATTCAGATGGAATATCAGCCTTGTCATGGGCCGGATTGCCACCTTAATCAAGGGGTTTCCGGCCATTCACATCATCACCATTAATGAGACAGCGCGCGTGAACCTCTTTCGCGTGCGCTGTTTATCCACATCCGGCTGCCGTTCAGGGCAATAAAGGTCAGGATCAGATACTCCAGCGACATGGCATAAACCCCCTGCAAGGCGAAAATCACCACGCTGATCACGTTAATAATGACCCACAGTAACCAGTTTTCGACGTATTTACGTGTCATCAGGATCATTGCCACGATGGAGAGTACCATCATGCAGGAATCCCAGAATGGGAAGGCGTCTGGTTGCAATTCTGGCATAGCCACTTGTAGACCCAACGCTTGCATAATCATTACCGCCACGCGGGTCAGGAACGCAAATACCGGGTTGATAAATACCGTCATCAGACCAATGGCAACGACGCAAACAACCAACCAGGTTAATGCCTTCGGCAGTGGCAGCCAGCGAATTTTCAACTCGGCTTCATGCTGACTGGTTTGTCGCGACCAGGCATACCAGCCATAAATGTTAGCGGCAAAGAAAAATACCTGCAGCAGTAAGCTGGCATACAATTGAATCTGAAAGAAAATAATGCCAAACAAGGTAACGTTGATCAGACCAAAAAAGTAGTTGCTGATCTTCTCCAGGCTGGCAAGACCAATACACAGTAACCCAGCGATCGTCCCTACCGCTTCGATCCATGAGAGATCGTAACCGCCAGCACCGATCGGTATATGAACCAGAATGTTCTGTGTGCTAAAAAAATCCATCTTTCCTCCAATGCGTAGCATGATGCCTTATTGTCAGCTATCCACGTAGTGTAGCCGCAAAATCCAGCATACGGTTGAGCGGCACCAGCGCCCTCTCTCGCAGCTTTTCATCAACATGAACCTCGTGTTTGCTTCCTCCCTGTTCTAATGCCTCTGCGATGGACTGGAGGCCATTCATGGCCATCCACGGGCAATGCGCACAGCTACGGCAGGTTGCACCCTCGCCAGCGGTTGGCGCTTCCAGTAGCTCCTTGTCAGGCACCGCTTGCTGCATTTTGTAGAAGATCCCCCGATCCGTCGCCACAATAAGCCGTTGATGCGGCAATGTTTTCGCAGCATTGATCAACTGACTTGTGGAACCGACCGCACCGGCCATATCGACAATGGCCTGGGGTGACTCCGGATGTACCAGTATGGCAGCGTCAGGGTATTGTTTTTGTAAGCGGGTTAACGCCTGAGTCTTAAACTCATCATGAACGATGCAGGCACCTTGCCAGCATAAGATGTCTGCGCCCGTCTGTTTTTGCACGTAACGCCCCAAATGTTTGTCTGGTGCCCAAATGATTTTTTCCCCCAAACTATCCAGATGATCAATAAGTTCGACGACAATGCTTGAAGTCACCACCCAATCTGCACGCGCTTTTACCGCAGCAGACGTGTTAGCGTAGACGACGACAGTACGATCGGGATGGGCATCACAAAATGCGTTAAATTCTTCAATGGGGCACCCGAGATCCAGTGAACATTCGGCCTTAAGTGTGGGCATCAGAATTGTTTTTTCCGGGCTGAGGATTTTGGCGGTTTCTCCCATAAATCTCACCCCAGCAACTAACAGCGTAGAAGCAGGATGCTTTGCACCAAAGCGCGCCATTTCCAGCGAATCGGAAATGCAGCCGCCGGTTTCCTCCGCCAGTTGTTGGATTTCAGGGCCGGTGTAGTAGTGGGCGACCATAACCGCATTATGTTCTTTTAGCAGGTGTTTTATTTTCTCGCGGTAATACGCTTTTTCATCAATGCTTAACGGCGTCGGCTTTGCTGGGAAAGGATAAATCGCTGCTTCAGGATCAAACATCACGCTCATCTTGCTATCTCGTTTTGCAGACTTAACATTTAAACCGATATGAAGCGTGATATCGCTATTACCGATTTCATTTGTTTTATATGCTAAACAAGATAACCGAATGGCAGGGAAAAGTCACAAGAATTACGTACGTGATATTGGATGCAACGCCTTGCGCTTATCCGACCTACATAAGGTTATTCACTCATCAAGCGTGGGAACTTACGAATTAAAATCGAGGGATGTTAAGATAGCAAAAAGGCACCTTTAGGGTGCCTTTTCACATTGGTGGGTCGTGCAGGATTCGAACCTGCGACCAATTGATTAAAAGTCAACTGCTCTACCAACTGAGCTAACGACCCCTTGCGGGATTATACTGCTTTAATCATTCAGGATGGTGGGTCGTGCAGGATTCGAACCTGCGACCAATTGATTAAAAGTCAACTGCTCTACCAACTGAGCTAACGACCCGAGTGGTGGGTGATGACGGGATCGAACCGCCGACCCCCTCCTTGTAAGGGAGGTGCTCTCCCAGCTGAGCTAATCACCCGATACTGCGCTGGATACTACTAACTGTTTCCACCTAACCCACCATAATTAGTGGTGGGTCGTGCAGGATTCGAACCTGCGACCAATTGATTAAAAGTCAACTGCTCTACCAACTGAGCTAACGACCCGGTGGTGGGTGATGACGGGATCGAACCGCCGACCCCCTCCTTGTAAGGGAGGTGCTCTCCCAGCTGAGCTAATCACCCGATACTACGCTGGATACTACAACTAACTATGCTAGTGGTGGGTCGTGCAGGATTCGAACCTGCGACCAATTGATTAAAAGTCAACTGCTCTACCAACTGAGCTAACGACCCACTTTAGTGTTGCTTTCGGTTTGTTTGATATCCCGTGGCAACGGCGGCATATATTACTGATTTCAGATTTGAGCGCAACAAAAATTTCGATGTAGATCACTCAACTGCTTATGATTCGCACGACACGACCAGAAATAATGCGACTTCTGGTCGCGTGTTATGCATTACATGGCGTTCAGACGTTTTTGTGCCTGTTTGGCGCCATCAGTACCAGGGTACTTACTGATAACCTGTTGGTACACGGCTTTCGCTTTCGCAGTGTCACCTTTGTCCTGCATGATGACGCCGACCTTAAACATCGCATCTGCAGCCTTCGGTGACTTCGGATAGTTTTTCACTACCGAAGCAAAATAGTATGCCGCATCATCTTTCTTACCCTTGTTGTAGTTTAACTGACCCAGCCAATAATTGGCGTTTGGCAGGTAAGTTGAATCAGGATAATTTTTGATGAAATTCTGAAATGCCACCATCGCATCATCCTGGCGGGATTTATCCTGCACCAGTGCAATAGCTGCATTGTAATCAGTGTTTGCATCACCGCTTTTCACCGGCGCGCCAGCACTCGCAGTACCAGCATCAGCCGTTGGCGTTGTTGCCGCCGCCCCGCTTTGCTCAACGCTGGCAGATTGCGTCGCTGCACCACCGCTGCTGAGGCTATCGATCTGCAACAGGATCTGCTTTTGCCGCTCCACGACCTGATTTAGTTGATACTGATTTTCCTGAATTTGACCACGCAGGGAATCAATATCGGACTGATTATCGGAGAGTTGCTGCTGGAGTTGAGTTAAAAGCTGACTGTGAGCATTAGAAATACGCTCAAGTTGAGTGACGCGGTCTTCGACCGAGCCTGAGCCGACACTACTGATTGGTGCCTGAGCAAAAGCGGCCCAGGGGGCCGCTATACCAACCAGTAACGACAGACTCAATAGTTGATGTCTGAAGTTACTGCTCATGCAATTCTCTTAGTAAACCAGTACCGCACGACGGTTTTTGGAGTATGCCGCTTCGTCATGGCCCAGTACTGCAGGTTTTTCTTTACCGTAAGAAACGATGGAGATCTGGTCAGCAGAAACACCTTTACCCTGCAGGTACATCTTAACGGCGTTCGCACGACGTTCACCCAGGGAAATGTTGTATTCCGGAGTACCACGTTCGTCCGCGTGACCTTCTACGGTGACTTTGTAAGACGGGTTGCTACGCAGGAAGTTTGCGTGTGCATCCAGCATTTGAGCGAAATCAGAACGGATATCGTATTTGTCCAGATCGAAGTAAACGATATTGTTCTGCTGTAGCTGTTGCATTTGCAGACGAGCCTGCTCTTCGGAAGACATGTTGCCGTTACCGCCGTTCGCATCCATACCAGTGCCGGCACCCAGCATGCCTTCGCTGCCGTCATTGCTGGCGTTCTTGTTGGAAGAACATGCCGCAATTGCCATAACAGGCAGAGCAATCATCAGCCCTTTCAGCACTTTGTTCAGTTGCATTTCAATGATTCCTTTACTATTCAATTAATTATTATCACAGATACGGCGACCAGGCAGGGAATTTGACCTGTCCATCAGTTGCCGGAAGACGCGCTTTGAAACGCCCATCTGTAGAAACCAAATTCAGCACGGATCCCATCCCCTGAGAAGAGCTGTAGATTACCATAGTGCCGTTAGGTGCCAGACTTGGCGTTTCATCCAGGAACGTTGACGACAGAACTTGTACGCCTCCCGTTACCAGATCTTGTTTGGCAATGTGCTGCTGCCCACCATTGGAGCTGACCATTACCATAAATTTACCGTCGCTGCTGACATCCGCATCCTGGTTCTGCGAACCTTCCCAGGTAATACGTTGTGGCGCACCGCCGTTGATATTCACTTTATAAACCTGCGGACGACCTGCCTGGTCAGAAGTAAATGCCAGGTTCTGGCTGTCCGGGAACCAGGTCGGTTCAGTGTTGTTGCTACGGCCATCAGTCACCTGACGAATCTGACCAGAAGCTAAATCCATTACGTACAGGTTCAGGCTACCCGTTTTAGACAGGGCAAACGCCAGTTTGCTGCCATCCGGTGAGAACGCTGGCGCACCGTTGTGACGCGGGAATGAAGCCACCTGACGCACAGCGCCATTTGCCAGCGTCTGGATAACCAGCGCGGAACGACCGCTTTCGAAGGTGACATATGCCAGTTTAGAACCGTCTGGTGACCACGCCGGAGACATCAGCGGCTGCGGAGAACGGTGAACCACAAACTGGTTGTAGCCATCGTAGTCAGATACGCGCAATTCGTACGGGAACTGACCACCGTTGGTCTGAACAACGTAGGCAATACGAGTACGGAACGCACCCTTAATGCCGGTCAGTTTTTCAAACACTTCGTCACTGGCGGTATGGCCAGCATAACGCAGCCATTGCTTGTTAACTTTATATGAGTTCTGAGCAAGTACAGTACCCGGAGCACCACCGGTATCAACTAGCTGATAAGCAACATTGTAAGAGCCGTCCGGGTTCGGAGTGACCTGACCTACAACCACAGCGTCAATACCCAGTGCAGACCATGCTGCGGGTTGAACTTCCTGCGCGCTACCCGGCTGCTGTGGCAGACGAGCGCGATCTAACGGGTTAAATTTACCGCTGTTACGCAAGTCAGCAGCAACGATGCCGCCAATATCTTCAGGTGCCGCACCAGGCCCTGCCCACTGGAAAGGAACGACACCAATAGGACGACCGGAATCTACACCACTGTCGATCACAATGCGGACTTCAGCGTGCAGAACTGACGCCCACAGTATGAGAAAACCAAATGCTACTCGTAATGCCTGCTTCATCATATCTCCCTTATCCGGACAGATAGTCCACGATAATTTAGCAGAATGTTAACAAACTCAAATACACAAAACTACCAGAACCCCGCGACAACCGATGTCTGATATTAACCGCCGTGACGGCCAACATCGCGATTACGGCTTGAAGTCCAATGGTGCGTTTTTGAACACTTCATATACTGCCTGGCTTGGTGGTTTCGGGATCTTCGCAAGTTTAGCTGCTGCCAGTGCAGCCTGACAAAGTGCGGGATCGCCACCTTCAGGTTTGATATCCAGTAACATGCCATCTGGTGCCAGTTTTATGCGCAGCGTACAGGTTTTGCCTGCATAAGACGATGCGTCATAAAACTTACTTTCGATAGCAGATTTAATCTGCCCGGCATAGTTATTGATATCTGCACCTGATGCGCCATTGTTTTTAGTATTACCACTCCCGGCAGGCGAAGCATTGTTCCCTTTCGCCCCACCACCGGTTTTCGGTGCATTCTTACCAGAGCTTAGCTCACCGAAGATATCATCTGCCTCTGCGGCCGCTTTAGCTGCAGCGGCTTTTTCAGCAGCCGCTTTTGCCGCTGCTGCTTTCTTCTCGGCTGCGGCTTTCTCTGCTGCTGCTTTCTTATCAGCTGCAGCTTTCTCTGCCGCTGCTTTCTTATCAGCCGCAGCTTTCTCTGCCGCTGCTTTCTTATCAGCCGCAGCTTTCTCTGCCGCTGCTTTCTTATCAGCCGCAGCCTTTTCAGCAGCCGCTTTCTTCTCAGCTTCAGCCTTCGCTTTTTCAGCAGCTTCAGCCGCTGCTTTCTTTCTTGCTTCAGCAGCGGCGGCTTCTGCAGCTTCGGCTTTCTTTTTCAGTGCCGCAGCAGCTTTGGCGGCTTCAGCCTCAGCTTTCTTCTGCGCTTCGGCTGCGGCTTTGGCAGCTTCTGCTTCCGCTTTTTTCTTCGCATCCGCAGCCGCTTTCTTCGCCGCTTCGGCTGCTGCTTTGGCATCCGCTTCGGCCTTCGCTTTAGCATCTGCCGCAGCTTTCGCTGCCGCTTCTTCCGCTTGCTTCTGCTTTAACTCAGCCTGTTTGGCGGCGTCTTCAGCCTGCTTTTTCTGTTCCTGAGCAGCTAACCGCTCTTTCTCAAGTTGCTTCAGGCGTTCCTGTTCAGCCGCTTGCTTTTCACGGAGTTCTTCGGCTGCCTGCTGTTCCTTAATCTTGCGCTGCTCTTCGGAACGCTTCGCGCTTGACTCCTGGCTTTGCATGCGTTTGTACTGCTCAACTACCGCACCTGAATCAACCATTACGGCGTCGATAGACGAACCACCGCCACCTCCGGCTGAAGCTTCTATATTCTCATCGAACGAACTCCAGATCAGCGCCGCAAATAAGATGACATGCAGCACTGCTGAAATAATTATCGCCCGTTTGAGCTTGTCGTTTTGTTCGGTTGCCTTTGACACTCTCGGTTCCCAAAAACTGTTCGCCTGTTACCCGCTCTCTTTCAAGCAAGGGAAACGCAGATGCTTAGATAGGCTGCGTCATTAAACCAACCGATTTCACACCCGCACTGTGTAACAAGTTCAGCGCTTTAATTATTTCATCGTAAGGCACATCTTTTGCGCCACCGATCAGAAAGACCGTTTTCGGATTAGCCTTGAAACGGCTGGAGATTTCTGCCACCACCTGCTCTGGAGGTAAACGCTCCAGGCGATCTTTCTCAACCACCACGGTGTACTGACCAATACCAGATACTTCAACTATCACTGGCGGATTATCGTTACTACTCACTGCCTGCGATTCAGTAGCGTCTGGCAGATCGACCTCCACACTCTGGGTAATGATGGGTGCTGTCGCCATAAAGATCAGCAACAGCACCAGCAGTACATCCAGCAACGGTACGATGTTGATTTCGGACTTGAGATCGCGACGACCTCGTCCACGCGCTCTGGCCATGGCTTACCCCTTGTTGCTCTCGCTAACGGTAAACGCCTGGCGGTGCAGAATCGCAGTAAACTCTTCCATAAAGTTATCGTAATTCAGTTCCAGTTTGTTTACGCGTTGGTTAAGACGGTTGTAAGCCATAACCGCCGGAATAGCGGCGAACAGACCGATTGCCGTGGCAATCAACGCTTCTGCGATACCGGGAGCCACCATTTGCAGTGTTGCCTGCTTCACCGCACCAAGGGCAATAAAAGCGTGCATGATCCCCCAGACTGTACCAAACAAACCGATATACGGGCTGATAGAACCCACCGTACCGAGAAACGGAATGTGTGTTTCCAGATTTTCCAGCTCACGATTCATAGAGATACGCATCGCACGTGCAGCCCCTTCCACCACTGCTTCCGGCGCATGGCTGTTGGCACGATGCAGGCGCACAAATTCTTTGAACCCGCTGTAAAAGATTTGTTCCGACCCAGTGAGATTATCCCGTTTTCCCTGGCTCTCCTGATAGAGGCGAGAAAGTTCGATTCCAGACCAGAATTTATCTTCAAACGCTTCGGCTTCACGCGCTGCAGCGTTAAGAATACGGGTCCGCTGGATAATAATGGCCCAGGATGCGATTGAAAAACCAATCAAAATCAACATGATAAGTTTAACCAGAAGGCTAGCCTTCAGGAACAAATCAAGGATATTCATGTCAGTCACTGCTTAAACTCCGCGACAATAGACTTAGGAAGCGCACGAGGCTTCATTTTGAGTGGGTCAACGCAAACAATCAGAACCTCGGCTTCATTCAGCAGAGTATTCTCGGCGTTGACAATACGTTGCGTGAAAACCAAAGAGGTGCCACGCATTGATGTTATTTCAGTCTGTATTTCGAGCATATCGTCGAGCCGTGCAGGTGCGTAATATTCCACCGTCATTTTACGCACCACGAAGGCAACACGTTCAGCCATCAGCGCCTGTTGGCTAAAGTGATGGTGGCGCAGCATCTCTGTGCGTGCTCTTTCATAAAAAGCGATGTAACTGGCATGGTACACCACACCACCGGCATCAGTATCTTCATAATAGACACGAACCGGCCATCGAAACAGCGTTGTATTCACTTTACATCCCGGTAATGCAACAAAAGTTAGAACTTTTAAACGCTGCTACTATACGCGTGCGATTGAGGTTTGGGAATGAGGGTAAGTTAAGGGAGCGTAAAAATTTATGGACCCTCAACGGCCCATAAATTTTTAAAGAGAATTCTGATTTAAAAGAAGAAGAAAATCAGCCCTACAATGAGAACAAGATCAGCAAGCAATGGGCAAAAAATCCCTTTCCAAAGAACCTTCTGCGGACGAAACCCCACGCCGTGAATAACGCCTGCGCAGACGGCCCACATCAGCAATAATCCATGCCAGATTTCCAGCTCACTGGTCTTCGCGGCAAAACGTGATGGGTCCCAAAACATACATCCTGCTAACAGAAGCGCCATCACGAAGGAAAGCGCCCTCAGAGGGCGCTTGTCCATTACCGCATACAAGGTTGCGATAATCTTACTCATCAACTGTCTTCTTGACCGGCTTTGCCTGATTCGACGTGCTCAAGCGCCAGCGCGGTAATTACCCCAAATGAACAGGCAAGAAGCGTTCCCAGAATCCATGCGAAATACCACATTTTTAGCTCCTTACTTAGTACAGAGAGTGGGTGTTACGTTCAATATCTTCTTTGGTGATACGTCCGAACATTTTCCAGTAACACCAGGCGGTGTAGAGCAGAATGATCGGCACCAGAACCACCGCAACCCAGGTCATGACGTTAAGCGTCAGTTGGCTGGAAGTTGCATCCCACATTGTCAGACTTGCATTCATCATGGTGCTGGACGGCATTACAAACGGGAACATTGCAATACCCGCAGTCAGAATGATGCAGGCCAGTGTCAGAGAAGAGAACACAAACGCCCACGCGGCTTTATCCATACGCGCAGTCAGGATAGTCAGCAGTGGTAGAACCACCCCCAGAGCCGGAATAGCCCACAGAATTGGCGTGTTGTTGAAGTTCACCAGCCATGCACCAGCTTCACGAACCACTTCTTTATTCAGCGGGTTAGATGCTGCGTAATGGTCCATTGTCGACTTCACAACATAACCGTCGATACCGTACATCACCCATACGCCAGCCAGTGCGAAGCACACCAGCGTTACCAGCGCCGCCACCTGAGCCGTTGCACGGGTACGCAGGTGCAGTTCACCAACGGTGCGCATTTGCAGATAGGTTGCACCCTGAGTGATGATCATCCCGACGCTTACCACACCAGCCAGCAGGCCGAACGGATTGAGCAGTTGGAAGAAGTTACCGGTGTAGTACAGACGGAGATATTCATCAACATTGAACGGTACACCCTGCAACAGGTTACCGAACGCCACGCCAATCACCAGCGGCGGAACGAAGCTACCAATGAAGATGCCCCAGTCCCACATGTTACGCCAGCGGGTTTCTTCAATCTTGGAACGGTAATCAAAACCGACCGGACGGAAGAACAAAGATGCCAGCACGAGGATCATCGCGACATAGAAGCCGGAAAACGCAGCGGCATAGACCATCGGCCAGGCAGCAAATAATGCGCCGCCTGCAGTGATCAGCCAAACCTGGTTACCGTCCCAGTGTGGGGCGATGGAGTTAATCATAATTCGACGCTCGGTGTCGTTACGACCGAGGAAACGGGTGAGCATGCCCACCCCCATGTCGAAACCGTCAGTGACTGCAAAACCAATCAGCAGAATGCCAACCAGCAGCCACCAGATAAAACGCAATACTTCATAATCGATCATTTGACGACTCCTGTCTTAGCGTGCCGGCTGAGTAGTCGTGGAAGACTGCTCAAAGTGATAGCGACCGGTTTTCAGGCTGCTTGGGCCGAGGCGTGCAAACTTGAACATTAAGAACATTTCTGCCACCAGGAACAGGGTATACAGGCCGCAAATCAGAACCATAGAGAAGATGAGATCGCCTGCAGTCAGCGACGAGTTCGCCACTGCGGTAGGCAGCACCTCACCGATAGCCCACGGTTGACGACCATATTCGGCAACAAACCAGCCCGCTTCTACAGCGATCCACGGCAGCGGAATACCGTACAGCGCGGCGCGCAGCAGCCATTTTTTCTCACCGATACGGTTGCGGATTACGCTCCAGAAGGAGAGCGCGATAATTGCCAGCAGCAGGAAGCCACACGCCACCATGATGCGGAACGCGAAGTACAGCGGTGCTACACGTGGAATAGAGTCTTTGGTTGCCTGTTGAATCTGCGCTTCAGTCGCATCCGCCACATTCGGCGTATAGCGTTTCAGCAGCAGACCATAACCGAGATCTTTCTTCATGCTATTGAACTGATCGCGTACAGCCTGGTCGGTAGAACCAGAACGCAGTTGCTCAAGCAGAGAGTACGCTTTCATCCCGTTACGGATACGTTCTTCGTGCTGCACCATCAGCTCTTTCAGGCCGATAACCGGCGTATCCACAGAACGTGTAGCGATGATACCCAGCGCATAAGGGATCTGGATTGCAAATTTGTTCGTCTGCTCTTCCTGATCAGGAATACCGAACAGAGTAAAGGCAGCAGGCGCAGGTTGAGTTTCCCACTCGGCTTCAATAGCAGCCAGTTTGGTTTTCTGCACGTCACCCATTTCGTAACCGGATTCATCACCCAGAACAATAACGGACAGAACAGCAGCCATACCGAAGCTTGCAGCGATAGCAAAGGAGCGTTTTGCGAAGGCGAAGTCACGGCCTTTCAGCATATACCATGCGCTGATACCGAGGATGAACATCGCGCCAGTCACATAACCAGACGCAACAGTGTGAACGAATTTCACCTGAGCAACCGGGTTAAGCACCAGCTCGGAGAAGCTCACCATCTCCATACGCATAGTTTCGAAATTGAAATCGGACGCGATTGGGTTTTGCATCCAGCCGTTCGCAACCAGAATCCACAGTGCGGACAGGTTTGAACCGAGCGCCACCAGCCAGGTGACACACATATGCTGAACTTTACCCAGACGATCCCAACCGAAGAAGAACAGACCTACAAAGGTGGATTCGAGGAAGAAGGCCATCAGACCTTCGATTGCCAGCGGCGCACCGAAGATATCCCCTACATAGTGAGAATAATAAGACCAGTTAGTCCCGAACTGGAACTCCATGGTTAAACCGGTTGCCACACCCAGAGCAAAGTTGATACCAAACAACTTGCCCCAGAACTTTGTCATATCTTTATAAATCTGTTTGCCGGAAAGGACGTAGACCGTTTCCATGATGGCCAGCAGGAACGCCATACCGAGCGTCAGTGGCACAAAAAGGAAGTGGTACATCGCGGTCAAGGCAAACTGTAAGCGCGACAGTTCGACTATATCTAACATCATGACTCCTTGCTCATCGCATGAAGACTCCGAGAGTGAACCCCGTTAGAAAGGGTCACACGCATGCCCCAATACAAAATTATTTGCTCGCCCCTATCGTTGCCATTTCATCAAAAGAGGAAAAGACAATGATAAAAAGTTACAAACATGTTAATGAATAAACCAAATTGATCCCGCAATTATATTACGCCGCAAAATCCTTACAATAAACAGGTTTTTATTGAACAAATTTGCATTTTTCGACAGTGATCAATTTATAGCGAAATTGTCACCATCTCACCAATTTGATCTACGACAATTTATCGTGTTTTGCAGATTTTTTTCAAGAATTAAAAATTGATTTATATCAAAATCAATCACATATGTTAATTATGTGTGAATTATAGATTGTTGGTAATTTTATTGTTAAAACATTGTAAACCATAAATACAGAATTATTATCGCAATGGAGAGATATAGATAAAAAACCAGTATTTTATTTAACAGAGCTGCTTTATCGACTTTTTATAATACTAATTAGTTAGAGTAGCCAATTTGTTGCCATTTTACATAACATATTTTTATCAAAGTTAATCGATTGTTGTCTTTATGAGCACATTCCTATGAGTCCATTATTTTATTGTTTCTCTGGTAATAATCACTTATGGGAATAGATGTATTGGGTATAGTCAGGCGGGACGAAAATTTTTTAAGCGAAATTATAGGGTATAGGTATTTTCCCGCTCTTGTCCTCTACGATTAATTCAGCAATTAACAATTAAGAAAAATAGCAGGTAATTCAGCAAGTAAGTCTACCGCAGGCTGTTATATATAGAATATTGTTATTCATTTAACAGCAACACGAAACAACGAAGTGGGATTGTAAGTGAGTGTTATAAAACCTCCAGATTCCTTCGAACAATACGTTACCCTGCCTCTAAAAAATACTCCTATGGCGTAAAGTTGATTAGCTCCAACGAATGGCATAACCCTGTGCAGGATATTACCCACTTGTTACTTACAACATTATTTTTACAATTCTGCGTTAAGCCAGAAGCGAATAGTATTGGATACATACATCAAACTTTTTTAATTGCCTTTATAGGGGTTAAAAGTGTGCCCAAAATGCAAATTAGATGTTGATCACAATTATATCAACATATTAGATCAATAGAATTTAAAAAAAATTAAAATCAATGGCGCAAGGCATCGCAACGCATTGAAATTTATCACCTATTTAAACACACATTATAAACAAGCATTTTACGAAAGATATTTTGAAAATAGATCAATTGCATCCTAATGACTGGGCAAAGAAACTCCAGTGATATTAAGCATGTGCCGTTATGTATGGCCATAAATACAACGTGTGTAACTTATTTTACTCTCTGTCTTACAAAGGATTACCCATGAAGAAAGCAACACTTGTGATTGGCGTTATTGGCGCTGACTGCCATGCAGTAGGCAATAAAGTTCTGGATCGTGTTTTTACCACCCATGACTTCAGGGTCATTAATCTGGGCGTTATGGTCAGCCAGGACGAATATATTGATGCCGCCATTGAAACTGGCGCTAACGCGATTGTGGTTTCCTCTATCTATGGTCATGGCGATATCGACTGTCTGGGCATGCGTGAACGCTGCATCGAGCGCGGGCTGGGTGACATTCTGCTTTATGTGGGCGGTAACCTGGTGGTGGGTAAACATGACTTCGCTGACGTGGAAATCAAATTCAAAGAAATGGGTTTTGATCGCGTCTTCGCACCCAGCCATGACTTAGAAGATGTCTACCAACTGATGACCAACGATATCAGCCAACGTCATGGCGTAGAAATACACATTCTCGAAGAGGCAATCTGATGCAAATTGTCTCTGTCGATATTGGATCGACGTGGACCAAAGCAGCCCTCTTCACTCGGGAGGGGGACGCGTTAACGTTGGTTAACCACGTTCTGACTCCAACCACCACGCACCATCTGGCGGAAGGTTTATTCTCCAGCCTGAACCAGGTGTTAAACGTAGATAATGCCCTCCCCCTGTTAAACTGCGGTGAGGTTGCATTGAAGTATTCCTCCTCAGCCAAAGGGGGACTGGCGGTCGCTGCAATGGGGTTAGTGCCTTCTATCACCCTGGAAACTGCGAAAGTAACCGCTCACTCTGCTGGCGCTAAAATCACGCAATATTACGCCTACAAGCTGAACCGCCGTGATATTCAGGCGCTGGAAGAGACACCGCCAGACATCCTGTTGTTCACCGGCGGCACCGACGGCGGTGAAGAAAGTTACGGACTGAATAACGCCCGCGTGCTGGCAGAATCAAAACTCGACTGAGCCATTATTTATGCCGGAAACAGGGATATTCAGGATGAAGTGCAAGCCATCCTTGGGCATAAAGAGCTGACTATCGTCGATAACGTCCTGCCTGACCTTGACCATCCAACCCCTTTGGCCGCGCGTCAGGCCATCTGCGACATTTTTCTCAAACGTATTGTTAAAGGAAAAGGGCTGGATGTCATTGTTGATGAAACGGGCGAAGAACCGATGCCGACACCGTGGACGGTCTATGAGTTGGTAAAGGCCATCAGCAATGTAAATAGTCACTGGAAAGAGTTCATTCTTCTCGACATGGGCGGCGCAACCACCGACGTCTATTCCGCCTGCATTAATCATCTCGCGCCAGATACCGTTTTGCACGGCGTACCAGAACCATTCATAAAACGAACCGTAGAAGGCGATCTGGGGATGCGCGTCTCGGCGGCGGTGGTTGGTGAAAACGCAAAAGACTTAGTCAATATGATCTTTGCTCAGCAACCCGTGCAGCAGGAGGCTTTTTATCATTACCTTCGTCATTTGGCCGCTCATCCCGAATACTTACCCGCTAACACAGAAGAAAAATATTTCGATGCTGTGCTGGCCGGGCTGTGCGTGGGTTACGCCACAGAACGTCATGCGGGCACCAAAAAAGAAGTCTGCACCTGCGTCGGTAATGTTGATTTACAAATGGGACGCGACCTTACCACCGTGCACAAAGTCATCGGCTCCGGTGGATGGCTGTCGCGCGCCAGCCAGTTTGATATTCATCACTGGCTGAAGTACCGCGAGTTAAACGACGACGGCAAACGCATTCTCTTACCGACTCAATTTGAATATTACCGTGATTCACAGGGGCTATTTCCACTGCTGGCAAACGTCGCCAGAGTAGACCCGCAAGCCGCCGCGCTCACCAGTATTCAATGCTTAACCCTATAACAATTAAGGCAGCAACCAATGGAACTTCGAAACAAGAAATTAACCCATGACGAATTCATGGCCGAGCGGCAACAGGTACTGAAAACCTGGGAAACTGGCAAGGACGTTGAAAAATTCGAAGATGGCGTTAAATACCAACAAACCATTCCTGAACATAAACGCTTCTCCCTTGCCCTGCTGAAAGCAGACCTGGAAGGTAAAACACTTAGCCAGCCGCGCGCTGGCGTGGCGCTGATGGACGAACACATTGAACTACTGAAAACACTACAAGAAGAGTGCGATCTGCTGCCGAGCACCATTGATGCCTACACCCGTCTGAATCGTTACGAAGAAGCGGCGGTGGGAATTAAGAAGTCCATCGAAGCCGGAACATCTAAACTGAACGGTTTACCGGTGGTTAACCACGGTGTCGCAGCGTGCCGCCGTCTGACCGAAACCCTGCAAAAACCGTTACAGATCCGCCACGGCACGCCAGATGCGCGCCTGCTGGCTGAAATCTCAATGGCCAGTGGCTTCACCAGTTATGAAGGCGGCGGCATTTCCTACAATATTCCGTATGCCAAACGTGTAACGCTGGAAAAATCTATCCGCGACTGGCAGTACTGCGACCGCTTAATGGGGTTGTATGAAGAACATGGCATTCGTATCAACCGCGAACCATTTGGCCCACTGACTGGAACGCTGATCCCGCCATTTATCTCGCACTCTGTTTCGATTATCGAGGGCCTGTTGGCGTTGGAACAAGGCGTAAAATCTATCACTGTTGGTTATGGCCAGGTCGGCTGCCTGACACAAGATATTGCGGCGATCCGGTCTCTACGTGAACTCGCGCACGAATACTTCCAAAACAATGGTTATACGGACTACGAGTTAAGTACGGTGTTCCACCAGTGGATGGGCGGTTTTCCGGAAGACGAATCGAAAGCGTTCGCCATTATCTCCTGGGGCGCGGCGGTAGCAGGCATGTCGGGCGCAACTAAAGTTATCACCAAAAGCCCACATGAAGCATGGGGTATACCTACCGCCGCCGCCAACGTGCAGGGGCTGAAAGCCTCCCGTCAAATGCTCAATATGGTCAGCGATCAAAAATTCCCGCCATGCCCTGTGGTTGAACTGGAAATTGAGCTGATTAAAAGTGAAGTTCGTGCCGTCCTGAATAAAGTGTTCGAACTGGGCAATGGTGATATCGCGCGCGGTACAGTGCTGGCTTTTGAAGCGGGTGTACTGGATGTACCCTTTGCGCCAGCCGCCTGCAACGCGGGCAAACTTCTTCCGGTTCGTGACAACACCGGGGCTATCCGCGTACTTGAAGCCGGAGCCGTTCCTCTGCCAAAAGAGATTCTTGACCTCCACCACGATTACGTTGCCGAACGCGCACGCGTTGAAGGACGCCAACCGACATTCCAGATGGTTGTAGATGACATCAATGCCGTATCCCACAGCAAATTAATAGGAAGACCATAATGAAAATAAAACAGGCCCTTTTCACCGCTGGTTACTCATCGTTCTATTTCGATGACCAGCAGGCGATAAAAAACGGAGCGGGTCATGACGGCTTTTTTTATACCGGGGAGCCAGTAACGCCCGGTTTTAGCGCTGTGCGCCAGGCCGGGGAGTGCGTTTCAGTTCAGTTGATTCTGGAAAACGGTGCCGTCGCCGTCGGTGACTGTGCTGCTGTTCAATACTCCGGAGCCGGTGGCCGCGATCCACTATTCCTTGCTGAACACTTTATTCCGTTCCTCAACACGCATATCAAACCTTTGCTGGAAGGCCGCGATGTGGACGCATTCCTGCCGAATGCCCGTTTCTTCGACAAACTGCGTATTGACGGCAACCTGCTGCACACTGCCGTGCGTTATGGTTTATCGCAGGCATTACTTGACGCCACCGCGCTGGCAACCGGTCGCCTGAAAACCGAGGTCGTTTGTGCCGAATGGCAATTACCCTGCGTAGCGGAATCCATTCCGTTATTTGGTCAAAGCGGTGACGACCGTTACATCGCTGTGGATAAAATGATCCTTAAAGGCGTCGATGTCCTGCCACATGCATTGATTAATAACGTTGAAGAGAAGCTGGGCTATAAAGGTGAAAAACTACGCGAATATATCCGTTGGCTGGCGGATCGCATTTTGGGCAAACGCACCAGCGCACGCTATCGCCCTACCCTGCACATTGACGTTTACGGCACTATCGGTCTGATCTTCGATATGGATCCGGTGCGCTGCGCCCAATACATCGCCAGTCTGGAAGACGAAGCACAAGGTTTGCCACTGTACATTGAAGGTCCTGTCGATGCCGGTAATAAACCTGATCAAATTCGCTTGTTAACCGCCATCACCAAAGAGCTGACGCGCCTCGGTTCCGGCGTGAAAATTGTCGCTGACGAGTGGTGTAACACCTACCAGGATATCGTTGATTTCACCGATGCAGGCAGTTGTCATATGGTGCAAATTAAAACGCCGGATCTTGGCGGTGTTCATAACATCGTTGACGCAGTGTTGTATTGCAACAAACACGGGATGGAAGCCTACCAGGGCGGCACCTGCAACGAAACAGAGATCAGCGCCCGCACCTGTGTGCACGTTGCGCTGGCCGCACGCCCAATGCGTATGCTGGTCAAGCCAGGGATGGGTTTCGACGAAGGCCTCAACATCGTCTTCAACGAAATGAATCGTACTATCGCACTGTTGCAGGCTAAGGGATAACAGATGGCTCGTAAATTCAAAGTGTTATCGCCAACAGCCATTCTTGGTTATGGTTTCCCGGAAGAAAGTTTTAATAAGGCGATGGAAGAATCTCCGGATCTGATCGCCGTTGACGCCGGTTCATCTGACCCAGGTCCCCATTACCTGGGGGCGGGTAAAGCCTTTACCGACCGGGCGGGCGTCAAACGCGACCTGCGTTACATGATAACCGCTGGCGTGAAGAACAACATTCCGGTGGTAATCGGTACGGCAGGCGGCTCCGGCGCGGCCCCACATCTGGAGTGGTGCCGTGAAATTATTCATGAAATTGCGCAAGAAGAAAAACTCTCGTTCTCGATGGCGCTGATTCCTGCTGACGTCGACAAAGCACTCGTCCACGAAGCGCTGGATAATGGCAAAATCACGGCGCTGGATTTTGTCCCGGCATTAACCCATGAAGCAATCGACGAAAGTACCTACATTGTGGCGCAAATGGGGATCGAGCCTTTCCAGCGGGCGCTGAAAGCAGGCGCTCAGGTGGTTCTGGGTGGGCGCGCTTACGACCCGGCCTGCTTTGCCGCACTGCCTATCATGCAGGGGTTTGACGAAGGGCTGGCGCTGCACTGCGGGAAAATCCTTGAGTGCGCGGCCATTGCCGCAACGCCTGGCTCCGGTTCAGACTGTGCAATGGGTATCATTGACGACAACGGCTTTACGCTGAAGACATTTAATCCACAGCGTAAATTTACCGAAACGTCCGCCGCCGCGCATACGTTGTATGAGAAATCTGATCCGTACTTCCTGCCTGGACCTGGCGGCGTACTGAATCTAAAGAGCTGTACATTTAAAGCGGTCAATGATGGCGAAGTGTATGTCAGCGGTTCAAAACATGAAGAAACGCCGTATGCCCTGAAACTGGAAGGCGCCCGTCGGGTTGGCTTCCGCTGCCTGACCATTGCCGGGACCCGCGATCCTATTATGATTGCCGGGATCGACAAAATTATCGAAGAAGTGAAAGCAAGCGTAGCGAGTAACCTTTCGCTGGACGATGACAGCATCCGCATTACATTCCACCTGTACGGAAAAAATGGCGTCATGGGTGCTCATGAACCCACGCAAACTGCCGGACACGAACTGGGGATCCTGCTGGATGTCGTCGCGCCAACTCAGGAGATTGCCAATAGCGTTTGCTCGCTGGTGCGTTCAACCATGTTGCACTATGGCTATGAAAATCGCATCGCTACCGCAGGTAACCTCGCCTTCCCGTTCTCGCCCTCAGATGTACAGGCTGGGCCGGTATATGAGTTCTCGATCTATCACCTGATTGAAGCCAACGACGCACTGCGTTTTGATTTCCACATCGAACAGGTGACGCCGGAAGGAATTCAGGCATGAAACAGTCAATTCGTTCACTGGAGCAGGTGATCCGCTCCAAAAACGCCGGACCCTATGAACTGGTTTTAGATATTTTATTTAAAACGAAAGAAAACTATGAGCGAGTTAAATCATCTGGGCAATTAACCCCAGAACTGGTGGCTGGCTTATATCATGTTGAACCTGAATTTATTCATCGTATTGTCTGGTTTGATCCTTCTAATGCAGTAAAAATCGTCATGCCACGAGATATTATCTCCGGAAATGTGGGTGATAGTGATGTTTATGGTGCACAGCAACACGCACCTTTATTAAGTATTCATTTTGATATTTAATAATTAATATTGTTTAGATTATCAACCTCATAAATGTACCTGCACAGATTTATTCATGACAGGTACATTTATCTAAATATATCACTAAAATAAATTGCGAAGCATGCTGGTATTATCACATCTTAAATAACGGGTGAACTACATCCCTCTAAAAATCACACGTAATTAAACAAAAAATGCTTAAGTAAATACCGAATGACAACGTGATATAAACATCCAGCTCCTGCTGGAAAAATGGCCTGTCTTAGCATTCGGTAAAAATAACCACAACGTGAGAAGAGATCATGTCTAAACCATTCGTCTGGCAGGATCCGTTTTTGCAAGATAAAGACGGTACAGAATATAAATTAATTAGCGATCAACATATTATGGTAACGAAGTTAGACGGTGAAGACGTAATAAAAGTCGCCCCTGACGCGTTAACGTTGCTTGCCCGACAGGCATTTTATGAAGCCTCTTTTTTCTTACGCTCTGCTCATTTGCAACAGGTCGCCAGCATTCTTAACGATCCGCAAGCCAGCA
The DNA here is from genome assembly GCF_002900365.1 of Escherichia marmotae. NCBI lineage: Bacteria > Pseudomonadati > Pseudomonadota > Gammaproteobacteria > Enterobacterales > Enterobacteriaceae > Escherichia > Escherichia marmotae. The sequence continues at coordinate 1,676,693 of NZ_CP025979.1, forward strand.
GTAATGACAAATACGTGGCCTTGCAGTTACTGCGAAATGCAGAGGTCTCGGCAAAGGGAATATTACCCAACTGTCAGGACACAGGCACAGCAACGATTGTTGCCAGCAAGGGACAACATATCTGGACCGGGTGCAATGATGCTGAAGCCCTGAGCAAAGGTATTTACAGCACTTTCCAGGAAAATAATCTGCGTTTTTCGCAAAATGCGCCACTGGATATGTATACCGAGATGAATACCCAAACCAATCTCCCGGCGCAGATTGATATCAGCGCCGTACCCGGCGACGAATACCATTTTCTGTGTGTTAATAAAGGGGGAGGCTCCGCCAATAAAGCCGCGCTTTATCAGGAAACAAAATCTCTCCTGCAACCGGAAAAACTGACCGCATTTTTAATTGAAAAAATGAAATCGCTGGGCACCGCCGCCTGTCCGCCCTACCATATCGCCTTTGTCGTCGGAGGACTTTCTGCCGATCAGGCGTTAAAAGTCGCCAAACTGGCTTCAACGAAATACTACGATAATCTGCCCACCAGCGGAAACGAGCAGGGACAAGCATTCCGCGATGTTGAACTGGAAAAAACATTGCTCGACGCCAGCCAGCAATTTGGTATTGGTGCTCAGTTTGGTGGCAAATATTTCGCTCATGATATTCGTGTTATTCGTCTGCCACGCCACGGCGGCTCCTGCCCAATTGCCATGGCGCTCTCCTGTTCCGCCGATCGCAATATTAAGGCCAAAATTAACAAACACGGTATCTGGCTGGAAAAACTCGAACATAATCCGGGGCAATATATTCCTGTATCAATGCGGGAAGAAAATCGCACGCATCATATGCATCTCGATCTGAATCGTCCATTGCGTGACGTGATGCAAGATCTCGCCACGTTACAGGTCGGCACCCGCGTGTCGTTAAGTGGGCCAATCGTGGTGGCGCGCGATATCGCCCACGCAAAAATTAAAGAGCGACTGGATAACGGTGAACCGATGCCGGATTACCTGAAACATCATGTTGTCTATTACGCAGGGCCGGCGAAAACACCAGAAAACATGGCCTGCGGTTCATTGGGGCCAACCACTGGCGGTCGAATGGACGGTTATGTCGATACCTTTCAGGCAGCGGGCGGCAGTCTGGTCATGTTGTCGAAAGGCAACCGCAGCCAGCAGGTCACCGATGCCTGTCACAAACATGGCGGCTTTAATCTGGGAAGTATTGGCGGTGCGGCGGCGTTACTGGCGCAAGAATATGTCAAAAGCCTTCGCTGTCTGGAATACCCGGAGCTGGGCATGGAAGCCGTGTGGATGATGGAAGTTGAAAATCTGCCCGCATTCATTCTGGTGGATGATAAAGGCAATAATTTCTTTAGCCAGTTTGAGCAGCAACACCGCTGTGCCAGTTGCCCTGCGGGGCATTAATGAAAGTGAATGTTACGCTTTAGTCGTGCTGGGTGAGCTGATCTTTATGCTGGCTTACCATTTTCTGGATACTGAAGAGGTGAACGCCTCACTGCAAAATTGCCCCATCAGGCACAACCAGGTCTCGACGGTTAATATCTGCGCCTGGCATTTCGCCAGGCGTAGGTTTACATCTCCTCCGGCACCACCGATTTTGCCAGCAACCACTCACGAAAGAGCTGCAAGTGCGGATATTCAGCCTTCTCTTCCCGCCACGTCATAATGAAGCGATTACCGGTAAGAATGGGCACATCGCACGGGATCACCATATCACCACTATCTAAATCGTGTTGGATAGCGAACCGCGGCAGCAATGCCACGCCGAGATTAGAGCGCACGGCGGCAATCAGCATCGAAAGCAAATCGAAACGCGGCCCATTATTGACCAGCGGACTGCTAACGCCCGATAGCGCAAACCACTCTTCCCAGCCAGTAATACGGGTGCTCTGATGCAGAAGAGGTAGCTCACTAAGTAGTTCTGCAACGGACAGCTTTTGATCGGGCAGTGAAAGCAAACTGCCGCTGCATACTGGCAGAATCTCTTCCTCAAAGAGATATTCTACCTTCGACCAGGGGGCGCAAAAATTTTCGCGCATAATGACAGCATCGTATTCCCGATTAAGAAAATCCCCGTTATTGGCTAATGAGTGGATATTGACAATAATATCGGGATACAATTTATTGAACTCACGTAAATTGGGGATCAACCAGTGCGTGCTGAAGGTAGGATTGACAGCAAGCTCAATAACCTGAACCGTGGGTTGCCAGGTCATGATTGTATTTGTGTCACGTTCCAGTTTATTCAATGTTTCTTTAACAATTCCCAGATAATATTTACCGGCATCATTAAGGAATATTCTTTTTTTAGAATGCGCAAATAATGATATATGTAAAAACTCTTCCAGTGCGCTAACTTGTCTGAATACTGCACTTTGGGTTAACGCCAACTCCTCTGCTGCTCTGGTATAACTTTCATGACGTGCGACTACCTCAAAAGTCACCAGCAATTCCGTTTTGGGTATTTTTCCTCTCATAATGCCGTCCCTTAAAAATAGTTTAAACTATCAAAAATACATTACTTATTACTAAGTAATGGTAACCAAAGCAGCAATAAATAATTTATAAGTATCATGATTGATATTTATAACCCAGCACGTTCGGTATGGCAATTACCTTAATGAGGCAATAATAATCCGAAAAGCAAAACGCCCTTCGGATTATTATAATCAATATTAAGAAAAACTATTAAACTGATAATTATCATATCTATAGATATTATGATAAACAACCAACACCGATTTTATTTTTGATTTATCGCATATCCTTCTAAGAATTTTTGCGATGCTGCAATATCCGGAGTAAAGATGCGATCCTGCTCGACAAATGGCACGACTTTTCTGTAGGCGGTAAACATCGCTTTTGTTGATTTACCTAATGCCAGTTGTGGATCGGCTTGCAACCGCAAATCGATTGCCTGCGCGGAATGCATCAATTCAATGCCATAAATAATGTTCAAATTATCAACCACCTGTTTCAGTCTTCTGGCTGCATGGTCGTTATTGGCACCGGTATCTTCAATGCCTCCGGCAACCGGTTGAATATCGAAAGAAACAGGATTGGCGAGATCAACATTTTCTGCATGCAGCGCGACAAAAGGAATATGCAGCGAACCGAAGCCGTGACCTTTATTACTAGGTGCCGACAGGAAGCGCGTTAAACCCGTAAAGTGATCATCTTCCAGGTGCAGCGAGCGACGCATACTGTTATGCGAAACATGCACTAACGCCACGGTCAGACGCTGGGTGGCAAGCGCAACAGGTAACGATTCGAAGTTTGCCGTCGGGAAAATCCCGCCGCTGATTGCGCCATCTTTAACAAAATATTGCGCGACCTGGCTGGAATCCTGGTACGCCTTATCAGCATTCAGCACAGTTGCCGGGTTATCGTCAGAACTGTTGATCTGCACGGTAATGATATCTTCTGCGTCATGTAGCGCACGTACCGACTCAGAAAGGGTATACACCGTTGTTCTGAACGATAACGGATCCTGCAATGCGCGTTTGTCATCCTTATGCCATAAATAAGAACCGATTAACGCATCGCGGATCTCTTTCGCGGAATCAGCCAACTGCGGGAAAGGACGCACGTCGATCGACTGCGGCAGTACCGGCGCGACGTTACCATTCAACGCTTCCAGACTCATAGCGAAAACCACCGGGCTGACATTCAGCAACTGGCGTGCCGACCGTACCGCTTCAATCGCATACGCCGTGCCAACGCTGTTGTTCGACAAAATCGCCAGCATATCTTTACCCTGCGGCACCAGTGGTTTAAGCCCCACTTTCGCCAGCGCATCGCCACCACTCATTTCCACGCCATTAACCCGCGCTTTCCATTCCCCCATCATCACCAGGCCAACGTGTGATGCGAGCATAATATCTGCTGCGCCAATGCTTCCACGCGCCGGATGTATTGATTCACTTGAAGTACGAAAAAAACCGGGAGGACATTGGATTATTCGGGATTTGGCGGGATTAGATTTAGTGGGGCTTGCAAGCCTGTAGGACAGATTTTAGCCGTTACATCTTGAAACGCGAAAGATTGTTGGAAACAGCTTTTGATTCATTAAAGACACGAAAAGCAATTACTTCACGCATCATTTCAAGTACAGCTTCAAAAATGCTTCAAAAACGGTAACAACCAGGCTTTCAGCAAGTGATGTGTGTCAAAAACAATCATCACTGTTTGGGTATCTTACATATGTAATTACCTGGAGTGAAGTTTATGTCTTAGCTATTACCTGGTTGTTATACAGCTTTCTTTACATCGTTTTCTCTTACAGGGAAATTATGTTCTTTGCCTTCATACTGAGACAAAATCTCTCTTACTTTTTCCGGTGGTAATGCCTGAAGAGTTTGCAGGGTTTTCTGTTGCTCCACAGTAATCCCTAATGCCTCTAATGCCTTATCTTTACTGACAATTGTAGGCATAAGTCCTTTAATCCCTGCTACACGAATGATCTCCACAGCTGCGGCCTGCTCATCTGGTGTTAAGAAGCTCATTGCATAAATCAGCCTCTCATCAACTGTATGGGCGATTGATGTATGCACTGGTTTATCAGAAAGTGAGGCTCCTTTAATGGCCCTGCGTGTTTCTTCTGGCAGACTGTTGATGTGATACTCATAAGCGACACCTTTCCCACCGTGACGCTGACGTTTTACCCAATCTTCCGCCACAGCTTTCCTGGTAATGTTAGTCGCCAACTTTGGTACACCAGGCATCCCTTCCAGCTCTTTCGCATTAAACCATTCTTTGATTTCAAAAGATATCATTTAAAATCCTAGTGATTTCAATAGAGACAAAATAAATTCATATAAAAATCATACTGTTATATGAAATCATGATAAATCCATTCAAATCCCTATTGATTTGAAAGTGATTCCACACTACATTGCACGATATGCCGTGAGCTACTTTATAGCGTAGCTCACGGGGGAATCTGAAAGGATTACATGAAATGCATATGAATAAAAGAACTAACCGCCAAGATTGGCACAGAGCTGACATCGTTGCAGAGCTACGAAAACGCAATATGTCACTAGCTGAATTGGGAAGATCTAATCATCTTTCGTCTTCAACATTAAAAAATGCTTTGGATAAGAGATATCCGAAAGCGGAGAAAATCATTGCAGATGCACTGGGAATGACACCGCAAGATATTTGGCCGTCTCGATACTAGGTGCGCTATGAAAGAATGGTATACAGCAAAAGAGTTGCTCGGTTTGGCAGGTTTACCAAAGCAAGCCACTAACATTACACGTAAGGCACAAAGAGAAGGCTGGGAGTTTAGGCAGGTTGCAGGGACTAAAGGTGTATCATTTGAATTCAATATCAAATCATTCCCTGTCGCATTACGTGCTGAAATTCTGTTGCAACAAGGGAGAATTGAAACAAGTCAGGGGTATTTTGAAATCGCCCGCCCCACGCTGGAAGCCCATGATTATGATCGTGAGGCACTGTGGAGCAAATGGGATAACGCCAGCGATTCCCAGCGCAGACTTGCTGAAAAATGGTTGCCTGCGGTTCAGACTGCAGACGAAATGCTGAACTAGGGGATTTCAACAAAAACGGCTTTTGCGACCGTTGCAGGGCATTACCAGGTCAGCGCATCCACTTTGCGGGACAAGTATTACCAGGTACAGAAGTTTGCGAAGCCTGACTGGGCGGCTGCGCTTGTTGATGGACGTGGTGCATCCCGTCGCAACGTTCACAAAAGTGAATTTGACGAGGATGCCTGGCAGTTTCTGATTGCAGATTATCTGCGACCGGAAAAGCCCGCCTTCCGCAAATGTTATGAGCGTCTGGAACTGGCAGCCCGCGAGCATGGCTGGAGTATTCCCTCCCGTGCCACGGCCTTTCGCCGGATTCAGCAACTGGACGAGGCAATGGTTGTTGCCTGTCGTGAAGGTGAACATGCACTGATGCATCTGATACCGGCACAGCAGCGAACTGTGGAACACCTGGACGCCATGCAGTGGATCAACGGCGACGGTTATCTGCATAACGTCTTTGTACGCTGGTTTAACGGTGATGTGATCCGTCCGAAAACATGGTTCTGGCAGGATGTGAAAACCCGAAAAATTCTGGGCTGGCGCTGCGATGTGAGCGAGAACATTGATTCAATTCGCCTCTCGTTCATGGATGTTGTGACTCGCTACGGTATCCCGGAGGATTTTCACATCACCATTGATAACACCCGTGGTGCTGCGAATAAATGGCTGACGGGAGGCGCGCCCAATCGCTACCGCTTTAAGGTGAAAGAAGACGATCCAAAGGGGGTGTTTTTACTGATGGGTGCGAAAATGCACTGGACAAGCGTTGTTGCCGGTAAAGGCTGGGGCCAGGCAAAACCTGTTGAACGTGCTTTCGGTGTTGGTGGGCTTGAGGAATACGTTGATAAGCATCCGGCACTGGCTGGCGCATATACGGGGCCAAATCCGCAGGCAAAACCTGATAACTATGGCGACCGCGCTGTTGATGCAGAGCTGTTTCTGAAAACCCTTGCCGAAGGTGTGGCGATGTTCAATGCCAGAACAGGCCGTGAAACAGAAATGTGCGGGGGCAAACTCTCGTTTGATGATGTTTTCGAGCGTGAATACGCCAGAACGATTGTGCGTAAGCCAACCGAAGAACAAAAACGGATGCTGTTACTGCCTGCCGAGGCGGTGAACGTTTCACGCAAAGGCGAGTTTACGCTTAAAGTTGGCGGCTCCCTTAAAGGCGTGAAAAAAGTTGTGGTCAGGTTTGATCCGCAGCAGCTACACAGCACGGTTTATTGTTACACCCTGGACGGTCGGTTTATCTGTGAAGCGGAATGTCTGGCACCTGTTGCATTTAATGATGCTGCGGCAGGCCGTGAATATCGCCGCCGCCAGAAACAACTGAAATCTGCAACTAAAGCAGCCATTAAGGCGCAGAAACAAATGGACGCGCTGGAAGTTGCTGAACTGCTGCCGCAGATAGCCGAACCAGCAGCACCAGAATCACGAATTGTTGGTATTTTCCGGCCTTCCGGTAATACGGAACGGGTGAAGAATCAGGAGCGTGATGATGAATACGAAACTGAGCGTGATGAATATCTGAATTATTCGCTGGATATTCTGGAACAGAACAGACGTAAAAAAGCCATTTAATTAACGTTTAAACAAAATTTAATTACGAGGTTATTCAGATGAATATTTCCGATATTCGCGCAGGACTGCGCACGCTTGTAGAAAATGAAGAAACCACCTTTAAACAAATTGCTCTTGAGAGCGGACTTTCTACCGGAACTATCAGTAGTTTTATCAATGATAAGTACAACGGGGATAACGAGCGTGTCTCACAAATGCTGCAACGCTGGCTGGAAAAATATCATGCAGTGGCAGAACTACCTGAACCGCCCCGCTTTGTGGAAACGCAGACGGTAAAACAAATCTGGACAAGTATGCGTTTTGCCAGCCTGACTGAAAGTATTGCTGTTGTATGTGGCAATCCTGGTGTGGGCAAAACCGAAGCGGCCCGTGAATATCGCCGCACCAATAACAATGTCTGGATGATCACCATTACGCCATCCTGTGCCAGCGTTCTGGAATGTCTTACTGAACTGGCGTTTGAGCTGGGAATGAATGACGCACCACGCCGTAAAGGGCCACTCTCCCGTGCCCTGCGACGTCGCCTTGAAGGTACACAGGGGCTGGTTATCATCGACGAAGCTGATCATCTTGGTGCCGAAGTTCTGGAAGAACTCCGCCTGTTACAGGAATCAACCCGCACTGGCCTTGTGCTGATGGGAAATCACCGGGTTTATTCAAATATGACGGGGGGTAACAGAACGGTTGAATTTGCCCGTCTGTTTTCCCGTATTGCAAAGCGCACTGCAATTAATAAAACCAAAAAAGCCGATGTAAAAGCTATTGCGGATGCCTGGCAGATTAACGGCGAAAATGAACTGGAGTTATTACAGCAGATTGCGCAGAAACCAGGTGCGCTTCGCATTCTGAATCATTCACTTCGCCTTGCCGCCATGACGGCTCACGGTAAAGGTGAGCGTGTTAACGAAGATTATCTGCGTCAGGCTTTCCGTGAATTAGACCTGGACGTTGATATTTCAACGCTGCTGCGTAATTAAGAAGGAGAAGAAATTATGATGGCCCGAAATATAAAAATGGCAACGGATGCGCAGAACTGGTTACAGGCGCGCGGGAGTCATGTAAATGAATCATATCTCGGCGTGGCGCGTCCGATTCTTGAAATCACTTACCCACCGGTGGAACTGGTAAAAAGCGCGGTCAGAATTATGGAGCATAAGTCCGGGGTGGCCCGTTCTGTATGGACGGCCCGTCTTAATGGTTGCCAGATTATCTGGAGATAACGATGTGTATTAAAGCTGAAAAATATATTGAATGGGTTAAACACTGTCAGTGCCACGGGGTGCCGCTGACGACATATAAATGCCCCGGATGTGGTGAACAGATTATGACGCAATGCTCACCCGAAAAGGAAATTCGGGATTCCCTGACATGTTGTCCGTGGTGCAGCGCGGTTTTCTTTAAGCAGGTAAAAGGCGCGAAGGTAAAAGCCAGCGCAGTTATTCAGAATCAATAAGGAGAAACAAAATGGCAAAGGTTATCTTTGAGTTTACATGGCTGGAAAGTAGTGACGGTTGCAATGGGCGCAGAGAAGTTCTGGATGCAAAAGCATGTCTTGCAGATATCTCGCCAACGGAAAATACCGGGCCTCATGATTTACTGGCAAATATCGTCCTGACTATGGCTCCTGAAATTATTAAAAAGGCCAAAGATGAGATGCTGACCACTATGAAGAAAGTGGGTATGGAAGCTGAATGTGATTTAGTACCACATCCGGTGAATGCGGTTAAACATTAATTCGCAAAGGAACGCTGACAATGAACGTCAAAATCCGAAATGAAATTCAGGCATTAATCCGAATTCAGGAACGCAATAACAACGGTGGTGAATTACGCGAGTTTATTTGCGCCAGGAAAGTTGATGATTGTGGTGAAAAGACGTACCTGATCGCTTTCGACCATTACAGCATCTGTGCGCGTTATTGCGGCGAAAGCATATCCCGCGCCATTGCATTTGGTGGTGCGTTCAACGTGGATTTATGGGAGTACGTCATGGACCGGGAATACATCTGCGCATCAGACCCTGAAGCCCGTGAAATGTGGCAGCGTATCTGGCGCGATTACCGGTTAATGGCAAAAGGCTGGGCGCGCTGCTGTTATTCCTCGCTTGCCCTGAAAGCGGTTCAGTTATCGCTGCGGCATATTCCGGCATCACTGCGCGAGCCTCTGCTGTACTGAATGGTGACTGACATGAAGTGTAATCGTAAGCGCTGGTCACGCGAAGACCGGGAATTTATCGAAGCCAACGTCGGGAAAATGACCATTGAAGAAATGGCGGAAAAACTGAAAGTCGCCACAACCGCCCTCCGGGCACATGCCAGAAGGCACGGAATATCATTGTGTGTATACCGAATCAGTGAACACGACAAATATTTATGTCGTGAACTTTATAAAGAAGGACTGGATATTCATGTCATTGCCCGAAAGATGGAATTAAGCAATCGAGCTGTATCCAGCATTGTATACAGCGGATATTAATTAACAGGAGCTTTAATTTATGGCTAAACCAGCAAAACGTATCAAAAGTGCCGCAGCGGCTTATGTGCCACAAAACCGCGATGCGGTGATTACCGATATTAAACGCATCGGGGATTTACAGCGCGAAGCATCACGTCTGGAAACGGAAATGAATGATGCCATCGCGGAAATTACGGAGAAATTTGCAGCCCGGATTGCACCGATTAAAACCGATATTGAAACCCTTTCAAAAGGCGTTCAGGGATGGTGTGAAGCGAACCGCGACGAACTGACGAACGGCGGCAAAGTGAAGACGGCGAATCTTGTCACCGGTGATGTATCGTGGCGGGTCCGTCCGCCATCAGTAAGTATTCGTGGTATGGATGCAGTGATGGAAACGCTGGAGCGTCTTGGCCTGCAACGCTTTATTCGCACGAAGCAGGAAATCAACAAGGAAGCGATTTTACTGGAACCGAAAGCGGTCGCAGGCGTTGCCGGAATTACAGTTAAATCAGGCATTGAGGATTTTTCTATTATTCCATTTGAACAGGAAGCCGGTATTTAATACCACCATTAATATTTAATTAATTCACATTCTTTTAATTATGGCGCGATACGTCAGGGGATTGCTCGCACCTGAAACAGATTACTGAGGAATAAAACATGGTTGATGCAAAAATTCTGAATGGTGTCAGCACATTATTACGGGCTTACGGACGCCTGACCTGCGGAGTTCTGGCTGAAAAAATGAATATGCTGCCCTCGTCAATGGTGTATTTCCTGCGTGATGCGGTTGATGCCGGAGTGCTCACCGAATGCAACGGATTTTATGACGTTCCGCGCCCGCGTCCGACGTCGCCTGTAAGACGAAACGCAACTGAGCAGCCTGCTGTTGATGATGCGGTGTGGTGCAACTGGCGTCGCTCATTACCCTGGGTGGAAGGTAATACCATCCCCGCGCTGGCAAAAGAGTTTGCGACGGGCGTGCTGACCTGTGAGTCAGTCCACATTGTTGCTGAGGTGGATAACAGAATGTGCGAACAGGGAATGCCCCGTTTTGTGATGGCTTATATCGATATCCGGCTGGGGCGTTTTATTTGCAGTTCAAGCGCCTGGAATATCACCGACCATGTACTGCGTTATCTCATTCTTGATTGTTCTCCGGCTCCCGCAGCGGTGCAGGAGGTGGCGTGATGTTTTTTAAAACGTCAAATCCCGCAGCACTGCTGGCATGGGACCAGTTTATGGCGGACTGCCTGAAACTACGCGAAGAAGCCCGCCATCTTGATAAGGTTCTGGGTTGTGGTTGCCGGTCAGTATTCAGCACAGGTATTGGTGGGCGTCATTTTCATGGCGTGAATTTTCCGGGGAATGAGCGACCTTTCTCGCCGGAGTTGTGGACTGTACAACGCTCCGCATCAGGTAACAGTTGCAGGCCAAGAACATCGCGCATTCCTGCACATCTGCGGGAGCAGTCAAAAGAGCTGGCGAAAATATGGCAGGAGAATATTCCGGTCACTTATGCCCGTACTGACGCTCTCTTACCCGCACTGGGACTGGATTTCAGCGCAACAATATTCGGCCCGCTCCGGTGGTTCCGTGTTGGTGATGTGATTTACGTCATGACAGGGATGACTCCCGCACAGGGCCGCATGACTGAAATCCTTTCTGACGAATTTATCCGGGCGCAAAAACAGGCGGAGGTAAACAATGGAAAACAATGAAACATCGTATTCGTGGCTGGGGAAATTTACCACGGTGAAACAGGAATGCCCGACCTGCGGTAATGAATCCCCTGAATATCTGAAAGAGTGCCCTCATTGTGGCGGGCAGAAATGCAACCACTGCGATATGGGCGATGACACGGCGTGCATGAATTGTGAAGGTGAGTGACATGAATAATGGTGTATTTTCAAAATCAGAAGAGCTTGCCGCCCTGCTGATTGCCGGTGGTTTGCCGAAAAAAGAAGTGCATGACTTTGTGAATTTTGTATATGAGCCGTCTCATGAAAAAGCTATTGATGAAGTCATGGCGTACCGGTTTGGCATTATTGCTGAGTCACTGAGTCCTCACTGGATTATTGAAAATCTCCGCACTATTGCTGATGGTAACGATAAAGTGGCGGCTGTCGCCGCCCTTGATGTGCTGCAACGTATGAACCGGGAACTATTCAATCCCGAGTTTCTTTTTAAGAAACGAGGTTAACCACTGTTTGCCGACGTCTGTTACGAGCGTCATCGGGGCGTCGGCAAGGTCCTGTTTTATGCGCTCAAGAATGGGTTTTTGATGTAGTGCTTTCGCAAAATCATGACCATCTTGTGTAAGTCTGACACTGGTGCCTGAATATGAATATCCGAGGCTTGTTGGGGTGAGACCAATGCTTTTTGCGGTGCCTGTTTCCAGATATCTGTTGCTGATAAAACCATTTTCAACCAGCAACAGAATATGGAAAACCAGCTTCTGATGGCTGTCGCTGTGCCGCTGAGAACGATCCCAGCCGACATCTTCCAGTCGAATGAATGCGGTGTCGGCCTCCAGAAAAACATCAAATATTCTGGCTATCTCGTCATAATCAATTTTCATATCTCATTCCTTAATATGAGAGGTGAGCAAATGAATCGCACATCGCTTATTAAATTAATCCATGTCGCCCGTCGGGAGCTACAACTCGACGATGACACTTACCGCGCCTTTCTGATGCAGAAAACGGGCAAAACCAGTTGCCGCGAGCTGACGGTTACGCAACTGGAACAGACGCTCGATGCAATGAAAGAACGCGGCTTTAAGAAGCTGAATAAACATCCACGTCGCCGCTTTAAGGAACATGTCACGCCCCGCGAGAAGGTGTACAAAGTCTGGCAGCAGATGGCAGAAGACGGTTTTATTACCGATGGCGGTGATGTGGCGCTGGATAAATATGTTCAGCGCCTGACCGCGAAACGCAACGGCGGACAGGGCGTTTCCACACTGGCGTGGTGTCATGGCGACACGCTGCTGACAGTCCTCGAAACACTCAAGCAGTGGCACATCCGCTGTATTCGTGAAGCCTTTTCCCGTCACGGGCTTCCATTGCCGGTCAGTCCGTCCGGTCGTGAACTGCGCGGCTATGATGCCATGACGGCGGCTTATGCCCATGCCAGAAAGACGCGGAGGATGGCACAATGACGGAAGATTTATTTGGTGATTTGCAGGATGACACCATCCTGGCACATCTTGACAATCCTGCAGAGGATACGTCACGCTTTCCGGCACTGCTGGCGGAGCTGAACGATTTACTACGCGGGGAATTGTCCCGGCTGGGTGTTGATCCTGCCCATTCACTGGAGATTGTTGTGGCTATCTGTAAGCATCTGGGCGGCGGTCAGGTCTACATTCCACGCGGTCAGGTTCTGGACTCGCTGATTCGGGATTTGCGTATCTGGAATGATTTTAACGGTCGCAACGTCAGCGAACTGACCACCCGTTATGGTGTCACTTTCAATACGGTTTACAAGGCCATTCGCCGGATGCGACGGCTGAAATACCGCCAGTACCAGCCCTCACTTCTGTAAACAGTAAAGCCGGTTAATCCGGCTTTTTTTACGTCCTCAATATCCTGTGATGAATAACCGTACCGGGGGAAATCATCATGGGTAAAGGCTGGAATGCATCCTTTCATCTTGGCAGACGTGAGCGGCTGCGTCAGGAGGTTTTGCACCGTGTCGCCGGTGGGCCACGGCCTGCGCCCCGCGACTATACCGGTCATGATGGCACCCACGGCAGTTATTACATGAAAGGCTGGCAGTCAGTTGATATGCCGGAAATTCTTCATCATTGCCTGCTTTACAGGGAGAAACATTATGTCTGAGCGTTCTGCTCGTCAGTGGCCTGATTTTTTATCGGTGGTATTACTGGCGCTGTTATTGTGGATAAGTCTGTTTTGTGGCTGGCGCGCGCTGATGTTTTGCTGTGCCTCGGTTTTCAGTGTTGCTTTATGTGTTGCCGCTGATTGTCTGGATGCGCTGATAATGAGCTGCCGGGTGCCTGAACATTTTGCCCGGTTCGTCTGGCCTCTGACCTGGCTGGGGAGTCTGTCCGGGCTGGGATTAGCCGTGATGGCAACGTCTCAACTGAAAACGGGTCCTGAGCATGTCATCTGGGCGCTGGCCGGATTGCTGACGTTCTGGCTCTCCTTTCGTTTTCGCGCTCGTCTGTTCGGGTAAAGGGGCACCATGTACAGAAAATTCAGTGATGAATGTTTCGGGCCGTCCACGCTGATGAGTGCGATAAAAGTGATTGCCCTTGTGGTTCTGATAACCATCAGTGCCATGGTGTATCTTTCTGTCTGTTAACCAGGGGAAAATATGCAGCATGATTTATTTGAACACGATCCGGCAATTCGCCAGTTAATCGGACATATTGATAACATCCCGGCCCCGGAACTGGAATCACGCTGGCCCCGTTCGGTGGTTGATCTGATTGATGTTCTGGAAAACGAACTGAAACGCCAGAACGTCAGCAATCCCCGTGAGCTTGCCCGTAAACAGGCCGTTGCCCTGTCCTGTTTTCTGGGCGGGCGGCAGTTTTACATCCCCTGCGGCGATACGATCCTGACCGCGTTACACGACGATTTGCTTTACTGCCAGTTCAATGGTCGTAACATGGAAGAACTGCGTCGCCAGTATCGCCTGTCCCAGCCGCAGATCTACCAGATTATTGCCCGCCAGAGAAAGCTGCATACACGACGTCATCAGCCTGATCTGTTCTCACCTGAAAGCCAGAAATAACCGGCATCCTGCCGGTTATTTCCTGTCACCATAATCCCGCACCTGCCATCTGATTTTTTAGACTGCCATCAGAGCATTTTTTCAGGGAAGCATGATGGCGGGGATACCAAAAAAACTGAAAGCCGCACTGCTGGCGGCAACGATTGCCGGTGGCGGTGTGGGTGGTTATCAGGAAATGACCCGTCAGTCTCTGATCCATCTGGAAAATATCGCTTATATGCCTTACCGCGATATTGCCGGTGTGCTTACGGTCTGTGTGGGACATACCGGGCCGGATATCGAAATGCGCCGTTACAGCCATGCGGAGTGTATGGCTCTTCTCGACAGTGATTTAAAACCGGTTTATGCGGCAATCGATCGTCTTGTCAGGGTGCCGCTGACGCCATATCAGAAAACGGCGCTGGCAACGTTTATTTTCAACACCGGTGTTACCGCATTCAGTAAATCAACGCTGCTGAAAAAACTCAATGCCGGTGATTACGCCGGAGCGCGTGACCAGATGGCCCGCTGGGTGTTTGCCGCAGGCCATAAATGGAAAGGACTGATGAACCGTCGCGAAGTGGAAATGGCTATCTGGAATATCAGGGGGGCGGATGACCTTCGCCAGTAAAAGTTTACTGCTGGCAGCCGTGTTTGCCGCCGTTCTGTCCGGGGTGTTGTGGCACAGGCTGGACAGCACCCGCCACGATAACCAGACGCTGCGCCGTGAATTACAGACGGAGCAACAGGCCCGCAACACGGCTGAATGGTTGTTACACGGTCAGGAACAGACGATGCAGGTATTTTCCGCTATCCGTGCCGCAAATCGTGCCGCGCGGCTGGCAGACGAGATAGAACATCATGATGCAAAACAAAAAATTACAACCGCCATTACCGGTGACAATTGCAGCACTCGTCCTGTGCCTGCCGTTGCTGCTGACAGGTTGCGGGAACTCGAAAAACGCACCCGTGCCATCGGTGGTGATCCTGCCCGAAACTGATGCAGAACTGACGGAAGCAACGCCCGTTCCGCCCATGCCACAGCCCCTGACGTGGGGAGCATCCCTTCTCTGGAATGCTGACCTGTTGATGGCGCTCGGGCAGTGCAACCGCGACAAGGCATCAGTCCGGGAACAGGAGACCCGAAGGAAAGAAATTTATGAACGAAGACCAGAACCGGGCGGTGGCGCTGCTGCTCGCTGAACTCTGGCAGGGGGATACCCGTGATATTCCCCGCCCGGCGGCGTATGACCCGCCTGTATTGTGTGCCGGTTGCGGTCGTGAGCTGCGGCCTGATGTGCTGAGACAGCAGCCGATGGCGAACTACTGCCACTGGTGCCGTGGAGCAGAATAATGGATTTGATTTCAGTTTTAGCGTTATGGCCTTACCTGTTGCCTGTTGTGGCCGGTGGGGCCGTCTGGGCAATGCGTCGTAGTTTTGCCAGCACTGAGCGTGTGGAGCGTCTTGAAAACCGGATGACCGAAATGGAAACCCGCTACGCCAGCATCCCTGGCACAGAAGATGTACACGAAATGCGCCTGCGAATTGCAGAGCTGTCCGGCGATATCCGGGTGCTGTCCCAGCGGGTGCAGTCATTTTCCCATCAACTGGAGCTGCTGCTTGAAAACGCAGTAAACCGGAGTAATTCATGATTAACGATATTCTGACCGAAGACCGTCGTCTGGTCATCCTGCGTTCCCTGATGGACTGCAATAACGAAGCAAACGAATCCATCCTTCAGGACTGTCTGGATGCATACGGACACAACGTTTCCCGCGATGTGGTTCGCGGCCAGATTGACTGGCTGGCAGAGCAGCAACTGGTCACCGTGGAAAACCTGCGCGGCTTTTATGTCGTAACGCTGACCTCCCGAGGTCAGGATGTGGCAGAAGGTCGTGCCCGCGTTGCCGGTGTCAAGCGTCCTCGTCCCCGTGCATGACAGGAGGCGTGATGGACAGGAAAACACGGGGCCGGGCTTCAAAAGTGGATTTACTGCCGGAAAACGTACGTAAAACGCTGCATGAAATGCTGCGTGATAAAGCGATCCCACAGGCCCGCATTCTGGAAGAAATTAACGCACTGATTGAAGACGCTGGCCTGCCGGATGAGATGAAACTCTCCCGTTCCGGTCTGAACCGTTACGCGACGAACGTCGAGCAGGTAGGCCATAACCTGCGACAGATGCGTGAAATGACGTCAGCACTGACCGCAGAACTTGGCGACAAGCCAATGGGAGAAACCACAAAGCTGATTCTGGAAATGGCCCGCAGCCAGCTTTTTAAGGCCATGATGCGGCAAATCGAAAACCCGGAATCTGACGTGGATATTGACCTGCTGAAAAATGCCATGCTGGCGGCACAGCGTCTGGAATCCACGGCAATGTCCAGCCACCGGCGCGAGAAAGAAATCCGCCAGGCATTCGCAGAAGAAGCGGCAAACGCCGTGAGTGAAGAACTGCGCGGGCAGGATGGCATCAGCGAAGAGCTGGAGCAGCGTATCCGTGATGTACTGCTGGGTAAGGCATGAGAGGGTTATGAACACCAGAGAAAACAACCTTAAAGCCCTTCATGCCCCCCGAAAAATCAACCTGCGTGAGGAAGCCGGACTGCTCGGCGTGAATATCGTGACCGATATCGGGGAAGCACAGCCCCGCAATGAACCGGTTTTTCTGGGCTATCAGCGGCGCTGGTTTGAGGATGAAAGCCAGATTTGCATCGCTGAAAAATCCCGTCGTACCGGTCTGACATGGGCTGAAGCGGGCCGCAATGTCATGACGGCCGCAAAGCCGAAGCGTCGCGGTGGTCGCAACGTCTTTTATGTGGGTTCCCGTCAGGAAATGGCGCTGGAATACATCGCCGCCTGTGCCCTGTTTGCCCGCGCCTTTAACCAACTGGCAAAGGCTGACGTCTGGGAGCAGACCTTCTGGGACAGCGACAAAAAAGAAGAAATCCTCACTTATATGATCCGTTTCCCTAACAGCGGATTTAAGGTGCAGGCGCTGTCAAGCCGTCCGTCTAACCTGCGTGGTTTGCAGGGGGACGTGGTGATTGATGAGGCGGCATTTCATGAAGCCCTGGACGAACTCCTGAAAGCGGCCTTTGCTCTCACCATGTGGGGTGCCCGCGTGCGGATCATATCGACACATAACGGCGTCGATAACCTGTTTAACCAGTACATTCAGGATGCGCGCGAGGGGCGCAAGGATTACAGCGTTCACCGCATCACGCTGGATGATGCCATCGCTGACGGGTTATACCGACGTATCTGTTACGTCACGAATCAGCCGTGGTCGCCGGAAGCGGAAAAAGCCTGGCGTGATGGCCTGTACCGGAATGCGCCGAATAAAGAGAGTGCCGACGAGGAATACGGCTGCATTCCTAAAAAATCCGGGGGCGCTTATCTGTCACGCGTGCTGATTGAAGCCGCCATGACGCCAGCGCGGGATATCCCGATTCTGCGTTTTGAAGCCCCGGACGATTTTGAATCGCTGACACCACAAATGCGCCACGGCATCGTTCAGGACTGGTGTGAACAGGAGCTGCTCCCGTTGCTCGATGCGCTGTCGCCGCTCAATAAACACGTACTGGGCGAAGACTTTGCACGCCGTGGCGACCTGACGGTGTTTGTGCCACTTGCCATCACGCCTGACTTACGCAAACGCGAATGTTTCCGCGTGGAGCTGCGTAATGTGACCTATGACCAGCAGCGACAAATCCTTTTATTCATTCTGTCCCGTTTGCCCCGTTTTACCGGCGCTGCATTTGATGCCACCGGTAACGGCGGTTATCTGGCAGAAGCCGCCCGTCTGATTTATGGCCCGGAGATGATCGACTGTGTGAATCTGACCGCATCCTGGTATCAGGAGTGGATGCCAAAACTGAAAGGCGAGTTTGAAGCGCAGAACATCACGATTGCCCGGCACCAGACCACACTTGATGACCTGCTCCACATCAAGGTGGACAAAGGTATTCCGCAGATTGATAAGGGGCGCACAAAAGATGAAGGCGGTAAAGGCCGACGACATGGCGACTTTGCCGTGGCGCTCTGTATGGCTGTCAGGGCGTCTTATATGAATGGTTTTGTTATCGACGAGGACAGCATACAGGCGCTGCCACCACGCCACCGTGGTGATGATGTTGATAACGATGATTTTGATGATTATCACCAGTTTGAACGAGGGGGCTGGTAATGGGCCGTATTCTGGATATTTCCGGGCAGCCGTTTGATTTTGACGATGAAATGCAGACCCGCAGCGATGAGCTGGCAATGGTCATGAAGCGCACGCAGGAGCATCCTTCCAGTGGTGTGACGCCGAACCGGGCCGCGCAGATGCTGCGTGATGCCGAACGCGGTGATCTGACAGCACAGGCTGACCTGGCCTTTGATATGGAAGAAAAGGACACCCACCTTTTTTCCGAACTGAGCAAACGCCGCCTTGCCATTCAGGCGCTGGAATGGCGCATCGCTCCGGCACGTGATGCCAGCGCACAGGAGAAAAAAGACGCTGACATGCTGAATGAATATCTGCATGATGCGGCGTGGTTTGAAGATGCCCTGTTTGATGCCGGTGATGCCATTCTCAAGGGTTATTCCATGCAGGAGATTGAATGGGGCTGGCTGGGAAAAATGCGCGTGCCGGTGGCGCTGCATCATCGCGATCCGGCGCTGTTCTGCGCGAACCCCGATAATCTGAACGAATTACGTCTGCGTGATACGTCTTATCACGGGCTGGAGCTGCAACCGTTCGGCTGGTTTATGCACCGGGCCAAATCCCGCACCGGGTACGTTGGCACCAATGGCCTTGTGCGCACGCTTATCTGGCCTTTTATTTTTAAAAACTATTCCGTGCGTGATTTTGCGGAGTTCCTGGAAATTTACGGACTCCCCATGCGCGTCGGTAAATATCCGACCGGCTCCACAAACCGCGAGAAAGCCACGCTGATGCAGGCCGTGATGGATATCGGGCGACGTGCCGGTGGCATTATTCCGATGGGGATGACGCTGGATTTTCAGAGCGCCGCAGATGGTCAGTCAGACCCCTTTATGGCGATGATTGGCTGGGCAGAAAAAGCGATTTCAAAAGCCATTCTGGGCGGCACCCTGACCACAGAGGCCGGCGATAAAGGTGCACGGTCGCTGGGTGAAGTGCATGATGAGGTTCGCCGGGAAATCCGTAACGCGGATGTGGGCCAGCTTGCCCGCAGTATTAACCGTGACCTGATTTATCCCCTGCTGGCACTGAACAGTGACAGCACCATTGATATTAACCGCCTGCCGGGCATTGTATTTGATACCAGTGAAGCGGGTGATATTACGGCACTGTCTGACGCCATTCCGAAACTGGCGGCGGGAATGCGTATTCCGGTCTCCTGGATACAGGAAAAACTCCATATTCCGCAGCCGGTCGGTGATGAAGCCGTGTTTACTGCTCAACCGGTCGTCATGGATAACGGTCCGCAGAAAGAGGCTGCATTATCCGCTGAAGATATCCCGCAGGAGGATGATATCGACCGGATGGGCGTCTCACCGGAAGACTGGCAGCGTTCGGTTGATCCCCTGCTGAAACCCGTCATTTTTTCTGTGCTGAAAGATGGCCCGGAAGCCGCCATGAACAAAGCCGCTTCATTATATCCGCAGATGGATGATGCAGAACTTATCGACATGCTGACCCGTGCCATTTTTGTTGCCGATATATGGGGGCGTCTGGATGCCGCAGCAGACCATTGATCTGGCGTATGCCGCACGCCTCCCGCCAAAGGAGGCTGTCGCGTATTTCCGCGCCAAAGGCTACAACATCACCTGGAACTGGTACGAACAACTGGCAGACGCGCACGCCCGCGCCTTTACCGTTGCCAAAGCCACCCGGATGGATGTACTGACCACAATCCGTGAGGAAGTGGAGCGGGCTGTCAGTGAAGGCATCACCCGTGAGGAATTTACCCGCACACTGGCCCCCCGGCTGCAAAAACTCGGATGGTGGGGAAAACAAATCATCGTGGATGCAGAGGGAAACGCGAAGGAAATCGAACTGGGCAGTCCGCGTCGTCTGGCAACCATTTATGACGTCAACACCCGTACAGCATATGCGGCGGGACGTTATGCGCAGATGATGAACACGGCGGACCTGTATCCGTTCTGGCAGTACGTTGTTGTCGAAGATGGCAGAACGCGCCCGGAACACCTCTTGCTGCGCAATATGGTTTTCCGGTGTGACGATATTTTCTGGCAGACGCATTACCCGCCGAACGGCTGGCGCTGCCGCTGTCGCGTCCGGGCGCTGTCTGCGGCCCGCATGAAAGAGCTGGGGTTACAGGTCAGTTATGGTGCGTCATTCATGAATACCCGCGAAGTGGATGCCGGTACGGATGAAAGCACCGGCGAGATTTTCCGCACATCGTCAACCACGTTTGACAACGGTCGGGTAAAAATGACGCCGGATGTGGGCTGGTCATATAACCCCGGTTCGGCGGCATTTGGTACGGATCAGGCACTGATTCGAAAACTGGTGGAAGTTCGTGACACGCAGCTGCGTGAACAGGTTGTTCAGACGCTGAATAACAGCCGGGAGCGTCAGCTTGCTTTTTCCCTCTGGCTTAAACGCCTGGCAGGATCACGTCAGACCGGTCATGAAATCCGGGCGCTGGGGTTTATGACGGGATCCGTGGCTGAAGCCGTATATCAGCGCACCGGGAATATGCCAGCCCGTCTGCTTGTAATGAACGGGAAAAGTCTGGCGACCA
This sequence comes from Escherichia marmotae, assembly GCF_002900365.1. Classification (NCBI taxonomy): domain Bacteria; kingdom Pseudomonadati; phylum Pseudomonadota; class Gammaproteobacteria; order Enterobacterales; family Enterobacteriaceae; genus Escherichia; species Escherichia marmotae. The sequence goes on from NZ_CP025979.1 coordinate 1,697,780, forward strand.
CTGCTGATGCCGCCCTGAAACCGGAGGATTTACAGCGTCTGCCGTCGCTGATGGCAAAACCACAGGCGGTATTGTGGGACAGGGAGAACCACCAGTTACTGTATGTTGTGGCAACCCGTGACGGCACGGCCCGGATTGTGGTCAGAACATCACAGACAGTCGGCAGGCAGAATGACCGGGCGGATGTGCTGGTCAGTGTCAGCCGCGTATCTGCACAGTCGCTTGAAGCCGCGATTGCTGACGGGATGATTGACATACTGGAGGGGCATGTGGAGGTGAATAAGTGAGTCTTGATATGAACGTTGCCGTGGATGTGCGACGTATTCAGCTTGCGCTGGATGAACTGGGAACCGTCACACGTGACCGCGTCATTCCCCGTGTGATGGCTGCGGCGCTGCTGTCATCCACGGAACAGGCATTTGAACGGCAGGCAGACCCGGATACAGGGAAAGGCTGGGAAGCGTGGAGCGATTCGTGGCTGGCATGGCGTCAGGATCATGGTTTTGTTCCGGGCAGTATCCTTACCCTGCATGGCGATCTGGCACGCAGCATTACCACCGATTATGGACAGGATTATGCCCTGATTGGTTCGCCAAAAATTTATGCTGCCATTCATCAGTGGGGCGGTACACCCGATATGGCACCCCGCCCGGCAGGCGTTCCTGCGCGTCCTTATATGGGGCTGGATAAGACCGGGGAACAGGAAATTTTTGATGCCATCAGAAAACGCGTCAGCGCCGCTCTGAGGCAATAAACGGAATCAGACATGAAATCAGCCGCACAGATTTTTTAAAACGCGCCACGGGATTTTTAAACCGGTATTTAACGGTGTATGAATCCCGTTTTATCTTCCTTCCACTTTCTTTCTCCAGTACTCAAATAGCATAACCCCAGATTTTCCCGCACCTCCCGCAAACTGACTGCTCACAAACCATGATGAGCAGCAGGACATGAAAAAACACGCGATTGGCATTGCCGCACTGAATGCGCTGTCCATTGACGATGACGGCTGGTGCCAGTTATTGCCTGCCGGTCATTTCAGTGCCCGTGATGGTCGTCCGTTTGATGTGACAGGCGGTCAGGGGTGGTTCATCGACGGTGAGATTGCCGGGCGTCTGGTTGAAGGCGTTCGCGCGCTCAACCAGGACGTGCTGATTGATTACGAGCATAACCAGCTACGTAAGGACAAAGGATTACCCCCGGAACAACTCGTCGCGGCTGGCTGGTTTAACGCCGATGAAATGCAGTGGCGTGAAGGTGAAGGGTTATTTATCCACCCACGCTGGACGGCGGCGGCCCAGCAGCGCATCGATGACGGCGAATTTGGTTATCTCTCTGCGGTTTTTCCGTATGACACCGCCACCGGTGCGGTGCTGCAAATCCGCCTTGCTGCGCTGACCAATGACCCCGGTGCCACCGGCATGAAAAAGCTGACCGCACTGGCGGCAGACCTTCCCGACATCCTTCAACAGGAGAACAAACCCATGAATGAAACGCTGCGCAAGCTGCTTGCGCGTCTTGGGGTGACTGTCCCCGAAAATGCAGACATCACCGATGAACAGGCAACAGCGGCACTGACCGCGCTGGACACGCTGGAAATTAATGCCGGGAAAGTGGCGGCGTTGTCTGCCGAACTGGAAAAGGGACAGAAAGCCGCCGTTGACCTGACGAAATACGTCCCGGTGGAAAGCTACAACGCCCTGCGTGATGAACTGGCACAGGCGACTGCACAAAGCGCTACAGCCAGCCTGAGCGCCGTTCTGGACAAGGCGGAACAGGAAGGCCGCATTTTCAAAAGCGAACGCACTTACCTGGAACAGCTTGGCGGTCAGATTGGCGTGGCGGCACTGTCGGCACAGCTTGAGAAAAAACAGCCCATCGCTGCGTTATCTGCCATGCAGACCACCACAGCGAAAATCCCGTCGCAGGAAAAAACGGCGGTGGCGGTGCTGTCTGCTGATGAACAGGCAGCAGTGAAGGCGCTCGGCATTACAGAGGCTGAGTATCTGAAAATGAAACAGGAACAAGAAAAATGATTGTCACCCCGGCATCCATTAAAGCCCTGATGACCTCCTGGCGTAAGGATTTTCAGGGCGGTCTTGAAGACGCCCCGTCGCAGTACAACAAAATTGCAATGGTGGTGAACTCTTCCACCCGCAGTAATACCTATGGCTGGCTGGGTAAATTCCCGACCCTGAAAGAATGGGTGGGTAAGCGAACCATTCAGCAAATGGAAGCGCATGGCTACTCCATCGCCAATAAAACGTTTGAAGGCACCGTGGGTATTTCCCGTGATGACTTCGAGGATGACAATCTGGGTATTTATGCGCCGATTTTTCAGGAGATGGGCCGTTCTGCGGCAGTTCAGCCGGATGAGCTGATTTTTAAACTTCTGAAAGATGGCTTTACCCAGCCCTGCTATGACGGTCAGAACTTCTTCGACAAGGAGCATCCGGTATATCCGAATGTGGATGGCACGGGCAGCGCGGTTAATACCTCCAACATCGTTGAGCAGGACAGCTTCAGCGGTCTGCCATTCTATCTGCTGGACTGCTCCCGCGCAGTCAAACCGCTGATTTTCCAGGAGCGCCGCAAACCGGAACTGGTCGCACGTACCCGTATCGATGACGACCACGTTTTTATGGATAACGAGTTCCTGTTTGGTGCCAGCGCCCGGCGTGCTGCCGGTTACGGCTTCTGGCAGATGGCTGTCGCGGTAAAAGGCGATCTGACGCTGGATAACCTCTGGAAGGGCTGGCAACTGATGCGCTCTTTTGAAGGTGATGGCGGTAAGAAACTGGGCCTGAAGCCGACGCATATCGTTGTACCGGTCGGGCTGGAAAAAGCCGCAGAGCAACTGCTTAACCGTGAACTGTTCGCGGATGGCAATACCACCGTCTCCAACGAGATGAAGGGCAAGCTGCAACTGGTTGTTGCTGACTACCTGTAACTGTCATTAAAAGGCGGTTCAGACCGCCTTTTAATCTGATTTAAAGGAAAAGGAGGAGCATGTGTTATGTCAGGCACTTCGCTTAATTCACAACGGCTGGACACTTCTCGCATCACTTGCACGGCGATTATTAAATGCCTTCGTCCGGTCTACCGCCGCGCCGGAATCGCCTTTACACGTGGCGAAAACACCGTGGAAGTCACCGAAGAACAACTGGCGATCATTCGTGCCGACAGCGTGCTGTCTGTGGTATCTGCATCGTCAGCAGAAACGCTCGCTGAGGCTGGGGGGCTGGACGTTCTGGGTGTGGGCGATCTGAATACCCGTATCCGTGCGACCGTTGCCGGTCTGGATAAGGCAAACCCGGAGCACTTTACCGCAGGGGGAGAACCCAAAGTGAAAGCCGTCAGTGCGGCGCTGGGGGAACCGGTGAGCAGTGCGCAAATCAAAGCGGCGCTGGCTGAGGCGGATGCATGAATTACGCGACGGTAAATGACCTGTGCGCCCGCTATACACGTACGCGGCTGGATATTCTCACCCGCCCTAAAACAGCGGACGGGCAGCCGGATGATGCCGTGGCAGAACAGGCACTGGCAGATGCTTCGGCCTTTATTGATGGCTATCTCGCCGCGCGCTTTGTTCTGCCGCTTACCGTCGTCCCCTCACTGCTGAAACGGCAGTGTTGCGTGGTGGCCTGGTTTTATCTGAATGAATCACAACCCACCGAGCAGATCACCGCTGCCTACAGGGACACAGTGCGCTGGCTGGAACAGGTGCGCGATGGCAAAACAGATCCCGGCGTGGAAAGCAGGACGGCAGCCTCGCCGGATGGTGAAAACCTTGTGCAGGTGCAGTCTGACGCGCCGGTCTTCTCACGAAAACAGAAGGGGTTTATCTGATGCTGGAAGAAACCGAAGCCGCACTGCTGGCGCGCGTTCGTGAGTTGTTTGGGGCAACCCTGCGGCAGGTGGAACCCCTTACCGGCACATGGACTAACGAGGATGTGCACCGTCTCTTTCTGGCCCCGCCATCGGTATTTCTGGCATGGATGGGCTGTGGTGAGGGGCGTACGCGTCGGGAAGTTGAAAGTCGCTGGGCATTTTTTGTCGTGGCGGAGTTGCTGAACGGGGAACCGGTAAACCGGCCCGGTATTTATCAGATTGTGGAGCGACTGATTGCCGGTGTTAACGGTCAGACGTTTGGCCCGACCACCGGGATGAGACTGACGCAGGTCAGAAATCTTTGTGACGACAACCGTATCAATGCCGGTGTGCTGCTTTACGGCGTTCTGTTCAGTGGCACTACCCCGCTGCCGTCCGTGGTGGACATGGATTCGCTGGATGATTACGAGCGTCACTGGCAGACCTGGAAATTCCCGGACGAAACCCCGGAATTTGCCGCACATATCAATGTGAATCAGGAAAAGGATCATGATGCTGAAAATTAAACCCGCAGCGGGAAAAGCCATCCGTGACCCGCTCGCGATGAAATTACTGGCTCCGGAGGGAGAAGAAAAGCCCCGTAACAGTTTCTGGATACGTCGCCTTGCAGCCGGTGATGTGGTTGAAGTCGGGAGCACCGAAAACACGGCGGATGATACCGACGCTGCGCCGAAAAAACGGAGTAAATCGAAATGAGCGATATTTCATTTAACGCGATCCCGTCAGATGTTCGCGTTCCTCTGACGTATATCGAATTTGATAACAGTAATGCCGTCAGCGGAACACCGGCACCCCGTCAGCGCGTGCTGATGTTCGGGCAAAGCGGAAGTAAAGCCAGTGCGGCACCAAACGTGCCTGTCCGTATCCGTTCCGGCTCACAGGCCAGTGCGGCGTTTGGTCAGGGTTCCATGCTGGCACTGATGGCAGATGCATTCCTGAACGCTAACCGCGTGGCGGAGCTGTGGTGTATTCCGCAGGGGAACGGCACCGGTAATGCTGCTGTCGGTGAAATTTCACTGTCAGGAACGGCAGGCGAAAACGGCTCGCTTGTGACTTACATTGCCGGTCAGCGACTGGCGGTATCTGTCGCAGCAGGTGCAACGGGAGCGGCGCTGGCTGACCTGCTGGTTGCCCGAATCAAAGGCCAGCCTGATTTACCGGTGACGGCAGAAGTTCGCGCAGACAGCGGGGATGATGACACCCATGCAGATGTGGTTCTGAGTGCAAAATTTACGGGTGCATTATCTGCCGTGGACGTGCGCTGGAACTATTACGCGGGTGAAACGACCCCTTACGGGATTATCACGGCATTCAAAGCCGCCTCCGGGAAAAATGGCAACCCGGATATCAGCGCAAGTATCGCGGGAATGGGCGATCTGCAATACAAATATATTGTGATGCCCTATACCGATGAACCGAACCTGAATCTGTTACGCACTGAATTGCAGGAACGCTGGGGACCGGTCAATCAGGCTGATGGCTTTGCCGTGACAGTGCTGTCCGGCACGTATGGGGACATTTCCACGTTTGGTGTCAGCCGTAATGACCATCTGATTTCCTGTATGGGGATTGCCGGTGCACCGGAACCGTCATATCTGTACGCCGCCACACTGTGTGCCGTTGCCAGCCAGGCGCTTTCCATCGACCCGGCGCGTCCACTCCAGACGCTGACGTTGCCCGGAAGAATGCCGCCTGCGGTGGGGGATCGTTTCACCTGGTCAGAACGTAATGCGCTGCTGTTTGACGGCATCTCCACGTTTAACGTGAATGATGGTGGTGAAATGCAGATTGAACGCATGATCACGATGTACCGCACAAACAAGTACGGTGACAGCGATCCGTCTTATCTGAACGTGAATACCATCGCCACGCTGAGTTATCTGCGTTATTCGCTGCGAACCCGCATCACGCAGAAATTCCCGAACTACAAGCTGGCAAGTGATGGCACCCGCTTTGCCACCGGTCAGGCCGTGGTGACGCCATCCGTGATCAAAACGGAGCTGCTGGCACTGTTTGAAGAATGGGAAAACGCCGGACTGGTCGAGGATTTCGACACGTTCAAAGAGGAGCTGTATGTGGCACGTAACAAGGACGACAAAGACCGTCTTGATGTGCTGTGCGGCCCGAATCTGATTAACCAGTTCCGCATTTTCGCGGCACAAGTTCAGTTCATTCTGTAAGGAGCATTTATGGCTGGAAATCAGCGTCAGGGGGTGGCGTTCATCCGTGTCAATGGCATGGAGCTTGAAACGATGGAAGGGGCCTCCTTCACGCCTTCCGGCATCACCCGTGAAGAAGTGACCGGCTCGCGGGTTTATGGCTGGAAAGGTAAACCACGTGCCGCAAAGCTGGAATGCAAAATTCCGGGCGGTGGTGATATCGGTCTGGATGAAATCATCGGCTGGGAAAACATCACGGCAGAGTTTCAGGCAGACACCGGTGAAACCTGGATGATGGCGAATGCCTGGCAGGCAGATGAACCGAAAAACGACGGCGGCGAAATTTCGCTGGTACTGATGGCAAAACAAAGCAAACGCATTGCATAAGGGGAAACAATGGACGAAATGAATTTAGGTCCTGAAGCACAGGAACTGCATGACAGCATTGTGGCAGAAATTCAGTCCGGCGTGCTGAAACTGAAAGACGGCCTGCCGTTCGGCACCGGTGACGAGACTGAAATGCAGTATGACGTGACACTGCGTGAACTGACCGCAGGCGATCTGATTGATGCCCAGGCGGCGGCTGAAAAGCTGGTAATGAGCAAGGAAGGCCCGATACTGGTCAGTTCCCCGTCCCGGATGGGACTGGAAATGCTGCGCCGACAGATTGCCAGCGTGGGCTGCATCAAAGGCCCGTTGTCGATGGCACTGATTCGTAAACTGTCCGCTGATGACTTCCAGCGTCTGTCGCTGGCCACAGAAATGTACGACATGGCTGTGGCAGCATCGCTGACACAAGAACGGGGGCGAGTGGCTGCGGTGCCGGAATGATATTGAGAAAGCGGCGACAGCGATTGGCGTTATTCTGAAAAGTGGCCCGGAATGGGCCTTGTCTCTCCCGCTGTCCCGCTTTTTCCGGCACTGCCAGCAGGCGAAAACCCTCTCTCAATATCACCGTTAAATCAGGAAATCTCTATGACCGGGAAACGCTTAAAGGCGTCTGTCATTATTGATCTTAATGGCAATCTTTCCCGGCGTTCCCGCCAGTATTCGAACCAGATAAACGCCCTGTCCCGTAGCGGGCAAAGTTCCCTTCGTGCCCTGCGTATGGAGGTTGTGCGCGTTTCTGGTGCCATTGACAGAATGGGTTCACTGTCAACCCGTACATTCCGAATGCTGTCAGCCGGGGCGCTGGGTATCGCTGGTGTGGGTTACACCGCCAATAAACTGTTTATTGGTGCAGCCGCCCAGCGTGAGCAGCAGATCATCGCCATGAACTCGCTGTATCACGGCGATAAGGTCAGAGCGCAGGCCATGATGGCCTGGGCAAAGCAGAACGCGAAGGACACCACGTGGGGGCTGAGTGGTGTTCTGGATGAGATCCGTTCGTCGAAAGGCTTCGGCATGACGGATGAACAGACGAAACAGTTCATCACCATGTTGCAGGATCAGGGGGCCATGCACGGCTGGGATTTACCCACTGCCCAGGGTGCCTCACTGCAACTGAAACAGATGTTTGCCCGCCAGCAAATCACAGCGGCGGATGCCAACCTGCTGACCGGTTACGGTATCAACGTTTATCAGGCGCTGGCGGATGCAACGGGAACGGACGTTAAAAAAATCCGTGATCTGGGTACAAAGGGCAAGCTGGGCCTGAAATCCATTCTGACGGTATTCAGAACGCTGCCAGAACAGTCAAAAGGTGCACAGGCCAGTGCGATGAACTCCTGGGACGGGATGTTCGCCCAGATGGAAGCCAACCTGCTTGAATTTCGCATAAAGGTGGCAAACAGCGGCCCCTTTGAAGAAATCAAGAACGAGATGCGCCGGGTGCTTAACTGGCACGACATGGCGGATAAATCCGGGGAGCTTGACGCACTGGCAGAAAACATTGGTCAGAAATTTCTGACCACGTTCAGAACGGTAAAAATCGCGGCGCAGGAGTTATGGCGCTGGCTGAAACCGGGTAAAGATGCGCTGGCATGGGTTGACCAGAATATTGTCAGCCTGAAAAAACTGGCTGCTGTTCTGGTGTCTGTCTGGCTTGCCAATAAAGCCCTGAGAGCAGGCTGGGCTGTGGCAAAACCCTCATGGCAGGTTGCCAGTTATCCGTTTAAAACCGGGCGTCGTATGTGGCGCTGGATGCGAAACCGCAAACGTGGGCAGGCAGGTCTGCCGGTCCCGGATGCCATGACGTCTGAGACGCTGTTGCAGGGTGTCGGCATTCAGCGTGTGTTTGTCATCAACTGGCCCCGTGGATTTGGTGGCTACGGGAGTGGCGGCGGTCGTCGCGTACGGAGCGGCGGAAGAATGGCCCCGCTGTTACCCCGCCAGCCGTTATTGCTGTCCGGGCCACAGCCGCTGGCATTACCTGCACCACGCCCTGTACTGGCATTACCCCCACCCGGCGTACCGGTAACGGCACGGCCTGCACCATTACCTTTACCCGGTAAATCCGGTCTTCTGAGCAGGCTTGCAGGCAGTGCTGCCGGGCAACTGGTTACGGGAACGGTCGGAAAGCTGGCTGATGCCGGGCGTGCCGTTGGCGGGTGGTTTTCCGGTATCGGAAACAAACTTGCAGGCAGTGCGATCGGTCGGGTTGTGACAAAAGGTGCCGGGGCGCTGGGCTGGATGGGGAAAGGTGCCGGTCGTGCGTTGTCACGTCTGGGTGGCCCGGTAATGGGGGCACTCCAGCTTGCCCCCGTCCTGATGGATGAGCAGGCGTCAACCCATGAAAAAGCAGGCGCAATTGGCAGTACAGCCGGTGCATGGCTCGGCGGTGCCGTTGGCAGCCTTGCCGGACCGCTGGGTACGGTTGCCGGTGCCACGCTGGGCAGTGTCGCCGGGGAGTATCTGGGCGGTTTTGTAACCGACCTGTATCAGAAATGGACGGCCACGGATAAGGAACCGCAGGAACAAAAAGTCAATGCGGAAGCCTCGCTGCGCGTCGAACTTGGCGAGGGGTTACGTCTGACCAGTTCCCGCGTCACCGAGGATGGTATGGGGCTGAATATTTACGCGGGCGATAACTACATTACGGGCTGGTAAAACCATGTTTGAAGATGCTTTAAATGCCGTTAATGCTGTCCGGGATAAAACCGGTGGAGGCAGGAAAACAACCGGCAAAGGCACGTTCCGTAACGTGCCGTTTCTCGTCATCGAGGAGCAAAAACAGGCTGGCGGACGTCGCCTGGTTAAACGCGAGTACCCGTTACGTGATACCGGCGGCGTCAATGACCTGGGGAAAAAGCTTCGCTCCCGTACATTCAGCGCCTGCATTCTGAACAGCAACGCAGAAACAGCCAGAGATGAAGCGGGTGCGCTGATGGATGCTCTTGATGCTCCGGGTAGCGGTGAGCTGGTACATCCTGATTTCGGCACTGTGGACGTCATGGTGGATTCATGGGAATGCCGCACTAAAGCGGATGAACTGAATTATTACGCGTTCACCGTTACCGTTTATCCGTCGTTGCAGGATACTGCCCCGGACGCAGAGACAGACACCAGTGCAGCCGTACCGGCACAGGCCGTTGCTGTAACCGGTTCTCTGGGAGATACGCTGTCCTCTGTCTGGCAAACCGTAAAAGATGGCACTGCGGCGGCAACCGCCGTGATGGAAGCTGTAACCGGTGTCATCGATGATATCAGTGATGCGGTGGACAATCTGGGGGTTACGCAGACTGTCAGCGGTCTGATGGGATCGCTTTCTGCGATGAAAGGCTCTGTGACCAGCCTGATTAACCAGCCTGCCATGCTGGCCTCCTCGCTGATGGGGGCGCTGTCCGGCGTTTCATCGTTATGCGATACCCGGACAGCATTTTCCACATGGAACCGTCTGGCGCAGCGATTCGAACGTCGCCATGCCGCCACCGCAGGCAGACAGGGGACAATCACAACCTCGTACAACAGTCCGGTTGCAGAAAAAAATATTGCCACACTGAACTACGTCATGCTGGCAGCGGCGCAGACATACCGGGCAGAAGCTGCCAGCCAGGCACTGACTGCGGCACTGGATTTCAGTCGCCGGATGGATAATGCCGCCCGTGCACCTGTACTGGATGCCCCGTCCACCACAACCGGCACAGCCAGCGGGGCCAGCAGCACATCTGCTACCGTCACACAGGGACAGTTACAGTTAACTGCCATAACCCCGGACGGCGGCTTTTCACAGGTATCCTTTTCAGACAGTGGTACAGCCACGCCCCCGGTATTTGAAAGTGTGTCCGATATCGGAAAAACAGCCGCCATGCTGGGGGCTGCACTGGATACCGTCATTCTGACGGCATCTGAGCAGGGCTTTTCGACAGACAGCGTTCAGCTTACGCAACTGCGTCTGCTGGTTGTTGCCGACCTGGAAAAACGCGGGCTGCAACTGGCGGGCAGTGAAACGCACCGCCTGCCGGAGACGATGCCTGCAATGGTGGCCCTGTACCGTTACACAGGAAACAGCCGGAACTGGCAACGGCTGGCCCGCAGGAACGGTATCAGCAACCCGTTGTTTGTTCCCGGTGGCGTCAGTATTGAGGTGATTAATGAGTAATACCGTCACGCTGCGAACGGATGGCAGGCTTTTTACCGGCTGGACGTCAGTCTCTGTCACCCACTCTATTGAATCCGTAGCCGGATATTTTGAGCTGGGGGTGAACGTGCCACCGGGCACGGATTTATCCGGGCTGGCACCGGGGAAGAAGTTCACGCTCGAAATCGAGGGGCAGATTGTCTGCACCGGTTATATCGATTCACGGCGACGCCAGATGACCGCTGACAGTATGAAAATCACTGTCGCCGGACGTGACAAAACGGCTGACCTGATTGACTGTGCTGCCGTTTACAGTGGCGGACAGTGGAAAAACCGCACACTGGAGCAGATTGCGCGTGACCTGTGCGCCCCTTATGGCGTTACTGTTCGCTGGGAGCTTTCCGATAAGGAAAGTTCGGCAGTTTTTCCCGGCTTCACGCTGGACCATTCAGAAACCGTTTATGAGGCGCTGGTGCGTGCCTCCCGCGCACGCGGTGTACTGATGACCAGCAATGCAGCAGGAGAGCTGGTATTCAGCCGGGCTGCCAGCACAGCCACTGATGAGCTGGTTCTCGGAGAAAATCTGCTGACACTGGATTTTGAGGAAGACTTCCGCGACCGGTTCAGCGAATACACCGTCAAGGGGTATGCCCGCGCAAACGGTGCTGAGGGTGATGATATTGATGCTAAAAGTATCGTCTCCCGGAAAGGGACCGCCACTGACAGTGATGTGACCCGTTACAGACCGATGATCATCATTGCTGACAGCAAGATTACGGCGAAGGATGCACAGGCCCGCGCCCTGCGTGAGCAACGCCGCAGACTGGCAAAATCCATCACCTTTGAGGCAGAAATTGACGGATGGACTCGCAAGGACGGGCAACTCTGGATGCCGAACCTGCTGGTCACTATTGATGCCTCGAAATATGCCATCAAAACCACGGAATTACTGGTCAGCAAAGTCACCCTGATACTGAATGACCTGGACGGGCTGAAAACCCGCGTCAGCCTTGCACCACGCGAAGGCTTTCTAGTGCCGGTTGAAAGCGACCGTAAAAACAGGAAAGGCGGCGACAGTAACGGCGGTATTGATGCGCTGGTTGAAGATTATTATCGCAGACACCCGGAGAAAACGCCGCCGTGGAAAGAGTAAATGATTCCGCCCTGAACCGCCTGCTGACGCCGCTGATGCGTCGTGTGCGCCTGATGCTTGCGCGTGCCGTTGTTAACGTGATTAACGACGGGCGAAAAGTTCAGAACCTGCAGGTCGGTCTACTGGATGATGAGGAATCCGATGAAGTGGAGCGCCTGCAAAATTACGGACATTTCAGCGTTCCCCTGCCGGGCGCAGAGGCGCTGATTGCCTGTGTAGGCGCACAACGTGATCAGGGGATTGCTGTTGTGGTGGAAGACCGCCGCTACCGCCCGACAAATCTTGAATCGGGTGATGCAGGCATTTACCACCATGAGGGGCATCGTATCAGGCTGACAAAGGACGGACGCTGCATCATTACCTGTAAAACGGTCGAGGTTTACGCTGATGAAAGTATGACCGTTGACACACCCAGAACCACGTTTACCGGCGACGTTGAGATCCAGAAAGGTCTGGGCGTTAAAGGTAAAAGCCAGTTCGACAGCAATATTACTGCCCCGGATGCCATCATCAATGGCAAATCGACGGATAAGCATATCCACCATGGCGACAGCGGCGGAACCACGGGGCCAATGCAATGACCGATTTAGCCATTATCTGGACGAACGGACGCGGCGATATTGCACAGGATGGCATTGATATGCTGACTGACGACAGCCTGACAACCGATGTGACAATCTCCCTGTTTACAGACCGGCGCGCGCTGGATTCTGACACGCTGCCGGATGGTTCAGATGATCGCCGTGGATGGTGGGGTGACAGTTACCGCGACCGCCCCATCGGTTCGCGGTTGTGGCTGTTATCACGTGAAAAAGCCACACCGGATACGCTGGAACGCGCCAGAGGGTATGCCGAAGAGGCGCTGGAATGGCTGAAAACAGCGGGCCGGGTAAGTGCGATTAACGTCAGAGCGGAACAGTTACATCAGGGCTGGTTATACCTCTACATTGCACTGACATTACCGGATGGTTCCGTTATTCCTTATGAGTTTAAAGCAGCATTTAACGGGGTTTAAATGGCTTATTCACCACCGACATTATCATCGCTGATTGCCCGTACAGAACAGAATATTGAACAGCGCCTGCCGGGTAGCTGGCCTCAGGCCCGTGAAAAAACGCTGAGTGCCATTGCTTATGCTCAGGCGGGCCTTGCTGCCGGTTGTCACGAGCATATTTCATGGGTTGGACGGCAGATTATCCCGTCGACAGCTGATGAAGATGAGTTGCTGGAGCACTGCCGGTTCTGGGGGGTGCGCCGCAAACAGGCGACAGCCGCCAGCGGCCCGCTGACTGTCACCACATCGGCAGCGACCACCATTCCTGCCGGTACACGCTGGCAGCGTGCTGATGGTGTGGTTTACAGCCTGGCTGATGCCATTGTGATTGACCAGGCAGGAACGACGGAAATTACCGTTACCGCACTGGCTGCCGGTGAGGCAGGAAATACCGGTGAGAATACCCTTTTAACGTTGATCACCCCGGTTGCCTGTGTTGTTTCCGATGCCATCACTGTAAAAGGGTTTTCCGGTGGGGCTGATATTGAGAGTGCAGCGGAGCTGCTGTCACGGCTGGAATATCGTGTCCAGTACCCTCCGTTCGGCGGTAATCAGTTTGATTACGTTCGCTGGGCACGTGAAGTCAGCGGCGTTACCCGTGCCTGGTGTTTTCCGACATGGAAAGGCGGTGGCACAGTCGGGGTGACGTTTGTTATGGATAACCGGAGCAATATTTTTCCACAACCGGCAGACGTGGAACGCGTGGCGGATTATATCGCCGGTCATACTGACCCGATCACCGGTCTGATTGTCGGACAGCCTGACGGTGTAAATGTCACTGTATTTGCGCCAAAGGCAAAGCCGGTAAATCCACGGATTTATATATCACCGAAGACAGCCGAACTGAAACAGGCTATTACCCACGCCATTAATACCATGTTTTTTAATGAGGTGACGCCGGGCGGCGCACTTGCCCCCTCCCGTATTATCCGTGCGGTGGCAGGTGTTACCGGTCTGGATGATTTTGAAGTGCGTTTCCCGACAGAGATCCAGCGTTCGGAGAATACGGAACTGTTAACACCGGGGACAATTGAATGGCTGTAACACCATATCAGACGGCCTTTCTGCAATTACTGCCGTCAGGGCTTGCCTGGAATAAAAGCCCCGACAGCAAATTATCTGCGCTGGCGCAGGCCATCAGCGACGTGATTGCCACTGCGGCGGATGATGCGCGGCAAATGCTGCGGGAGCGTTTCCCGTCCACATCCCGCTGGTATCTGGGGGAGTGGGAATCATTTCTGGGGTTGCCGGACTGTACCAGCGAAAACGGCACCCTGTCAGAACGCCAGCGGGCTGCCGCAAATAAAATGCGTATGACCGGCAATCTGAGTAGGCGCTTTTATGAATGGCTGGCTGCGCAGTACGGTTTTACCGTCAGGCTGACGGATTCCACAGAAGGCCAGTGGGTTACGCAGGTCAATATTTACGGTATTAAAAATTATCGCAACGCAACGGTGCTGGATAATGTTCTGACGCCGTTACGTGTTTATGAATCGGGTGCGCTGGAATGTTTACTGGAGAAATATAAACCCGCACATCAGATTTATAAATTTGTTTACCATGACGGAGATAACTAATGTTTTATATTGATAACGACAGCGGCGTAACCGTCATGCCGCCCGTATCCGCCCAGCGTAGTGCTATCGTTCGCTGGTTTTCAGAAGGTGATGGGAATAATGTTATCACATGGCCCGGCATGGACTGGTTTAATATTGTGCAGGCGGAGTTATTAAACACGCTGGAAGAAGCCGGTATTCAACCGGATAAAACAAAATTAAACCAGCTTGCACTGTCCATTAAAGCCATTATGAGCAATAACGCGCTGCTGATAAAAAATAACCTCAGCGAAATTAAAACTGCCGGGGCATCAGCACAGCGTACAGCACGTGAAAATCTGGATATCTATGATGCCAGCCTGAACAAAAAAGGACTCGTTCAGCTAACCAGTGCCACTGACAGCCCCAGTGAAACGCTGGCAGCCACCGCAAAAGCGGTGAAAATTGCGATGGATAATGCCAATGCCCGTCTGGCAAAAGACCGGAACGGAGCAGATATTCCCAATAAGCCGCTGTTTATCCAAAACCTTGGTTTACAGGAAACGGTAAACAAGGCTGGTAACGCCGTTCAAAAGACAGGCGATACCTTGTCCGGCGGACTTACTTTTGAAAACGACTCAATCCTTGCCTGGATTCGGAATACTGACTGGGCAAAGATTGGATTTAAAAATGATGCCGACAGCGACACTGATTCATACATGTGGTTTGAAACAGGCGACAACGGCAATGAATATTTCAAATGGAGAAGCAAACAAAGCACCACAACAAAAGACCTGATGAATCTTAAATGGGATGCTTTGTATGTTCTTGTCAATGCCATTGTAAATGGCGAAGTCATATCAAAATCAGCAAACGGCCTACGTATTGCTTATGGTAATTACGGATTCTTTATTCGTAATGATGGTTCAAATACATACTTCATGTTGACAAACTCCGGTGACAACATGGGCACTTATAACGGATTAAGGCCATTATGGATTAATAACGCTACTGGCGCTGTTTCGATGGGGCGTGGCCTTAATGTTTCAGGGGAGACACTTTCAGACCGTTTTGCTATTAACAGCAGTAATGGTATGTGGATTCAGATGCGCGATAACAACGCTATCTTTGGGAAAAATATAGTTAACACTGATAGCGCTCAGGCGTTGCTTCGCCAGAATCACGCCGACCGAAAGTTCATGATAGGTGGACTGGGAAATAAGCAATTTGGCATCTACATGATTAATAACTCAAGGACAGCCAATGGTACCGATGGTCAGGCGTACATGGATAATAACGGGAACTGGCTTTGCGGTGCGCAAGTTATTCCCGGCAACTATGGCAATTTTGACTCCAGATATGTGAAAGATGTTCGACTTGGTTCACAGCAATATTATGGAGTGAACAACTGGCAAACATGGAATTTCCAGTGCCCGTCAGGTCATGTATTGTCTGGTATTAATGTTCAGGATACAGGGTCCAACTCTGCCGATAATATAGCGGGCGTTTATTACAGACCCGTTCAAAAGTATATAAATGGCACCTGGTATAATGTAGCGAGCGTTTAATATGATGCACTTAAAGAACATAAAAGCGGGTAACGCTAAAACACTGGAGCAGTATGAGTTAACAAAGAAGCACGGAGTCATCTGGCTTTACTCTGAGGACGAAAAAAACTGGTATGAGGAAGTGAAAAACTTTCAGCCAGACACAATAAAGATTGTTTACGATGAAAATAATATTATTGTCGCCATCACCAAAGATGCATCCACGCTTAACCCTGAAGGTTTTAGCGTCGTTGAGGTTCCCGATATAACGGCCAATCGTCGGGCCGATGATTCCGGTAAGTGGATGTTTAAGGACGGAGCTGTGGTTAAACGGATTTATACGGCAGACGAACAGCAACAACAGGCCGAATCACAAAAGGCCGCGTTACTTTCCGAAGCAGAAAGCATTATTCAGCCACTGGAACGCGCTGTCAGGCTGAATATGGCGACGGATGAGGAACGTACACGACTGGAAGCCTGGGAACGCTACAGCGTTCTGGTCAGCCGCGTGGATACGGCAAAGCCAGAATGGCCACAAAAACGAGCCTGTACATAGATTTGTGTAATTGCCTGATTTTGATATGTTCAATCCAGCATCAAATGAAGGTTAATTTATGGACGAAAAACAGTTACAGGCTCTGGCTAACGAACTGGCCAAAAACCTCAAAACCCCTGAAGACCTCAGTCAGTTTGATCGGCTGCTGAAAAAGCTCAGCGTTGAAGCCGCTCTCAATGCAGAGATGACACACCATCCTGGGTATGAGAAAAATCAGTCCAGACCAGGAGCTAACTCCCGCAACGGTTTTTCCACAAAGACCGTTATCACAGGCGACGGTCCACTGGAACTGCGTACTCCGCGCGATCGTGACGGTACCTTCGAACCACAACTGGTAAAGAAAAATCAGACCCGTATTACCGGGATGGATAACCAGATCCTCTCGTTGTATGCCAAAGGGATGACCACCCGTGAGATAGCTGCTGCGTTCAAAGAACTGTATGACGCAGATGTTTCACCGGCACTGATATCAAAGGTTACCGATGCCGTGATGGAGCAGGTTGTAGAATGGCAAAACCGACCACTGGATGCTGTTTACCCCATTGTTTATCTTGACTGTATCGTCCTGAAAGTTCGGCAGGACAGTCGCGTCATCAACAAATCGGTGTTCCTGGCACTGGGCATCAATATCGAAGGTCAGAAAGAACTGCTGGGTATGTGGCTGGCCGAAAATGAAGGGGCGAAGTTCTGGCTCAATGTGCTGACTGAACTGAAAAACCGCGGTCTGAACGATATCCTCATCGCCTGTGTGGATGGCCTGAAAGGCTTCCCGGATGCCATCAACACAGTATATCCGAAGGCCCGCATCCAGTTATGCATCGTGCATATGGTGCGCAACAGCCTGCGCTTCGTGTCATGGAAGGACTACAAAGCCGTCACTCGCGACCTGAAAGCGATTTATCAGGCTCCCACGGAAGAGGCAGGCCAGCAGGCACTGGAAGCGTTCGCTGCGGCCTGGGACTGTCGCTATCCTCAGATAAGCCGAAGCTGGCAGGCTAACTGGCCGAATCTTGCCACGTTCTTCGCTTATCCAACGGACATCCGCAAAGTGATCTATACGACGAATGCCATCGAGTCGCTAAACAGCGTGATCCGCCATGCGCTCAAAAAGCGTAAAGTGTTCCCGACAGACGACTCGGTGAAAAAAGTGGTGTGGCTGGCAATCCAGTCTGCGTCCCAGAAATGGACGATGCCGTTGAAGGACTGGCGAATGGCAATGAGCCGCTTTATTATCGAGTTCGGTGACCGCCTGGACGGTCACTTCTGAGAAAAGGCATTTACACAGAATCTTAAACAGGCTCACAAAAACCAGAGTAAAATTAAGGCCCGATAGCGGGCCTTCTCTCATTCTGGTTGTTCGGGAAACGTTACTGGCAGGCTGGAGGTGTCTGTAGATTCGACTTTCTGCGCATAGAGCATCCACTCGGTTAATTTTTGTTTATTCTCGTCTGAAATGATACCCAGCCGTAGCTGTGAGTCCCATAGCTGGGTTTTATCCCTGACAAGTTGCAACAGGCTTTGCTTTTCATTCTCTGCCTGCTGCCTCTGTTCCTCCTCGGTATAAGTTCGCTTTATCACTACGCCATCTTTGAACATCCATTTACCCGAAATATCAGCCCGGCGATTTGCTGTAATATCAGGAACCTCAACGACGCTTGCGCCTTCTGGATTAATTGCTGAAACATCCTTTTCAATACAAATAATAACGTCGTTGTGGTCATAGACCATTTTCAACGTATCAGGCTGAAAGTTCTTTTGTTCCTCATACCAGTTTTTCCCATCCTCTGTATAAAGCCATTTGATGTTAAATTGTTTCGTTAGCTGGTATTGCTCTTTTGTTTTAGGGTTGCCAGCAGTAATATTTTTTAAGTGCATCATAATTAAATACTCCCCGCGTTATACCACGTTCCATTAATGCAATACTGAATTGGCCTTGCCTGAGTTGTATCAATTAATTCATCACGGTTTCCGTTAACTGAACCCGTAACGACATAACCTGACCTGTCAGACCAGCCGGGACCATTCCATGTCTGAACAGATGACAGACCGCCAAGGCGAATACCTGTAATAAACCTTGAGTTACATTCTGCCTGCGTATATGCACCAACATCTCCCGCAGAGGGTTTGCGGGTTGTGGTGTAAAACTCTGACCAGTCAGCTTCAAAGCCATAACCATCACGCGCTGAACGATAAAAGATTCCGCCATTTCTGTAATTCACGCGGAACTGTACAGCAGGGCAGCTCCCCGTATTCATATTGAAATGCAGAATTAACGTTGATGCGCCGGTGATGCTGGCGCAATAAACCCCGCTGTTCCAGTTCCAGCCAACAGCTTTATCATTTCCGACAGTGCTTCCTGTTTGCCCTAAAGCAAATGCAGGCTGCTGGTTTTTCGTGTTGTAGTCTCGTCGCCAGCCAGGAGCATAAGCATCACCATGATTAATATAGGTGAATTGAGCGTTAGTAATTCCGCTACCGCTGGAAGTGCTCGGGGTGGTTACACGGATGGTCATGGCTCCTTTATTACCCATAACCTCAATAACGCAACCTGCAAGATGAATAGTTCCACAGCCAGTATCGGTAATAATTTTATTATTGCCGTATGACCATGAACATTTGCACATCCAGTATGGGTGATTGAATGCCCCTTGAGAATCCAGCCATTCAATCAATTGTGCCGTCGTCCAGTTTCCTGCACCTGTGCTAATAGCACCATGAAAAGAGCGGCAAGCACCTATTGTTTGCGTAAATTTATCTTTGTTTGGAATATCTGCGCCATTCTGGTTTTTCTGCAACGCACCAGAAGCCTGATTTACCGTTTCCTGTAAACCAAGGTTTTAGATAATGGCTGTTTCCGGCCTGCATGGCATGATTTGCGCTTTTAAACGGGAGATCCAGAGTGCTGATTGGCTATGTAAGGGTATCAACAAATGACCAGAATACAGACCTGCAACGAAACGCTCTTGTTTGTGCAGGATGTGAACAGATATTTGAAGATAAATTAAGCGGAACAAGGACAGACAGACCTGGATTAAAGCGCGCTTTAAAGCGTCTTCAAAAAGGTGACACACTGGTTGTCTGGAAACTGGATCGCCTCGGGCGAAGCATGAAACATCTGATTTCTCTCGTCGGAGAACTACGGGAGCGAGGGATTAATTTTCGCAGCCTTACTGACAGTATTGATACGTCATCCCCAATGGGGCGTTTTTTCTTCCACGTTATGGGTGCCCTGGCTGAAATGGAACGAGAACTAATCATCGAGCGAACGATGGCAGGACTTGCTGCCGCCAGAAATAAAGGCCGTATTGGTGGGCGACCACCTAAACTAACCAAAGCGGAATGGGAGCAGGCCGGGCGTTTATTAGCACAAGGAATCCCCCGCAAGCAGGTTGCATTGATCTACGATGTGGCCCTGTCAACTCTGTATAAAAAACACCCCGCGAAACGAACGCATATAGAAAACGACGATCGAATCAATCAAATCGATCGGTAATACAGATCGATTATGTCTCAATAACCACACTCAACCCATGATGTTTTTTAAGATAGTGGCGAATTGATGCAAAGGAGGTGAGATGAAATCAATTCGCTGTAAAAACTGCAACAAACTGTTATTTAAGGCGGATTCCTTTGATCACATTGAAATCAGGTGTCCGCGTTGCAAACGTCACATCATAATGCTGAATGCCTGCGAGCATCCCACGGAGAAACATTGTGGGAAAAGAGAAAAAATCACGCATTCTGACGAAACCGTGCGTTATTGAGTATGAAGGCCAGATTGTTGGCTATGGTTCAAAGGAGCTGCGCGTTGAAACCATATCCTGCTGGCTGGCCCGCACAATTATTCAGACAAAGCACTATTCCCGCCGTTTTGTGAATAACTCTTACCTCCACCTGGGAGTATTCAGCGGACGCGATCTGGTTGGCGTTCTCCAGTGGGGATATGCCCTTAACCCCAACTCAGGTCGTCGTGTCGTGCTTGAAACGGATAACCGGGGCTATATGGAGTTGAACCGCATGTGGCTACACGACGACATGCCCCGCAACTCTGAATCACGGGCCATCAGTTATGCACTGAAAACCATAAGGTTACTGTATCCGTCAGTGGAGTGGGTTCAGTCTTTTGCAGACGAACGCTGCGGACGTGCTGGCGTTGTGTATCAGGCGTCAAATTTTGATTTTATTGGCAGCCATGAAAGCACGTTCTACGAGCTGGATGGTGAGTGGTATCACGAGATAACGATGAACGCGATTAAACGCGGTGGACAACGAGGCGTGTATTTACGGGCTAATAAAGAGCGTGCCGTGGTGCACAAATTTAATCAGTATCGCTACATCAGGTTCCTGAACAAGCGAGCAAGGAAGCGACTAAATACCAAGCTATTCAAGGTTCAGACATACCCTAAGTGATCCCCATGTAATGAATAAAAAGCAGTAATTAATACTGCTGTTTCATTTGAAGCGCGAAAGCTAAAGTTTTCGCATTTATCGTGAAACGCTTTCGCGTTTTTCGTGCGCCGCTTCACCGGAATTAAAGGTGTAACGCCGCGATTAATAAATTCAACATACAGTTCGGCAATATAAGGCTGCGCTCCGGTTTGCCCATGCAGCATGGTATTTAAACGTAATACCATTGAGAGACGAGCAAGATAATCCGGTAACATTGAGCCGACGCCTGCAGAATGGGCGCGCAGCGCGGCAGCATTAAATTTTTTCGACGCGTCAATCACCTCTGGCGTTAAATTTCCTTTGGCATCAAATATGGGCTGATCTTTATTTAGCCCCACGCCCACGGTTAAACCGTAAACGGGTGTTCCAGAATGCGCGGCGGTCATCACCAAATCATAACTTTTTTCCATTCGATCCATGGCTTTCGGCGCGATTTTGACGTCGTTATCACCTAACGCAATTGACCAGGCCTGGTCAATAGAGAGATGTTCGCCATCCAGCGTAATGGTTGATTTTGCCATCGCGATGGAGCAAACGCTCCAGAGCACAACGGTGACAGTGACTCTTCGTATCAATCCTTTCATTGTGTTTCCTTATCATGATGAGTTTAACAACGGGTTACTGCGACAACGTCTTAATTTGTCTTATCTTTTCCCCCGCCGAACAATGCTGGTCACCAGGCGAGCGGCAACTTTCGCAGTCAAATTATCGCGATCCAGTTCCGGGTTAAGTTCGGCAATATCCGCAGCAATCAACTTCTCGCTACCGGCGATTAAATTCACAATGGCTTCAGTAATATTTAACGGCACGCCTAACGGTGATGGCGCAGAAACGCCGGGAGCCTGATACCCCGGTAGGACATCGAGACAAATCGTTAAATAAATAGCGTCACACGCCTGAATATCTGCCGAGAGCGCATTAATAACCTCATGCAAATCGCTTTCAAATTGCAGAGATTCGTCCAGCCAATAACGCACGCCGAGGCTATCAGCGCGATCAAATAACGCCTGAGTATTGGCAAAACGGCTTATTCCCAGCACGCGATAACTAAATGGTTTGCCATGCTGCGTGTTCCACTCCTGCATCTGGCGAAATGGCGTACCTGAATTGGCCTTTTCAGCCATCCGTAAATCAAAATGCGCGTCAAGGTTGATAATCAGCAGTCGCTGGATATCAGGGCGCGACTGCATAATCCCCTGAAATGTTCCCCACGCCACTTCATGACCACCGCCCAGAACCAGCGGAAAACTGTTACGCGCAATGACCGTGGCAACGTTTGTCGCCAGACAGTTTTGTGCGGATTCCAGCGCCTGTTCCTCACTTTGCACATCGCCCATATCAAAAATAGCGTCTTCATTGAGCACCGGCATATTGCCCAATATGCTGCGTAATGCACCCGGCCCACCTGCTGCGCCCGTTCGCCCACCGTTACGTTGTACGCCGTCATCAACGGCAAAACCTATCAGCGTACAGCCTCCAAGGCTTTGTTCACTAAACGGTTGCACATGCTGATGCCAGCGAGTGCTGACGCCGGTTTCCTGCGAGTCAACACGCCCACTCCACGGCAAAAATGTTTGCTTCATTACCAACTCCTTTTTCCACCGACAATCAGCCCCTGACAAGGCTGGTGCCCAAACCAATAGGCCAGTTCACGTGGATGATTTAGATCCCAGACCGCCATATCCGCCCGTAACCCCGGCGCAAGTTCCCCCCGATCAATAAGTCCAAGTGCCTTTGCCGCATTACGCGTAACGCCCTGAACGGCTTCCAGCGGTGTCATGCGGAACAGCGTACAGGCCATATTGATCATCAATGGCAATGACATATTAGGAGACGTTCCGGGGTTATGGTCCGTGGAGATGGCAATTGGCACGCCCGCTGCCCGCAAAGCGGCAATCGGCGGCAGATGGGTTTCGCGCAGGAAGTAATAGGCCCCGGGGAGCAGAACCGCCACCGTTCCGGCCGCTTTCATGGCAACGATCCCCGACTCGCTCAGGTATTCCAGATGATCGCAGGAGAGTGCAGAAAACGCCGCCGCCAGCGCAGCGCCTTGCTGGTCAGAAAGCTGTTCGGCATGCAGTTTTACAGGCAATCCATAGTGTTGCGCTTTACTGAAAACGCGCCGTACCTGGTCTGGGCTAAAGGCGATGTTTTCACAAAAAGCGTCAACCGCATCAATCAGCCCCTGTCCATGCAGGACGCCCATCCAGTCGCAAAGCGCCGTAATGTAATCATCACTGCGCCCGGCAAACTCTGGCGGCAAGCTGTGCGCCCCAAGAAACGTAGACTGAATACGTAATCCTGTAGATTCCTGTAAGCGGCGGATAACACGCAAACAGCGCGCTTCATCTTCCAGCGTCAAGCCATAACCGGATTTTATTTCCAGCGTACTGACGCCTTCACGCAACCAGTTTTGTAGTCGCTGCGCCGCCAGTTCAAACAGTTGTGTTTCGCTGGCCGCCCGCGTGGCATTGACGGTAGATAAGATCCCGCCGCCCGCTCTGGCGATATCTTCATAAGCCACGCCTTGCAGCCGCATCTCAAACTCATTCGCCCGCTGGCCGCCATACACCAGATGCGTATGGCAATCCACCAGACCGGGTGTCAGCAACTTACCCTGCAGGTCGTGTTCCTCTGTAATGTCAGCCGTCAGTTCGCGAGGGATCTGCGTGGCCTTGCCAAGCCAAACAATAGTGTCGCCACGGCTGATTAATGCACCATTTTCAATCACTCCCCAATCGTTAGCGGAAAGTATCGCCAGCGTGGTATTTCGCCAGAGCGTTAATGCACTCATAAGGATTTTTCCCCTCGTAGATAATAAAGCCACCAGCCCGCCAGCTCACCGACAGAGACTTTTTTCCGTGGTTCGAAACGCCAGGGCTTGCCATCAGGCTGAGCCAGCCATAACAGCGTATTCGTAGCTACAAACGTCCTCTTCTCGCCGCTTATCCACTCCCCGTCACACAACGTGAACAGCCCCGCTTGCGCGAGTGACGGAGGGAGCCAGTCAACAGCACTTTGCACCCGCAACATCCCCACATCAGCTTCCCGCGCCATGACATTGAGATCGCGAACAGTCCCGCCCAGCAACTGGCAATCCGGCATCGCTTCACCTGGGAAAATTAAGGCGGGATCGTGACGTTGCAGGTTGATGATCGAATCGACAAACGTCAGTTTCACCCCTTCCCCATCGAGGATCGCGAGACCACGTACCACGCCTGGCCACGCCGAAAAAGGACCGTCCTGGCTGACATTGGCCATACTGATGCGTAACAGCCAATTTTCATCATCAGGCCAGGCATGCAGTTGTCGCGTAAAACCCCCGCCGTTGCGCCACGGTTGCAAGGGCTTATCCATTGCAGATATCAGCATTGGTTCCATATTACGACTCGGGATAAATAGTCTGGGCAGGGACACTGGTGGTGCGTTTCGCCCACGGGTAATAGATAACGGCAGTCATTAACAAACCGATAATCCAGGAAATATCCGCCCCGTCCATCAGTACAGAAATGGGCCCCTGATACAGTTTTTGATTCAGGAAGGGGATCTGCACCAGCACACCAATTCCGTAGCAAACCAACGCGGTTTTGTTATACGCGCCATAGCGTCCATCCGGGGTATAGAGTGCCGGAATATCGGTTTTACCTTGTGAGATGAAGTAGTAGTCGATGAGATTGATGGCGCTCCACGGAACAAATACCGTCAACAGCAGCAGAACAAAGTTTTTGAAATTATTTAAGAAATCGGCGCTGGCCGCCAACGCAACGACCATCGACAACAGCACGAAGCCCACAACGTAAGCAGCGCGAACACGCTGTGAAACCTGACTGCGATTATTAAAGGCACTGACGGTCGCCAGAATCGACATAAAGCCGCCGTAGGCATTCAAACAGTTAACCGTCAGTTTGCCGCAAACAATCACCGTATAAATCAGAATGGCAAACGTTGGCCCGGCTAACTCGCCCATAAAACCGACCTGATCTTTCAGGAAGTTAGCACCGCAAGCAGCAACAAGAACGCCAAAGGTCATGGCACATTGCGCGCCAAGCGTGGTACCAAGAAAGGTGGCAAAGAAGATTGATTTTGCTGGTGTATCAGAGGGTAAATAGCGGGAATAATCAGAGGCGTATGGTGCAAACGTTAATTGCCATCCGGCTGAGAGCGCAATCGTTAATAAGAACACCGATAAGCTAAATGGCTTTTGACCAAATGCCGCAGCCACATCGTAGTGACCGCTAAGTTGAGTGGCCAGGTAAATAAACCCCAGAATACTTAATATCCCTGCAACACGGCCAACGACGTGAATAAGTTTATAACCGACCAATGCGATCATCGCGGTAAGCATACCGAAAATAATAATTCCGGTCGATGCTGACTCAAAACCAAATATCCGGTTAATCGCCTGGCCGGATAATACCGTACCGGTCGCAGCGAATCCGAGATACATAATAATAACCATTAATAATGGTAACGCCGCACCTTTGACACCAAAGCGAATACGACTGGAGATCATCTGTGGTAATCCCAGCTTTGCCCCCTGTGACGAGTGCAATGCCATAACCGCGCCGCCGATAATATTACCGATTAATAAACCAATAATTGCTGACATGGCTTCAGAGCCAAAAATAATCGCTAACGCGCCGTCCACCACGGCGGTAATTTGTAAGTTAGCACTTAGCCACAAAGTAAACTGGCTGGAGGGCGCGCCATGGCGAGCGGACTCAGGAACGGCGTTAATAGTATTTGATTCTAAAACCGGTTTTTTACTGCGGATAGGGCTGCTTGATTCCATGAAAAAGTCTCCTGCAAAATGAGAGGTCATTTTTTGAAACAGCAAAAGAGGGTCGAGAGATATTTCTTTCGACGATGTAATGAATATTTTTTGATAATTATTGTTATACAGGCGGATTACTTTCCGCCTGTATTAGCGCAAATATTAAATAACAGCGTTAATATTTAGCGAATCATCGGCAATTTCAGACCATAATTTTTGGCACATTCAATAGCGGCTTCATAACCGGCATCAGCGTGACGCATAACGCCTGACGCACAGTCATTAACCAGCACACGCGCCAGGCGTTTTTCAGCTTCTTCGCTACCATCAGCAACAATGACCATCCCGGCGTGCTGGGAATATCCCATCCCAACGCCGCCGCCATGATGCAGAGACACCCACGTTGCCCCGCCCGCCGTGTTGAGCAGACCATTGAGCAACGGCCAGTCAGATACCGCGTCACTGCCATCGAGCATACTTTCGGTTTCGCGGTTCGGGCTGGCGACAGAGCCGGTATCAAGATGATCGCGACCAATCACAATCGGCGCTTTTAATTCACCGTTGCGTACCATTTCATTGAATGCCAGCCCCGCCAGGTGACGCTCGCCAAGCCCCAGCCAGCAAATTCGTGAAGGCAAGCCCTGGAAAGCAATACGCTCGCGCGCCATATCCAGCCAGCGGTGCGTCAGCACGTTATTGGGGAACAGCTCTTTAATTTTGGCATCAGTCTTATAGATATCTTCCGGGTCACCAGACAGCGCTACCCAACGGAACGGGCCTTTGCCTTCACAGAACATTGGGCGAATATAAGCAGGGACAAAGCCCGGGAAATCAAAGGCATTTTGCAGACCTTCATTGAAGGCTACCTGACGGATATTGTTGCCATAGTCGACAACCGGAATACCCATCGCCTGGAAGTCCAGCATCCCCTGAACATGCGCCACACAACTTTGTGCGGCGTCTTTTTGCAGCCTGGCGTGTTGTTGCGGATCTTGTTGTGCCGCACGCCATTGTTCTACGCTCCACCCTATCGGCAAATAGCCGTTAATCAGATCGTGGGCAGACGTCTGGTCAGTGACCAGATCCGGTTTGATCGCCCCCTGACGTGCACGTTTCACCAGTTCAGGAACAATTTCTGCCGCATTGCCCAGTAGCGCGATAGAAACGGCGTCTTTGCGCTCGGTGTGGTATTTAATCAGCGCCAGTGCATCATCGAGATCTTTCGCCTGTTTATCGACATAACGGGTACGCAGACGGAAGTCGATGCTACTTTGCTGACACTCAATATTTAATGAACATGCCCCTGCCAGAGTCACCGCCAGCGGTTGTGCTCCACCCATGCCACCCAGACCCGCAGTCAGGATCCACTTTCCGCTTAGCGAATTGTTGTAGTGCTGACGCCCCGCCTCAACAAAGGTTTCAAACGTTCCCTGCACAATGCCCTGGCTACCAATGTAGATCCACGAACCGGCGGTCATCTGTCCATACATGAACAGACCTTTGCGATCGAGTTCGTTGAAGTGATCCCAGTTGGCCCATTGCGGCACCAGGTTAGAGTTGGCGATCAACACACGTGGCGCGTCAGTATGGGTTTTAAATACACCAACGGGTTTACCGGACTGAACCAGCAGCGACTCATCGGGTTCCAGATTTTTCAGGGATTCCAGAATCTGGTCGAAACACTCCCAGTTACGTGCCGCGCGGCCAATACCGCCGTACACCACCAGATGTTGCGGATTTTCAGCCACGTCTGGATCAAGGTTGTTCTGCAACATCCGATAGGCAGCTTCGATCTGCCAGTTTTTGCAATGCAGTTGAGTACCTTGTGGCGCATGGATGACGCGGCTGGTATCAATACGAGGATCTGAAGGCTTACTCATGAATCTTCTCCTGTTACTGGATAAAATTAAATGCTGTAATCGCTCAGAAAGATGAGCGAATGAATACAGAAACGGCTTATATAATTCCTGTTTATAATTTCGTATTATTAATTCATTTAGTGAATTTAATTTCTATAGCATATTCACCGTGAATATAAATTCAAAAAAAATTGCCAACGCTTTGTATGCGAATTCAATATGCTTAATTTAACTTTTGGAAAAAGTGATATTGTTGGCAAAATATTTTCTCATTTGAACATATGAATATGATGAGATTGCAAGATGTCTGTAATTTAATTATTCGTAAAAACGTATTCACAACAGCTAATCATTAACGTAATAGCCGAAAAACCAGCGTTGTATCAGGAGCATAATACATTGATATATAGCGACATTTAAAAACAACCATTAATTTTCAAGCATAAGAGCATGTCTTGTTATCATTAATACATATTCTATTTTTATCATCCTTAAAATAACAAACCCTAACTAAAAAAGCTGGCAAACATATAAAATTAAAAAATATGAACCCTGGAGAATATAATTTTTCATTTTCAACAAAATGGCATCAAGAAGAAGCGGTGGTCGCTTATAAGCGATATTGATTCACTTATCGAAGCCCCGCAGGAGACAGGATTGATTCAACCAGCAGTCAGATTTCGACCGTGGTTAACGTTTAAGGCATAAAAAAGGCCATCATAAGATGGCCAACCATGTCGAAACCGACAGCCCTTCGCCATTCCTGTAGAGGGACGCGGCGAGGGCTATTTCTTATTACAGATATTTATTTCAGAACAGTTTTCAGTGCTTCACCGATGTCAGCCAGGCTGCGAACGGTTTTCACGCCTGCGGCTTCCAGGGCAGCAAATTTCTCATCCGCAGTCCCTTTACCACCGGAAATGATTGCACCTGCGTGACCCATACGTTTGCCTTTCGGCGCAGTCACACCGGCAATGTAACCCACAACTGGCTTGGTGACGTGCTCTTTGATGTACGCAGCCGCTTCTTCTTCGGCGCTACCGCCGATCTCACCGATCATCACGATCGCTTCGGTCTGCGGATCTTTTTCGAACATTTCGAGAATGTCGATAAAGTTAGAGCCAGGGATCGGATCGCCGCCGATACCGACACAGGTAGACTGACCGAAACCGTAATCCGTGGTCTGTTTAACTGCTTCATAAGTCAGCGTACCGGAACGGGAAACGATACCCACTTTACCAGGGCGATGGATGTGGCCCGGCTGGATACCGATTTTACACTCACCCGGAGTGATTACGCCCGGGCAGTTCGGGCCAATCATGCGCACGCCCGCTTCGTCCAGTTTCACTTTCACGGTCAGCATATCCAGCGTCGGGATGCCCTCAGTGATGGTGATGATAAGCTTAATGCCTGCGTCGATGGCTTCCAGAATGGAGTCTTTGCAGAACGGTGCTGGTACGTAGATAACAGAAGCAGTGGCACCAGTGGCAGCTACTGCTTCACGCACGGTGTTGAACACCGGCAGGCCAAGGTGGGTGGTGCCGCCTTTACCTGGAGTTACGCCGCCCACCATTTTAGTGCCGTATGCAATGGCCTGTTCAGAGTGGAAAGTCCCCTGGCTACCGGTAAAGCCCTGGCAGATAACCTTGGTGTTTTTATCAATTAAAATGGACATTATTTCCCCTCCACTGCGGCAACAACCTGCTGAGCTGCATCCGTCAGACCTTTTGCTGCAATAATATTCAGGCCGCTGTCAGCCAGTTTCTTCGCGCCGAGTTCGGCGTTGTTACCTTCCAGACGTACGACAACCGGGACGTTAACACCCACTTCTGCTACCGCGCCGATGATACCGTCAGCAATCAGGTCGCAACGAACGATACCGCCAAAGATGTTAACCAGAACGGCTTTTACTTTTTCGTCAGAGAGGATGATTTTGAATGCTTCGGTCACGCGTTCTTTGGTTGCACCACCGCCAACATCGAGGAAGTTAGCCGGTTCACCGCCGTGCAGTTTAACGATGTCCATCGTGCCCATCGCCAGGCCTGCGCCGTTAACCATACAACCGATGTTGCCGTCCAGCGCTACGTAGTTCAGTTCCCACTGTGCAGCCTGCGCTTCACGCGGATCTTCCTGCGACTGGTCGCGCATTTCGCGCAGATCAGGCTGGCGGAACAGTGCGTTACCATCAGCGCCCAGTTTGCCGTCGAGGCAGATAAGATCGCCCTGTTTGGTGATAACCAACGGGTTGATTTCGATCAGCGCCAGATCCCGTTCCAGGAAAATAGTCGCCAGGCCCATGAAAATTTTGGTGAACTGTTGAACCAGTTTACCTTCCAGACCCAGTTTGAACGCCAGCTCGCGTCCCTGATACGGCATCGGGCCGGTCAGCGGATCAAGCGCAACTTTATGGATCAGGTGCGGGGTTTCTTCCGCCACTTTTTCGATTTCCACGCCACCTTCAGTGGAGGCCATAAAGACCACGCGGCGGGAGCTACGGTCAACAACGGCACCAAGATACAGCTCTTTCGCGATATCGGTCGCCGCTTCAACCAGAATCTGGTTAACCGGTTGTCCATTGGCGTCTGTTTGATACGTTACCAGACGCTTGCCCAGCCAGTTTTCTGCAAAAGCACGGATGTCTTCTTTGCTGTTTACCACTTTCACACCGCCCGCTTTACCGCGGCCACCAGCGTGAACCTGACATTTCACTACCCACGGACCGGCACCGATTTTTGAAGCGGCTTCTTCTGCTTCGCGCGGAGTAGTACAGGCATAACCCACCGGTGCTGGTAAGCCATAGCGGGCAAAAAGTTGTTTTGCCTGATATTCATGTAAGTTCATGTATTCTGTCCATCCTTTAGTAATCGTTATCTTTTAAACCGTAGACCGAATGTGACGTATCGCTTCCGGGTATTGTCGGATGCGGCGCGAGCGCCTTATCCGACCTACATCGGAGTCACCCGTAGGCCTGATAAAACGCGTTAAGCGTCGCATCAGGCATCGCTTGTCGGATGCGGCGCGAGCGCCTTATCCGACCTACATCGGAGTCACCCGTAGGCCTGATAAGACGCGTTAAGCGTCACATCAGGCATCGCTTGTCGGATGCGGCGCGAGCGCCTTATCCGACCTGCATCAGAGTCACCCGTAGGCCTGATAAGACGCGTTAAGCGTCACATCAGGCATCGCTTGTCGGATGCGGCGCGAGCGCCTTATCCGACCTGCATCGGAGTCACCCGTAGGCCTGATAAGACGCGTCAGCGTCGCATCAGGCATCGCTTGTCGGATGCGGCGCGAGCGCCTTATCCGACCTACATCGGAGTCACCCGTAGGCCTGATAACACGCGTTAAGCGTCGCATCAGGCATCGCTTGTCGGATGCGGCGCGAGCGCCTTATCCGACCTACATCGGAGGCACCCGTAGGCCTGATAAGACGCGTCAGCGTCGCATCAGGCATCGCTTGTCGGATGCGGCGCGAGCGCCTTATCCGACCTACATCGGAGGCACCCGTAGGCCTGATAAGACGCGTCAGCGTCGCATCAGGCATCGCTTGTCGGATGCGGCGCGAGCGCCTTATCCGACCTACATCGGAGTCACCCGTAGGCCTGATAAGACGCGTTAAGCGTCGCATCAGGCATCGCTTGTCGGATGCGGCGCGAGCGCCTTATCCGACCTACATCAGAGTCACCCATAGGCCTGATAAAACGCGTCAGCGTCACATCAGGCATCGCTTGTCGGATGCGGCGCGAGCGCCTTATCCGACCTACATCGGAGTCACCCGTAGGCCTGATAAGACGCGTTAAGCGTCGCATCAGGCATCATTCATCGGATGCGGCGATAACGCCTTATCCAGTCTACAGTGCAGGTGAGGCTTAAACTACTACACGTCCAGCAGCAGACGCGTCGGATCTTCCAGCAACTCTTTGATTGTCACCAGGAAACCCACGGATTCGCGACCATCGATCAGGCGGTGATCGTAGGACAGCGCCAGGTACATCATCGGCAGGATCTCAACCTGACCATTCACCGCCATCGGACGATCTTTAATAGCGTGCATGCCCAGAATTGCGCTCTGCGGCGGGTTGATGATAGGCGTAGACATCAGGGAACCGAACACACCACCGTTGGTGATGGTAAAGTTACCACCGGTCAGATCTTCAACCGTCAGCTTGCCGTCACGGCCTTTCACAGCCAGCTCTTTGATTTTCTTCTCAATGTCAGCCATGCCGAGGGTATCGACATCACGCAGAACCGGCGTTACCAGACCGCGCGGCGTAGAAACTGCCATGCTAACGTCGAAATAGTTGTGGTAAACCACATCATCGCCATCAATAGATGCGTTCACTTCCGGGTAACGTTTCAGCGCTTCAACAACCGCTTTCACATAGAAGGACATAAAGCCCAGACGGATGCCGTGGCGTTTTTCAAACGCTTCACCGTACTGCTTACGCAGATCCATAATCGGCTTCATGTTGACTTCGTTGAACGTGGTCAGCATAGCGGTGGAGTTTTTCGCTTCCAACAGACGCTCTGCCACGCGCTTACGCAGACGAGTCATCGGTACACGTTTTTCGCTACGAGCAGCCAGTGCTGGTTGAGCCGCCGGAGCAGTTGCTGCCGGAGTTGCATCTTTCGCCGGGGCTTTCGCCAGATGTTTTTCCACATCTTCACGGGTCAGACGACCGCCAACACCGGTGCCTTTAATAGCGCTGGCATCGAGGTTGTGTTCAGCCAGCAGGCGACGGATCGCCGGGCTTAACGCGTCGTTGTTTTGCTCTTCCAGAGACGCCTGCTGACGTTGCGCAGGCGTGGACGCTTTCTCTTCAGATTTAGCGCTGGTTTCTTTACCCACGCTATTGCCTTCACGTAGGCGGCCGAGGATCTGACGAGACGTTACGGTTGTACCTTCATCTTCCAGAACCGCATCCAGAATGCCGTCTGCTGATGCCGGTACTTCCAGTACCACTTTGTCAGTTTCGATTTCCACCAGCACTTCATCACGTACGACTGCGTCGCCGGGTTTTTTATGCCAGGTTGCGACGGTGGCATCAGCTACGGATTCAGGCAGGTCAGGGACCAGAATATCTACGCTACTCATTTTGTATCCTTTATTTATTCGACGTTCAGCGCGTCATTAACCAGATCTTGTTGCTGTTTCTGGTGAACGGACATATATCCTACCGCCGGAGAGGCGGAGGCCGGGCGGCCTGCATAACGCAGAGAAGCCCCAAACGGAATCACTTCACGGAAATGATGCTGGCTGCAGTACCATGCGCCCTGGTTGAGCGGCTCTTCCTGGCACCAGACAAAATCCTTGACGTGAGCAAACTGCTGCAACACTTCCTGCATCGCTTTATGCGGGAACGGGTAGAGTTGCTCGATACGCACGATGGCGACATCTTGTTGATTGTTCTTACGGCGTTGTTCAAGCAGGTCGTAATAAACCTTACCAGAACACATCACTACGCGCTTCACGCCCTTCGGATCAAGCTCGTCGATTTCACCGATGGCTGGCAGGAAGGTGCCATTCGCCAGTTCTTCGAGGCTGGAAACCGCCAGCGGATGACGCAGCAGCGATTTCGGTGACATGACCACCAGCGGACGACGCATCCCACGCAGCGCCTGGCGACGCAGCATGTGGTAAACCTGTGCCGGAGTAGACGGTACGCAAACCTGCATGTTTTGCTCGGCGCAAAGTTGCAGATAACGTTCCAGACGCGCGGAGGAGTGCTCCGGCCCTTGCCCTTCGTAACCGTGCGGCAGCAGCATCACCAGACCACACATACGGCCCCATTTCTGTTCGCCGGAGGAGATGAACTGGTCAATAACGACCTGGGCACCGTTGGCAAAGTCACCGAACTGTGCTTCCCAGATGGTCAACGTCCGCGGTTCTGCGGTGGCATAACCGTATTCAAATGCCAGCACTGCTTCTTCAGACAGTACGGAGTCCCAGACGCGGAACGCGCCCTGACCGTTATGAATATGTTGCAGCGGCGTATAAGTGGAGCCGTTGGACTGGTTGTGAATCACTGCGTGACGGTGGAAGAAGGTTCCGCGACCGGAGTCTTCACCAGACAGACGAACCGGAATACCTTCATCAACCAGCGTGGCGTAAGCAAGGTTTTCCGCGCCGCCCCAGTCAAACAGTTTTTCACCGGCCGCCATCGCCTGGCGATCACCATAAATCTTGGCAACGCGAGACTGCATCTCAATGGCTTCTGGCACCGTGCTGATACGTTTTGCCAGTTCCTGCAAACGCTTCATCTCAACCTTGTTCGGGTATTCTTCATCCCATTCGTGGTTGAGATACGGCGACCAGGTGAAAGAGTGCATGTTCATCGGACGCCACTCAGCCACTACGCAATCGCCCGCATCCAGCGCATCGCGGTACAGGTTAACCATCTCGGTGGCATCTTCCAGCGTCGCCACTTTTTCCTGCTCCAGCTTGTCCGCGTAGATTTTGCGCGGCGTCGGATGTTTTTTGATTTTCTGATACATCAGCGGCTGGGTTGCACTCGGCTCGTCGGCTTCGTTGTGGCCGTGACGGCGGTAGCATACCAGGTCGATGAAAACATCACGTTTGAAGGTGTTACGGAAATCGAGCGCCAGACGGGTAACAAAGGCAACCGCTTCCGGATCATCCGCATTAACGTGGAAAATCGGTGCCTGTACCATCTTACCAATATCAGTACAGTACGGCGTAGAACGGGCATCCAGCGGGTTAGAGGTAGTGAAGCCCACCTGGTTGTTGATAACGATACGCACCGTACCGCCAACTTCATAACCACGCGCTTTTGACATGTTCAGGGTTTCCTGAACTACGCCCTGTCCGGTCACTGCGGCATCACCGTGGATGGTGATTGGCAGCACTTTGTTGCTGCTCGGCTCATCAAGTCTGTCCAGACGGGCACGAACAGAACCGATAACCACCGGGCTTACAATCTCAAGGTGAGACGGGTTAAACGCCAGCGCCAGGTGTACCAGGCCGCCATCGGTCTGGAAGTCAGACGAGAAGCCCATGTGGTATTTCACGTCGCCCGTGCCGAGGTGTTCTTTATGTTTACCGGCAAACTCATCGAACAAGTCTTGCGGTTTTTTACCCAGCACGTTCACCAGCACGTTCAGACGACCACGGTGCGCCATACCGAGAACCACTTCACGGGTGCCGCTGTTGCCTGCATGGCGGATCATCTCTTTAAGCATCGGGATTAACGCGTCACCGCCTTCCAGCGAGAAGCGTTTTGCACCCGGGAATTTTGCGCCGAGGTAACGTTCAAGACCTTCAGCGGCGGTCAGTTCACTTAAGAAGCGTTTTTTCTCTTCGCTGTTGAACGTCGCGCGACCAGACTCGATACGCTGTTGGATCCAGCGTTTTTCTTCGGTACTGGTAATGTGCATGTACTCGGCACCAATCGGGCCGCAGTAGGTTTGCTTGAGAGCTTCCAGCAGCTCGCCGAGTTTCATGGTTTCTTTGCCGCTGGCAAATGAACCGACGTTGAAGGTCTCCTGGAAGTCTGCTTCGGTCAGATCGTGGAAAGACGGATCCAGATCGGCCACTTTATCCTGCTGCCACAGTCCCAGCGGATCGAGATTCGCATGTTGGTGACCACGGAAGCGGTATGCGTTAATGAGCTGCAGGACTTTAACCTGCTTCACATTGGTGTCAGGGTCGGAGATCGTTGAAGAGTAACGTGAAGCATCTTTCGCCAGGCGGCGGAAATATTCACGCGTTTGAGAGTGGAATTGATCCGGTTTGACTCCCGTACCAGGTAACTGCTGGAACGTCGAACGCCAGTTAGCGTCAACCGAGTCAGGATCGGTTAAGAAGTCTTCATAGAGCTGTTCTATCCAGCTCTGGTTTGCGCCAGAGAGGTAAGAAGAGTCCAACCAGGCTTTCAAAGCGCTGTTCTGCATCGTGATCCCTTAAGCATCTTTTTTATGCTTACTTAATACTCTAAATAGTTCACGTTTCAGGAAGTTGGTCAGCTTGTGAATCCCCGGGAGCTTACACTCAGTAAGTGACCGGGGTAAGCAAGCGCAACCAACGCACATGCAACGTGAAATATGACGAGTATTTTCGCCGTGGATACTACCACGCACAATGATGTGCGTGCCGGGGTTCACTTGTTGCGGACTTGTCGTATTTTCTGCGTCCGCTAAGGAACCTTTAAAAACTGTCTTAGTGTCAGGGGCAGTTTTTAAAGATTTCCTGCATTTCTTTTGTAGGCCGGATAAGGCGTTCACGCCGCATCCGGCTCTGGTTGCCTGATGCGACGCTTGCGCATCTTATCAGGCCTGAGGTTTACGCATTGCGTTGCAACAACATCGACTTGATATGGCCGATGGCGCGCGTCGGGTTCAGCCCTTTTGGACAGACACTGACGCAGTTCATGATGCTGTGACAGCGGAATACACTGAATGCATCGCTCAAACCGTCGAGGCGGCTGTCAGTCTCGGTATCACGGCTATCGATAAGGAAACGATACGCCGCTAACAAGCCTGCCGGACCGATAAACTTATCGGGGTTCCACCAGAAAGACGGACAAGAGGTTGAACAACATGCGCAGAGAATACATTCATACAGCCCGTCGAGTTTTTCACGTTGCTCTGGCATTTGTAAATGCTCACGAGCTGGTAGATTTTGTCCATTATTCAACAAGTAAGGCTTAATTTTCTCATATTGGGCATAGAATTGTCCCATGTCTACCACCAAATCGCGGATCACCGGTAAACCAGGCAGCGGGCGAATCACAATCTTCTTGCCCGGCTGGTTGAGTGCCGAAATTGGGGTTATACAAGCCAGACCATTTTTGCCGTTCATGTTCAGACCGTCAGAACCGCACACCCCTTCACGGCAGGAGCGGCGGAACGACAGGCTGGGATCTTTCTCTTTGAGCTGAATAAGCGCATCCAGCAGCATCATGTCACGACCTTCTTCCGCTTCCAGGGTGTAATCCTGCATACGCGGAGCATCATCAACATCCGGGTTATAGCGATAAATTGAAAACTCGAGTCTCATTTTCCTGCCTCCGCATTAGTAAGTACGAATCTTCGGCGGGAATGCCGGGCGCAGTTTCGGTTCCATGTTGACGCTACGTCGCGTCATGGATTCCGACTCTGGCAGATACAGGGAGTGGCACAGCCAGTTTTCATCATCACGATCCGGGAAGTCGAAGCGGCTATGCGCGCCACGGCTTTCGGTACGGAAATTAGCAGAAACAGCCGTTGCATAAGCCGTTTCCATCAGGTTATCCAGTTCCAGGCACTCAACGCGCTGAGTGTTGAACTCACTGGAGGTGTCATCCAGACGAGCATTTTTCAGCCGCTCGCGGATCACTTTCAACTGCTCAAGGCCTTTCGCCATCGCATCACCTTCCCGGAATACCGAGAAGTTATGCTGCATACATTCTTGCAGTGCTTTGCGAATCGCCACCGGATCTTCACCGTTACGGTTGTTGTTCCAGCGATTCATGCGTTCCAGAGAGGCTTCAACATCAGACTCGCTGGCATCGCGCAGTGCACCCTGTTCACTGATAGATTCTTGCAGATGCAGACCCGCCGCTCGTCCAAATACCACCAGATCCAGCAGAGAGTTACCGCCAAGACGGTTAGCGCCGTGTACCGATACACAGGCA
This sequence comes from Escherichia marmotae, assembly GCF_002900365.1. NCBI lineage: Bacteria > Pseudomonadati > Pseudomonadota > Gammaproteobacteria > Enterobacterales > Enterobacteriaceae > Escherichia > Escherichia marmotae. The sequence continues at coordinate 1,734,908 of NZ_CP025979.1, forward strand.
ATTTCGCCCACCGCAAACAGCCCTGGAATCACCACATCTTCGCCTTTCTCGTTCACGGTCAGCGCCTGACCAGTCACTTTGGTCGGAATACCGCCCATCATGTAGTGGCAGGTTGGGATAACCGGAATCGGTTCTTTCACCGGATCGACGTGAGCAAAGGTTCGGGAGAGTTCAAGGATACCCGGCAGACGGGATTCAAGAACTTCTTTACCCAGGTGGTCGAGTTTCAGTTTTGCGTGTGGCCCCCACGGACCATCACAGCCGCGACCTTCACGGATTTCGATCATGATGGAACGCGCCACCACATCACGCCCCGCCAGGTCTTTGGCGTTCGGTGCATAACGCTCCATAAAGCGTTCGCCATGTTTGTTCAGCAGATAACCGCCTTCACCACGACAACCTTCAGTCACCAGCACACCCGCACCCGCAATGCCGGTCGGGTGGAACTGCCACATTTCCATATCCTGCACTGGTACGCCAGCACGGATAGCCATGCCAACGCCGTCGCCGGTATTAATGTGGGCGTTAGTGGTGGACTGATAAATACGCCCAGCCCCGCCAGTCGCCAGCACCGTTGCGCGGGCTTTGAAGTAAACCACTTCACCAGTTTCGATGCACAGTGCGGTACAACCGACCACCGCGCCATCCTGGTTTTTCACCAGATCCAGCGCATACCATTCGGAGAAAATGGTGGTGTGGTTTTTCAGGTTCTGCTGATAAAGGGTGTGCAACAGTGCATGACCGGTACGGTCAGCCGCCGCCGCAGTACGTGCCGCCTGCTCACCGCCGAAGTTTTTCGACTGGCCGCCAAATGGACGCTGATAAATACGACCATCATCAAGGCGCGAGAACGGCAGGCCCATATGTTCCAGTTCCAGAATCGCTTCCGGCCCGGTTTTACACATATATTCAATCGCGTCCTGGTCACCGATATAGTCCGACCCTTTGACGGTGTCGTACATATGCCATTCCCAGTTATCTTCATGGGTATTACCCAGCGCAACGGTAATGCCGCCTTGCGCAGAAACGGTATGGGAACGGGTCGGGAAGACTTTAGAGAGCAGCGCACAGGTCTGGCCGCTCTGGGAAATTTGCAGCGCCGCGCGCATACCTGCGCCGCCGGCACCAATCACAACTGCATCAAATTCTCTGACTGGCAATTTCATCACACACCCCACACCACAACGAATCCATAAATCACGTAAACCACCAGCGCAACAACAATCACCAGTTGCAGCATCAGACGCAAGGCCAGCGGTTTAACGTAGTCGGTCAACACCTGCCACATGCCGATCCAGGCATGAATCAAGATGGAAAACAGCGCCAGCAGGGTAAACACTTTGGTGAACGCAGAGGCAAAGAAACCGATCCAGACTTCATATGTCAGCTCGCTACTGGTAGCGAAAAAACCAACCATATAAATGATGTAGAGCGTCAGGACGATAGCGGTGGCGCGAACGAGGATGAAATCATGTACGCCATTGCGTCCTAATGCGGAGGCGTTGCTTACCATACGAGGACTCCTGCGAGAAGTGAAAGCACGACAGTGATAACAAAGGAGATTTTGGCGGAGCGTTTACCCGCTTCGAATGTTTCTTCCAGATAGCCAAAATCCATCATCATGTGGCGAATACCTACGACGACGTGATATGCCAGAGCGGTAAGGATGCCCCACATGATAAATTTGACGAAGAAGCTGCCCATAATGGCGGAAGCTTGTTCGAAACCTTCGGGGGAAGAGAGACTGGAACCCAGAAGCCACAGCAGGATGCCCACTGCAACAAACGTGATCACACCGGAAACGCGATGAAGAATGGACGCTATCGCCGTGATGGGGAACCGGATGGTCTGTAGGTCCAGATTAACAGGTCTTTGTTTTTTCACATTTCTTATCATGAATAACGCCCACATGCTGTTCTTATTATTCCCTGGGGACTACGGGTACAGAGGATAACTTTCTGTTACCAGGAGACGTCGGGATTTCCTTCCTCCGGTCTGCTTGCGGGTCAGACAGCGTCCTTTCTATAACTGCGCGTCATGCAAAACACTGCTTCCAGATGCGAAAACGACACGTTACAACGCTGGGTGGCTCGGGATTGCAGGGTGTTCCGGAGACCTGGCGGCAGTATAGGCCGTTCACAAAATCATTACAATTAACCTACATATGGTTTGTCTGGTTTTATCCAGAACAGTGATCTGAGTCACGATAAAAACATTTATTTAATTTTTAATTATCTAGTTTGACAATCATTCAACAAAGTTGTTACAAACATCATCAGGAAAAGCATATAATGCGTAAAAGTTATGGGGTCACTATTTCACCTAAGATTAACTTATGTAACAGTGTGGAAGTATTGACCAATCCATCCAGGACAGTTATTAGTGATAGACAGGTTTAATAATTCGGATTGCTAAGTGCTTGATTCGCCGTTTATTCGTCATCAATGAATACTTTACCTGCAAGCGCCCAGAGCTCTGTACCCAGGTTTTCCCCTCTTTCGCAGAGCGGCGAGCCAAATAACAATCGGGTAAAGCTAGGTTGATGTGCGAAGGCAAATTTAAGTTCCGGCAGTCTTACGCAATAAGGCGCTAAGGAGACCTTAAATGGCTGATACAAAAGCAAAACTCACCCTCAACGGGGATACAGCTGTTGAACTGGATGTGCTGAAAGGCACACTGGGTCAAGATGTTATTGATATCCGTACTCTCGGCTCAAAAGGTGTATTCACCTTTGACCCAGGCTTCACTTCAACCGCATCCTGCGAATCTAAAATTACTTTTATTGATGGTGATGAAGGTATTTTGTTGCACCGCGGTTTCCCGATCGATCAACTGGCGACCGATTCTAACTACCTGGAAGTCTGTTACATTCTGCTGAATGGTGAAAAACCGACCCAGAAACAGTATGACGAATTTAAAACTACGGTTACCCGCCATACCATGATCCACGAACAGATTACTCGTCTGTTCCACGCCTTCCGCCGCGACTCTCATCCGATGGCGGTCATGTGCGGCATTACCGGCGCACTGGCGGCGTTTTATCACGACTCACTGGATGTTAACAATCCGCGTCATCGTGAAATCGCGGCGTTCCGTCTGCTGTCGAAAATGCCGACCATGGCAGCAATGTGCTACAAGTATTCCATTGGTCAGCCATTTGTTTACCCACGCAATGACCTCTCCTACGCCGGTAACTTCCTGCACATGATGTTCTCCACACCGTGCGAACCGTATGAAGTCAATCCGATTCTGGAACGCGCGATGGATCGTATTCTGATCCTGCACGCAGACCATGAACAGAACGCGTCGACCTCTACCGTGCGTACCGCTGGCTCTTCGGGTGCGAACCCGTTCGCCTGTATCGCAGCAGGTATCGCCTCTCTGTGGGGGCCGGCTCACGGTGGTGCTAACGAAGCTGCGCTGAAAATGCTGGAAGAAATCAGCTCGGTGAAACACATTCCGGAATTTATGCGTCGTGCGAAAGATAAAAATGACTCTTTCCGCCTGATGGGCTTCGGTCACCGCGTGTATAAAAACTACGACCCACGCGCCACAGTAATGCGTGAAACCTGCCACGAAGTGCTGAAAGAGCTGGGCAGCAAAGATGAGCTGCTGGAAGTGGCTATGGAGCTGGAAAACATCGCGCTGAATGACCCGTACTTTATCGAGAAGAAACTGTACCCGAACGTAGATTTCTACTCCGGTATCATTCTGAAAGCGATGGGTATTCCGTCTTCTATGTTCACCGTGATCTTCGCCATGGCGCGTACTGTCGGCTGGATTGCTCACTGGAGCGAAATGCATAACGAAGGCATGAAAATCGCCCGTCCACGCCAACTGTATACTGGTTACGAAAAACGCGATTTTAAAAGCGATATCAAACGCTAGTCTTTGATTACTGCGCAGTAAATTCTTTTAACCCGTCCTCTATATGGCGGGTTAATTTTTATATACCTAAACACAAAAAACTGTAAAAATTAAATCGAGTACAAATATCCATAAATAAGATTAAAAAATGTGATAACTCATATTCTGAGCAGAATGATAAATTTAATTTTATACTTCCCCGCCGGTAGCATCATTAACCCAATGAAAATTATGCATATCCAAATGCGCCCTACCTTCATCACATAAAACAATAAATTTACATAATCAATTAATGGTCCTATTACATAACAAGATTTTTAATATTGTTAAATAAAACAAAACATATTCAATTGCCAGCTCAGATATTCTTGTCACGCAATACTCTATCTCTTTATTTAAAGGACTCAGTTATGTTTAAAGGACAAAAAACATTAGCTGCACTGGCTGTATCTCTGTTGTTCACAGCACCTGTTCATGCTGCTGATGAAGGTTCCGGTGAAATTCACTTTAAAGGTGAAGTTATTGAAGCACCGTGTGAAATCCATCAGGATGATATCGATAAAGAAGTTGAACTCGGCCAGGTGACCACCAGCCACATTAATCAGTCACATCACAGCGATGTCGTTGCTGTCGACCTACGCTTAGTCAATTGCGATCTGGAAAACTCTAATAACGGTTCCGGTGGCAAGATTTCTAAAGTCGCAGTCACCTTTGACAGCTCAGCGAAAACCACCGGTGCAGACCCGATACTCAACAATACCAGCACTGGAGAAGCCACCGGTGTCGGTGTGCGTTTAATGAATAAGGATCAAAGTAATATCATTTTAGGCACAGCTTCTCCGGACATCGACCTGGCACCGACGTCCAGCGAGCAAACGCTGAATTTCTTTGCCTGGATGGAACAAATTGATCAGGTTACACCAGTAACTCCAGGCGCAGTTACGGCTAACGCGACCTACGTGCTGGATTATAAATAACTATTATTTTGGCGGCGTCATCGCCGCCTTTCTTCAAATATTTATCAGGTATGGACACCGTGAATATTTATCGACTCTCTTTTGTATCCTGCCTGGTCATGGCGATGCCTTCCGCAGTGGCGGTCGAATTCAACCTGAATGTCCTCGATAAATCAATGCGCGACCGCATTGATATTTCATTATTAAAGAAAAAAGGTGTCATTGTTCCCGGTGAATATTTTGTTAGCATTGCAGCAAATAATAACCAAATCAGTAATGGGCAAAAAATTAACTGGCAAAAAAATGGTGACAAAACCATTCCGTGCATCAATGAATTACTGGTCGATAAATTTGGCTTAAAACCTGAAGTCCGTCAGTCGTTACCACTGATAAATCAGTGCGTCGATTTTAGCTCCCGACCTGAAATGCTCTTCAATTTTGATCAGGCCAATCAGCAACTGAATATCACTATTCCGCAAGCCTGGCTGGCGTGGCATTCAGAAAACTGGATGCCCCCCTCCACATGGAAAGAAGGTGTCGCCGGGATCCTGATGGATTACAACCTGTTTGCCAGCAGCTACCGCCCACAGGATGGCAGCAGCAGCACTAACCTGAACGCCTACGGAACAGTCGGAATTAACGCAGGGGCATGGCGCTTACGCAGTGATTACCAGTTGAATCAGACCGATAGCGATGATAACCATGAACAGTCAGGCGAAATATCACGCACTTATCTTTTTCGCCCATTACCGCAATTAGGTTCAAAATTAACCCTCGGTGAAACGGATTTCAGTTCCAATATTTTCGATGGCTTTTCTTATACCGGCGCGGCACTGGCGAGTGACGATCGGATGTTACCGTGGGAACTGCGCGGCTACGCCCCACAAATTAGCGGTATAGCACAAACCAATGCCACGGTGACTATCAGTCAATCAGGCCGCGTTATTTACCAGAAAAAAGTCCCGCCAGGCCCGTTTATCATTGATGACCTTAATCAGTCCGTCCAGGGTACGTTAGATGTTAAAGTGACAGAGGAAGATGGTCGTGTGAATAATTTCCAGGTGTCGGCAGCATCAACGCCCTTCCTGACGCGCCAGGGGCAGGCTCGCTATAAACTGGCCGCAGGCCAGCCACGACCCTCCATGTCACATCAAACTGAAAATGAAACCTTTTTTAGCAATGAAGTTTCCTGGGGGATGCTCTCAAATACCTCGCTGTACGGCGGCCTGCTGATTTCTGGTGATGACTACCATTCTGCCGCATTGGGTATCGGGCAAAATATGCTCTGGCTTGGCGCGCTGTCGTTTGATGTCACCTGGGCCAGTAGCCATTTTGACAACCAGCAGGACGAGCGGGGCTTAAGCTATCGCTTTAATTACAGCAAACAAGTAGATGCCACAAACAGCACGATTTCGCTCGCCGCTTATCGCTTCTCAGATCGTCATTTTCACAGCTACGCCAACTATCTGGATCACAAATACAACGACAACGATGCGCAAGATGAAAAACAGACAATCAGCTTATCCGTAGGCCAACCGATTATCCCGCTGAATCTCAACCTGTACGCCAACCTCTTACATCAGACCTGGTGGAACGCAGATGCCTCCACGACTGCCAACATCACGGCGGGCTTTAATGTTGATATTGGTGACTGGAAAGATATCTCAATCTCAACGTCGTTCAATACGACCCACTACGAAGACAAAGATCGCGACAACCAGATTTACTTGTCGATTTCATTACCCATTGGTAACGGTGGTCGAATCGGTTATGACATGCAAAACAGTAGCAGCAGCACCACACACCGCATGTCATTGAATGATACGCTGGATGAACGTAATAGCTGGGGCATGTCTGCAGGAATGCAATCCGATCGCCCGGATGATGGCGCACAGTTGAGCGGCAACTATCAACATCTGAGTTCGGCGGGCGAATGGGATCTTTCTGGCACCTATGCCGCCAATGATTACAGCTCTGTCAGCACTAGCTGGAGCGGTTCTTTCACCGCAACCCAATATGGTGCAGCGTTCCATCGCCGCAGCTCCACCAATGAACCACGGTTGATGATCAGCACCGATGGTGTGGCAGATATCCCGGTTCAGGGCCAACTCGATTATACCAATCATTTTGGTATCGCCGTGATACCGCTAATTTCCAGTTACCAGCCGTCCACCGTGGCAGTCAACATGAATGATTTACCTGACGGCGTGACGGTAGCAGAAAATGTCATCAAAGAAACGTGGATTGAAGGCGCGATTGGTTACAAACGCTGGCATCCCGTTCCGGTAAAGACGTTAACACCATCATTCGCACCGCCAACGGCCATTTCCCACCTCTCGGTGCCGATATCCGGCAGGATGACAGCGGTATCAGCGTGGGTATGGTTGGCGAAGAAGGTCATGCCTGGTTAAGCGGTGTTGCTGAAAATCAACAATTTACCGTGATCTGGGGTGACAAACAAAGTTGCATTATTCATCTACCAGAACGTCTGGAAGACACAACAAAACGCCTGATTTTACCTTGTCATTAATTAAGGAAAAGCGAATGACATTTATTAAAGGACTGCCACTGATTCTGTTAACCGTCAGCCTGGGTAGCTACGCTGCAGTGCAACCTGATCGCACACGCATTGTGTTTAACGCCAATGATAAAGCCACCAGCCTGCGAATAGAAAACCAGAGTGACAAACTGCCTTATCTTGCTTATTCCTGGATAGAAAATGAAAAAGGGGAGAAAAGCGACGATCTTCTGGTCGCCCTGCCACCGATTCAACGTCTGGAACCGAAAGCAACATCGCAAGTGCGGATTGTAAAACAAGCATCAACTCCAAAATTGCCCGGCGATCGCGAAACGCTGTTCTACTATAACATGCGCGAAATTCCTCCAGCCCCGGATAAAAGCAGCGATCATGCGGTACTTCAGATCGCTATCCAAAGTCGTATCAAATTGTTCTGGCGACCTGCAACGTTACGCAAGAAAACAGGTGAACATGTAGAGCTGCAGTTACAGGTTAGCCAACAGAGCAACCAACTGACACTGAAAAATCCTACCGCCTATTATCTGACTATCGCCTACCTGGGGCAAAATGAAAAAGGGGTACTCCCCGGTTTCAAAACCACTATGGTCGCACCTTTCGGCTCGGTAACCACTAATACGGGAAGCTATAACGGCAGTCAATTTTACCTCGGCTACATGGATGATTACGGCGCATTGCGAATGACCACCCTAGACTGTAACGGGCCGTGCCGTTTACAGCCAGTGGAGGCGAAGAAATGAGTGCTGGCAAAGGATTATTACTTGTTATTTGTCTGCTATTTCTGCCGCTGAGGTCTGCGCTGGCGCTGGACTGTTATTTTGGTGCATCGGGTGGTCAGGTAGAAAAATCAGAAAATATTCAGCCGTTTGCTGTACCGGGTAATGCCAAACCCGGCGATAAAATCTGGGAGTCTGATGATATTAGAATTCCCGTCTATTGCGACAACAATACTAACGGCAACTTTGAGAGTGAGCATGTTTTTGCTTGGGTAAACCCGTACCCAGGCGTGCAGGACCCCTATTATCAATTAGGCGTAACCTATGAAGGTGTGGACTATGACGCCAGTCTGGGGCAAAGCCGCATCGACACGAATCAGTGTATCGATAGTAAGAAAATTGATATTTACACCCCGGAACAGATCATTGCGATGGGCTGGCAAAACAAACTTTGCTCCGGTGAGCCGACAAATATTCATAAATCACGGACTTTTATTGCACGTATGCGACTTTACGTCAAAGTCCGCACCATGCCGCCTCATGATTATCAAAGTACTCTCAGCGACTACATCGTGGTGCAATTTGATGGCGCGGGCAGTGTTAACGAAGATCCCACCGCCAGAAACCTGAAATATCATATTATCGGTCTGGAAAACATTCGCGTGCTGGATTGCAGCGTGAATTTTTCTATTACCCCAGCCAATCAGGTGATTGATTTCGGTAAATTTAATGTGCTGGATATCCGGCGGCATAACATGACAAAAACGTTCGGTATTAAAACGACCAAATCACAAAATGATCAATGCACCGACGGATTTAAGGTTAGCTCCTCGTTTTATACAGAAGAAACGTTAGTTGAAGACGATAAAGCATTACTCATTGGCAACGGACTTAAGCTGCGGTTACTGGATGAAAACGACTCGCCCTACACCTTCAACAAATACAGCGAGTATGCCGATTTCACCAGCGACATGTTGATCTACGAAAAAAACTATACGGCTGAACTTTCGTCCACGCCAGGCACTCCCATCGAGGCTGGGCCATTCGACACGGTGGTGCTTTTTAAAATTAACTACAACTGATGAGACTAATGCCCTTTGCCAGTACAGGGCATCTTATTCAGATAATTGCTGATTTTCCCCTTTTCCTTGATTGCCGTTATTTTTTCCAGGTCCGGCTTTCTTTATGCTGTATCGATACACCAAAGATAAAATAACGAGGATACGAAGGATGCCAGTCTTGCAGTGGGGAATGTTATGTGTGTTGTCACTTCTCCTTTCTATTGGCTTCCTCGCGGTACATCTCCCGGCGGCGCTATTGCTCGGACCGATGCTCGCCGGGATCATCTTCAGTATGCGCGGAGTGACCCTGCAACTCCCCCGCTCCGCTTTTCTCGCCGCGCAAGCCATTCTTGGCTGCATGATTGCGCAAAACCTCACCGGTTCTATTCTCACCACTCTGGCCGTTAACTGGCCGATTGTGTTAACTATTTTGCTGGTAACGTTGCTTTCCAGCGCCATCGTGGGCTGGTTATTGGTGCGCTATAGCTCACTGCCCGGAAATACCGGTGCCTGGGGCTCCTCGCCTGGTGGTGCGGCGGCAATGGATGCTATGGCACAAGATTACGGCGCAGATATTCGCCTGGTGGCGTTTATGCAGTATCTGCGAGTTCTGTTTGTCGCGGGCGCGGCGGTTCTGGTAGCGCGAATGATGCTGGGCGATAACGCTGAAGCGATGAATCAGCAAATAGTCTGGTTCCCGCCCGTCAGCATAAATCTCCTGTTTACCGTCTTGCTCGCGGTCATTGCTGGCACGGCGGGATGCCTGTTGCGTCTTCCTTCCGGCACGATGCTCATCCCGATGCTGGCGGGTGCGGTGCTCCAGTCTGGCGAGTTCATCACGATTGAGTTACCGGAATGGCTGCTGGCGATAGCATATATGGCGATTGGCTGGCGGATTGGGCTGGGTTTCGATAAGCAAATCTTACTGCGGGCATTACACCCACTGCCGCAAATCCTGTTGTCGATTTTTGCACTGCTGGCTATTTGTGCCGGTATGGCGTGGGGGCTGACCCGGTTTATGCATATTGATTTTATGACCGCCTACCTCGCCACCAGCCCTGGCGGGCTTGATACGGTAGCGGTCATCGCCGCAGGGAGCAATGCCGATATGGCGCTCATCATGGCGATGCAAACCCTGCGCCTGTTCAGTATTTTGCTGACGGGACCAGCCATTGCGCGGTTTATTTCAACCTATGCGCCGAAACGTTCTGCCTAGTGCTGGCAGCCAGGGCACCAGTAAAACGGGCGCGAAGATAGCGTGGTTTTCTCAATGATGCTGCCACACCGTTCGCACTTCTCACCATCACGATGAAAAACCTTAAAGCTGAACAGCGCCCCGTGATGTTTATTCTCATCAACCTGACCACGCGTTTTGTACGAGAGGCGCGGGATATCCAGTAGCGCGTGCGACAGCGCATCCAGTTGTGTCGCGTTAAGTTCTTTCGCTTTATGATTTCCGGTCAACCCAACCTGCCAAAGGATCTCCACCCGCAGATAGTTGCCCAGCCCCGCCAGAAACGCCTGGTCGAGCAGTAATCCGGCGAACTGACGGTTACGAAAGCGCGGCGACAATAACCGTTCTTTCCCCCCTTCCGGCGTCAGATTCGGGTCGAGCACATCGGGGCCGACCCGTTGTAAGAACGGATGCGTAGTCAATTGTCCCGGCGTCAACATCTCAATATCCGAGGCGCTATAAAGCAGAATGGTTTTGTCGGCCGTTTGCAGTTTTACCCGCAACACCCGCGTGGTCTGCGGCTCTTCGCCGGTATCAACCACTCGCCAGACACCGTAGAGTTGGTTATGGCTATAAAGCGTTAACCCGCCGGAAAAATGGGTCAGCAACGCTTTTCCGCGCGTTTCCACATGGGTGACGTGTTGACCAATAAGTTGTGATTGATAAGTTTTTAACTGCGGGAAGGCAAACCAGACATCGGTCAGTGGTTTGCCTTTGATCGCCGCCTCCAGGTTATCCGCTGCACGGCGGATCTCCGGGCCTTCAGGCATGGTGATTTCCTTTTTTCGTTCTTTACTCAACGGGATTATGCTGTAACCATAATCCCTTTTTCGGCAAATGCAGATCGTAGCCGGCGGGCGAATGCCAGTGCATGCTCACCGTCGCCATGCAAACAGACTGTCTGTACTGTTACCGTCGCCCATTCGCCAGTGATACTCTTCACTCTGCCGTGTTGCACCATCTCCAGCGTTTGCCCCAACGCCTGTTCTTCATCTTCAATCAACGCGCCTGGCTGGCTTCGCGACACCAGCGAGCCGTCAGCCTGATATCCACGATCGGCAAACACTTCCTCACGCGTTGTCAGGCCATATCGCTTGCCTGCACGAATCAGTTCGCTTCCTGCCAGTCCAACGAGAATCAATGCCGGATCGCAAGCGTAAACCGCTCTGGCGATGGCGTCTGCCAGTTGTGCGTCTCTCGCCGCCTGGTTGTACAGCATGCCATGGGGTTTGACGTGACGCATCACACCACCTTCACCACGGGCAATCGCCGCCAGCGCGCCAATCTGATACAACGTCTGGGCGTAAACCGTTTCCGGCGGCAGTTGCATGGTGCTGCGTCCAAAGTTTTCCCTGTCGGGGAAACTCGGGTGCGCGCCAATCGCTACACTATTTTTTATTGCTTCACGCACGCAAGCCTGCATAGTTTGCGCGTCGCCTGCATGAAATCCACAGGCAATATTGACTGAGGAAACCAGCGTTAATAGCTCAGCGTCACTGGCGCAGCCTTCACCCAGATCGGCGTTCAGGTCAATTTTCATTGTGCAGCCGCCACGCTAATTGTTCGAAATAACGTTGCTGATCCTGCCGCGCTTTTAGTGCCTCTTCCAGTGAACACTGGACAAAATGAATCGGCTGTCCGAGTGGAATTTGCGCCAGATGGTACATATCGGCCTCAATGATACAGGCAATGCGCGGATAACCGCCGGTCGTCTGTGCATCATTCATCAACACAATCGGCTGACCGTTATGCGGCACCTGCACCACGCCCGGCAGCAAGCCGTGAGATAACAACTCGCGGGATGTATTACGCTTTAAGATTTGCCCCTGTAAGCGATAGCCCATCCGGTTACTTTGCGGGCTAAGCTGCCAGGGCGAACGCCAGAATGCATCCTGCGAGGCGCGATCGAACTCATGGTATTCCGGCCCCGGTAAGGCGCGAATCCGGTTACCCCACAGCAACTGTTTAACGCCTTGCGCTTCCATAAAATCACGCTTCGCTTTGCCGATGGGGAGTCGGCCTCCATCCTTCAGTAAGCGCCCTTCCAGCCCGCCAATCCCTACTTTGAGATCGGTACTGCATGATCCCATCACTGGCGGAACATCAATACCGCCCGCCACGGCCAGATAGCTGCGTACACCATGTTGTGGGCGTTTAAGCGTTAAACGCTGACCTGCTTTCATCGGCAAACGCCAGCCCGTCCAGACGGCGTTATCATCCAACCGAGCTTCGCAACCCGCGCCTGTCAGGGCAAACCAGCCGTCGCGTTCAAATTCAACCGTTAACTGACCGAGCGTGATTTCCAGTGCCGGAGCGTTAGCATCATTACCCACCAGCAGGTTAGCAATGCGCAGCGCAGGCAAATCCAGCGCTCCACAGTGGCTGATACCCGACTGGCGAAAGCCGTGACGACCGCCATCCTGAACAGTGGTGTACATCCCCGCGCGAATAATCTTCAGCATACTCCCTCCTTCTGCGGCACAAAGCGCACGCTGTCTCCAGGACGTAATAAGATAGGCTCGTCACGGGTCGGGTCAAACAAACTGAGCGAGGTATGACCAATCAACTGCCAACCGCCCGGCGTTGCCACCGGATAAACACCCGTTTGCGATCCACCGATCCCGACAGACCCCGCCGGAACAAGCAAGCGTGGTTCTGCGCGTCGTGGCGTGTTTAGTTGTTCCGGCAAACTCCCGAGATACGGGAAGCCCGGTTGAAAACCTAAAAACCAGACCACGTATTCCACGGAGGAGTGCAATTCAACAACCTGTTTTTCGCTCAACCCACAATGCGCCGCAACCACCGACAAATCCGGCCCGCCTGCGCCACCATAAACCACCGGGATTTCGATAAAGCGTGACTCTGGCTCCAGTGCCTCACTCTCCTCCCACCAGCGTTGCAAACGCTCTATAGCATCCAGCGCCAGCGACTCCGGATTACGTAAAATCACCGTGATATTGTTCATTCCGGGAATGGCTTCAACCACATTCGGCATATCCACCAGACGCTGGGCCAGTCGCCAGATACGTTTCTGGCTTGCCAACGTCACTGGCGGCTCCAGCTCCAGCACTACCGCCGTTTCGCCTAACAGATAACAACGCGCTCGTTGCACTTTCGATCCCTCTGATTATTCGTTATGCAGGATTAGGAATATCAATAAAGGTCACATCAAGATCGGTATTTTCATTCAACCACTCGCTTAACGCGCGAATACCACCGCGTTCAGTAGCATGGTGCCCCGCAGCATAAAAATGCAATCCCTGCTCGCGGGCAGAATGAATGGTTTGTTCAGAAACTTCGCCAGTAATAAAAGCATCCACGCCAAAACGCGCGGCGCTATCGATAAAACTTTGCCCGCCCCCCGTGCACCAGGCGACGCGCTGTACCACCTCCGGGCCGTTGTCGCCACACCACAACGGCTTGCGTCCCAGACGCGCTTCAATCCACGAGGCAAGTTCCAGCCCCGGCACCGGCATCGTCAGTTCACCCCACGGCACAAGTGGTTCGATCTCACCCATTACCGTAATCCCCAACAATGCCGCTAACTGCGCGTTATTGCCCAGTTCAGGATGCGCATCCAACGGCAGATGCCAGCCATACAGGTTGATGTCATTCGCCAGCAAGGTTTTCAAACGGTTACGCTTCATGCCGCGAATCACCGGCGATTCGCCTTTCCAGAAGTAGCCGTGATGCACGATCACCGCATCAGCCTCAAGACGCACAGCTTCATCGAGCAGCGCCTGGCTGGCGGTGACGCCGGTAACAATTTTTTGCACCGTCTCCTGGCCTTCCACTTGCAAGCCATTCGGCGCGTAATCACTTATCGCCGCGCTGTTCAGTTTCTCGTTAATCAGTTGTTCCAGTTCGGTGTTTTTCATCTTCGCGCCTTCTGTATTCTGATAGCTACACCGTTAACATAGCGTTACCTCGCCTGTTCGTCGATAGCCAATCTTTTGACATATTAAGAAACAAACACACCGCCAAAAGACGCAAATTGTTTATCTCGCCACGCCATAGTTCATGTATATTTATGCAAACAGACAGCATATTGCATAAATAATCAGATCTGTTTCAAGGTTTTAACTTTAAAGAAACACACGCACGCCACGCCACTATTACGTGGTGTCGCATCCAACCGCGGAATTATTATGAATAAACACGCATCACAGCCGCGCGCTATCTACTACGTTGTCGCGCTACAAATCTGGGAATATTTTAGCTTCTACGGCATGCGTGCCCTGCTGATTCTCTATCTCACCAACCAACTGAAATACAACGATACTCACGCTTACGCGTTATTCAGCGCCTACTGTTCGCTGGTGTATGTCACGCCGATCCTTGGCGGTTTCCTCGCGGATAAGGTTCTCGGCAACCGCATGGCAGTGATGTTGGGGGCGTTGTTGATGGCGATCGGGCATCTGGTGCTGGGTGCCAGCGAAATCCACCCGACATTCCTTTATCTCTCGCTGGCGATTATCGTCTGCGGCTATGGCCTGTTTAAATCTAACGTCAGTTGCCTGCTAGGTGAACTCTACGAGCCAACCGATCCACGTCGTGATGGCGGTTTCTCGCTGATGTATGCGGCGGGTAACGTGGGTTCTATTATCGCACCTATCGCCTGCGGTTATGCCCAGCAAGAGTACAGTTGGGCAATGGGCTTTGGCCTGGCTGCGGTTGGGATGATCGCCGGGCTGGTTATCTTCTTATGTGGCAATCGTCATTTCGCTCATACCCGCGGCGTTAACAAAGAGGTACTGTGTGCGAAAAACGTTCTCCTGCCAAACTGGGGATGGCTGCTGGTTCTGCTGGTCGCAACGCCTGCACTGATTACCGTATTGTTCTGGAAAGAGTGGTCGGTTTACGCCTTAATTGTCGCCACTATCATTGGTCTTGGCGTGCTGGCAAAAATTTATCGCAAAGCAGAAAACCAGAAACAGCGTAAAGAGCTGGGGCTGATTGTCACTCTTACCTTCTTCAGCATGTTGTTCTGGGCCTTTGCACAGCAGGGCGGCAGTTCAATCAGCCTTTATATCGACCGTTTCGTTAACCGCGATATTTTTGGTTACACCGTTCCGACCGCCATGTTCCAGTCGATTAATGCCTTTGCCGTGATGCTGTGCGGTGTGTTCCTGGCGTGGGTCGTAAAAGAGAGTGTCGCGGGTAATCGTACCGTGCGCATCTGGGGGAAATTTGCACTTGGCCTCGGCCTGATGAGTGCCGGATTCTGCATTCTGGCCTTAAGTGCCCGCTGGTCAGCAATGTATGGTCACTCTTCTCTGCCACTGATGGTGCTGGGGCTGGCGGTGATGGGCTTTGCCGAACTGTTTATCGACCCGGTTGCCATGTCGCAAATTACACGCATTGAAATCCCCGGCGTGACCGGTGTATTAACCGGCATTTATATGCTGCTTTCTGGTGCGATTGCCAACTATCTGGCGGGGGTCATTGCCGATCAGACATCGCAAGCTTCGTTTGATGCTTCTGGGGCGATCAACTACTCCATCAATGCATATATTGAAGTGTTCGATCAAATCACCTGGGGTGCGCTGGCTTGTGTAGGGCTGGTACTGATGATTTGGCTGTACCAGGCGCTTAAGTTCAGAAACCGTGCGCTGGCGCTGGAGTCTTAATAAGTCAACACCGATGCCTGATGCGACGCTGATGCGTCTTATCAGGCCTGGATTCCCCTGCAATATATTGATTTTGCACTATTTAGTAGGCCGGATAAGGCGTTCACGCCGCATCCGGCATCCGGCATCCGGCATCCGGCATCCGGCATCCGGGCACGATTGCCTGACGCGTCTGTTATTTCCACTTCCTCGCAGCCTCATACACTGCCAACGTTCGTACTCTCGCTTCTTTGTGATCAACAATCGGTTGCGGATAATCCAGCCTCACGCCTGCTTTCTCCGCCCATTTCCACGGCTCATGCACCAATTTCCCCGGCACATCGCGCAGTTCCGGTAACCACTGGCGGATAAACTCACCTTCGCGGTCAAATTTCTCGCCCTGAGTTGTCGGGTTAAAGATACGGAAATACGGCGCGGCATCAGTTCCGGTAGAAGCCGCCCATTGCCAGCCGCCGTTATTGGCAGCCAAATCACCATCAATCAGTTGCGACATAAAATATCGCTCGCCTTCGCGCCAGTCGATCAACAAATCTTTCACCAGAAAACTGGCAGTAATCATCCGCAGACGGTTATGCATCCAGCCAGTGCCATTAAGCTGGCGCATGGCAGCATCAACAATCGGATAGCCGGTCTTGCCTTCCTGCCAGGCCTTTAAATGCGCGGGGTTACTCTGCCACTGGACGCGATCGGCCCAGGCAATAAACGGGCGATGTTTACACAGCGAGGGGTGATACGTCATCAGATGGCGGTAGAACTCGCGCCAGATCAGCTCATTAAGCCAGATGCTACCCGCCCCGCCCTCCAGCGCCTGCGGTTGCTCTGCCAGCAGGCGATGCAAACACTGACGAGGCGATAATCCTCCCGTGGCCAGGCTGGCGGACAAACGGCTGGTGCCTTCCACTGCCGGAAAATTTCTTTGTTGCTCATACTCTCCGGCACCGCTCTGGCAAAACTGGCGTAATTGTGCAATCGCCGTTTTTTCTTCCACCGGAAAATGCGCTGTGTCGAAAGACTGACGGGGATAATTCAGCGTAATGGATGACGGGGGCGCTATCGATCCGCTACTACGAACTTTTGGTGCAGCGACGCACTCCGGTATCCCTTCCCGCAGCCGTCTCAGCCAGGCATTTTTAAACGGAGTAAAAACTTTGTACATCTCATGATTGCCGGTCATCACCGCGCCCGGTGGCAGGATCACGCTGCCGTCAAATCCTTCACACACCACGTTATGCAACGTTTTCTCAACCAGGGCATCCCGCGCTCGCTCGTTCACCTCGTACTGATAGTTATAAAACAGATGGGTTACGCGGTTTTCCTCACACACCTGTTTAACCATTTCAACGCTGGCGGCAAAATCATCCACTTCATGAAACAACAAGGGAATGCCTTTTTCCGCCAGCATGATTTGCAGTGTATTAAGTTGAGCATTGATAAATTCAGCCTGACGCGGCGACATATTATGCGTCGCCCACTGACGAGGTGTAGCAATATACAGCGCCAGCACGCGTGCAGACGGATTGCGACAGGCAGCCGCCAGCGCCAGATTATCGTGCAGACGTAAATCCTGGCGGAACCAGACCAGATGGGTGGTCATAAAACTCCTGCATAGCGCAAGTTAAAAATACGCGGCCAAAGTTCGAAATAACGCTGCCCTGAAAGCCAGGCGTTAGGATAAAGCGCCATATAGTGTTTGATACGCATCAGCGGCGCAAGAAGAGGCTGCTCGCCACGGCGATAACTGTCGATAAGCGCAGCCAGTTGCTGGCGTTCTGTAGAATCAAGGTACGGGCGAAAATAACCCTGAACGTGCATCAAAACGTTGGTGTGATCGCGCGGGTTGGCGGGGTGAGAAAGCAAAACAATTACGCGTTGGCGATATTCGTTGTAATAGTCATCCAGATTTTGCCACCGGTGAATATCAGCCACAAACGGGCCAAGTTTGCGGTACTCAGGCTGGGAATGAGCCAGAAAGACGAGTTTATAGCGGCTGTGATAATCGAGAAGCGCCCCGCGCGTTAAGCCTCGCTCTTTGAGATTGTGTAACGCATGCAAAGCAAAAATGCGGATAAGGGGGCTGTCATCTAATAGTTGGTGATCCATTACTGCTCCTGAACGGTTTACAGGAGTAAGTGTAGACGATGGGAAATGAGATTTGTGGAGTTAATCCTGTTGTAGGAATGTGTGATGGGGCGTTTAGTGTGCTAAACGAGAATTAAATAATAAAAAGCCGGGAAGATTTAATTTTCCTCCCAGCTTTTTTAAAGTTTATTTATAGCTTGGTTAATTTCAAATAATAATGAGACAATATCTTTCGCAGAGCCATTATAAATGGGAATATCCCAATCAAAATCCTTTATTAAACAAATATAAAACTTCCCATTTATATCAAAAGATGGTCGCCACCCAACATCCAAAAGATACCCACCTGGATATTCAACCTGGAGCATATCTTCCTTAAGTTCATCTCGCTGTTCATTAAGAGGGATGCTTTGCTTCAGGGAAAAGTCATTAAAAACAACATTCCCTTTTTTTGTAAGCGGCTCGTCAGAACCGTATTGATATTTACTGAGAGCTCAGATCAACTTTCCAGGGCAACAGATCGCGTACCCGGTTTGCCGGCCAGTCCTGGATATGTTCAATGACGTAACGCAGCCACTTTTCTGGCTCCACATTGTTCAGACGGCATGTGCCGATCAGCGAGTACAACACCGCCGCATGTTCACCACCGCTGTCGGAACCCGCGAACATCCAGTTTTTCCGGCCTACGGCCACTCCCCGTAAGGCGTTCTCTGCGATGTTGTTGTCGATTTCCACCCAGCCATTACTGCAGTACACGTTCAGTGCATCCCACTGTTTCAGCAGGTATGCGAACGCTTTTGCCGTATCTGAGTGACGCGACAGTGTTTTCATCTGTTGCTGTATCCAGTCATACAGTGACTGCATCAGTGGCGCGGCTCTGGCTTTTCTTGCCGCCAGACGCTGTTCTGCTGAACAGCCCCGGACCTCTGCCTCGATAGCATACAGTTCACCGATACGCTGCAGGGCTTCCGTGGTGATGTCGGTGGGCGCTCTTGCATGCACATCGTGGATTTTTCTCCGGGCATGAGCCATACACGCGGCTTCCGTTATTCTGCCGGATTCGTATAACACCCGGTAACCACCGTAAGCATCGGCCTGAAGCACACCGCTGTAACCGGCCAGGTGATTTTGTGGATGGATACCTTTCCGGTCCGGACTGTACGCGAACCAGACCGCCGGGGGCATCTGTGAACCGGCGTTGCGGTCATCACGGACGTAGACCCACAGCCGGGCTGTCCGGGTTTTACCGCTGCCCGGCTCCTGGACCGGGACGGGGATATCATCGGCATGGACTTTACCGGGCATCAGCACATACTGGCGCAGGACGTCATACAGCGGCTCCAGCAGTTCAGCAACGGCACCGGTCCAGCGCCCCAGTGTGGCACGGCTCAGCTCCACTCCCTGACGACGGTATATTTCTGACTGGCGGTATAACGGCAGATGGTCTGCATATTTCCCGGTGACAACATGGGCCAGAAGCCCCGCTCCGGCATAACTGCGTGCAATGGGTTTTGAAGGTACTGGTGCCTGCACGATATGGTCGCACCGGCAACAGGCCAGTTTCGGACGTTGTGTTTCGATAACCTTAAAGGCGCTGCTGATAAGCTCCAGTTGCTCTGACACATCACATCCCAGAGAACTGAGTTCACCACCACAGGCAGGACAGCATTCCTCTTCCGGCCGGATAACCCGGGTTTCACGGGGAAGTGAGGCCGGTAACGGTTTACGGGCTGAAGACTGGCGCAGGGCGGATGGCAGTACCGGGTCATATTGCTCACCCAGCGTTTCCGCCATTTCTTCCTGAAGTGCGCTGATTCGCTCCTGAGCTTCCTGTATCTGCCGTTCGGTTTTTGCACGAAGTTTTTCTGAGCTTTTACCGAACTGCATACGTTGCAGTTTCGCAACCAGCGCCTTCAGCCGGTTGATTTCGGAAGCATAAGCCGCCACCCGCTGTGAGAGCAGGCGGTTGTATTCAGCCATCTGGCGGATGGTGTCCTGTTGCGTCTGCAACAGTGCCCGCAGGCGGGCGTTCTCATGAGCAAGTGAGGTGTCCATATCCTCACTTTACAACGGGTTATATGCGGATTCCAGCGCGTTCCGTTCGTTTCGGGTGCTTCCAGTTGATACCTTCAGGAAGCATGGATAACTGAGCCGGAGTAAGGTGCACCTTGCCGTCACGGGTGACTGGCCAGACGAAGCGGCCCCGCTCCAGGCGTTTGGTGAAGAGGCACAGTCCGTCACTGTCAGCCCACAACACTTTTATCTGGTCACCCCGGCGTCCGCGGAAGATGAACAGGTGTCCGGAGAACGGGTCATCCTTCAGGACGTTCTGAACTTTTGATGCCAGGCCGTTAAAGCCATTCCGCATGTCGGTGATACCGGCAACCAGCCAGATACGCGAACCGGCAGGGAGAGATATCATCAGTGGCTGCTCCCTTTTATTTCGCGGATAAGTGTCTGTAATAACGCCGGCGTCAGTTTACCTTTAAGCCTGAGAGTTCCGGCCGGCAGAACCAGCTCACAACACAGACTGTCGGACGGTGTATTTATCTGCTCTGGTTCCTGTGCGGGGGCCGGGATTTTATTATCCGGCTCCGGCGTTAACGTCACGGGAAGCAGTGCCGGCATATTTTTTCCGGAAGGCAGCAGGCCACCTTTCCGGTATTGATGGCGCCAGTTGAAGAGCAGGTTATCGTTGATTCCGTTTTCCCGGGCGATCTGCGCCACACAGGCTCCGGGCTGCAGTGACTGCTCCACTAAGGCGATTTTAAACTCATAAGGGAAGTTGGGCCGCCGGGGACGTTTTTTTACCACGGGGGCTTCGGATATAACGGTGCTTTCAGGACGTACGACTGGTACCGTGGAAAATTGTCCGTAAAGGCAGGCATCAAGTTCCTGCTCCGACATGCCTGCGGGCAAAGGCCACGAAAGGCCAGCTCTCCGAAAGCGCACGAACATACTACAAACTGTTGATTTTGTTACACCCAGGCGACGCCCGGCCACAACCCGGGGTAAATGTTCTTCAAAGTGAAGACGTAAAGCTTCAGTGATCCAGGTCCGGTGTTTCATACGATAGTGTCCATTAAAAATGATGGACATTATTTTTGTAGAGCCGGAGGAAACAGACCAGACGGTTTAAATGAGCCGGTTACCTTTTTTTCCTAAGAAATCAATGTTCATGGTGTTGTTAGCCTTCGGAATTCATCGAGTGATATGGGATGCCCATGTATTTTCCCATCGCTAAGTTCAACTCGAACCCATTGAGATTCTTTACCCTCACTGGCCCCAATAACCAGGGCAAAATTACGAAAGTCCGCTCCCCGCAAGGACTGACGCCAGATAGTTTCTGTCCATGGCTGCTTTTCTCATCTTACGTCTTAACCCTGCCTTGAATACCTTATCATTCGTCAAAATATTAATAGCGATGTGCCGTATCCCTGAAAATAATTCTGCTGCATTTCCTCTTCTTATTTTGCAGTCGTCTTCATTCATTACCACGTCCAGACGCCAGTGCAGCTTATTCTCCACGTGCCAGTGATTTCGGATCGCTGTGGCGAACTTCTCTGCGGTTAAATCAGCAGAACTGATATAATATCTGACCGTCATTTCTGGCTCTTTCTTTTGTTCTGCTATTATTGACCGAAAGGAGACTGCCACGCATAATTTCTTCAGCTCTTTCCATTCAAACGTGAAATCAATAAGTTCATCAGGGACATCGCAAACAATGTGAAGACGGAGTTCTTCTCTGCCGTGACTCTTTTCACTAATTGCGTAACTGTCATGCTCTGGATTATTTAATTCTTTCAGTGGAAATTTTTCCTCAAAGGCTTTATTAAGCCGCCCCTGATTTCCTTTTACAGCGAATAAATAATCACCTCCCTGTTTTTGTATCTTCTCTGCAATATCTTTCTGGCACCCCATCGCATCAGTTGTGATAATTTTTCTTTTAATATCCAACATGTTAAGAAGTTCAGGAATAGCTGTGATCTCATTGGATTTCTCATCCGTCTTGATCTGTCCGATGACCAGACTGTGCATTGTTGAGAACGCACTAATGACATGAATCGCTCCCTTGCAGCGACTCTTGTCATAAGAGTGCCGGAGCGTTTTTCCATCAATTGCGATGACGTCTTTATCATCTGAAGAATGGCAGTCACGCATCCAGTTAATAAAGCACTCATGAAATTTTGCAGGACTGATACAGGATACAACTCTGGCAATAGTATCGTGAACAGGAATACCATTTTCAAAATCACCATATTGCTTCAAAAAATCGAGATGCGTTTCCCGAAATCCTCTATATCTTCCCAACCTTCTGCACCAGAAATAACGGCACAAATAGTCAACAGTAGAATATCAGACAATTTATGTTCCACTTTCCAGGTTTGTCTGTAATCCGGGATAATAGAAATATGTTCCATCAATTTTTTAAGTTCCATTTTGTTTTCCTTAATTATGTAAGGAGTATTTGATCATGTATAAGCAATGAAAAACAGCTTTAGGTAATAAGGAATATCTCAATTATTGAACATTTAGTGCGAATTGTTTAGTACAAAAAAACAGCGTTACGTGATCTTTCCCTGCTGATGACCCGCGTTAACTGACCTGTGCGTTCCACTCCAGTTGCTGTTCTCGCCGCTCTGTCAGTTCACCCCATTCGTTATAGCGGTAACGGTCACGCCCGTAGCCCGGCAGGCGGTTGTCTATCACCGCTCCCTGATATTCATCCGTCAGCAGGTCTCCGGCTTTTGAAATTAATTACATAGATAATCCAAATCCTCTTCGGTAACTAATTTGTCCATAAATTCTTTGAAAGAAGAAGCTAGTTTTTTTTGTACTAACACATGATTTTTATCCATAGAAAGTTCTGGATCAAATGAATCTGTCGCATAAAAGACTACACTACTATCATTCTTATTTAGGCAAAAATAATTACCCCCCCAGTCATTTCCAAAAGGTATGATGTTTTTCGGAATCACATTCTTTGCAATCATCTCATGATAACAGCCATCAATTAAAGACTTCGGGTCATCATTAGTTAATTTGTTATATTTAAATGGTTTCAAAAAAGCAACCTCCAATGGTTCGAAACCATCATTGCTTTCCCACCAAGTTCTGGACGGCACCCCACCATTAAAGGACAGATAATGCGATATAAATTCATCAGGAAAACAATAATATAAATCCTGCTCTACAGATTTAATATCTGAAAGAACAATATTTTTTTCGCAATTTTTGCACGGATTATCCATTATGAACACCCTCTTTTTAACGCTTTTGGAATACGACCAGCTAGCCATCCTTTAGAATGAGATATAGCAATAGCATCTGAACTTCCATAAGATCCAGAAGGCAAGTTGAAATGTTTTTCAAACTGAGAAACCGAGCCTGCATGGGGGAAAGTACCTTCATGAGCTGAAGTTTTTACTAACTGCATAGTTGTTTTACCCGTTGTAGGATCAAAATCATTCAAATGATGCCATGTATAACCTGTAGACTCAGCTTTCGTTATACCAGCTTTTTTAAACGTTTCAGTAAAATCTCTCCCACGAGAACCTTGCATCGTTATTTCGACAATATTTAACTGATTACCTTTAGCAGGGAATAAATCAGGGCTTCCCGTAAAATCAGCACCGGTAAGAGCTAACCCTAAAGGATCGACCCAAGAGAGAGGATTTGGCGCATATTGGTATAAGTTTAACCCACCCGCCAGTCCTATCGGGTCAGGATAAATATTTTAACCTATCTTCAGATAGTAGTTCCTACGCCGTTTATGAATAGAAAAAATCCTAACATCTTTACTAAAAAATGAACAAACATCAGTTGTGCTTATAATTATCATACTCCCAATCAAAATAACGTCTAAGATACTCTACACATTGAAGCCATGTATCTCCCTCACAAGAAGAAACTATACATTCAAGCCATTTCTATAACTCAGAGAAATTATATTCATCCATAATAACCAAAGGTCTTTCTGCAATAATACCTTCATTAGCTGAAATGTTTTTTAGACCTTGTGGTGTTGCCACTCTTATTGTAAACCCATCAGATTTTTTAGTTCCTTTTTCACCAATTTCAAGATAAATAAACTCTGCTATGGTTTTACGATCCACTGGTTCCCATACACGTAAATTTACGCCATCAGCAACACATGCGAATTTAATAACTAATCTCATATTCTATTCCACATGCACATGTACGTTTGATACCCGCTGAGTATCCCACCAGTTGTCATTTACATTTCTTCGTTCGTGGAAATTCGCCTGCTTACCTGTTTTTGCATAATCAGAACTTTTCGGGGTAGGACTTCTATACATCCGTTTTCCATCAGCAGAAATGTACCATAGTTCTCCCTTTTTACCTCGTACTACTGAATACCCTTCACCAACAAACTCTTTACCTAAACGGTTAGCCTCTCTTCGACTAAGTGTCATTTTGAGACCAGCATTTCCAGGAGCTTTCACCGCATCGTCTATTTTCCGAAGTTTATTTCTCCAGCACCCAGCCAATAGACCGAGTGGATCGATCCATGACAACGGATTCGGTGCATACTGATAAAGATTAATCCCCCCCGCCAGCCCTATCGGGTCCGTTACTATGAACCGCCCGACATCCGGATCATAGTACCTGTGCAGATTGTAGTGCAGCCCCGTTTCCCTGTCGAGGTACTGTCCCTGGTAACGCAGGTTCTGTTCCACCCTGCCGTGGTCCTTCTCCTGTATCGTGTTACCCCAGACCTGATACCCCGTCTCCCACACGATTTTCCCGTCACTGTCCGTCATCTCTTCCGGCGCGCCGTTCACATCTGTGTGAAAATACAGTATCCGGTTCGGTCCCTCTTTCCCCGCCTTATCCACCCGCGCCAGCGGTTCATAACTCCCCTGGTCACTGTAGATATACAGGCTGCTTGTTCCCTCCGGCCTGCTCTCCTTCGCCAGCCGCATCCCGTCCCATAAAAATTTTGTCCGGTTGTACGGTTTACCGTCAGGGCTGATGTGCTGTTTTTCTGTCCGCCTCCCCAGCGCATCGTATACATACCGGTACGTTCCCCGCACTGTCGTCACTTCCACCATCCGGTGTTCCGCATCATAACGGTAACTCTGCGTTCCGCTCCGGCCCTGCTTTTCCACCGTCCGGCCGTGTTCGTCATAACGATAGTGCACGCCACGGTAAGACAGCAGCCGGTTGAACGGCACCACGCTGTTTTCTGCCGTGGCCCTTTCCCCCGCGCGCCTCCCCAGCAGATTTCCCGCCGCGTCGTACTGCCAGCTCGCCAGATACCCCTCATCCTCCGAGCGGCATGCCGTGATGTGGCCCGTGGTGTCATAGAAGTAATCCGTTTCCCCCCGCCGGCTGTGCCGCGTCTTCAGCAGTTCGTCCTGACCGTTGTAGCTGTACTGGCGGTCCGTGAACGTCTCCGGTACCACCCCGCGCATCCCGCTGTATGTCTCCCTGCGCTTCAGCCGCCCGGCAGGGTCGTAAAGCCGCCGCGTGCTCAGCCGCCCCTGACTTCTGAGCACCTCCCGGTGCAGGGCGTCACGTGTGAACTCGCTGATGACCTCCCGGTCCAGATTTATCTGCTGGAGATGTCCACTCCCGTAATACAGATGGCGCTGCGTTCTGCCGTCCGGAAAGGTGGTGGCAGTCCGGTTGCTGAGTTCATCGTACTGATGGGTTAAGACGCCCTGCGCCGTCTCCTCAGTCAGCATCCGTCCCAGTCTGTCGTAACTGAAGCGGATAATCTCCGGTGCATCCGTTTCCCCGGCATCCGACCGCTGGCGGCGGATTTCCAGTAGCTGGTCTGCCGCATCATAGACGTATTCCGTACGGCTGTCGGCTGTCTCCTTTGCCGTGAGCCGGCCCACCGCATCACGCGCCAGCCGGTGACGGATTTCACCGCCCCGGTCCCCGGTGAACACCACTTCCGTGACCGCGTTCAGCGCGTTGTAACGGTACGCCTGGCGGCAACCGTCCGGGTTTATCTGCTCCGCCAGACGGTCCAGCACATCGTGGCGGAACTGATAGCTTTCTCCGTTCTCGTTTGTCAGCCGGGTCAGCCGCCCGTAAGCGTCGTACCCGAACGCCGTCCTGCGCCCCATTGAGTCCGTCCGGCTGCGCACCCGGCCCTGCCCGTCGCGTTGCCAGCGCGTTATCCTCCCCATCGGGCTGGTGTACTTTACCAGCCTGCCAGCCGCGTCTGACTGGTAATTCACCGAGCGGCCGTCCGCCAGTATCACCTCCACCAGGTGACCGTTGTCGTCATACCCGTAGCGTGTGCTGTGGCTCTGCGCGTCTGTCATCCGTATCAGCCGCGTGCGTTCGTCGTAGAACCAGACCGTCTGCGAGCCGGAACAATCCGTATGCCGCGTGAGCTGCCCGTCTTCGTTCCACTGAAGGTATTTATTCCCCCCACGGGCATCGGTTATCTGTACCACCTGGCCGTGGCGGTCATACTGATACCGGGTGTTCTGTTGCAGCGGGTCGGTCACGGCAAGAAGATTGCCGCGTTCATCGTACTCACAGCGCCAACTGTTCCCCGCTGCATCCACTTCCGTTTCCGGTTCGTGCCACACCGGGTGCCACTGTGTCTGTGCCACCCGCCCCAGCGGGTCGTGCGTCTCCGTGATATGCCCCAGGCGGTCATACACATAGCGCCATTTGCCGCCCTGAGCATCGGTCATCCCCAGCAACAATCGTTCTTCGTCGCTCCAGCGGAACGTCATCACCTGCCCGGCTTCGTCCTAGTACGCCGTCACCTGATTCTGTGCATCCCACTGATGAAAGCGGGTCCGGCCCGCCCGTCTGTCACGCATACCACACGTTCAGCCATCCGCCAGTCCAGACGGTATCGTGCGCCACTGTCGGTATGGTGGCCCGTCACGCGCCAGCCTGCATCATCCGGCCCTTCATACCAGCCCCACTGGTAATAATACCCTTCGCCGCCGGGCTGCCGGTGCAGCGTCATGCAGTTGTTTTCGTCGTAAGCAAACTCACGCAACAGGTGCCCCGTGCTGTCGTACACGCCGTTCAGGTGGCCAGCCTCGTCATAGTTGTAACGACGCAGCAGTAAAGGTGCAGTATCAGGGAAATGCTGATAAATCTGTGTCACCCCCCGGGGATGCGCCGCCAGTTCGTAATACAGACGGATGCACGGACGCTGCTGTTCGCCGCGGATTTCAGTGATGCGCCCCCGGTCGTCGTAGTACAGATTCAGACAGTTGCTGTTACGGTCGCCCAGCATTTTCAGCCGCTGGCGCTGCGGGTGATGCGGGTCGGCTTCAAACAGAAAAAAATGTCCATCATCGCTGCTGATAAGCCAGTGCCCCTGCTCACCACGCCGTACTGCCAGTCCTTCACCGGGGCTGTAAAATCCGCTCCCCGGCAGCACGGCTTCCATATCCAGCCGTCGCCCCATACCCGACACAAAGGTCATGCAGTTTTCGTCCGCGTTACCCGGTGTGCGCTCGAGGCTGACTTCATACATCACGCTCCAGCCCTGACCGAACATCCCATCCGTGCGTTCGTCACGACTGCTGTACACACGCTGCCAGTCCAGCGGAAAGTGGCCCGGCAGGCTGAAATCGAAGTCATCATCATCAGCCAGGTATTTGGCCCCGGTGGCGGCGTTGACCGGATGCGGGAGGGCGCTGATGGCCTTCTGCGTCATCATGCTCATCCCGATACCGGCAGCAAAACAGGCGATTTTAGAAAGCATTTTGCCCGGGCGAAGAAACATCAGCGCCACGGTTGCCACCAGGGTTATCTGCGACCTGCCGCTTCTGATATCCCTGACCACCAGTAACGGACCGCCAATGCGGACATCCGGTGACACAAACGCCCCGTCCCCCGGCGCATTCACCACCCTGGCCTCGCAGGTACAGCGTGCCCCGCTGCGTGCCGCTGGCTGACTGTTGACACGCACATCCCGCGCACCTTCCGCGATATATTCCGCCGCGGGCGGTTCGTCATCACCTTTGAACAGATTACTGATACTACCAATAACCGCATTCACTCCCTGAAAGGCGGTTTCCAGCAGACCGTCCGGACTCAACAGGTTAAGGGCCGTTCCCAGAGGGTCATCCAGAAAGGCGGCTTTTTTTTGTGCGAGTAACTGAGTCAGTGAGGAAGGATGTTTATGGCAGTCGATTTTATCGTCAGGGGTCGGGGTGGAGCCAGGTGCCGCACTGGCCACGGTGGGCTGCCATAGTTCCGACACAAAATGTGTCACGCCATCCACCATCTCAGAACGCCCTTCTTCCGTACTGAGCTGGTCGTGCAGCGCCCGGGACATCAGAACAGGTCCAGTCACCGGATGAACCGCCAGGGCTATTGCCCCCGCCATTTCCAGATATTCCCCGGCCACATCCCGGAACGTTCTGGCGTCCTCCTGACGCTGCGCTTCTTCCTGTTCCGCCTTCGCCTGCGCTTCCTGTGCCTCAATCTCCTGCCGCGATGCCGCTGTGGCCGCTGCCCGCGCGGCAGGTTTGCTGTTGATCAATGTGTCACCAGAGCCGGTGAGGATGTAACCTTCAATCTGAGGCGGGAAAAGCATATCTGCGAGGTCTGAACAGGCTTCGCTGACCGTTTCTGTCACGCCGGTGTACACCATCGCCACACCCGCCACAAAACCGGTCAGCACGACAGCCGTGCACCCCATCGTGATCCCTACTGACGCCGCCAGTAACGAGGTTGCGCCGACAATGAGGGCATCAATAACGACATTTGCGGCCACTTCCAGCACCGCCCCCAGCACATCTGCCATAAACGACGTATGCAGCAGGGCATCACCCTGCCTTGCCGCCCAGAATGCATCTTCCATGTCCCGTTCCCTGTGTGATTAATGCGTCCTGGTTTCCTGCCGTATCCTGAAGCGCAGATTCTTTTTAATTTCAGCCCAGCGCGTCATGTCTGCCGGGGTCAGCGGTGTGGTTCTGGCGTAAGTGAAGGCCATCATGACCCGCTCACCCGGCAATACAAATGCCACCTGACACTGATACACCTGCTCGTTACCCCGGAGAAACTGGCTCTGTATCTCCAGCCCTTCCTCAG
Source organism: Escherichia marmotae (assembly GCF_002900365.1). Classification (NCBI taxonomy): domain Bacteria; kingdom Pseudomonadati; phylum Pseudomonadota; class Gammaproteobacteria; order Enterobacterales; family Enterobacteriaceae; genus Escherichia; species Escherichia marmotae. The sequence continues at coordinate 1,764,039 of NZ_CP025979.1, forward strand.
CGTCATTAATCCCCACGCGGGTCACCTGCACGGGCGTGTAGTGCAGTTCCCTGACCTGCTTTTCTAACTTTTTCATTTGCTGTTCAACCTGAGAGGCTAATTCGTCTCCTTCCTGCATCTGACCCCGGCTGATAATGAGTGCGGCGTCGGGATTGCTGAGCCGCAACATATTAATGGTACTGTCCTGAATAATATTCCCGGTGAAAGTTATAACTGTCTCATTGAGGTAATATTCCGTCATAATGGCATGAGTCCTTTTTAATAAACGAATTATTTTTTGATGGATTTTTATTTATTTTTTAGTCATGAAGGTGACGTCTATTGCTGCTTTGTCGCTCATTTTTATCTTTCCAGCAATAATCAATAATAATATCAAATAATTATCAATAGTTATGACGACTGGAACGGATACATAGTTATATATTCGATAATTCAATTATATTCAGCGTGTAAATAAAATCACCAACAACAGACACGCTACCGCCTCCATATAAAAATGGATACCTTATAAAATTGAGTTCTTACATAGAAAAGGCTGAAATATTGTGTGTTTTTAATTATCAACTAAAAATACAATATCTTTTTATTAACACCAATACACCTTATCGCATTAGATTCATTAACAATGAATTATTCTTAATATATCAATAAAGTATATATTACTCTCTTTACTATCTACTTTTATTGAAGTAGCGATATTAATAGCAAAATTCGGAATTTATTTAGATGCTGGAGTGAGCAAAAGTGATAGCGACTTTCTCACTTTACACTGAAGTTACAGGAAAGAGTGTAATGGGGTATCCAACCTAACCAGAGATTTCTGACGATAGAGCCGCTTAGAGAGACAATGAGGATAACCGCATTCTGAGTTACCCTTTTAAAAGGGTACTAGCGAAACTTGAAGATAAAACAGTGATGAAATGAAGGCGTCATGAGATCCGTTGATACAGAACGCCTAAGCCAGCCCCGTATACAAGGCTGGCTTAAATGTGCTAGCAATCAGTAAAAATCACCGGTTGCCTTTTCGGCTTGATCCATCCACACCGGTTTATCGCTGGTTTTCGACCAGACGCGGTGCAGGTAGCTGTAAAAGCGGGCGCGGTCTTTCCAGAAAAGCATGAAAGGCAGCGCCAGAACGCCCGCTGCAACCGCATAAGTACGGCGTAAAAAGATAAGCCATGCAGGATATTCTTTATAGAGTTCCATACTTTTCTCCCCCTTTTTTGTATCTACCCGGTGAATGACACCGGAAAAATGAATTCGTTTATCTGATGAAAATAGTACCGCCTTTTGTGTAATTTTACTACTCATCCGACCACTTATTTTTGCTTATTGATGGTTTATTTACATTCACCGTGTAATTAAGTTACATAAAAGTTAAAATGATACTAACCATTAGTTAAACCATGGCTTTTGCCATTTTTATACTTTTTTTACACCCCGCCCGCAGATTTTTGCGAAATCTTTGCAGCCACAATTCTACCCTTCCGGTATCACTTTTAGGCCACTGGAGGTGCACTGTGAGTGCAGGCGTGATAACCGGCGTGTTGCTGGTGTTTTTATTACTGGGTTATCTGGTTTATGCCCTGATCAATGCGGAGGCGTTCTGATGGCTGCGCAAGGGTTCTTACTGATCGCCACGTTTTTACTGGTGCTGATGGTGCTGGCGCGCCCTTTAGGCAGCGGGCTGGCACGGCTGATTAATGATATTCCTCTTCCCGGTACGGCAGGCGTTGAACGCGTACTCTTTCGCGCACTTGGCGTCTCTGACCGTGAGATGAACTGGAAGCAGTATCTGTCTGCCATTCTCTGCCTGAACCTGCTGGGACTGGCGGTGCTGTTTTTCATGCTGGTCGGTCAGCACTATCTGCCGCTTAATCCGCAGCAACTGCCGGGTTTGTCGTGGGATCTGGCGCTGAATACTGCTGTCAGCTTTGTCACCAACACCAACTGGCAGTCTTACAGCGGCGAAACAACGTTGAGCTATTTCAGTCAGATGACGGGCTTAACGGTACAAAACTTTCTTTCTGCCGCCAGCGGGATTACGGTGATTTTCGCCCTCATCCGCGCGTTTACCCGCCAGAGCATGAGCACACTGGGCAATGCCTGGGTCGATCTGTTACGCATCACGTTATGGGTGTTAGCCCCAGTGGCGTTGTTGATCGCCCTGTTTTTTATTCAACAAGGTGCGCTACAAAACTTTCTGCCTTATCAGGCTGTGACAACCGTTGAAGGGGCACAGCAATTGTTACCGATGGGGCCGGTGGCTTCTCAGGAAGCGATTAAGATGCTCGGTACTAATGGCGGTGGTTTCTTTAATGCCAACTCGTCGCATCCGTTTGAAAACCCGACCGCACTGACCAACTTCGTGCAAATGCTGGCGATCTTCTTGATCCCAACGGCGCTTTGCTTTGCCTTTGGCGAAGTGGCGGGCGATCGTCGTCAGGGGCGCATGTTGCTGTGGGCAATGTCGGTGATTTTTGTCATCTGCGTGGCCGTGGTGATGTGGGCAGAAATTCAGGGTAATCCTCATCTGTTGGCGCTGGGCGCAGACAGCAGCATCAATATGGAAGGTAAAGAGAGCCGTTTTGGCGTACTGGTCAGTAGCCTGTTTGCGGTCGTGACTACGGCGGCTTCCTGCGGCGCAGTGATTGCGATGCATGATTCGTTTACCGCTCTCGGCGGCATGGTGCCGATGTGGTTGATGCAAATTGGTGAAGTGGTATTCGGCGGCGTGGGTTCTGGCCTTTACGGCATGATGCTGTTCGTCCTGCTGGCGGTGTTTATTGCCGGGCTGATGATTGGTCGCACGCCGGAATATCTGGGTAAAAAAATCGACGTGCGCGAGATGAAACTGACCGCGCTGGCGATTCTGGTTACCCCAACGCTGGTGCTGATGGGCGCGGCGCTGGCGATGATGACCGATGCCGGACGTAGCGCCATGCTCAACCCTGGCCCGCATGGTTTTAGCGAAGTGCTGTACGCCGTGTCGTCCGCCGCCAACAACAACGGCAGTGCCTTTGCCGGATTAAGCGCCAACTCACCGTTCTGGAACTGCTTACTGGCGTTCTGCATGTTTGTCGGGCGCTTCGGGGTGATTATCCCGGTGATGGCGATTGCCGGTTCGCTGGTGAGTAAAAAGAGCCAACCCGCCAGCTCCGGTACACTGCCAACGCACGGCCCGCTGTTTATTGGCCTGTTAATCGGCACCGTGTTGCTGGTTGGCGCACTGACCTTTATCCCTGCCCTGGCGCTTGGTCCGGTGGCGGAATATCTCTCCTGATGATATTGAGTGAGCACTGAATATGAGTCGTAAACAACTGGCGCTATTCGAACCAACACTTGTCGCCCAGGCGCTGAAAGAAGCGGTGAAAAAATTAAGTCCGCAGGCGCAATGGCGCAATCCGGTGATGTTTATCGTCTGGATCGGCAGTCTGCTGACCACCTTTATTAGTATCGCGATGGTGAGCGGTGCGATGCCCGGCAATGCGCTATTTAGCGCGGCAATTAGTGGCTGGCTTTGGGTCACCGTGCTGTTCGCCAATTTCGCAGAGGCGCTGGCGGAAGGCCGCAGTAAAGCGCAGGCCAACAGTCTGAAAGGGGTGAAAAAAACCGCCTTTGCTCGCAAGCTGCGCGAGCCGAAATATGGTGCTGTGGCAGACAAAGTTCCGGCCGATCAACTGCGTAAAGGCGACATCGTGCTGGTAGAAGCGGGCGATATTATCCCTTGCGATGGTGAAGTTATTGAAGGTGGCGCATCGGTCGATGAGAGCGCCATCACCGGGGAATCAGCACCGGTGATCCGTGAGTCCGGCGGCGATTTTGCCTCCGTCACTGGCGGCACGCGTATTCTTTCTGACTGGCTGGTAATTGAGTGCAGCGTTAACCCCGGCGAGACGTTTCTGGATCGGATGATCGCGATGGTGGAAGGCGCACAACGACGCAAAACGCCGAACGAGATTGCCCTGACCATTCTCCTGATTGCCCTGACCATCGTCTTTTTACTGGCAACCGCAACGCTATGGCCATTTACCGCCTGGGGCGGTAACGCAGTCAGCGTGACGGTACTGGTAGCGCTGCTGGTCTGTCTGATCCCAACAACTATCGGCGGCTTGCTGTCAGCTATCGGCGTCGCCGGGATGAGCCGGATGCTGGGCGCGAATGTGATCGCCACCAGCGGACGTGCAGTTGAAGCTGCGGGCGACGTGGACGTCCTGCTGCTGGATAAAACCGGCACCATCACCCTCGGTAACCGCCAGGCATCAGAGTTTATCCCCGCGCAGGGCGTGGAGGAAAAAACGCTGGCCGACGCCGCACAACTGGCTTCGCTGGCCGATGAAACGCCGGAAGGCCGCAGTATTGTGATCCTCGCCAAGCAGCGTTTTAACCTGCGCGAGCGCGATGTGCAGTCGCTCCATGCCACCTTTGTACCCTTTACTGCGCAAAGCCGGATGAGTGGGATCAACATTGATAACCGCATGATCCGTAAAGGTTCTGTCGATGCCATTCGCCGTCATGTCGAGGCTAACGGTAGCCACTTCCCTGCCGATGTCGACCAAAAAGTCGATCAGGTTGCGCGTCAGGGTGCCACGCCGCTGGTAGTGGTGGAAGGTTCTCGCGTGCTGGGCGTTATTGCGCTGAAAGATATCATCAAAGGTGGCATTAAAGAGCGTTTCGCCCAACTGCGCCAAATGGGCATTAAAACGGTGATGATTACCGGCGATAACCGTCTGACCGCCGCCGCCATTGCAGCGGAAGCGGGCGTCGACGATTTCCTTGCCGAAGCGACACCAGAGGCCAAGCTGGCGTTGATTCGTCAGTACCAGGCGGAAGGCCGTTTGGTGGCAATGACTGGCGACGGTACCAACGATGCCCCAGCGCTGGCGCAAGCCGACGTCGCGGTGGCGATGAACTCCGGCACTCAGGCGGCGAAAGAAGCGGGCAATATGGTGGATCTCGACTCCAATCCGACCAAGTTGATCGAGGTGGTGCATATTGGCAAACAGATGCTGATGACCCGTGGTTCGCTTACGACCTTCAGCATTGCCAACGATGTGGCGAAATACTTCGCCATTATTCCGGCGGCGTTCGCGGCAACGTATCCGCAGTTGAATGCGCTGAACATCATGCGCCTGCATTCGCCCGACTCCGCCATTCTCAGTGCAGTTATTTTCAATGCCTTGATTATCGTCTTTTTGATTCCCCTGGCATTAAAAGGCGTGAGTTATAAACCGCTTACCGCTTCTGCCATGTTGCGCCGTAACTTATGGATTTACGGTATGGGTGGGCTGCTGGTGCCGTTTATCGGTATCAAAGTCATTGATTTACTGCTGACCGTTTGCGGTCTGGTGTGAGGTTTACCATGCGTGGATTACGTCCGGCATTCTCGACTTTTCTCTTTCTGTTATTGATTACTGGCGGCGTTTACCCGCTGCTAACCACCCTACTTGGGCAATGGTGGTTTCCCTGGCAGGCCAACGGTTCGTTGATCCGTGAAGGTGATACAGTGCGCGGTTCGGCATTAATCGGGCAGAATTTTACCGATAACGGCTATTTTCATGGCCGCCCGTCGGCAACGGCAGAAATGCCCTATAATCCACAAGCTTCTGGCGGGAGCAATCTGGCGGTCAGTAATCCGGCGCTGAATAAACAAATAGCTGCACGCGTTGCTGCTTTACGAGCCGCTAACCCGGATGCCAGCGCGAGCGTTCCGGTTGAACTGGTCACGGCTTCGGCAAGCGGGCTGGACAATAACATTACCCCGCAAGCGGCGACCTGGCAGATCCCACGGGTGGCGAAAGCGCGTAATCTCAGCGTTGAACAGCTCACACAACTGGTCGCAAAATACAGCCAACAACCGCTGGTGAAATATATCGGCCAGCCGGTCGTCAACATTGTCGAACTCAATCTGGCGCTGGATAAGCTTGATGAATAACGAACCCTTACGTCCCGACCCCGACCGTCTGCTGGAACAAACTGCCGCGCCGCATCGCGGAAAGCTAAAAGTTTTCTTCGGTGCCTGTGCGGGCGTCGGGAAAACCTGGGCGATGCTGGCGGAAGCCCAGCGACTGCGGGCGCAAGGGCTGGATATTGTGGTTGGCGTGGTAGAAACCCACGGGCGGAAAGATACCGCCGCAATGCTGGAAGGTCTGGCTGTTCTGCCACTGAAACGCCAAGCGTACCGTGGGCGGCATATCAGCGAGTTTGATCTCGATGCCGCCCTCGCCCGCCGTCCGGCGCTGATATTAATGGATGAACTGGCGCACAGTAATGCGCCAGGTTCCCGTCATCCTAAACGCTGGCAGGATATCGAAGAGCTACTGGAAGCAGGCATTGATGTTTTCACTACCGTCAACGTTCAGCATCTGGAAAGTCTGAACGATGTGGTCAGTGGCGTCACCGGAATTCAGGTACGGGAAACCGTGCCCGATCCTTTTTTCGATGCCGCCGACGACGTGGTGCTGGTGGACCTGCCTCCGGACGATCTGCGCCAGCGACTGAAAGAAGGCAAAGTCTATATTGCCGGGCAGGCTGAGCGCGCCATTGAACATTTTTTCCGCAAAGGCAATTTGATTGCCCTGCGCGAACTGGCGCTGCGCCGTACTGCCGATCGCGTAGATGAGCAAATGCGCGCCTGGCGGGGGAGTCCTGGCGAAGAGAAAGTCTGGCACACGCGCGACGCGATCCTTTTATGTATTGGGCATAATACGGGCAGCGAAAAACTGGTTCGGGCGGCGGCGCGGCTGGCGTCAAGGCTGGGGAGCGTCTGGCACGCTGTATATGTTGAAACCCCTGCCCTGCACCGCTTACCGGAGAAAAAACGTCGAGCCATTCTCAGCGCCTTGCGTCTGGCGCAGGAGTTAGGCGCAGAGACAGCAACACTTTCTGATCCGGCAGAAGAAAAAGCCGTAGTGCGTTATGCCCGGGAGCATAATCTCGGCAAGATAATTCTCGGTCGCCCGGCCTCGCGCCGCTGGTGGCGTCGGGAAACCTTTGCCGACCGACTGGCGCGCATCGCCCCCGACCTCGATCAGGTACTGGTCGCGCTTGATGAACCACCTGCGCGCACAATTAATAACGCGCCGGATAGCCGCTCTTTTAAAGACAAATGGCGGGTGCAAATTCAGGGCTGCGTGGTTGCCGCCACGTTATGCGCCGTTATCACTTTAATTGCCATGCAGTGGCTGATGGCCTTCGATGCCGCTAACCTGGTGATGCTGTATCTGTTGGGCGTGGTGGTGGTGGCACTTTTTTATGGTCGCTGGCCTTCGGTGGTTGCCACCGTCATTAACGTGGTGAGTTTCGATCTCTTTTTTATCGCCCCACGCGGCACGCTCGCCGTCTCTGATGTGCAGTATCTGCTGACCTTCACGGTGATGTTAACCGTCGGGCTGGTGATCGGGAACCTTACCGCTGGCGTGCGTTACCAGGCGCGGGTAGCCCGTTACCGCGAGCAACGCACGCGACACTTATATGAAATGTCAAAAACGCTGGCGGTAGGCCGCAGTCCCCAGGACATCGCCGCCACCAGCGAGCAGTTTATTGCTTCTACTTTTCATGCCCGCAGTCAGGTGTTGTTACCTGATGACAACGGTATATTACTGCCGCTAACACATCCGCAGGGGATGACGCCGTGGGACGATGCTATCGCCCGCTGGAGCTTTGATAAAGGTCTGCCTGCGGGTGCGGGCACCGACACTTTACCCGGCGTGCCGTACCAGATTTTGCCGTTAAAAAGCGGCGAGAAAACCTACGGACTGGTGGTGGTGGAACCGGGAAATTTGCGCCAGTTGATGATCCCGGAACAACAGCGCCTGCTGGAAACGTTTACGCTGTTAGTGGCCAATGCTCTTGAGCGCCTGATGCTGACCGCCAGCGAAGAACAGGCGCGGATGGCCAGCGAGCGTGAACAGATCCGCAACGCGCTGCTGGCGGCGCTGTCTCACGATTTACGCACCCCGCTTACGGTGCTGTTTGGTCAGGCAGAAATCTTAACGCTTGATCTGGCAAGCGAAGGTTCTCCGCACGCTCGCCAGGCCAGCGAAATTCGCCAGCATGTGCTGAACACGACCCGACTGGTAAATAACTTGCTGGATATGGCGCGAATTCAGTCCGGCGGCTTTAATTTGAAGAAAGAGTGGTTAACGCTGGAAGAAGTCGTCGGCAGTGCGCTGCAAATGCTGGAGCCAGGTTTATCGTCACCCATCAACCTCTCTCTGCCTGAACCGCTGACCTTGATCCACGTCGACGGGCCACTGTTTGAGCGGGTGCTGATTAATCTGCTGGAGAATGCGGTGAAGTACGCGGGAACGCAGGCTGAAATTGGTATTGATGCCCATGTCGAGGGAGAGCAACTACAACTGGATGTCTGGGATAACGGCTCCGGTATTCCACAAGGTCAGGAACGGACGATTTTTGATAAATTTGCCCGCGGGAATAAAGAGTCAGCAGTGCCGGGCGTCGGGCTTGGGTTGGCAATTTGTCGGGCGATTGTAGAAATACACGGTGGTACGATCATCGCATTCAACCGACCGGAAGGTGGCGCTTGTTTTCGTGTTACACTTCCTCAGCAAACCGCTCCTGAACTTGAAGAATTTCATGAGGATATGTGACAAACATTCTGATTGTTGAAGATGAACAGGCTATTCGTCGCTTTCTGCGCACAGCGCTGGAGGGCGACGGTATGCGCGTCTTTGAGGCCGAAACACTGCAACGTGGGCTGCTGGAGGCGGCAACCCGTAAGCCGGATTTGATTATTCTCGATCTCGGCCTGCCCGATGGCGATGGAATTGAGTTTATCCGCGACCTGCGCCAGTGGAGCGCGGTGCCGGTAATTGTGCTTTCCGCACGTAGCGAAGAGAGCGACAAAATCGCCGCGCTGGATGCCGGAGCTGATGATTACCTGAGTAAACCGTTTGGCATTGGTGAATTGCAGGCTCGTCTACGCGTCGCGTTACGCCGCCACTCCGCCACCGCCGCGCCCGATCCGGTGGTGACATTTTCCGATGTGACCGTTGATTTGGCCGCCCGCGTGATCCATCGCGGCGAGGAAGAAGTGCATTTGACGCCGATAGAGTTCCGCCTGCTGGCTGTGTTGCTCAACAACGCCGGGAAAGTGCTTACCCAGCGCCAGTTACTCAACCAGGTATGGGGGCCAAATGCGGTCGAACACAGTCACTATTTGCGGATTTATATGGGGCATCTGCGACAAAAACTGGAACAAGACCCGGCCCGACCTCGCCATTTTATTACTGAAACCGGTATTGGGTATCGGTTTATGCTTTAGGGTGTTATTTGTCTGATGCGCGAAAACGCCTTGTCCGGCCTACAAAATAGTGAAAATTCAATATATTGCACTATTCTCGTAGGCCTGATAAGCGTAGCGCATCAGGCGGTCATAAGTAAAAAAGGGCGATCTTCCGACCGCCCTTTTTTTTTACTTTATATGATTACGCGTTTTTCAGAACTTCGCTAACAATCTCAACCGCCTCTTTCTCGATCTGCTTACGATGTGCTTCGCCAAGGAAGCTTTCGCAGTAGATCTTGTATGCGTCTTCCGTGCCTGACGGACGCGCGGCGAACCAGCCGTTGTCGGTCATCACTTTCAAACCACCGATAGAAGCACCGTTGCCCGGCGCAGCGGTCAGACGCGCGGTGATTGGGTCGCCTGCCAGAGTGCTGGCGCTCACCATTTCCGGAGACAGCTTAGACAGCGCCGCTTTCTGTGCGGAAGTTGCTGCTGCCTGCAAACGGTTGTAGCTCGGCGCACCAAAGCGTTTTGCCAGCTCGTTGTAGTGTTCCTGCGGGTTTTTGCCGGTGACGGCAGTAATTTCCGCCGCCAGCAGACACATAATGATGCCGTCTTTATCAGTTGACCACGGCCTACCGTCGAAACGCAGGAACGAAGCGCCCGCGCTCTCTTCGCCGCCAAAGCCGAAGCTGCCGTCAAACAGACCATCCACAAACCATTTGAAACCTACCGGTACTTCTACCAGCTTGCGACCCAGGTCATTGACCACACGGTCGATCATCGCAGAAGAAACCAGCGTTTTACCGACGGCAACATCTTTGCCCCACTGCGGACGATGCTGGAACAAGTAATTGATCGCTACTGCCAGGTAGTGGTTCGGATTCATCAACCCTGCCGGAGTAACGATGCCGTGACGGTCATAATCCGGATCGTTAGCAAACGCCAGATCGAACTTATCACGCAGTGCCAGCAGACCCGCCATCGCACACTCAGAGGAGCAGTCCATACGGATCGCGCCGTCTTTGTCGAGGTGCATAAAGCGGAAAGTCTGATCGACCTGATCGTTAACGATGGTCAGGTTGAGATTGTAATACTCGCCAATGCGCTTCCAGTATTCGATACCGGAACCACCCAACGGATCGACACCCAGCGTCAGGCCAGCCTTCTGAATCGCCGCCATATCGACGATATCGGCCAGGCCTTCCACGAACGGTTGCACCAGATCTTGTTCTTTCACATGACCGGATGCCATCGCTTCCTCAAGGGAGATACGCTTCACATCTTTCAGGCCATCGGCCAGCAGTGCGTTGGCCCTGTCTTCCACCACTTTGGTGACGTTGGTATCAGCCGGGCCACCATTTGGCGGATTGTATTTGATACCACCATCTTCCGGCGGGTTATGGGACGGCGTAATCACGATACCATCTGCCAGCGGGCCACCTTTTTTGTTGTGAACCAGAATGGCATTGGAAACGGCAGGTGTCGGAGTGAAGCCATTATTTTCCTGCACAATGACATCAACCCCGTTTGCTGCCAGCACTTCCAGCACGGAAATGAATGCAGGTTCGGACAAGGCGTGAGTATCTTTACCCACATAGCAAGGGCCAGTGATGCCGTTTTTCGCACGTTCTTCGGCAATCGCTTGAGCGATCGCCAGAATGTGCGGCTCGTTAAAGCTGTGGCGCGCTGCACTGCCACGGTGACCGGAAGTACCGAATTTCACCGCGTGCTCCGCATTCCCTGCTTCTGGTTTCAGTACATAATATTGTGCCGTCAGTTGGGCGACATTAATCAAATCACTCTGTTGTGCAGGCTGGCCTGCACGATTGTGGATTGCCATTGCTTTGTCCTTTATCTGCAACGTTGTTTTAAATTGTCCCGCAAACCTTCTCAATCAATTCCGCCGGGAATTGCATCGACTGCATGATGTGTTCAATCATGCTGCATTTACGGCCAGTGTTAGTGTTGGTGATCACCCAATACGGCGTGCCTGGCACGTGTTTCGGCTTGGTCTGATTACCATTTTTCAGCAGCGTCTGTTCATCTGCCGCAAAGTAAACGCGCGTGCGACCGTGCAACGATTCCGTTGCTTCGGCAAACGCCTGGGCGTCAAGAGAATATAGTGTAGACAACAGCAGCATAAAGCGGTTGACCGCACGCTTCTGCTCTGCGTATTCATCGGAAAGCAGAAGTTCACGCATTGCGCGTACTTTGTCTTTAATCGTTTTGATCGGCTTCGCTTCGACGATAGCAGGCGACGCAATGCGAACCTCTTTCGTCACCGGAGCAGCAGGCTGTGATGCGGCGGAAAACTTCAACATACGCCGTAAAATGTCGGATGCGCTCTCGCCGATATGCTTAGTGTGGCTGGCAATATAGCTGTAGAGTTCATCATCAACTTCAATCGTTTTCATCTTAATCCAGTGCGGTGTCTTAGCTGAATACAAGTCGCCAGGAGTATATGAATAAATCCCGGCAGCGGATAGCGTCAAGCCTAGCTTGCAGAAAAACTCGGATTAAACCTTATTTGTTGCAGCCCTGTGGCACAATGGTCAACATAATACCCTAACCCGACTTCGCGAAAAAAAGAACTTTGCCATGAAATTGAATATCCGCGCGCAATCTACACAAAATCAGCACAATAATTCTCCCATCGTCCTTGTTCATGGTCTGTTTGGTAGTCTCGACAACCTCGGCGTGCTGGCACGTGACCTGGTGAGCGACCACGATATCATCCAGGTGGATATGCGTAACCACGGACTTTCACCGCGCGATCCTGTGATGAATTATCCGGCGATGGCGCAGGATCTGCTGGATACGCTGGATGCTCAGCAGATCGATAAGGCGACATTTATTGGCCACTCAATGGGCGGCAAAGCAGTAATGGCGCTCATCGCGCTGGCCCCTGATCGCATCGATAAACTGGTGGCAATCGATATTGCGCCCGTCGATTATCACGTGCGCCGTCATGATGAGATTTTCGCGGCCATCAACGCGGTCAGCGAATCTGACGCACAAACACGTCAACAGGCGGCGACGGTGATGCGTCAGCATCTGAATGAAGAAGGGGTGATTCAGTTTCTGTTGAAATCCTACGTTGACGGCGAATGGCGTTTTAACGTGCCGGTGTTGTGGGATCAGTATCCGCATATTGTGGGTTGGGAGAAAATCCCGGCGTGGGATCACCCCGCCCTATTTATCCCCGGTGGTAATTCGCCGTATGTTACTGAACAATATCGTGATGATTTACTGGCGCAATTTCCGCAGGCACGGGCGCATGTGATTGCAGGTGCGGGTCACTGGGTACACGCAGAAAAACCTGATGCAGTGCTGCGCGCCATCCGCCGCTATCTCAATGATTAATGCAACTGATTAAAAACCCAGCGTCTGCGTCGCTTTCCGCGCGTGGGCGTTGGCGTGACTCATCGCGCTGATGTATTATGGCGCGCTATCCATCCGGGCAGACGCCTGGCTGATTGTTTCCCCCGAAGTCACCAAGATCATGGCCAAAGAACAAACGGACCGTACGACATTAGATCTGTTCGCGCACGAGCGTCGACCGGGACGACCGAAAACCAATCCGCTTTCGCGCGATGAACAGCTGCGTATTAATAAACGCAACCAGCTAAAACGCGACAAAGTACGTGGTCTTAAGCGTGTCGAACTGAAGCTGAATGCAGAAGCTGTCGAGGCGCTGAACGAGCTGGCAGAGTCGCGTAATATGAGCCGTAGCGAACTGATCGAAGAGATGTTGATGCAACAACTCGCGGCGCTGCGTAGTCAGGGCATCGTCTGATCCCATCCTTTACTCAAATAATTCGGGTTACAGCCCATGTAACTTGAAGTTGGACAAAAAAATTGTGTAGCACAGTGTGCAGTCCTGCGAGTTTGCTGATTCCGCAAGACTGCCTGTTCTGCTATGATTGCCTTTATCCGTGGGCAATTTGCCACCCCCATTTCAATAAGTTTCAAGAGGTTATTTCACTCATGGCTATCACTGGCATCTTTTTCGGCAGCGACACCGGTAATACCGAAAATATCGCAAAAATGATTCAAAAACAGCTTGGTAAAGACGTTGCCGATGTCCATGACATTGCAAAAAGCAGCAAAGAAGATCTGGAAGCTTATGACATTCTGCTGCTGGGCATCCCAACCTGGTACTACGGCGAAGCGCAGTGTGACTGGGACGACTTCTTCCCGACTCTCGAAGAGATTGATTTCAATGGTAAACTGGTTGCACTGTTTGGCTGTGGCGACCAGGAAGATTACGCAGAATATTTCTGCGACGCGTTAGGCACTATCCGTGACATCATCGAACCGCGTGGTGCTACCATCGTTGGTCACTGGCCAACTGCGGGCTACCATTTCGAAGCCTCAAAAGGTCTGGCGGATGACAACCACTTTGTCGGTCTGGCTATCGACGAAGACCGTCAGCCGGAACTGACCGCCGAACGCGTGGAAAAATGGGTGAAACAAATTTCTGAAGAGCTGCATCTCGACGAAATTATCAACGCCTGATGTGATGCGGCGTAGACTCATGTCTACGCCGTATTAATAGATAATGCCAATCAAAATAATTGCTACAAATTTGTAACTTTTGCCGTTGTACCTGTACAATGTTCCAGTGTTGAAGTGGCCTTACCGATGTAAATGTAAGCTAAGCCACGTTTTTATTAACAATATTTGCCAGGGACTTGTAGTTTTCATTTAGGCATGGCAATTCTATAATGATACGCATTATCTCAAGAGCAAATTCTGTCACTTCTTTTAATGAAGTGAATCGCTTAGTAACAGGACAGATTCCGCATGACTGATAACAATACCGCCCTAAAGAAAGCTGGCCTGAAAGTAACGCTTCCACGCTTAAAAATCCTGGAAGTTCTTCAGGAGCCGGACAACCATCACGTCAGTGCGGAAGATTTGTACAAACGTCTGATCGATATGGGTGAAGAAATTGGTCTGGCTACCGTATATCGCGTACTGAACCAGTTTGACGACGCCGGTATCGTCACCCGCCACAATTTTGAAGGCGGTAAATCCGTATTTGAACTGACCCAGCAACATCACCACGATCACCTGATCTGCCTCGATTGCGGCAAGGTTATCGAATTTAGTGATGAATCTATCGAAGCGCGTCAGCGTGAAATTGCCGCAAAACACGGCATTCGCCTGACTAACCATAGTCTCTATCTTTACGGTCACTGCGCCGAAGGCGATTGCCGCGAAGATGAGCACGCGCACGAAGGCAATTAAGTCAGCCTGAACGAGAAAAAGCCAACCTGCGGGTTGGCTTTTTTATAAAGAGAAATAAGAAAAGCGAGAGTTACAGCTCTCGCTTTTTGTTTTTTACTGCGTAGCGTTATTACTGCGAATTTCCTGCCAGACCTTATCACAATCGGCTTTCACCGCCTGATCATTACCGGTTTGCGTTGCCTGAATACACTGCTGATAATCCAGCACGCGCACACTTTCCTGCTCGGCAAACTGCTGATGTTGTTTCTCTTTCTTCAGCACGTTTAACACGCTCTGGCAGGCTTCAATTTTTTCCGGCGAGCCTTGTGCGGTATTAATACAGGCGCTGTACGCCTCTTTCAGACGACTATCTTCCTGTGGCGCGGTTGATTGCGCACAGGCCACCAACCCCGATGCCATCATGGCGATGAGAATCAGTTTCTTCATAGCAAATTCCTCAAACGTGCGGCAGGCGAAAAACCTGCCGCGTCGGACATCAGAAGATAGTGAATGGCGCGATAACCATAAACTTCACGTCACGCTCATCCTGGAAGATGTTGCCGTAACCGCCGCCCCAGCTCGGGATATCGGAGTGGTTATCGTATTCGGTGAAGTGCAGCTTGAACATCGTACCTTTGGCGCGACCATCCTGAAGGGTGTAGACCGCATCCAGGCTGTATGCAGACTCTTCAATAGTCCGGTTCTTGTCGTAGAACGCATCCGGGTTGCTCTGCCAGGTAGCGGGTTTGGCATCCCAGGCGTAAACGTAAGAAGCGCCGATGGCGAAACCTGGAAGATTCCAGTTTTTCAGATCATACATCGCGCCGAAGAAGACCGCTTTTTCGCCGTTGGCGTTAAAATCAGAACGGTTATCCCACCAGATATCCAGGCGGCCGTTAGAGGAAGCGTAGGTTGGGGTCATACGCTGTAAGAAGTACCCCTGCTGACCGTCAGCTTTCACCCAGGTGCCTTCCAGGCGCAAATCCACTACGTCAGCCGCCCGGTAGCCAAAGGTCAACGCCTGTAGCCAGGCGGTGCCGTCGTAAAGATCGTTGACGCTGCGATCGTCAACTTTATCGCGCGTACCGTAGAACTGGTAGCTGGTAGTTAGCGGGCTACCGGCGATATCAAATTTGTAGCTGGCTTTAGCAAAATACTGATCGATATACCCTTCAGCCTGACCAAATGCCACTTCCAGCACGAGGTTATTTTTGAAATCGTACTTCGCCCCGAGGGAGTGCAGGTAATCAACTTTGGTGGTTTTATCGTTCTGATAAAACTCATCCATTTCCAGATGCCACGGCGCTTTATATTCGTTGGTCCACATGTAGGAGAAGCTCAACGCACCAGCATCACCGTAATCAAAATTAGCCCCGGCTTCCGCGCCCTGATAAGTACCCGGCATAAAGCTCCAGTGCGGCGCTAACAGCGTCTGACCGGTTGGCTGAATATAACCTGCTCTCGCCCACGCCGGACCGTATTTAAATTTGGCCGCTGCTTTATACAGGCTTATACCGCTTTTATCGCCTGACCAGTCTTCGTCATAGGCTTTATTACTTTTCGAAAAAGCGATTTCGTTCGGGTGTGAACTGTCGCCATTTTCCGCCATTTCAATCGCCGTAAACGCAGCAATATCAAGGCCGAACATATCCGCGACATAACCAGACTGAAAATCGAGGTTGGCGTTCCAGGTGGAGTGAGAAAGGTTGGTTTTGTATTTGTCGCCGTCGGTAACATCTTTACGGTCACGTTCACGCTGCCAGTAATAGATACCGCCGGTTAAGGTTGAATCGTCGATAAATCCTTCGGCGTGAGCCTCCGGCATTGCCATAAAGCCCGACATTGCTGTAACACCGGCGATAGCCAGCGCCAGCGTACTACGTTTACCACTAAACGTACGCATGGGTTAATCCTCTTTGACGTATAAATTGCTGCACCAAGGGTGAACAGCGAAAAAATAAAAAATTAAAAAAGTAGCGTTGAGAAAAGTCTCGCTGACTACAGGAACAGACTATTTTTCGCGCCGCGAATTATCAATCTCTTTCTGTAACGAGAATGTAAGAACATGAGCAACCGCACATATTTTGATGATTTTTGTTACAAGGTTTAAATTTGTACCAGGAGAGCGCGTAGAAGAAAAATATGCGGCTTTCCAGTGGGATGAAGGCAGTCGCATTCTATTAAATTATGGCTGGTGATTTTAAATTTGTTTTATGGATAAATTACAAAGCGGAATTAATTCGCGAAGAAAAGCAGAAAAAACGCCGCAGAGTGCGGCGTTTGGGATTGTTGACGAAGTGCACTTTGTTCATACCGGATGCGGCGTGGACGCCTTATCCGGCAAAGTGGAACTTAACGTTACTCGCCAACCTTCGCCCAGGTATCACGCAGCCCAACGGTGCGGTTAAATACTGGTTTTTCCGCAGTGGAATGGCGACTGTCGAGACAGAAATAGCCTTCACGCTCAAACTGGAACGCTTTACCTGCTACCGCATCTTTCAGCGACGGTTCAGCAAAGCCCTGTTTGATCACCAGCGATTCCGGGTTAATCACCGACAGGAAATCATCCGCAGCGCCTGGATTCGGCACGCTGAACAGACGGTCATACAGACGGATTTCAACCGGTAGCGCATGTGCCGCACTTACCCAGTGGATAACGCCTTTGACCTTACGACCATCAGCCGGATCTTTGCTCAGGGTGTCAGCATCGTAAGTACAGAAGATAGTGGTGATATTGCCTTCAGCATCTTTCTCCACGCGTTCCGCTTTAATCACGTAAGCATTACGCAGACGCACTTCTTTACCCAGCACCAGACGTTTGTACTGTTTGTTGGCTTCTTCGCGGAAATCGGCACGATCGATCCAAATCTCAGCACTAAACGGCACCTGGCGGCTACCCATTTCCGGTTTGTTCGGATGGTTCGGCATGGTAACCATTTCGCCTTCGCCCTGATAGTTTTCGATAACCAGTTTTACTGGATCGATAACTGCCATTGCGCGAGGGGCGTTTTCGTTAAGATCTTCACGGATGCAGGATTCCAGCGACGCCATCTCAATAGTGTTGTCCTGCTTGGTCACGCCAATGCGTTTGCAGAACTCACGAATAGAAGCCGCGGTATAACCACGACGACGCAGACCGGAAATGGTCGGCATACGCGGATCGTCCCAGCCTTCTACGTGCTTGTCGGTCACCAACTGGTTCAGTTTACGCTTGGACATCACGGTGTATTCCAGATTCAGACGCGAGAATTCGTACTGGCGCGGATGAACAGGAATAGTGATGTTGTCCAGAACCCAGTCGTACAGACGACGGTTGTCCTGGAACTCCAGCGTACACAGAGAGTGGGTAATACCTTCCAACGCATCGCTGATGCAGTGGGTGAAGTCGTACATCGGGTAGATGCACCACTTGTTGCCGGTCTGATGATGTTCAGCAAACTTAATGCGATACAGCACCGGATCGCGCATCACGATAAACGGCGATGCCATGTCGATTTTCGCACGCAGGCAGGCTTTACCTTCTTCAAAACCGCCGGTACGCATCTTCTCGAACAGCGCCAGGTTCTCTTCAACGCTGCGGTCGCGGTATGGGCTGTTTTTACCCGACTGCGTCAGAGTGCCACGATATTCGCGGATTTGCTCTGGCGTCAGTTCATCAACATATGCCAGGCCTTTATTGATCAATTCAACAGCATAGGCGTGGAGTTGATCAAAATAATCGGAGGAGTAACGGACGTTACCTGACCAGTGAAAACCTAACCACTCAACGTCGTTTTTGATCGACTCGACGTACTCGATATCTTCTTTTACCGGGTTGGTGTCGTCGAAACGCAGGTTGCACTGGCCTTTATAGTCCTGGGCGATCCCGAAGTTCAGGCAGATAGATTTCGCATGGCCAATATGCAGATAGCCATTCGGCTCCGGCGGGAAACGGGTGTGTACTGTGGTGTGCTTACCACTGGCCAGATCTTCATCGATGATCTGACGAATAAAGTTAGTCGGGCGGGCTTCAGCCTCACTCATCGTGGATTCCTCAAAGCGTAAACAACGTATAACGGCGTATGATCTTATAAGCGAGACAGGCTGACAACTGTTAGTTAGAGAAAATCGAAAAATCTAACAAAGATTATGGGGATGATTGATGAAAAAAAAGCGGTAGAGAAGATCCCCCACCGCTTGTCATTGTTGGATGCGACGCTTGACGCGTCTTATCCAACCTACGGGCCTGATAAGACGCGTCAAGCGTCGCATCAGGCATAAAGCCGATTACTTTTTGATTTCAAACAGCGGTGTTTGACCCGCTACGACGTGCCCCTGGGCTTTAATAACCAGGCCGCTGAAATCGTCGATATTGCTGCAAACAACCGGACTGATCATCGAGCGAGCGTTAGCGTTCAGGTAATCCAGATCCATTTCCAGAATCGGTTGCCCTGCGCTTACCTGCGCGCCCTCTTCCACCAGACGTTTAAAACCTTTACCTTCCAGCGCCACAGTATCGATACCCATGTGGACTACGATTTCCGCGCCTTTTTCGGTTTCCAGGCAGAACGCGTGGTTGGTGTTGAAGATTTTCACGATAGTCCCTGCGGCTGGTGATACAACGATTTTATCCGTCGGTTTCACCGCCACACCGTCACCCACCGCTTTGCTGGCGAATGCTTCGTCTGGCACCTGATCCAGCGCCACAACATCACCAGTAATCGGTGATACCAGTTCAACGATAGACACTGCGTTTGGTACAGCCTGTGGTTTTGCTGCCGGAGCAGCGGTTGCCGGAGCGGCTTCAGCAGACGCTGCTGCTACCGGCCCACGGGCAACGACTTTCTTCATTGCATCACCGATAGATTCGGCTTTCGCACCGACAATCACCTGAATAGTCTGCTTGTTCAGTTTCACCACACCAGAAGCACCCAGACGTTTACACATCGCATCGTTGACGAGAGCTGAGTCAGCCACCGTCAGGCGCAGACGGGTAATACAGGCATCAATCGCTTTCAGGTTGTCACTACCGCCAACCGCAGCAATATAGTTGGTCGCCAGTTGAGTCAGACCTTCTTCAGTGTTGCTGTTGGCTTCTTCAGTAACAATTTCGTCTTCTTTATCTTCACGACCTGGCGTTTTCAGGTTGAACAGGCGGATAACCACACTGAACACCACGAAGTAGATAGCGAAGAAAACAACGCCCATCACCAACAGCATCCAGACGTTCTGGCTGGCGGCCGGCAGGTTATACATCAACGCATAGTCGATGGCACCCGCAGAGAAGGAGAAGCCCGCGTGGATACCCAGCAACGTTGCGACAAACAGGCTGATGCCGGTCAGCAGTGCGTGCAGGAGGTACAGCAGCGGAGCGAGGAACATGAACAGGAATTCCAGCGGCTCAGTCACACCGGTCAGGAACGCGGTGATAGCCACGGAAAGCAGCATCCCACCAACCATCGGACGACGCTCTTTCGGCGCGGCAAAATACATCGCCAGCGCTGCACCCGGCAAACCGAACATCATGATCGGGAAGAAGCCGGACATGAACATCCCCGCCGTGCCGTCACCCGCATAGAAGCGGTTGATATCGCCGTGGAATACAGCACCCGCCGCGTTGGTGAATTCACCAATCTGGAACCAGGCGATAGTGTTCAGCACCTGATGCAGACCCGTTGGGATCAGCAGACGGTTGATGAAACCAAAGATACCGGAACCCAGCGCGCCTGCAGAAACGATCCATTCGCCACCTGCATGAATAGCGTGCTGCACCGGCGGCCAGACATAACCAAAAATGGCTGCCAGCACCAGACAGAAGAAGCCAGTGGCAATCGGCACAAAGCGTTTACCGCCGAAGAAGCTCAGGAAGTCAGGCAGTTTAATCGCGGACCAACGGTTATAGGCTGCACCACCGACCAGACCGGTAATGATACCCGCCAGAACACCCATGTTAATTTCCGGGTTGATGGTTACCATCGCTTTGGTCAGTACAAAATACCCGACTGCCCCCGCCAGCGCCGCCGCGCCCGCGCTGTCTTTTGACCAACTGGATGCCACACCGATCGCGAAGATAAGCGCAAGGTTGTCAAAAATCGCACCGCCCGCCTGGGCAATAAACGCAACGTTAAGTAAATCTGGCTGGCCGAATCGCAGCAACAGTGCCGCCACCGGCAGCACCGCGATAGGGAGCTGTAACGCCCTACCGAGTCGCTGGAAAAACCCTAAAATATTCATCTTATTCCCCCTACGAGAACCCTATTTGGCTTGTTTAAAGCCGTATTTTTATTTTGCTGCAAACTGTACTGCCGATGTTCTGTAATCAGGTTGTTAGATCATCTGCTACAGAGTGTGTAAAAAATTAATTCGTACCGCAAATTAAACGCGTGTCTTTTGTGAGTTTTGTCACCAAATATCGTTATCATCACTCCCTTTTACTGGCTAAACCAGAAAACTTATTTTATCATTCAAAAAATCAGGTCGGATTGACGCCTGTCTGCGCAAATCCAGGTTACGCTTAAAGATGCCAAATCCGCCAACGGCTTAATTTTTCTTATCGAGGTGAATAATGAGACTGATCCCCCTGACTACTGCTGAACAGGTCGGCAAATGGGCTGCGCGCCATATCGTCAATCGCATCAATGCGTTCAAACCGACTGCCGATCGCCCGTTCGTGCTTGGCTTGCCGACCGGTGGCACACCGATGACCACCTATAAAGCGTTAGTCGAAATGCATAAAGCAGGCCAGGTCAGCTTTAAGCACGTTGTCACCTTCAACATGGACGAGTATGTCGGTCTGCCGAAAGAGCATCCGGAAAGCTACTACAGCTTTATGCACCGTAATTTCTTCGATCACGTTGATATTCCAGCAGAAAATATCAACCTTCTCAATGGCAACGCCCCGGATATCGACGCCGAATGCCGCCAGTATGAAGAAAAAATCCGCTCTTACGGTAAAATTCATCTGTTTATGGGCGGTGTAGGTAACGACGGTCATATTGCATTTAACGAACCAGCCTCTTCTCTCGCCTCTCGCACCCGTATCAAAACCCTGACACATGACACTCGCGTCGCAAACTCTCGTTTCTTTGATAATGATGTTAATCAGGTGCCAAAATATGCGCTGACCGTCGGTGTGGGTACACTGCTGGATGCCGAAGAAGTGATGATTCTGGTGCTGGGTAGCCAGAAAGCACTGGCACTGCAGGCGGCCGTTGAAGGTTGCGTTAACCACATGTGGACTATTAGCTGTCTGCAACTGCATCCGAAAGCGATCATGGTGTGTGATGAACCTTCGACCATGGAGCTGAAAGTTAAGACTTTAAGATATTTCAATGAATTAGAAGCAGAAAACATCAAAGGTCTGTAATTGTTATCCCTGCCCTGACGTTTCGTTCAGGGCTGTATTATTTTTGATATCGGGGGTCGGAATGTATGCATTAACCCAGGGCCGGATCTTTACCGGCCACGAATTTCTTGATGACCATGCGGTTGTTATCGCTGATGGCCTGATTAAAAGCGTCTGTCCAGTAGCGGAACTGCCGCCAGAGATTGAACAACGTTCACTGAACGGGGCCATTCTCTCCCCCGGTTTTATCGATGTGCAGTTAAACGGCTGCGGTGGCGTACAGTTCAACGATACTGCTGAAGCGGTCAGCGTGGAAACGCTGGAAATCATGCAGAAAGCCAATGAGAAATCAGGCTGTACTAACTACCTGCCGACGCTTATCACCACCAGCGATGAGCTGATGAAACAGGGTGTGCGCGTAATGCGCGAATACCTGGCAAAACATCCGAATCAGGCATTAGGTCTGCATCTGGAAGGTCCGTGGCTGAATCTGGTAAAAAAAGGCACTCATAATCCGAATTTCGTGCGTAAGCCCGATGCCGCGCTGGTCGATTTCCTTTGTGAAAATGCCGATGTTATTACCAAAGTCACACTAGCGCCGGAAATGGTGCCAACGGAAGTGATCAGTAAACTGGCAAATGCTGGTATTGTGGTTTCAGCCGGTCACTCCAACGCCACATTGAAAGAAGCGAAAGCCGGTTTCCGCGCGGGGATTACCTTTGCCACCCATCTGTACAATGCGATGCCGTATATTACGGGGCGTGAGCCGGGTCTGGCGGGCGCGATCCTCGACGAAGCTGACATTTATTGCGGTATTATTGCCGATGGCCTGCACGTTGATTACGCTAACATTCGCAACGCCAAACGTCTGAAAGGCGACAAACTGTGTCTGGTTACCGATGCGACTGCGCCAGCAGGTGCCAATATTGAACAGTTCATTTTTGCGGGTAAAACAATATACTACCGCAACGGACTTTGTGTGGATGAGAACGGTACGTTAAGTGGTTCATCCTTAACCATGATTGAAGGCGTGCGTAATCTGGTCGAACATTGTAGTATCGCACTGGATGAAGTGCTGCGTATGGCGACGCTCTATCCGGCGCGTGCAATTGGCGTTGAGAAACGTCTCGGCACTCTCGCCGCAGGTAAAGTGGCCAACCTGACCGCATTCACACCTGATTTTAAAATCACCAGGACCATCGTTAACGGTAACGAGGTCGTAACTCAATAAGAGAAAGTATGACACCAGGCGGACAAGCTCAGATAGGTAATGTTGATCTCGTAAAACAGCTTAACAGCGCGGCGGTTTATCGCCTGATTGACCAGCATGGGCCAATCTCGCGAATTCAGATTGCCGAACAAAGCCAGCTTGCCCCCGCCAGCGTAACTAAAATTACGCGTCAGCTTATCGAACGCGGGTTGATCAAAGAAGTTGATCAGCAGGCCTCCACCGGAGGCCGCCGCGCAATCTCTATTGTCACCGAAACCCGCAATTTCCAGGCTATCGGCGTACGACTTGGTCGTCACGACGCTACCATCACCCTGTTTGATCTCAGCAGCAAAGTGCTGGCAGAAGAACATTACCCGCTGCCAGAGCGTACCCAGCAAACGCTGGAACATGCGCTCTTAAACGCCATCGCCCAGTTTATTGATGGCTACCAGCGCAAACTGCGAGAGTTAATCGCCATTTCGGTTATTCTGCCAGGGCTTGTCGACCCGGACAGCGGCAAAATTCATTACATGCCGCATATCCAGGTGGAAAACTGGGGGCTGGTAGAGGCACTGGAAGAACGTTTTAAAGTGACCTGTTTTGTCGGTCACGATATCCGCAGTCTGGCGCTGGCAGAGCACTACTTCGGTGCAAGTCAGGATTGCGAAGACTCCATTCTGGTGCGCGTGCACCGCGGAACAGGTGCCGGAATCATCTCTAACGGGCGCATTTTTATCGGCCGCAACGGCAACGTTGGTGAAATTGGCCATATTCAGGTTGAACCGCTGGGTGAACGCTGCCACTGCGGAAATTTCGGTTGTCTGGAAACTATCGCTGCCAACGCCGCCATTGAACAACGAGTGTTGAATCTGTTAAAGCAGGGCTATCAGAGCCGCGTGCCGCTGGATGACTGCACCATCAAAACTATCTGTAAAGCCGCAAACAAAGGCGACAGTCTGGCGTCGGAAGTGATTGAGTATGTCGGTCGCCATCTGGGTAAAACCATCGCCATTGCCATCAACTTATTTAACCCGCAAAAAATTGTTATTGCCGGTGAGATCACCGAAGCCGATAAAGTGCTGCTGCCCGCCATTGAAAGCTGCATTAATACCCAGGCGTTGAAGGCGTTTCGCACTAATCTGCCGGTAGTGCGTTCCGAACTGGATCACCGCTCAGCAATCGGTGCTTTTGCACTGGTAAAACGCGCCATGCTCAACGGTATTTTGCTCCAGCATTTGCTGGAAAATTAATGTGCTTTTATAGTGGCGCTTATTGTTGTGAATATTCTGGGTAGTCCATGACCATTAAAAATGTAATTTGCGATATCGACGGCGTGCTGATGCACGATAACGTCGCCGTACCGGGTGCAGCGGAGTTTTTGCACGGGATTATGGATAAAGGCCTGCCGCTGGTGTTGCTGACCAACTATCCTTCGCAGACCGGGCAAGACCTGGCAAACCGCTTTGCCACTGCGGGTGTCGATGTGCCAGACAGTGTGTTTTATACCTCCGCGATGGCAACTGCCGATTTCCTGCGTCGACAGGAAGGCAAAAAAGCGTATGTAGTGGGCGAAGGCGCGCTGATTCATGAACTGTACAAAGCCGGTTTTACCATTATCGATGTTAATCCTGACTTTGTGATTGTTGGCGAAACGCGCTCATACAACTGGGACATGATGCATAAAGCGGCGTATTTCGTCGCCAACGGCGCACGTTTTATCGCCACCAACCCGGATACTCACGGACGTGGTTTCTATCCGGCCTGTGGCGCATTGTGCGCGGGGATCGAGAAAATCTCCGGACGTAAACCGTTCTATGTTGGTAAACCCAGCCCGTGGATCATCCGTGCAGCATTAAACAAAATGCAGGCGCACTCGGAAGAAACGGTGATTGTTGGCGATAACCTGCGTACCGACATTCTGGCTGGCTTCCAGGCGGGTCTGGAGACGATTCTGGTGCTCTCTGGTGTTTCGTCGCTCGACGATATCGACAGTATGCCGTTCCGCCCTAGCTGGATTTACCCATCAGTCGCTGAAATCGACGTTATCTGAAAATCAACCACGTCTCAGGACGTGGTTGATATTGATGACAAACGCCAAACTGCCTGAGGCACTACGCTTATCAGGCCTACGCAGCTCCTGCAATATATTGAATTTTCATGATTTTGTAGGCCAAGCAAGGCGTTTACGCCGCATCCGGCATGAACAAATCTCACTTTGTAAGCGATTTGGTTTCTGATCCCCCTGCAAAATATACCCATTCAATAAAACCCGCTAAAAATTATCGATCCATCAATAAACAGGTCACTGCACCCCACTCTTTTTCACCATTCATCAATCACCATTACGTTTTTTATTTTTTCACCGCCAAATCTCTTGCGCACATTGCTGCTTTGCGGCATTTTTTTAAACAAGCAAACACAACAAGCAGCAAACACCAGGTTAACGGAGAAGGTTATGTGTTCAATTTTTGGCGTATTCGATATCAAAACAGACGCAGTTGAGCTGCGGAAGAAAGCACTCGAGCTGTCACGCCTGATGCGTCATCGTGGCCCGGACTGGTCCGGTATTTATGCCAGCGATAATGCAATTCTCGCCCACGAACGTCTGTCAATTGTTGATGTTAACGCGGGTGCGCAGCCTCTCTACAATCAATCAAAAACCCTCGTACTGGCAGTGAACGGGGAAATCTACAACCACCAGGCGCTGCGTGCTGAGTATGGCGATCGTTACCAGTTCCAGACTGGATCTGACTGCGAAGTGATCCTCGCGTTGTATCAGGAAAAAGGGGCGGAATTTCTCGACGATTTGCAGGGCATGTTTGCCTTTGCCCTGTACGACAGCGAAAAAGATGCATATCTGATTGGTCGCGACCATCTGGGGATCATCCCTCTGTATATGGGTTATGACGAACACGGCCAGCTATATGTGGCCTCAGAAATGAAAGCCCTGGTGCCGGTTTGCCGCACCATTAAAGAGTTCCCGGCAGGGAGCTATCTGTGGAGTCAGGACGGCGAAATCCGTTCTTATTATCACCGCGACTGGTTCGACTACGATGCAGTGAAAGATAACATGACCGACAAAAACGAGCTGCGTCAGGCACTGGAAGATTCCGTTAAAAGCCACCTGATGTCTGACGTGCCTTACGGCGTGCTGCTCTCCGGTGGTCTGGATTCCTCAATTATTTCGGCTATCACCAAAAAATACGCCGCCCGCCGCGTGGAAGATCAGGAACGTTCAGAAGCCTGGTGGCCGCAATTGCACTCTTTTGCCGTGGGTCTGCCTAGTTCACCGGATCTGAAAGCGGCCCAGGAAGTGGCAAATCATCTGGGCACTGTGCATCACGAAATTCACTTCACCGTACAGGAAGGTCTCGATGCCATCCGCGACGTGATTTATCACATTGAAACGTATGATGTGACCACGATTCGCGCTTCAACGCCGATGTATTTAATGTCGCGTAAGATCAAGGCGATGGGCATTAAGATGGTACTGTCCGGTGAAGGTTCTGACGAAGTGTTTGGCGGTTATCTCTATTTCCACAAAGCGCCGAACGCCAAAGAGTTGCATGAAGAGACGGTGCGTAAGCTGCTGGCCCTGCATATGTATGACTGCGCACGCGCCAACAAAGCGATGTCGGCCTGGGGCGTGGAAGCACGCGTGCCGTTCCTTGACAAGAAATTCCTTGATGTAGCGATGCGCATTAATCCGCAGGACAAAATGTGCGGCAACGGCAAGATGGAAAAACACATCCTGCGTGAATGTTTTGAAGCGTATCTGCCCGCAAGTGTGGCCTGGCGGCAGAAAGAGCAGTTCTCAGATGGCGTCGGTTATAGCTGGATCGACACTCTGAAAGAAGTGGCGGCGCAGCAGGTTTCTGATCAACAGTTGGAAACGGCCCGCTTCCGCTTCCCATACAATACGCCGACCTCAAAAGAAGCGTATCTGTATCGCGAAATCTTTGAAGAACTGTTCCCGCTCCCAAGTGCCGCAGAGTGCGTACCAGGGGGGCCGTCCGTTGCCTGTTCTTCTGCCAAAGCGATTGAGTGGGATGAAGCGTTCAAGAAAATGGACGATCCATCGGGTCGCGCAGTCGGTGTTCACCAGTCGGCGTATAAATAAGACGTGTAATAATGCCCCGGAGAAATCCGGGGCAATTTCAGTTACTGGGGAACTTGTTGATTCTGATAGGCTGTGAGGAAATGTTCCGGATTTGCTACATCGCTGTCAGATAACTCATTACTGTAGGCGACTGACCAGGCTGCCGATTCATCCGGGATATGCAGGCTTCCATTTCCCTCTTTCAGGCGTAATAACTCAAAAGATTCGCCCTTGATTACAGCGGTATACGATTTCTCACCTTCCTGTAATGCTTTTACTTTGCAGCGAAAAATCTGACCATCGATGTCATTATCAACATGAGATACCTGAACAAGGGCTTCATTTTCCGCTTTCGGCCCAATTCGCATCATCCAGACCACTGCTCCTTCCTGCCCACGATAACCAAAGACATACTTACCAATTTCCGGTCGGGCTGTATCGGCAAACGCCGATTGCATAAGTAATAAAGCACTGACCAGCACCGTCATAAAACGCAACATATTATTCCCTCAATAAATCGCCTGAAGTGGTAGCAGAGATGCAGGCGTAGCGATCCCTGTTCTGTCCTGTTGCAACGGGTCAGTATTTCATAGATTAATTTCCCGCCGCTATTGTTGAATTCTGAATTTCACCCCGTATGACAAAAGAATGGCTGCAGGCTGTAGAAAAAACACAAAGTAAACAATAATTGACGAATATAGCGCCACGCTGTTCGCAACCTAACCAAACAGTCAATTTCAAGCAATTTTCCTTGAAAAAGAGGTTGACGCTGCATGGCTCTATACGCATAATGCGCCCCGCAACGCCGATAAGGTATCGCGAAAAAAAGATGGCTACGTAGCTCAGTTGGTTAGAGCACATCACTCATAATGATGGGGTCACAGGTTCGAATCCCGTCGTAGCCACCATCTTTTTTGCGGGAGTGGCGAAATTGGTAGACGCACCAGATTTAGGTTCTGGCGCCGCAAGGTGTGCGAGTTCAAGTCTCGCCTCCCGCACCATTCACCAGAAAGCGTTGTACGGATGGGGTATCGCCAAGCGGTAAGGCACCGGTTTTTGATACCGGCATTCCCTGGTTCGAATCCAGGTACCCCAGCCATCTTCTTCGAGTAAGCGGTTCACCGCCCGGTTATTGGGGTATCGCCAAGCGGTAAGGCACCGGTTTTTGATACCGGCATTCCCTGGTTCGAATCCAGGTACCCCAGCCATCGAAGAAATAATCTGGCTACGTAGCTCAGTTGGTTAGAGCACATCACTCATAATGATGGGGTCACAGGTTCGAATCCCGTCGTAGCCACCAAATTCTGAATGTGTCGAACAGGTTCGGCAAGTTCAAAAAAATTTGTTGGGGTATCGCCAAGCGGTAAGGCACCGGATTCTGATTCCGGCATTCCGAGGTTCGAATCCTCGTACCCCAGCCAATTTATTCAAGACGCTTACATCGTAAGTGCACCCTGTTGGGGTATCGCCAAGCGGTAAGGCACCGGATTCTGATTCCGGCATTCCGAGGTTCGAATCCTCGTACCCCAGCCACATTAAAAAAGCTCGCTTCGGCGGGCTTTTTGCTTTTCTGCGTTTATTCAATATCGAATGCGATGTTGGCACGCCTTACCCTACGAAGTCGGATGCGACGCTGCCGCGTCTTATCCGACCTACGGTTGGCATGCATCCGGCAATGTTGTGAGGCTACAACCCTAACGCATATTTCAGCGCCTGACGTTTCAAGACGCCAGCGCGTTCCGCCGCCATCAAACCAAGATTACGTACAAAACGCAGTGGCGGCAGATTATTGCTGAATCCGGCATAAAACAGATCCATACCGCTTTGCATAATGAAGTTATCCGCCATGCGACGCATCTGGTAACGCTTGAGGATTGGATAACTGGCCCACGCTTCGCCATGACTGCGCGCGCTCACCAGAACGTCAATCAGAGCATCAACATCGCGATAACCAAGATTCACGCCCTGCCCCGCCAGCGGATGAATGGTGTGCGCCGCATCGCCCACCAGTGCCAGACCTGGCTGAACATATTGCAATGCATGACGACGCGTCAGTGGAAACGCCCCCGCAGCAAGCGGCGTCACATAACCGAGACGCGACGGGAAATGTTTCGCGATTTCCGCCTGTAACTGCGCCATATTCATATTCTGTAACTGGCGAATGCGCGCCGGAGAGTCATACCACACCAGCGACGCCCAGTGCTCAAACAACGGCAGGAAAGCACGCGGCCCGTCAGGTGTAAACTGCTGCCAGGTGCTGTCGCCAGGATCATTCTCGCACCGCACGCTAATCAACATACACGACTGCGCATACTGCCAGGCATGAACGCCAATTCCCGCCATCTGCCGCACCTGTGAATTTGCCCCATCGGCACCAATCACCAGCTTCGCGCGGATCACTTCTCCGCCCTTCAGCTCCAGCTCCTGAAGATCATTATCGCGATGCAACGCAATCAGCGAGGCCGGCACACGTAGCGTCACGTTCGGATGCGTCTCCAGTGCCTGCCACAACGCCTGTTGCAGAACGGTGTTTTCCACCATATAGCCAAGCAACGGTAGCTTAAGTTCAGCGGCGTCAAACACCACATGCGCCGTTTCCCACTCCCACGTTTCCAGTCTGCGATAAGGATGGCAACGCATAGCCTGTACCGCATCCCAGACACCTGAACCTTTAAGCAATGATACCGACGCAGCGCTAATCGCTGAAATACGCACGTCAGGCTGGCTGTCCTCTACAAACGGCGCAGGTTCAGCGTGTTCAATAACCGTTACCGAAAATCCGTGCTGCGCCAGTCCCAGCGCCAGTGCGCCGCCGACCATTCCTCCGCCGACAATGGCAATTTCCGTTGGTTGATTTGTCATGGTCAATCATCCTGTTAGCAATATGCTTTAAGTTTACAGGATTTTTACCCCCAAGGGCTGATAACGCTCATACTGGTCACAACGGCAGCAAAGCATTACACTATGCGCCCTGCATTCCTGGCTACTATTTCGCAAGAGCAAGTCGATGACCAAAAAACTCCATATTAAAACCTGGGGCTGTCAGATGAACGAGTACGATTCATCGAAGATGGCCGATCTGCTGGATGCCACCCACGGCTATCAACTGACCGACGTGGCGGAAGAAGCGGATGTGCTGCTGCTGAACACCTGCTCAATCCGCGAGAAGGCTCAGGAAAAAGTCTTCCATCAGTTGGGTCGCTGGAAACTGTTAAAAGAGAAGAATCCGGACCTGATTATCGGTGTTGGCGGCTGCGTGGCTTCGCAGGAAGGCGACCACATTCGTCAACGCGCCCACTACGTCGATATTATTTTTGGGCCGCAAACGCTGCACCGTCTGCCGGAGATGATCAACTCCGTGCGCGGAAACCGCAGCCCGGTCGTAGATATCAGCTTCCCGGAAATCGAGAAGTTTGACCGTCTGCCAGAACCGCGCGCCGAAGGACCAACCGCGTTTGTCTCCATCATGGAAGGTTGCAATAAATATTGCACCTACTGCGTGGTGCCTTACACCCGTGGTGAAGAGGTAAGCCGTCCATCCGACGATATTCTGTTTGAGATTGCCCAGCTTGCCGCTCAGGGCGTGCGTGAAGTCAATCTGCTCGGTCAGAACGTGAACGCCTGGCGCGGTGAGAACTACGACGGCACCACCGGCTCGTTTGCCGATCTGCTGCGTCTGGTTGCCGCTATCGACGGGATCGATCGTATTCGCTTTACCACCAGCCATCCGATCGAATTTACCGACGATATCATCGAGGTTTATCGCGATACGCCAGAACTGGTGAGCTTCCTGCACCTGCCGGTACAGAGCGGTTCCGATCGCATCCTCAACCTGATGGGCCGTACCCACACGGCGCTGGAATACAAGGCGATCATCCGTAAATTGCGTGCGGCGCGTCCGGATATTCAGATCAGTTCTGACTTCATCGTTGGCTTCCCTGGCGAAACCACCGAAGACTTTGAGAAAACCATGAAGCTGATTGCCGACGTCAATTTCGACATGAGCTATAGCTTCATTTTCTCCGCACGTCCGGGTACGCCAGCCGCCGATATGGTTGATGATGTTCCGGAAGAAGAGAAGAAGCAGCGTCTGTATATTCTGCAAGAACGTATCAATCAGCAAGCGATGGCATGGAGCCGCCGGATGCTCGGCACCACCCAGCGTATTCTGGTGGAAGGTACTTCGCGTAAGAACATCATGGAACTTTCCGGGCGTACCGAAAATAACCGCGTGGTCAATTTCGAAGGCACGCCGGATATGATCGGTAAATTCGTCGATGTGGAAATTACCGACGTTTACCCGAACTCCCTGCGCGGTAAAGTGGTACGTACCGAAGAGGAAATGGGTCTGCGCGTGGCAGAGGCTCCGGAATCAGTGATTGCCCGTACCCGCAAAGAAAACGACCTTGGCGTGGGTTATTATCAGCCGTAATTCTCAGGCCCGCCGTTCCGGTGGGCCTTGTTTTTTCTCTCTTTATCCCCATTTTTATCGCAATGCTTGCGCCTTTTTCCTGTGGCGTGAATAATTTCCTTATAGGCCGGTGAATGTTCAGCTTCCGGCGGCATACAAATAAGAGGAACGGTTTGAACATAGACACTCGCGAAATCACCCTGGAGCCAGCAGACAACGCGCGTTTGTTGAGCCTGTGCGGCCCGTTTGATGACAACATCAAGCAACTCGAACGCCGTCTCGGCATCGAAATCAATCGCCGCGATAACCACTTTAAACTGACCGGTCGTCCGATTTGCGTCACTGCCGCGGCAGACATTCTGCGCAGCCTGTATGTCGATACTGCCCCAATGCGCGGTCAGATCCAGGATATCGAACCGGAGCAGATCCACCTTGCGATTAAAGAAGCGCGAGTGCTGGAACAAAGTGCGGAGAGCGTGCCGGAGTACGGAAAAGCGGTCAATATCAAGACCAAACGCGGGGTCATTAAACCACGCACACCGAACCAGGCGCAGTACATCGCCCATATTCTTGACCATGACATCACCTTCGGCGTGGGTCCGGCGGGTACGGGTAAAACCTACCTGGCTGTGGCTGCGGCGGTTGATGCGCTGGAACGTCAGGAAATCCGTCGTATTCTGCTGACCCGTCCGGCAGTAGAAGCTGGTGAAAAATTAGGTTTTCTGCCCGGCGATTTAAGCCAGAAAGTAGACCCGTATCTGCGCCCGCTATACGACGCGCTGTTCGAAATGCTTGGTTTTGAAAAAGTCGAGAAACTGATTGAGCGCAACGTTATTGAAGTCGCGCCGCTGGCCTATATGCGTGGTCGAACACTGAACGACGCATTTATCATTCTTGATGAGAGCCAGAACACCACCATCGAACAGATGAAGATGTTCCTGACCCGTATCGGTTTTAACTCAAAAGCGGTTATCACCGGCGACGTCACGCAGATCGACCTGCCGCGTAATACCAAATCGGGTCTGCGCCACGCCATCGAAGTGCTGGCCGATGTCGAAGAGATCAGCTTTAACTTCTTCCACAGCGAAGACGTTGTTCGTCACCCGGTAGTGGCGCGTATCGTTAACGCCTATGAAGCCTGGGAAGAAGCCGAACAAAAACGTAAAGCGGCGCTGGCGGCAGAGCGCAAGCGTGAAGAACAGGAACAAAAATGAGTCAGGTGATCCTCGATTTACAACTGGCCTGTGAAGATAATTCCGGGCTACCGGAAGAGAGCCAGTTTCAGACATGGCTGAATGCGGTGATCCCGCAGTTTCAGGAAGAATCAGAAGTGACTATTCGCCTGGTCGATACCGCCGAAAGCCACAGTCTGAATCTGACCTATCGCGGTAAAGATAAGCCGACCAATGTGCTTTCCTTCCCATTTGAAGTGCCGCCTGGCATGGAGATGTCGCTGCTGGGCGATCTGGTTATCTGCCGTCAGGTGGTTGAGAAAGAAGCGCAGGAACAAGGTAAACCACTGGAGGCGCACTGGGCGCATATGGTGGTGCACGGCAGTCTGCATTTGTTAGGTTACGATCACATCGAAGATGACGAAGCAGAAGAGATGGAAGCCCTCGAAACAGAGATTATGCTTGCTCTGGGCTATGAGGATCCGTACATTGCCGAGAAAGAATAATTTGCCGGGCATTTGACTGGCAGACGTCCCCGCCGTTGGTAAGTAACGACGGTGTTTTGATTAACTAACATGAGAACCCATACGACGCCATGAGCGACGACAATTCACACAGTAGTGACACGATAAGCAACAAGAAGGGATTTTTCTCCCTGTTACTCAGCCAACTTTTCCACGGTGAACCGAAAAACCGTGACGAACTGCTGGCGCTGATCCGTGATTCCGGGCAGAACGACCTTATCGACGAAGATACGCGCGATATGCTCGAAGGGGTAATGGACATCGCAGACCAACGCGTTCGCGACATCATGATCCCGCGCTCCCAGATGATTACTCTGAAACGCAACCAGACGCTGGATGAATGCCTTGATGTCATCATCGAGTCTGCCCACTCGCGTTTCCCGGTGATCAGCGAGGATAAAGATCACATTGAAGGGATTCTGATGGCGAAAGACTTGCTGCCGTTTATGCGCAGCGATGCTGAAGCCTTCAGCATGGACAAAGTGTTACGTCAGGCGGTTGTCGTTCCTGAAAGTAAGCGCGTAGACCGGATGCTGAAAGAGTTTCGCTCTCAGCGATACCACATGGCGATCGTCATTGACGAATTCGGCGGTGTTTCCGGTCTGGTGACCATTGAAGACATCCTGGAACTGATTGTTGGTGAGATTGAAGACGAGTATGACGAAGAAGATGATATCGACTTCCGTCAACTTAGCCGTCACACCTGGACCGTGCGTGCGCTGGCTTCCATCGAAGATTTCAACGAAGCGTTCGGCACCCACTTTAGCGATGAAGAGGTCGATACCATCGGTGGTCTGGTGATGCAGGCGTTTGGGCATCTTCCGGCGCGTGGCGAAACCATCGACATCGACGGTTACCAGTTCAAAGTGGCGATGGCCGACAGTCGGCGTATTATTCAGGTTCATGTCAAAATCCCGGATGACTCACCCCAGCCGAAGCTGGATGAATAAAACCGAAACTGGATAGATAACTACATGGCTTTTGCCTCATTACTTGAACGCCAGCGCATTCGCCTGCTGCTGGCGTTATTATTCGGTGCCTGCGGAACGCTGGCCTTCTCCCCTTATGACGTCTGGCCTGCGGCGATTGTTTCGCTGATGGGGCTTCAGGCTCTGACCTTTAACCGCCGCCCACTTCAGTCTGCCGCTATCGGCTTCTGCTGGGGATTTGGCCTGTTTGGCACCGGTATTAACTGGGTATATGTCAGCATCGCGACCTTTGGCGGGATGCCAGGCCCGGTAAACATCTTCCTGGTGGTGCTGCTGGCGGCGTATCTTTCGCTGTATACCGGGCTGTTTGCTAGTGTTCTGGCGCGGCTGTGGCCGAAAACCACCTGGCTGCGCGTGACGATTGCCGCCCCTGCCCTCTGGCAAGTCACCGAGTTTCTGCGCGGTTGGGTGCTAACTGGCTTTCCGTGGTTGCAGTTCGGCTATAGCCAGATTGACGGGCCGTTAAAAGGGCTGGCACCGATAATGGGCGTGGAAGCCATTAACTTCCTGCTGATGATGGTTAGTGGCCTGCTGGCGCTGGCGCTGGTCAAACGCAACTGGCGTCCGCTGGTGGTGGCCGTTGTGCTGTTTGCACTCCCCTTCCCTCTGCGTTACATCCAGTGGTTTACCCCGCAACCGGAGAAAACCATTCAGGTTTCAATGGTTCAGGGTGATATTCCACAATCACTGAAGTGGGATGAAAGTCAGCTTCTTAATACGCTGAAGATTTACTACAACGCGACAGCACCGCTGATGGGTAAATCGTCGTTGATTATCTGGCCAGAGTCAGCAATTACCGATCTGGAAATGAATCAGCAACCGTTCCTCAAAGAGCTGGATGGCGTGCTGCGTGAAAAAGGTAGCTCGCTGATCACCGGGATTGTCGACGCGCGCCTCAATAAGCAGAACCGCTACGATACCTACAACACCATCATCACGCTGGGTAAAGGTGCACCTTACAGCTATGAATCGACCAATCGCTATAACAAAAACCATCTGGTGCCGTTTGGCGAGTTTGTCCCGCTGGAGTCGATTCTGCGTCCGTTAGCGCCGTTCTTTGATCTGCCGATGTCGTCATTCAGCCGCGGGCCTTATATCCAGCCGCCGCTGTCCGTGAATGGTATTCAGCTTACCGCAGCCATTTGCTACGAGATCATTCTTGGCGAGCAGGTGCGCGATAACTTCCGCCCGGATACCGACTATCTGCTGACTATCTCCAACGATGCATGGTTTGGTAAGTCTACTGGCCCGTGGCAGCACTTCCAGATGGCGCGAATGCGTGCGCTGGAACTGGCGCGCCCGCTGCTGCGTAGCACCAACAACGGCATTACGGCGGTGATTGGCTCACAGGGTGAGGTTCAGGCGATGATCCCGCAATTCACCCGCGAGGTGTTAACCACTAACGTGACGCCGACTACCGGACTCACACCGTACGCACGTACCGGCAACTGGCCGCTGTGGGTGCTGACAGCACTGTTTGGTTTTGCCTCTGTGTTGATGAGTCTCCGTCAGCGACGTAAATAATCCCTTCTAATTGTGCCGGAATACATTACGTATTTCGGCACGCTCACCGGATGCGGCGTCAATGCGTTATCCGGATGACAAAATTCCCCTATCCAACTTTGGCACATCTATTGCTTTGTTATACAAGGCAAACCTTGAACCGGTGTCGGTACAACCAGGTTGCACCATAGCAATCCACCGATAGCACCAAAAGAGTGCATTTTGAGAATTTTGCTTCGGAATGGTGCGGTGTATCTCGCAAAAACAAACAATAAAACATCAATATCTTTACATTTATACAAACTAAATGTTACCTAACAAGCACAACACTGCACAATAAAGTTGCAGATGATAACAACACAAACACTCACAACGGGTATCCATGCGTTCTTAACGCAGAAGATAAAGGAGTTGGATATGCAATTACGTAAATCTGCCACAGCAATCCTGGCCCTGGCGCTTTCCGCAGGTCTGGCACAGGCAGAAGACACTGCCCCGACTGCAGGCAGTACGCTGGACAAAATCGCCAAAAACGGCGTGATTGTCGTCGGTCACCGCGAATCTTCGGTGCCTTTCTCTTATTACGACAACCAGCAAAAAGTGGTGGGTTACTCTCAGGATTATTCCAACGCCATTGTCGAGGCAGTGAAAAAGAAACTCAACAAACCGGATCTGCAGGTGAAACTGATCCCGATCACCTCACAAAACCGTATTCCGCTGCTGCAAAACGGCACTTTCGATTTTGAATGTGGTTCTACCACCAACAACCTCGAACGCCAGAAACAAGCGGCTTTCTCTGACACCATTTTCGTGGTCGGTACGCGCCTGCTGACCAAAAAAGGCGGCGATGTTAAAGATTTTGCTGATCTGAAAGACAAAGCCGTAGTAGTCACTTCCGGCACCACTTCTGAAGTTCTGCTCAACAAACTGAATGAAGATCAGAAGATGAATATGCGCATCATCAGCGCCAAAGACCATGGTGACTCTTTCCGCACGCTGGAAAGCGGTCGTGCCGTTGCCTTTATGATGGATGACGCCCTGCTGGCCGGTGAACGTGCGAAAGCGAAGAAGCCTGATAACTGGGAAATCGTCGGCAAACCGCAGTCTCAGGAAGCTTACGGCTGCATGCTGCGCAAAGATGATCCGCAATTCAAAAAGCTGATGGATGACACCATCGCCCAGGTGCAGACCTCCGGTGAAGCGGAAAAATGGTTTGATAAGTGGTTCAAAAACCCCATTCCACCGAAAAACCTGAACATGAATTTCGAGTTGTCGGACGAAATGAAAGCACTGTTCAAAGAACCTAATGACAAAGCACTGAACTAATTACAAGAACCAGGGGCGGAAAGTTCAGCCCTCTCGATTGTTACGTAGCACGGACAGACTATACGCCTGATGGTCGTTCCCCATCGGGCCTGAAAACCGCAATACGCTGGGTAACAATCTTCGAGGGTAGCAGTTAACGCTGCTACCCTTTTTTTTCTGGAGTAGATTTATGTCTATAGACTGGAACTGGGGTATTTTTTTACAACAAGCCCCGTTCGGCAACACCACCTATCTCGGCTGGATCTGGAGCGGCTTTCAGGTCACTATCGCTCTGTCGATCTGCGCCTGGATTATCGCTTTCCTCGTCGGCTCGTTATTCGGCATTTTACGTACCGTTCCAAACCGTTTTCTCTCCGGTCTGGGCACGTTGTATGTCGAACTGTTCCGCAACGTGCCACTGATTGTGCAATTCTTTACCTGGTATCTGGTGATCCCAGAACTACTGCCGGAAAAAATCGGCATGTGGTTTAAGGCGGAGCTGGATCCCAATATTCAGTTTTTCCTTTCTTCCATGCTCTGCCTGGGGCTGTTTACTGCCGCTCGTGTTTGCGAACAGGTACGCGCCGCGATCCAGTCGCTGCCACGAGGGCAGAAGAATGCCGCACTGGCGATGGGGCTGACGCTGCCGCAAGCCTACCGCTATGTTCTGTTACCTAACGCCTATCGTGTTATCGTCCCACCGATGACCTCTGAGATGATGAACCTGGTGAAAAACTCCGCCATCGCCTCAACCATTGGTCTGGTAGATATGGCAGCACAGGCCGGAAAATTGCTCGATTACTCCGCTCACGCCTGGGAATCGTTTACCGCCATAACGCTGGCGTATGTGCTGATTAACGCCGTTATTATGCTGGTGATGACGCTGGTCGAACGTAAAGTTCGCCTGCCCGGCAACATGGGAGGCAAATAATGTACGAGTTTGACTGGAGTTCAATCGTTCCTTCCCTGCCGTATCTGCTGGATGGGCTGGTGATCACCCTGAAAATCACCATCACGGCAGTCGTGATTGGTATTTTGTGGGGCACGATGCTGGCGGTAATGCGCCTGTCCAGCTTTGCACCCGTGGCGTGGTTTGCCAAAGCCTACGTCAACGTGTTCCGTTCAATACCGTTAGTGATGGTTCTGTTGTGGTTTTACCTGATCGTGCCGGGTTTTCTGCAAAACGTGCTGGGATTATCACCCAAAACCGATATCCGCTTAATTTCTGCAATGGTGGCATTTTCGATGTTTGAAGCGGCCTACTATTCCGAGATTATCCGCGCCGGTATTCAAAGTATTTCTCGTGGTCAGTCGAGCGCTGCGCTGGCGTTAGGAATGACCCACTGGCAGTCGATGAAACTGATTATTCTGCCGCAGGCGTTCCGTGCGATGGTGCCGCTGCTGCTCACTCAGGGCATCGTCCTGTTTCAGGATACCTCGCTGGTGTATGTGTTATCTCTGGCCGATTTCTTCCGTACCGCCTCAACCATTGGTGAACGTGATGGTACGCAGGTGGAGATGATCCTGTTTGCCGGATTTGTTTATTTCATCATTAGCCTTAGCGCATCGTTGTTGGTCAGCTACTTGAAAAGAAGGACAGCATAATGATTACCCTGAAAAATGTTTCAAAATGGTATGGTCACTTTCAGGTGCTGACCGACTGCTCAACCGAAGTAAAAAAAGGCGAAGTGGTGGTGGTTTGCGGCCCGTCCGGCTCCGGTAAATCGACACTGATTAAAACCGTCAACGGCCTCGAACCGGTGCAGCAAGGTGAAATCACCGTTGATGGCATCGTGGTTAACGATAAGAAAACCGATCTGGCAAAGCTGCGTTCCCGCGTCGGAATGGTGTTCCAGCATTTTGAGTTGTTTCCCCATCTGTCGATTATCGAAAACCTGACCCTGGCGCAGGTAAAAGTGCTTAAACGCGATAAAGTGCCCGCCCGCGAAAAGGCCCTGAAACTGCTGGAACGCGTGGGACTTTCTGCGCATGCCAATAAGTTTCCGGCGCAGCTTTCCGGTGGTCAGCAGCAGCGTGTAGCGATTGCCCGCGCATTATGTATGGATCCTATTGCGATGCTGTTCGACGAACCGACATCGGCACTGGATCCGGAGATGATCAACGAAGTGCTGGATGTGATGGTGGAGCTGGCGAATGAAGGAATGACTATGATGGTGGTCACCCACGAAATGGGCTTTGCCCGTAAAGTAGCAAATCGGGTGATCTTTATGGATGAAGGTAAAATTGTCGAAGACTCGCCAAAAGACGCGTTCTTTGATGATCCGAAATCAGACCGCGCAAAAGACTTCCTCGCGAAAATACTGCACTAATAAGTCAGGCGCGCATACTCAAGTGCGCGCCATCTCACGCTTTATCGTTTCGCCTCTCGTATCTGTTACATCCCGGCGTTACCCTTGTCGCAAAGAAGCACACAACAAGGAGCAACAATGGCACTAATGCCGATCAGTTAAGGATCAGTTGACCGATCCAGTGGCTGTGTAGAGCCTGTTTAAGATTCTGTGTAAATGCCTTTTCTCAGAAGTGACCGTCCAGGCGGTCACCGAACTCGATAATAAAGCGGCTCATTGCCATTCGCCAGTCCTTCAACGGCATCGTCCATTTCTGGGACGCAGACTGGATTGCCAGCCACACCACTTTTTTCACCGAGTCGTCTGTCGGGAACACTTTACGCTTTTTGAGCGCATGGCGGATCACGCTGTTTAGCGACTCGATGGCATTCGTCGTATAGATCACTTTGCGGATGTCCGTTGGATAAGCGAAGAACGTGGCAAGATTCGGCCAGTTAGCCTGCCAGCTTCGGCTTATCTGAGGATAGCGACAGTCCCAGGCCGCAGCGAACGCTTCCAGTGCCTGCTGGCCTGCCTCTTCCGTGGGAGCCTGATAAATCGCTTTCAGGTCGCGAGTGACGGCTTTGTAGTCCTTCCATGACACGAAGCGCAGGCTGTTGCGCACCATATGCACGATGCATAACTGGATGCGGGCCTTCGGATATACTGTGTTGATGGCATCCGGGAAGCCTTTCAGGCCATCCACACAGGCGATGAGGATATCGTTCAGACCGCGGTTTTTCAGTTCAGTCAGCACATTGAGCCAGAACTTCGCCCCTTCATTTTCGGCCAGCCACATACCCAGCAGTTCTTTCTGACCTTCGATATTGATGCCCAGTGCCAGGAACACCGATTTGTTGATGACGCGACTGTCCTGCCGAACTTTCAGGACGATACAGTCAAGATAAACAATGGGGTAAACAGCATCCAGTGGTCGGTTTTGCCATTCTACAACCTGCTCCATCACGGCATCGGTAACCTTTGATATCAGTGCCGGTGAAACATCTGCGTCATACAGTTCTTTGAACGCAGCAGCTATCTCACGGGTGGTCATCCCTTTGGCATACAACGAGAGGATCTGGTTATCCATCCCGGTAATACGGGTCTGATTTTTCTTTACCAGTTGTGGTTCGAAGGTACCGTCACGATCGCGCGGAGTACGCAGTTCCAGTGGACCGTCGCCTGTGATAACGGTCTTTGTGGAAAAACCGTTGCGGGAGTTAGCTCCTGGTCTGGACTGATTTTTCTCATACCCAGGATGGTGTGTCATCTCTGCATTGAGAGCGGCTTCAACGCTGAGCTTTTTCAGCAGCCGATCAAACTGACTGAGGTCTTCAGGGGTTTTGAGGTTTTTGGCCAGTTCGTTAGCCAGAGCCTGTAACTGTTTTTCGTCCATAAATTAACCTTCATTTGATGCTGGATTGAACATATCAAAATCAGGCAATTACACAAATCTATGTACAGGCTCGCTGTGTAAGAATCCGGAAACGCTCACTCGTTTCCGGATTTTTTATGCTCATTGGACAGGCCCTTGATTTGGTATCCCGTTACGATTCTCTGCGTAACCCACTGACTTCTCTGGGGGATTACCTCGACCCCGAACTCATCTCTCGTTGCCTTGCCGAATCAGGTACTGTAACGCTACGCAAGCGCCGTCTTCCCCTCGAAATGATGGTCTGGTGTATTGTTGGCATGGCGCTTGAGCGTAAAGAACCTCTTCACCAGATTGTGAATCGCCTGGACATCATGCTGCCGGGCAATCGCCCCTTCGTTGCCCCCAGTGCCGTTATTCAGGCCCGCCAGCGTCTGGGAAGTGAGGCTGTCCGCCGCGTGTTCACGAAAACAGCGCAGCTCTGGCATAACACCACGCCGCATCCGCACTGGTGCGGCCTGACCCTGCTGGCCATCGATGGTGTGTTCTGGCGCACACCGGATACACCAGAGAACGATGCAGCCTTCCCCCGCCAGACACATGCCGGGAACCCGGCGCTCTACCCGCAGGTCAAAATGGTCTGCCAGATGGAACTGACCAGCCATCTGCTGACGGCTGCAGCCTTCGGCACGATGAAGAACAGCGAAAATGAGCTTGCTGAGCAACTTATAGAACAAACCGGCGATAACACCCTGACGTTAATGGATAAAGGTTATTACTCACTGGGACTGTTAAATGCCTGGAGCCAGGCGGGAGAACACCGCCACTGGATGATCCCTCTCAGAAAGGGAGCGCAATATGAAGAGATCAGAAAACTGGGTAAAGGCGATCATCTGGTGAAGCTGAAAACCAGCCCGCAGGCACGAAAAAAGTGGCCGGGGCTGGGAAATGAGGTGACAGCCCGCCTGCTGACCGTGACGCGCAAAGGAAAAGTCTGCCATCTGCTGACGTCGATGACGGACGCCATGCGCTTCCCCGGAGGAGAAATGGCGGATCTGTACAGTCATCGCTGGGAAATCGAACTGGGATACAGGGAGATAAAACAGACGATGCAACTGAGCAGGCTGACGCTGAGAAGTAAAAAGCCGGAGCTTGTGGAGCAAGAGCTGTGGGGTGTCTTACTGGCTTATAATCTGGTGAGATATCAGATGATTAAAATGGCAGAACATCTGAAAGGTTACTGGCCGAATCAACTGAGTTTCTCAGAATCATGCGGAATGGTGATGAGAATGCTGATGACATTGCAGGGCGCTTCACCGGGACGTATACCGGAGCTGATGCGCGATCTTGCAAGTATGGGACAACTTGTGAAATTACCGACAAGAAGGGAAAGAGCCTTCCCGAGAGTGGTAAAGGAGAGGCCCTGGAAATACCCCACAGCCCCGAAAAAGAGCCAGTCAGTTGCTTAACTGACTGGCATTACAACAATGGCACTGCCAATTCTGTTAGATTGCGACCCAGGTCATGATGACGCTATCGCAATAGTTCTCGCCCTCGCCTCACCAGAGCTTGATGTCAAAGCCATCACATCCTCCGCCGGAAACCAGACGCCCGATAAAACATTACGTAATGTTCTGCGTATGCTGACCCTACTTAATCGCACCGATATTCCGGTGGCTGGTGGCGCAGTAAAACCGTTAATGCGTGACTTGATTATCGCGGACAATGTGCACGGCGAAAGCGGCCTGGACGGCCCGGCATTGCCGGAACCGGCGTTTGCGCCGCAAAATTGCACGGCGGTGGAGCTGATGGCGAAAACGCTGCGCGAAAGTGCTGAACCCGTCACGATAGTTTCCACCGGACCACAAACTAACGTTGCGTTGTTGCTCAACAGCCACCCGGAGCTGCATAACAAAATCGCTCAAATTGTGATTATGGGCGGCGCGATGGGACTCGGTAACTGGACGCCAGCGGCAGAATTTAATATTTACGTTGACCCGGAGGCGGCGGAAATTGTCTTCCAGTCAGGGATTCCGGTGGTGATGGCTGGTCTGGATGTCACCCACAAAGCGCAAATTCACGTTGAGGATACCGAGCGTTTCCGCGCTATTGGTAACCCTGTTTCAACCATCGTTGCCGAACTGCTGGATTTCTTCCTCGAATATCACAAAGACGAAAAATGGGGCTTTGTCGGCGCACCGTTGCATGATCC
Organism: Escherichia marmotae; assembly: GCF_002900365.1. Taxonomy (NCBI): domain Bacteria; kingdom Pseudomonadati; phylum Pseudomonadota; class Gammaproteobacteria; order Enterobacterales; family Enterobacteriaceae; genus Escherichia; species Escherichia marmotae. The sequence goes on from NZ_CP025979.1 coordinate 1,806,990, forward strand.
ATGCACCATCGCCTGGCTGCTAAAACCTGAACTGTTTACCACCGTTGAACGCTGGGTTGGTGTCGAAACACAAGGGAAATATACTCAGGGTATGACGGTTGTTGATTATTACTATCTCACTGGTAATAAACCAAATACCACCATAATGGTCGATGTGGATCGTCAGGGCTTTGTTGATTTACTGGCCGATCGTCTGAAATTTTACGCTTAATACACGTCATTGATTAAGATCACCACGTGAAAATGGGGTGATCTTACTCTGACTCTCTCTTTTTCCTTCAAGATATAAATGCAATGGATAATGCAGAACTCGCCATTGGTATCGATCTCGGTACTACCAATAGTTTAATTGCCGTCTGGAAAGGCGGTGCCGCACAATTAATTCCAAATAAATTCGGTGAATATTTAACACCATCCATAATTAGCATGGATGAAAATAATCATATTCTGGTCGGAAAACCGGCTGTATCACGGCGCACTTCGCATCCGGATAAAACCGCAGCGTTATTTAAACGCGCAATGGGCAGTAATACCAACTGGCGGTTAGGCAGCGACACATTTAACGCTCCAGAACTATCCTCTTTGGTATTACGCTCATTAAAAGAAGATGCCGAAGAATTTCTGCAACGTCCGATTAAAGATGTGGTGATCTCCGTTCCGGCTTATTTCAGCGATGAACAACGCAAGCATACCCGTTTAGCAGCGGAGTTAGCCGGGTTAAATGCAGCACGCTTAATTAATGAACCCACAGCAGCCGCGATGGCGTATGGCCTGCATACGCAACAAAACACCCGCTCGCTGGTTTTTGATCTCGGAGGCGGCACGTTTGACGTCACGGTGCTCGAATACGCCACGCCGGTGATTGAAGTTCACGCCTCCGCTGGCGACAACTTCCTTGGTGGCGAAGATTTTACTCATATGCTGGTGGATGAAGTGTTAAAACGCGCCGCAGTGGCTAAAAACACGCTCAACGAAAGTGAACTGGCGGCGCTGTATGTCTGTGTAGAAGCGGCAAAATGTGGCAATCAATTACCGCTGCACATTCACTGGCAGTACCAGGAAGAAACGCGGGAGTGCGAATTTTACGAGAACGAACTGGAAGATTTGTGGTTACCGCTACTCAACCGCTTGCGTGTGCCTATCGAACAGGCATTGCGCGATGCACGTTTGAAACCGAGTCAAATCGACAGTCTGGTGCTGGTTGGTGGCGCTTCGCAAATGCCATTAGTACAGCGAATTGCGGTACGTCTGTTTGGCAAGTTGCCGTATCAAAGCTACGATCCGAGCACCATTGTCGCATTAGGCGCAGCAATCCAGGCCGCCTGCCGCTTACGCAGTGAAGATATTGAAGAAGTGATCCTCACCGATATCTGCCCTTACTCTTTGGGCGTAGAAGTAAACCGTCAGGGGGTTTCCGGCATTTTCTCACCGATTATTGAACGAAACACGACTGTACCTGTATCGCGTGTAGAAACTTACTCGACCATGCACCCGGAGCAGGATTCAATTACGGTTAATGTCTACCAGGGGGAAAACCACAAAGTTAAGAACAATATTCTGGTGGAGTCCTTCGATGTGCCGCTGAAAAAAACCGGCGCTTACCAGTCTATCGATATTCGTTTTAGCTATGATATCAACGGATTGCTTGAAGTTGACGTGCTTCTGGAAGATGGTAACGTTAAGTCCAGAGTGATTAATCACAGCCCGGTGACGTTAAATGCGCAGCAAATAGAAGAGAGTCGGGCGCGGTTATCGGCATTAAAAATTTATCCGCGCGATATGCTTATTAACCGAACTTTTAAAGCCAAACTGGAAGAGTTATGGGCACGAGCGCTGGGCGATGAAAGAGAAGAGATTGGCCGGGTGATTGCCGATTTTGATGCGGCATTGCAGTCAAACGACATAGCGCGCGTCGATGAAGTTCGTCGGCGGGCGAGCGATTATCTGGCCATTGAGATCCCTTAAGCACGGCTGCCGGATGCGGCGTAAACGCCTTATCCGGCCTACCCGTAGGTCGAATAAGATGCGTTAGCATCGCATCCGACATTGAAGGATAGGATGCGTTAGCCTCACATCTAACTGAACAACATCGCAATTTTGCCGAGTGCATAACCTATCACCAGCACCGTTAAGCTGATTTTGATAATGCTGATAATGCTCTGTGGTTTTTCAATCTCATCATTCTTCTCTTCATGTTTTTCAGGTATTGGCTCATCGACATCTTCATCCACCGGCTCCAGCTTCACTTTCGTCAACAGCATACGAGTGATAATCGCTTCTAACGGATGTGCTTCTCCGCATTCCAGCCGCGCCTTCAGGCGGGCCAGCTTCTCTTGTTTCGGAAACGCTTCCAGCACAACCTGTTCCGCTACCTGATACAGATTCAGTAACGGTGAATCTTGCTCTGTCTCGCTACCGACTTTTGATTTCCACCACGCCCATGCTTTGCGCTTATAAAACAACGATTCAATAAATGATTGCCCTAAAGACGATAATTTACCGCTATGTAAAATTTCCGCCCATAGCAGCCGCGTCCGGGCGCTCTCGCCTGGAACATATTTCAGCGGCTTACCTTGTGCATCAACCATGCTCTGCGCTTCGATAACCATCACTAACAGCGCGAAATAATCCGGGCAATGTTGCGCACTCCACTGCAACAACAAATTATCCGCTTGCGTCGATGAATGACTCTCCCAGTATGCACAGAGATCGGCAAGCAGGCTTTCCCCCTCGCCGCAGTACAACCGTTGTGCACACTGGTAATAACGGGCATCTTCGCTTTCTGGTTCTTCCGCTTGCCACTGTTGGGCTACAGGAATGAGTTCCGCCATACCTGTTTGCACCGAGCTGTACCAGCGCAACAGTTTGCGATGTAACTTCGCATCATCAGGAATGAACCACGGACCTTCCATCGCTAAAAACGCAGTAACATAGTCAGGATGGTAACGACAGCAGCGTTCCAGCGCGAAGTAATACTCAATAGTCTGGTTTTGTAACGCGACGGGGTATTCCAGAAGGCTAAGAAAATCGAAACAATCCCCAGCCTGAATAGCTTCAAGAAAAGCCTCCCGCTCTTCTTCATCCATTCCTTCGCTGTCACTAAATGAATGCCAGTTCAAACGCCCGGCCAGCAAAGAAGCGCAATTTAATGAAAGGTATCGAGCTTCTATGGCGATTGCACACAGCGACCAGCGTAATTGATCCACCTCTTCCATATTGTAGTTATTTAATTGCTGAATAAATTTCTGCCAGGCGGAGGGCTGAAAACGTTCACTTTCTGAATTCAGTAATGCTCTGAATGCGCTCAGTGCTTCATGTTCAACTGCGGCGTTGCTCTTTTCATCAACTGATTCTTCTACAGGATTTACCGCCAGTCGCAGCGCCTCTTCATAGGCCTGACGTAATGCTTTAAACCCTTGCGGATCGGTTTCGGGATGACACAACGGTAAGCGAGCAAGATAAGCCTGACGGATAATATCAATTTGCGTTGTGCTTTCGATTTCGAGAATTTGCCAACATGTTTTCATAGGTCGCTCACATCCTTAAGCGTTGCCGGGCATTCAGGCTGAACAGTTAATGGCCGCCAGGGAAGCGTGGCATAGAAACGATCGCTTCCTGCCACCAGTTCTTCAAACATTCGGCTTCCGGCACTATCGTATTTGTACAGGGTTAGCGCCTCGTGTAGCGAAGCGTTGTCTTCACACTGGGAGGATTGCCAGTAGAGACGCCCTAACGAATAGGCGGAAAAATAGTGCATCCAACTGTGATAGTAATAGTGTGCCCGAACATAAACGCGCGATTGCAGCCATAAACTTTCGTCTTCTGTCAGCCAATTATTGAGTACACCGACGCGCGACAAAAACCCCATCCGAACATAATCCCAGGCTTTGATTCCCCCTTCCCCACAGCACATAGCGGTTTGGGCAACGAATTGGGTATAAATCAACCCGCGTTCGGAGCCACCAGCAATTAATGCTTTCCACTCATCAGGGGAAGAGCGATGCCATGCCAGATATAAACCAGCTAAATTATTCGCGTGTCCATCATCAGTCATTTGGTAAATAGTCTGAATTAAATCATCACGATTATTTATTCCCCAGGATGATGAGAGATCAAATTCTTTTATTCCGGTATACATTTTTGGCGAGTCGTGTGCAGGCTTGCATCCCTGATTAAGAATTTCCATTGGCGTAGAAAGCGCAAATAGAAGGTGTTGTTCATCCTTATCCATTTATTAACAATCCTTTAAGTACATTAACTGACTACTTTTTTATTAATGATGAGTATAAACTTGACGCTTTCAAAAAAAAAAGAAAATCGAAGCATTGATAAATGAACAAAAAAATATATTTTATATTCGCAATATTTATAGTTGCGGCAATCACTTGTATTAGCCAACCTAAGAAAACGACCTTGCGCGATAAAGCTATGGCGAATTATGTCTTTGATTATTTAAGCGCACCGGGCAGCCTTCCGTTTACCACGGCAGCAACGGAACTTTCCGTCATTCATGGTCACTCAACATCGCAATATCGCCTTGGCGAATTTTATCTTCATGGTAGTAATGGTAAACCGCTGGATTATGCAATGGCGAGGTACTGGTATGAGCAATCGGCGGAACAGGAAAATCCGCGCGCGCAGAGCAAACTAGGGTGGATCTACCTGAAAGGGCTGGGAGTCAAACCCGATACCCGTAAAGCAATTCTCTGGTATAAAGAAGCCGCTAAACAAGGGTATGTTCATGCACAATACACATTGGGTTTGATCTACAGAAACGGCACAGGCATAAACGTCAATAATTATGAAGCCCGCAAATGGTTGAAACTGGCAGCGGAACAACATTATAAAAATGCGGAAGAATTACTTGCAGAGCTTCCCGCACATTAAGATTTTTATCAGCCAACTAAATGGAGAATGCAACGGGTAAATACAGGATGGTCTGGAAGTTAAAAACATTACCCCTGGCAATGGCATATAAAAAGGATTCCAGTTCTTTTTCGTCTATTATCCCGGCATTTTCCTCCTGCAACCACCGCACTCTTTCTGCTAATAACACGACATACTCGAAAGATAAATAGGCAGCATTCATGGTTATCCTGCACAGCAACCAGCGTAACTTATCAATCTCTTCCATTGAGCAATAATTTAATTGATGAATGAATCGCTGCCAGGTGGACTGCTTAAATCGTTCCTCATCCGAGGATAATAATGCGCGAAATGCCAGCAAAATTTCATGTTCTGCAATTTCAGTGTATTAAGAACATGCATTAGCAGCCAATTTGCCGGGGCGCATTCTCGACGATACAACCCCCCTAAATATGAAGAAGCGGTTGACTGGTAAAGGCTGTCGATCTCCGACAGGCTCTCAACTTGTACCGTAAAGTTCAGTCATCCGCTACAAGAGATGTCAGTAAAGAAATCCGTGAGATTGAAAATTTACTGTAGAGATAAAAACAGATAAGGGTCGGACGATTTTCATTCGACCCAAATTATCTTTATTACTGTGCGAAATCAGACTATTACGGCTCGAACGGGCGTCTCTGGAACTGGTCGTGGCCGCATTTCGGGCATAGCGTCAGCACTTCCGGCGTGTAGATTGGGAGATGAAAATGACATTTCTCGCAGACCAGATTCCCCAGCCCTACCACTTCTCCGCTGTGGTAAACCCCGTGATGGTTGAGATCCTGGAAAACTTCGCGCCACTCAAGCTGCGTTTTATCGGTGATATCCGCCAGCTCCTGCCACAAGCTTTCTTTAATCACCCGCATAAAAACACTGTCAGATTCTTCTTTCAGACTCTCTTCATAGCTCATAGCGAACTCTTCCAGGTCACGTCTGACGGCGCGTGTCAGTTCATCGACCTCGGTTCGCGTTAACTCCCCTGTTTTTATTACGCGCTCGCGCGCCTGTTCTACCAGCGCGTCGATATCACGCTCGCCATTGCGCAGGCGTTCGCTCAGTGACGCGACCAGTTCACGGTAATATTGAGCAACCTTGTTCATCGTTTCATCTCCCCGGTCGTTAACTGACTATAATAATAGACGTTCTTTGTTCCTTACTTTGCTAATACGCCCACAAACTCTGTAAATTAATGTATGAATAATCCGGGCATCATTTCAACGTCGAGTGCGCGAAAGGCTGTTTTGACGCGGACGTTTGGGCTATGCTATGCGGATCTGAAAAACCACCTCAACGCTACATTTGTAGCCGTATTGAAAACAGGACCACTGGCTGCCATGCAAGAGCAATACCGCCCGGAAGAGATAGAATCCAAAGTACAGCTTCACTGGGATGAGAAGCGCACATTTGAAGTAACCGAAGACGAGAGCAAAGAGAAGTATTACTGCCTGTCTATGCTTCCCTATCCTTCTGGTCGACTACACATGGGCCACGTTCGTAACTACACCATTGGTGACGTGATCGCCCGCTACCAGCGTATGCTGGGCAAAAACGTTCTTCAGCCGATCGGCTGGGATGCGTTTGGTCTGCCTGCGGAAGGCGCAGCGGTGAAAAACAACACCGCGCCAGCACCGTGGACGTATGACAACATCGCGTACATGAAAAACCAGCTCAAAATGCTGGGCTTTGGTTATGACTGGAGCCGCGAGCTGGCGACCTGTACGCCAGAATACTACCGTTGGGAACAGAAATTCTTCACCGAGCTGTATAAAAAAGGCCTGGTATATAAGAAGACTTCTGCGGTCAACTGGTGCCCGAACGACCAGACCGTACTGGCGAACGAGCAGGTTATCGACGGCTGCTGCTGGCGTTGTGATACCAAAGTTGAACGTAAAGAGATCCCGCAGTGGTTTATCAAAATCACCGCTTACGCTGACGAGCTGCTTAACGATCTGGATAAACTGGATCACTGGCCAGACACTGTTAAAACCATGCAGCGTAACTGGATCGGTCGTTCCGAAGGCGTGGAAATCACATTCAACGTTAACGACTATGACAACACACTGACCGTTTACACTACCCGCCCTGACACCTTTATGGGTTGTACCTACCTGGCGGTAGCGGCAGGTCACCCGCTGGCACAGAAGGCAGCAGAAAATAATCCTGAACTGGCGGCCTTTATTGATGAATGCCGTAACACCAAAGTTGCCGAAGCTGAAATGGCGACAATGGAGAAAAAAGGCGTCGATACCGGCTTTAAAGCTGTTCATCCATTAACTGGCGAAGAAATTCCGGTTTGGGCGGCAAACTTCGTATTGATGGAGTACGGCACTGGCGCAGTCATGGCCGTTCCGGGTCACGACCAGCGCGATTACGAATTTGCCTCTAAATATGGTCTGAACATCAAGCCGGTTATCCTGGCGGCTGACGGTTCTGAACCGGATCTCTCCCAGCAGGCGCTGACGGAAAAAGGCGTGCTGTTCAACTCTGGCGAGTTCAACGGTCTTGACCATGAAGCGGCCTTTAACGCCATTGCCGACAAACTGACGGCAATGGGCGTTGGCGAGCGTAAAGTTAACTATCGCCTGCGTGACTGGGGTGTTTCCCGTCAACGTTACTGGGGTGCGCCAATCCCAATGGTTACGCTGGAAGACGGTACTGTAATGCCAACTCCGGATGACCAACTGCCGGTGATCCTACCGGAAGATGTGGTGATGGACGGCATTACCAGCCCAATCAAAGCAGATCCTGAGTGGGCGAAAACCACTGTTAACGGTATGCCAGCACTGCGTGAAACCGACACCTTCGACACCTTTATGGAGTCCTCCTGGTACTATGCGCGCTACACTTGCCCGGAGTACAAAGAAGGTATGCTGGATTCCAAAGCAGCTAACTACTGGCTGCCGGTAGATATCTACATTGGTGGTATCGAACACGCCATCATGCACCTGCTCTACTTCCGCTTCTTCCATAAACTAATGCGTGATGCAGGTATGGTGAACTCTGACGAACCAGCGAAACAGTTGTTGTGTCAGGGCATGGTGCTGGCAGATGCTTTCTACTACGTTGGCGAAAACGGCGAGCGTAACTGGGTTTCTCCGGTTGATGCCATCGTTGAGCGTGACGAGAAAGGCCGTATCGTGAAAGCGAAAGACGCGGCAGGTCATGAGCTGGTGTATACCGGCATGAGCAAAATGTCCAAATCGAAGAATAACGGTATCGACCCGCAGGTAATGGTTGAACGTTATGGTGCGGACACCGTTCGTCTGTTTATGATGTTCGCATCTCCGGCAGATATGACGCTCGAATGGCAGGAGTCCGGCGTTGAAGGGGCTAACCGCTTCCTGAAACGTGTCTGGAAACTGGTTTACGAGCACACTGCAAAAGGTGATGTTGCGGCACTGAACGTCGATGCACTGACTGAAGATCAGAAAGCTCTGCGTCGCGATGTTCATAAAACTATCGCTAAAGTAACCGATGATATCGGCCGTCGTCAGACCTTCAACACCGCAATTGCGGCGATTATGGAGCTGATGAACAAGCTGGCGAAAGCGCCGACCGATAGCGAGCAGGATCGCGCGCTGATGCAGGAAGCTCTGCTGGCCGTTGTGCGTATGCTTAACCCGTTCACGCCGCACATCTGCTTCACCTTGTGGCAGGAGCTGAAAGGCGAAGGCGATATCGACAACGCGCCGTGGCCGGTTGCTGACGAAAAAGCGATGGTGGAAGATTCCACGCTGGTGGTTGTGCAGGTTAACGGTAAAGTCCGTGCCAAAATCACCGTTCCGGTGGATGCAACGGAAGAGCAGGTTCGCGAACGTGCTGGCCAGGAACATCTGGTGGCAAAATATCTTGATGGCGTTACCGTACGTAAAGTGATTTACGTACCGGGTAAACTCCTCAATCTGGTCGTTGGCTAAGCGCGGGAGGAAGCGTGCGATATCTGGCAACATTGTTGTTATCTCTGGCGGTGTTAATCACCACCGGGTGTGGCTGGCATCTGCGTAACACCACGCAGATTCCTTCCACAATGAAAGTCATGATCCTGGACTCTGGCGACCCGAACGGGCCGTTAAGCCGTGCGGTGCGTAATCAGTTGCGTCTGAACGGTGTTGAGCTACTTGATAAAGAAACTACACGCAAGGATGTCCCATCTCTGCGTCTGGGCAAAGTGAGCATCGCGAAAGATACCGCCTCTGTATTCCGTAACGGTCAAACAGCAGAGTATCAGATGATCATGACGGTGAATGCGACCGTATTGATCCCTGGCCGTGACATCTACCCGATTAGCGCCAAAGTCTTCCGTTCGTTCTTCGATAACCCGCAAATGGCGTTAGCGAAAGATAATGAGCAGAGCATGATCATTCAAGAGATGTACGACCGTGCCGCCGAACAGCTTATTCGTAAGCTGCCAAGCATTCGCGCTGCGGATATCCGTTCCGACGAAGATACGTCGACAACAACGGATACTACAGCAACGCCTGCACGCGTCTCCACCACACTGGGTAACTGATGATTCGGTTGTACCCAGAACAACTCCGCGCGCAGCTCAATGAAGGGCTGCGCGCGGCGTATCTTTTACTTGGTAACGATCCCCTGTTGTTGCAGGAAAGCCAGGACGCTGTTCGTCAGGTGGCCGCAGCACAAGGATTCGAAGAACACCACACTTTCTCCATTGATCCCAACACGGACTGGAATGCGATTTTTTCGTTATGCCAGGCCATGAGCCTGTTCGCCAGTCGACAAACGCTGTTGCTGTTATTACCAGAAAATGGGCCAAATGCAGCGATCAATGAACAACTATTCACGCTCACCGGACTTCTGCATGACGATCTGCTGTTGATCATACGCGGCAATAAGTTAAGTAAAGCGCAGGAAAATGCCGCCTGGTTTACCGCACTTGCCAATCGAAGTGTGCAGGTAACCTGTCAGACGCCGGAACAGGCTCAGCTCCCTCGCTGGGTTGCCACGCGAGCCAAACAGCTCAACCTGGAACTGGATGACGCCGCAAATCAGGTACTCTGCTATTGTTATGAAGGTAACCTGTTGGCGCTGGCACAGGCACTGGAGCGATTGTCGTTACTCTGGCCTGACGGCAAACTGACGCTGCCACGCGTTGAGCAAGCGGTGAATGATGCCGCGCATTTCACCCCTTTTCATTGGGTTGATGCTTTGTTAATGGGCAAAAGCAAGCGCGCGTTGCATATTCTTCAGCAACTGCGTCTGGAAGGCAGCGAGCCGGTTATTTTGTTGCGCACGTTACAACGTGAACTGTTGTTACTGGTTAACCTGAAACGCCAGTCTGCCCATACGCCATTACGCGTGTTGTTTGATAAGCATCGCGTTTGGCAGAACCGCCGGGGCATGATGGGTGAGGCGTTAAATCGCCTAAGCCAGCCGCAGTTACGTCAGGCCGTGCAACTTCTGGCACGAACGGAACTCACCCTCAAACAAGATTACGGTCAGTCGGTGTGGGCAGAGCTGGAGGGGTTATCTCTTCTGTTAAGCCATAAACCACTGGCGGACGTATTTATCGATGGTTGATATGAAATCTTTACAGGCTCTGTTTGGCGGCACCTTTGATCCGGTGCACTATGGTCATCTTAAACCCGTGGAAACACTGGCGAATTTGATTGGTCTGACGCGGGTTACTATCATCCCTAACAATGTTCCTCCGCATCGTCCGCAGCCGGAAGCGAACAGCGCACAGCGAAAACACATGCTTGAACTGGCGATTGCCGACAAGCCTCTGTTTACCCTGGATGAACGCGAGTTAAAGCGCAATGCCCCCTCTTACACTGCACAAACACTAAAAGAGTGGCGGCAAGAGCAAGGACCAGATGTGCCGCTGGCGTTTATTATCGGTCAGGATTCATTGCTGACCTTTCCGACCTGGTACGAATACGAAACTATTCTCGACAATGCACACTTGATTGTCTGTCGGCGTCCCGGTTATCCGCTTGAAATGGCGCAACCACAGTATCAACAGTGGTTGGAAGATCATTTGACGCATAACCCGGAAGATCTGCATCTTCAGTCTGCCGGTAAAATTTATCTTGCTGAAACGCCGTGGTTTAACATTTCTGCGACCATTATCCGCGAACGTTTGCAAAACGGTGAATCGTGTGAGGATTTGTTGCCGGAATCAGTATTGACCTACATTAACCAACAAGGCTTGTATCGCTGATACCTGTCATCACGGAGGGAATGATGCGACTATGGTTAATTCGTCATGGAGAAACGCAAGCGAATGTCGATGGTTTATATAGTGGTCATGCGCCAACGCCACTGACCGCGCGCGGTGTCGAGCAAGCGCAAAGCCTGCATACCCTGCTGCGTGATGTTCCCTTCGATATAGTTTTATGCAGTGAACTGGAACGTGCGCAGCATACCGCGCGGCTGGTTCTCAGCGATCGTCAGCTCTCCCTACACACCGTCCCTGAACTCAACGAAATGTTTTTTGGTGACTGGGAGATGCGGCACCATCGCGATTTGATGCAAGAAGATGCTGAAAATTACAGCGCGTGGTGCGATGACTGGCAGCATACCATCCCGACTAACGGTGAAGGGTTTCAGGCGTTTTCGCAACGCGTAGAGCGCTTTATCGCCGGGCTTAAGGAATATCAGCAATATAAAAATATATTAGTCGTCAGCCATCAGGGCGTGTTGAGCCTGTTAATTGCCCGTTTAATTGGCATGCCCGCCGGGGCAATGTGGCATTTTCGCATCGACCAGGGATGCTGGAGCGCCATTGATATCAACGAAACATTTGTAACCTTGCGTGTCCTCAATAGCCGTGCCATCGGGTTCGAGAGCGCATGACTTTTCTGTTTTTTTACGGGTAAGCCGCAACGACCATTGACAGCCCCGGGCAGGCTGATATTCTCCGCAGCCAGACTTTTTCCGCTAAACACGACTTTGTAGAAATTGTTTTACAAAAATGGCGATGCAATCTGCGGCGCGGGGTGGGATGATAGCCCACTTTCGAAGCCGATTCGGAGACAATTGTCCCGAAATCGCCTCTGGTTCAGGTATACTGACAGACCATTTTTATCTTTTTTGATTCACCCAGGGGGAAAACTTGCAGGGTAAAGCACTCCAGGATTTTGTTATCGACAAAATTGATGACCTCAAAGGTCAGGACATCATCGCCTTAGACGTTCAGGGCAAATCCAGCATCACCGACTGCATGATCATCTGTACGGGTACATCCAGCCGTCATGTCATGTCTATTGCCGACCATGTGGTGCAGGAGTCCCGTGCAGCGGGTCTGTTGCCGCTCGGCGTTGAAGGTGAAAACAGCGCTGACTGGATCGTCGTCGATCTGGGCGATGTGATTGTCCATGTTATGCAGGAAGAGAGCCGTCGCCTGTATGAGCTGGAAAAACTCTGGAGTTAATGTGTGAAGCTGCAACTTGTCGCCGTAGGAACGAAAATGCCGGACTGGGTACAAACCGGTTTTACCGAGTACCTGCGTCGTTTTCCAAAAGATATGCCTTTTGAGCTGATTGAAATACCGGCCGGAAAACGCGGCAAGAACGCGGACATCAAGCGCATACTCGACAAAGAGGGTGAGCAAATGCTGGCAGCCGCAGGTAAAAACCGCATTGTCACCCTCGATATTCCAGGCAAGCCCTGGGACACGCCGCAGTTAGCCGCTGAACTGGAACGCTGGAAACTCGATGGCCGCGACGTCAGCCTGCTTATTGGCGGGCCGGAAGGGTTATCGCCTGCCTGTAAAGCAGCAGCAGAACAAAGCTGGTCGCTTTCCACGCTGACACTCCCCCATCCGCTGGTTCGCGTACTGGTCGCAGAAAGTCTGTACCGGGCGTGGAGCATCACCACCAACCATCCTTATCATCGTGAGTGATAAGAAAGTTTTGAGTAGAAAACGCAGCGGATGAAACTACAGAACTCTTTTCGCGACTATACGGCAGAGTCCGCGCTGTTTGTGCGCCGGGCGCTGGTCGCCTTTTTGGGGATTTTGCTGCTGACCGGCGTGCTTATCGCCAACCTGTATAATCTGCAAATTGTTCGTTTTACCGATTATCAGACCCGTTCTAATGAAAACCGCATCAAGCTGGTGCCTATCGCCCCCAGCCGCGGCATTATATACGACCGTAACGGCATCCCTCTGGCACTCAATCGCACTATCTATCAGATAGAGATGATGCCAGAGAAAGTCGATAACGTGCAGCAAACGCTGGATGCCCTGCGCAACGTGGTTGATCTGACCGATGACGATATTGCAGCCTTCAGAAAAGAGCGCGCACGTTCACACCGTTTTACCTCCATACCGGTGAAAACTAATCTGACCGAAGTACAAGTTGCACGCTTTGCCGTCAATCAGTACCGTTTTCCGGGGGTGGAAGTGAAAGGCTATAAACGCCGTTACTATCCCTACGACTCAGCACTGACGCATATCATCGGTTACGTCTCGAAAATCAATGATAAAGATGTCGAACGCCTGAATAATGACGGCAAACTGGCCAACTATGCCGCGACGCATGACATTGGTAAGTTGGGAATTGAGCGTTATTACGAAGACGTGCTGCACGGTCAGACGGGTTATGAAGAAGTTGAAGTTAACAACCGTGGTCGCGTTATCCGCCAGTTAAAAGAAGTCCCACCGCAAGCCGGGCACGATATTTACCTGACGATTGATCTCAAACTCCAGCAGTATATTGAGACACTGCTGGCAGGCAGTCGTGCGGCTGTCGTGGTCACCGATCCGCGTACAGGTGGCGTTCTGGCGCTGGTTTCCACGCCAAGCTATGACCCGAACCTGTTTGTTGACGGCATCTCCAGCAAAGATTATTCCGCGTTGCTGAACGACCCGAACACACCGCTGGTGAACCGCGCCACGCAGGGGGTTTATCCGCCAGCCTCGACTGTTAAGCCGTATGTAGCTGTTTCTGCGCTTAGCGCGGGCGTCATTACCCGCAATACCAGCTTGTTCGACCCCGGCTGGTGGCAACTACCGGGTTCGGAAAAACGTTACCGTGACTGGAAAAAATGGGGGCATGGCCGCCTGAATGTCACGAGATCGCTGGAAGAATCTGCGGATACCTTCTTCTATCAGGTTGCCTACGATATGGGGATCGATCGCCTTTCCGAATGGATGGGTAAATTCGGTTACGGTCATTACACCGGTATCGATCTTGCTGAAGAACGTTCCGGTAACATGCCTACCCGCGAATGGAAACAGAAACGCTTTAAAAAACCGTGGTATCAGGGTGACACCATTCCGGTCGGTATCGGTCAGGGTTATTGGACTGCAACCCCTATCCAGATGAGTAAAGCACTGATGATCCTGATTAACGACGGTATCGTGAAGGTTCCACATTTGCTGATGAGCACCGCCGAAGATGGCAAACAGGTGCCGTGGGTGCCGCCAAATGAACCGCCAGTTGGCGATATTCATTCAGGTTACTGGGAGCTGGCAAAAGATGGCATGTTCGGGGTTGCCAACCGCCCTAATGGCACGGCGCATAAATACTTTGCCAGCGCACCGTACAAAATTGCGGCGAAATCTGGTACGGCGCAGGTCTTCGGTCTGAAAGCGAACGAAACTTATAATGCGCACAAAATTGCCGAACGTCTGCGTGACCACAAACTGATGACCGCATTTGCACCGTATAACAATCCGCAAGTGGCTGTCGCTATGATTCTGGAAAACGGCGGCGCGGGCCCGGCGGTCGGTACGCTAATGCGCCAGATCCTCGACCACATTATGCTTGGCGATAACAACACCGATCTGCCTGCGGAAAATCCAGCGGTTACCGCAGCGGAGGACCATTAATCATGACGGATAATCCGAATAAAAAAACATTCTGGGATAAAGTCCATCTTGATCCCACAATGCTGCTGATCTTACTGGCATTGCTGGTCTACAGTGCTCTGGTAATCTGGAGCGCCAGCGGCCAGGATATCGGCATGATGGAGCGTAAAATTGGCCAAATCGCAATGGGTCTGGTCATTATGGTGGTCATGGCGCAAATCCCTCCGCGCGTCTATGAAGGCTGGGCACCCTATCTCTATATCATCTGTATTATTTTACTGGTGGCAGTAGATGCCTTTGGTGCCATATCCAAAGGCGCTCAACGCTGGCTGGATCTCGGTATCGTCCGTTTCCAGCCATCGGAAATCGCCAAAATAGCCGTACCGTTGATGGTAGCTCGTTTTATCAACCGTGACGTTTGTCCACCATCGTTAAAAAATACCGCCATCGCGCTGGTGCTGATTTTTATGCCAACACTGCTGGTGGCAGCGCAGCCAGACCTGGGGACATCAATCCTCGTTGCGCTTTCCGGGTTGTTTGTGCTTTTCCTCTCTGGCCTTAGCTGGCGCTTGATTGGCGTTGCGGTGGTGCTGGTAGCAGCATTCATTCCAATTCTGTGGTTCTTCCTGATGCATGATTACCAGCGCCAGCGCGTAATGATGCTCCTTGACCCGGAATCAGACCCACTCGGCGCGGGCTATCACATTATTCAGTCTAAAATTGCTATTGGCTCTGGTGGATTACGCGGCAAAGGCTGGCTGCACGGCACTCAGTCACAGCTTGAATTTCTGCCCGAACGCCATACCGACTTTATCTTCGCGGTACTGGCGGAAGAACTGGGGTTAGTAGGCATTTTGATTCTGCTCGCCCTCTACATTCTGTTGATCATGCGCGGACTGTGGATAGCCGCCAGAGCGCAAACCACCTTTGGTCGCGTCATGGCTGGCGGTTTAATGCTGATATTATTCGTTTATGTCTTCGTAAATATTGGTATGGTAAGCGGTATTCTGCCGGTTGTAGGGGTTCCGCTCCCACTGGTCAGTTATGGAGGATCGGCGCTCATAGTGCTGATGGCTGGGTTTGGGATTGTTATGTCAATCCACACCCACAGGAAAATGTTGTCGAAAAGCGTGTAAGAGGTGTGCAATGCGTAAGCAGTGGCTCGGGATCTGCATCGCGGCAGGAATGCTCGCGGCATGTACAAGCGATGATGGTCAGCAACAGACGGTAAGTGTGCCGCAGCCTGCGGTATGTAACGGCCCAATAGTTGAGATTGGCGGGGCAGAACCGCGTTTCGAACCACTGAACGCGACGGCGAATCAGGATTACCAGCGCGATGGCAAAAGCTACAAAATCGTGCAGGATCCTTCTCGCTTTAGTCAGGCGGGCCTGGCTGCTATTTATGATGCCGAACCTGGCAGCAATCTGACGGCCTCAGGTGAAGCATTCGATCCGATGCAGCTAACAGCGGCGCACCCGACGTTGCCGATCCCCAGCTATGCGCGAATCACTAACCTGGCTAACGGTCGGATGATTGTGGTGCGCATTAACGATCGTGGTCCTTATGGCAATGATCGCGTAATTTCGCTTTCTCGCGCAGCAGCCGACCGTCTTAACACGTCGAACAACACCAAAGTTCGCATCGACCCCATTATTGTGGCGCAAGATGGTTCGCTGTCTGGTCCCGGTATGGCCTGCACCACCGTCGCCAAGCAAACTTACGCCCTGCCCGCACCACCTGATTTAATCGGCGGAGCGGGAACAAGTTCAGTATCTGGCCCGCAGGGCGATATTCTTCCCGTCAGCAATTCGACGCTGAAAAGCGAAGATCCAACCGGAGCCCCGGTAACCAGCAGCGGCTTCCTCGGCGCGCCAACCCCCCTGGCACCTGGCGTGCTGGAAGGCAGTGAACCGACGCCTGCACCACAGCCCGTGGTCACAGCACCGGCTACAACGTCAGCAATGGTGACACCACAAGCCGCGTCGCCAGCCTCCAGCGGTAACTTTATGGTGCAAGTTGGCGCCGTTAGCGATCAGGCGCGCGCGCAACAGTATCAGCAGCAGTTAGGACAGAAGTTCGGAGTACCCGGGCGTGTGACGCAAAACGGCGCAGTCTGGCGTATTCAACTTGGCCCATTTGCCAGCAAAGCCGAAGCCAGTGCTTTGCAGCAACGTTTACAAACCGAAGCCCAATTACAGTCATTTATTACCACCGCGCAGTAGCGTAAAGCAGGCATCTGAAATGTCAATTTCTGTAAATGACATTAACAAAGTCACGCGGAAAGTCAGATGCCTGGCGGTAGTGCATTTGCTATAGTAGGGCACTTTTTTAATTCCATCACGGATGTCGTAGTTCAGACCATGAATACCATTTTTTCCGCTCGTTTCATGCAGCGCCTGGCGCTCACCACGGCTCTTTGCACAGCCTTTATCTCTGCTGCACATGCCGATGACCTGAATATCAAAACTATGATCCCGGGTGTACCGCAGATCGACGCGGAGTCCTACATCCTGATCGACTATAACTCTGGCAAAGTGCTCGCTGAGCAAAATGCAGATGTCCGCCGCGACCCTGCCAGCCTGACAAAAATGATGACCAGCTACGTTATCGGTCAGGCGATGAAAGCAGGTAAATTTAAAGAAACGGATTTAGTGACCATCGGTAACGACGCCTGGGCTACCGGTAACCCGGTGTTCAAAGGTTCTTCACTGATGTTCCTCAAACCTGGTATGCAGGTACCGGTTTCACAGCTGATCCGCGGTATCAACCTGCAATCCGGTAACGATGCTTGTGTGGCGATGGCAGACTTTGCCGCCGGTAGTCAGGATGCTTTTGTTGGCCTGATGAACAGCTACGTTAACGCGCTGGGTCTGAAAAATACCCACTTCCAGACTGTACATGGTCTGGACGCTGACGGTCAGTACAGCTCCGCACGTGATATGGCGCTGATCGGACAGGCGTTGATTCGTGATGTGCCAAATGAATACTCTATCTATAAAGAGAAAGAGTTCACCTTTAACGGTATTCGTCAGCTCAACCGTAACGGCCTGCTGTGGGATAACAGCCTGAATGTTGACGGTATCAAAACCGGTCACACTGACAAAGCAGGTTACAATCTTGTCGCTTCCGCGACAGAAGGTCAGATGCGTCTGATCTCCGCAGTCATGGGCGGGCGCACTTTCAAAGGCCGTGAAGCCGAAAGTAAAAAACTGCTGACCTGGGGATTCCGTTTCTTCGAAACCGTTAACCCGCTGAAAGTCGGCAAAGAATTTGCCTCTGAACCGGTATGGTTTGGTAATACTGACCGCGCTTCGTTAGGTGTCGATAAAGATGTTTACCTGACTATTCCGCGTGGCCGCATGAAAGATCTGAAAGCCAGTTACGTGCTGAACAACAGCGAACTGCATGCGCCGCTGCAGAAGAATCAGGTGGTCGGCACAATTAACTTCCAGCTTGACGGCAAAACCATTGAACAGCGTCCGCTGGTAGTGTTACAGGAAATTCCGGAAGGTAACTTCTTCGGTAAAATCATTGATTACATTAAATTAATGTTCCATCACTGGTTTGGCTAAAAATTGAACACTTGAAAGTGTAATTTCCGCCCCCATATACTAAACATCAGTAAAAACTCCCGCCTTCTGGCGGGAGTTGCTATTTAATTACGTTACGCCGGAGCTGACATGAAAACCAAACTTAACGAACTGCTTGAATTCCCTACTCCGTTTACCTACAAAGTAATGGGGCAGGCGTTACCTGAGCTGGTTGATCAGGTGGTTGAAGTGGTACAGCGCCATGCGCCAGGTGACTACACCCCAACGGTAAAACCAAGCAGCAAAGGCAACTACCACTCGGTATCTATCACTATCAACGCCACTCATATCGAGCAGGTTGAAACTCTGTATGAAGAGCTGGGCAAAATCGATATTGTCCGCATGGTACTGTAATTCGTTTCTCCGTTACCCGGCCCTGGTCGGGTAACTCCCCTCCCCCCGCTGTGATATACTTTTTCTCCTCTTTTACTCATTCTCCACGGAGATGCCGTTTTGTATCAGGATAAAATTCTTGTCCGCCAGCTCGGCCTTCAGCCCTATGAGCCTATTTCACAGGCTATGCATGAATTCACCGATACCCGCGATGAAAACACCCTGGATGAGATCTGGTTGGTAGAACATCCCCCTGTATTTACTCAGGGGCAGGCGGGGAAAGCAGAACATATCTTAATGCCGGGCGATATTCCGGTGATCCAAAGCGACCGTGGCGGTCAGGTGACTTATCACGGCCCAGGTCAGCAGGTGATGTACGTTCTGTTCAATCTTAAACGCCGCAAACTGGGCGTGCGTGAGCTGGTGACCTTACTCGAACAAACGGTCGTTAATACCCTGGCTGAACTGGATATTGAAGCGCATCCTCGTGCTGATGCCCCTGGGGTCTATGTCGGGGAAAAGAAAATTTGCTCACTCGGCTTACGTATTCGTCGCGGTTGTTCATTTCACGGTCTGGCATTAAACGTCAATATGGATCTTTCTCCATTTTTACGCATTAACCCTTGTGGCTATGCGGGAATGGAAATGGCTAAAATATCGCAATGGAAACCTGATGCGACAACCGATAATGTAGCACCGCGTTTGCTGGCAAATATTTTAATGCTGCTAAACAACCCTGTCGTAGAATACATCCCTGTTTAATGGCTCTCATAAATGGCCCAACTTACACTGGGTCATTGCTTTCCCGCCCACGTTTATGTCCTCTTTAGCCGTTGCTGGCCTCTGGAGAGATAGCCCTTTCCAACATTAAATGAAGAGCAAATTGATTTTGCTGTTCATTACAAACGATTCATCCGCCCCCCCTACTTCACGGTGAATGATTGATGTTACCGATAACGCATTTTGAAAAAAGTATTGTTACAGCCAGTTCACAGCGTAGAACGATAAAATGGCACAATCCAACAACAATTTTACATTTTCGCGACCGCTTTGGCTGCTTTCAGGTTCGTTTCAATGATATACTGCCAGTCGTTAATTCAAAAATAGTTGATAATTGCAACAATCTATTGAATTGAAACGCTTTCCTTCGTAATTCGCAACTGGAACACGCACGCTATGAGTAAACCCATTGTGATGGAACGCGGTGTTAAATACCGCGATGCCGATAAGATGGCCCTTATCCCGGTTAAAAACGTGGCAACAGAGCGCGAAGCCCTGCTGCGCAAGCCGGAATGGATGAAAATCAAGCTTCCAGCGGACTCTACACGTATCCAGGGCATCAAAGCCGCAATGCGCAAAAATGGCCTGCATTCTGTCTGCGAGGAAGCCTCCTGCCCTAACCTGGCGGAATGCTTCAACCACGGTACAGCAACGTTTATGATCCTCGGCGCTATTTGTACCCGCCGTTGCCCTTTCTGTGACGTTGCCCACGGTCGCCCGGTAGCTCCGGATGCCAATGAGCCGGTGAAACTGGCGCAGACCATTGCCGATATGGCACTGCGCTATGTGGTTATCACTTCCGTTGACCGCGATGACCTGCGCGATGGCGGTGCTCAGCATTTTGCAGATTGCATTACTGCCATCCGGGAAAAAAGCCCGGAAATCAAAATTGAAACTCTGGTGCCGGATTTCCGTGGTCGTATGGATCGCGCGCTGGATATTCTGACCACCACACCGCCAGACGTGTTCAACCATAACCTGGAAAACGTACCACGTATTTACCGTCAGGTACGCCCGGGTGCAGATTACAACTGGTCGCTGAAACTGCTGGAACGCTTTAAAGAAGCGCATCCGGAAATCCCGACCAAATCTGGTCTGATGGTAGGTCTGGGTGAAACCAATGAAGAAATTATTGAAGTAATGCGTGATCTGCGTCGTCATGGCGTGACCATGTTAACGCTGGGGCAATATTTGCAGCCAAGCCGCCATCACCTGCCGGTTCAACGTTACGTTAGCCCGGATGAGTTCGACGAAATGAAAGCCGAAGCGCTGGCGATGGGCTTTACCCATGCTGCATGCGGTCCGTTTGTCCGCTCTTCTTACCACGCCGACTTGCAGGCGAAAGGGATGGAAGTTAAGTAATCCTGTAATAATTACTTACATCTGTCTGATAAAAAACCCGCTATCTGAAGCGGGTTTTTTTATCGAACAAGATATTGAGGGAGCGTCCTGCTCGCCACGTCACTCTTTATGAGAGAGCTTTTCAGCCTGAAGATCAACATCTGCGCTTTTCTTCGCCGCAGCATCGTCGTCATTCATCGCTTTCTTGAATCCCTTAATGGCCGCTCCAAGGTCTCCGCCCAGCGTACGTAACTTCTTAGTCCCAAACAGCAGAACGACCAGTGCCGCAACTACCAGCAGTTTGGTAATACTAATCTCACCCATAGATACCTTCTTGACATAAAACAGGCAGCAGAACGCGCCTTAAAAACCAGAGAATATTAACGGTCATTCGACGCGCGCACACAATAGCAATCTGTAACAAGGTGAATCAAGCACCGAGTAAAAAAACATCATAATAATTGCGGTGGCGCAAACCGTCGGTTGTTTAAGACGGGGAGTTGCGCGCGCACCTGACGCACACGTTCGGGCGTCACTTCCGCCATAATGAGTGCAGGCATTTCAGCCGCTGCGGCAATAGTGACACCAAAAGGATCAATGATACGGCTTTGCCCGATGTTTTTGTTACCACACTCCCCCGCCGCCACCATATAACAGGTGGTATCCAGAGCACGAGCGGTGAGTAAGGTTGACCAGTGATGCTCTTTCAGCGGTCCGCGAACCCAGGCAGCGGGAAGTACAAGGATTTCTGCTCCCTGTAAAGCCTGTGCCAACGCCAGCTCCGGGAAACGCAAATCATAGCAAGTCATCAGACCGACTTTCATCCCCTCCACGTCCAGCAGTGGAGCAACCATATCCCCGGCATCCACGTGACGCGATTCCTGAATGGAGAACGCATCATAAAGATGCAGTTTGGCATAACGTGCGATGATTTTTCCCGCCTGGAGGGCCACCAGCATATTCCACGCGCGCCCCGGCGTTGAAGGAACATGAATCGTCAGAATCGTCGTCATCATGTTACGTTTACTTTCTCGCAGTAAACGTTCGAGAAATTCACCTTCCAGCAACTGTGCTGATTTAACAGACAGATCGGGATCATGATCGTCTCGTGCCAGCAGGGCTTCCGGCAGGACAAACAAAGAGACATCGCTTTCCGCCGCCTGCGCCATCAACGAGGCGCAAATTTCAGCGTTCTTTTCCCATACCGATGTAACAGCAAACTGTCCTGCGGCAACCAGCATTACTACCTCCTGTCAGAGTCGTAAAATTCGCCAACGACGATTATTCGGCGTTACACTTATCACTCATACAAATCAAATAGCAGGATTTTGCAGTGTTACAACTCCTTTTAGCAGTTTTTATTGGCGGTGGTACGGGAAGCGTGGCGAGATGGCTGTTAAGTATGCGGTTTAACCCGCTGCATCAGGCTATTCCGTTGGGGACGCTGGCAGCAAACCTGATTGGGGCATTCATCATTGGAATGGGATTTGCCTGGTTTAGCCGGATGACGAACATTGATCCCGTGTGGAAAGTGCTAATCACTACCGGGTTTTGTGGCGGGCTGACGACTTTCTCTACATTTTCAGCAGAAGTGGTATTTTTGTTGCAAGAAGGACGCTTTGGCTGGGCGTTACTGAACGTCTTCGTTAACCTGTCAGGTTCATTTGCCATGACCGCGCTGGCTTTCTGGCTTTTTTCGGCGTCAACAGCACATTAAAGGCAAAAAAAACCCGCTGATTAAGCGGGTTTTGAATTCTTGCTGACGTATCTTACAGAGCGATTACGTTTGCAGCAGAAGGGCCTTTGGCACCGTTAGTGATTTCGAACTCTACGCGCTGACCTTCAGCAAGAGTTTTAAAACCATTAGTCTGGATTGCAGAGAAGTGTACAAACACGTCTTTGCTGCCGTCTTCCGGAGTAATGAAACCGAATCCTTTGGACTCATTAAACCACTTAACGTTACCTTTAATCTTAGACATCAAAATTACCTTTACATGAAAAATAGACACAAATGCTGTGTCGGTTACCAGTACACCAATTGTGGTACGCTTTGTCCAGTGCAACTTTGCTAAAAAGTGATAAAAGTCGCGTTATTTTTGATGCTCCTTGCCTTACATTATGTTTTTTAAGGCTTTTATAAAACCGCAGCTTGTCTAAAACTGAAACCGCATCCAGGCAAAGTAAACATTGCCATTGTTGTAGATACCAGGGATGTAAGTCATCTGAAAGATAGCCAGCGGCTTTCACGGCCCTATCCAGCAACAGGCTCCCATTTATTCCACGAATCCTCAAATGTCATCACGTACAAACCGTGCCAGTTGCCTTCCTCATCCCAACGCGACTAACCGAAACCGCCGCCCCACGTTTTTAGTTATAGCGATCAGCTTTTTCTTTATCGTAAGCGAAACGTGCATGCCTGGTGATGGCAGGAATATACAAATCATATGTTCTGGCTGCCGTCAGGTTGCTGCGACATTCTCTCTAAATGCCGTAATCCATTGTTCTGTACAGACAGAAATTTCATCACGCTGATTAACTTAATAAAAACAAAGGGAATTACGGTAATACATTCACTTATATCCATTAGTGACTATAAAATATTTATCAAAAATTCACTTCCAGCATAGCTGGACTAAAATGAACATAACCGTATTAACACCTACATAAAGAATACCATTAATATTTTATAGGCTTACACAAATAAATATCACCAAATTATTCTGGAGACTTAAGCAATATTTCCTTCCAAATGACAACTTAAGCAAAAAAAATCTTCCCCGACATAGACAGCAATAAACAAAAGAAAAAACCTCTTGCTTTTTAATCAGATGCAATGACAAGCTAACAAATAAACATCACTAACACTACCAGCGCGCACACATGAGCGCATATTTTTCAAACAAGTAAAGAAACCATTATCGAATAATTTAACAAAATCACATCATTAAGTTATCAATTAATACACATTGTCACACTGGTAATTACCAACTATAAAAATTCATTTTGTTATTCATGTATAAAAAACAACAACATCAATGTATTAATGGTCGCTTTTCTTGATTTTAATCAGCATTCACCACCCATTTGTTCGGCATATTTTTCACTAGTTTTAGGAATTTGTTATTATTTATCTTGGAGTCTGGAAACAGGAAAAATTATGCTGACAGTTATTGAGCTCCTTATTGGAGTTGTAGTTATTGTGGGTGTAGCTCGCTACATCATTAAAGGGTATTCCGCCACCGGGGTGTTATTTGCAGGCGGTCTGTTATTACTGATAATCAGTGCCATTATGGGGCACAAAGTTTTACCATCCAGCCAGACTTCAACGGGCTACAGCGCCACGGATATCGTTGAATACATTAAAATATTACTGATGAGTCGCGGTGGCGACCTCGGCATGATGATCATGATGCTGTGTGGCTTTGCCGCTTACATGCCCCATATCGGCGCAAACGATATGGTCGTCAAACTGGCGTCAAAACCATTGCAGTACATTAACTCCCCTTACCTGCTGATGATTGCCGCCTATTTTGTTGCCTGTCTGATGTCACTGGCAGTTTCCTCCGCAACCGGCCTGGGCGTTTTACTGATGGCAACGCTGTTCCCGGTCATGGTGAACGTTGGTATCAGTCGCGGCGCGGCGGCTGCCATTTGTGCCTCACCTGCGGCGATTATTCTCGCGCCGACTTCAGGTGATGTGGTACTGGCGGCGCAGGCTTCCGAAATGCCGTTAATTGACTTCGCCTTCAAAACGACACTGCCAATCTCAATTGCTGCAATTATCGGCATGGCGATTGCCCACTTTTTCTGGCAGCGCTATCTGGACAACAAAGAGCACATTTCCCATGAAATGTTAGATGTCAGCGAAATCACGACCACCGCTCCTGCGTTTTACGCCATTCTGCCGTTCACCCCAATCATTGGCGTGCTGTTTTTTGACGGCAAATGGGGGCCGCAATTGCACATCATCACCATTCTGGTGATATGTATGCTAATTGCCTCCATTCTGGAATTTATTCGCAGCTTTAATACGCAAAAAGTCTTTTCTGGCCTGGAAGTGGCTTATCGTGGCATGGCTGATGCCTTCGCTAACGTGGTAATGCTATTAGTTGCCGCCGGTGTTTTTGCCCAGGGCCTTAGCACCATTGGCTTTATCCAGAGCCTGATCTCAATCGCTACCTCATTCGGTTCAGCGAGCATTATCCTCATGCTGGTGCTGGTTATCCTGACGATGCTGGCGGCGGTGACTACTGGTTCCGGCAATGCGCCGTTCTATGCATTCGTTGAGATGATCCCGAAACTGGCGCACTCTTCCGGAATTAACCCGGCATACCTGACAATTCCGATGCTACAAGCATCAAACCTGGGTCGTACACTTTCGCCAGTCTCTGGCGTGGTGGTTGCGGTTGCCGGAATGGCGAAAATTTCACCTTTTGAAGTGGTAAAACGCACCTCGGTGCCGGTGCTTGTTGGGCTGGTAATTGTCATCGTGGCCACGGAGTTGATGGTCCCCGGTACAACCGCCGCCGTTACTGGTAAGTAATTCTCTGGCCGGAGGCGTGCTTCCTCCGGCACTCTCTTCACCCACTGTGGTAAATACGCTGCGGTCTGCCGACTTTGCCGTGAACAATCTCGGCAATAACCAGATGGCGGCTGGCACAATATTCGAGATAACGTCTGGCGGTAGTGCGGCTGATGGTCAATGCCTGTGCTACCGTCTCCGCCGTATGTTGCACATCCGGCTCTTTGAAAAGTTTCCGCACTGCATTCAGTGTCAACGCATCAATACCGGTCGGAAGATCGTCCTTCGGTTCCCCGCGAGCATAAGCATTAAACATCTCATCAATTTGCTTTTGACTGGCACTATCAATACTTTCCAGCATATATTTACGCTGGCGAAAGCGGGTCAATGTCTGCCCCAGACGCTCATAAGCAATTGGCTTGATCAGATAATCAAACACACCGCAGCGTACTGCTTCAGACACCGTTTCCATATCGCTGGCAGCAGTAGTAAACACCACATCGCCGGGATAATGCGCCTGCACCAGCTCATGCAGCAAATTAATACCTCTACCGTCAGGGAGATAGTTATCCAGCAAGATAAGCCCCGGCTTAAAACGCTCGATCATCATTCGGGCCTGCGCCAGGTTTCCCGCCAGCAATATCTGACTGAATCCAGGGATGTGACGAATATATTCCGCATGCATCTCTGCCAGCGGCGTCTCGTCCTCAACGATCAATAGAGTTAATGGAGCTGTCATTAGGTTTCACTTTCGGAATATAGATTGAAAATAAAGTACCGCAGGGATCATTATCTTCGAGAGTGATAACTCCCCCGCAGCGCGTTACATAGCTGGCAATAAGATACAACCCAATGCCATGCTCACCGGGTTCATCAGCACGCGTACTGACGCCCTGCTCAAATATTTTGTCGCGCAGAGACTCTGGGACGCCGCAACCCTGATCGGCCACTTCAATCACCACATAATCGCCTTCGTCGCTCAGATATAATTCGACGATCTTATTCCCTTTATCGTTGCGCAGACTGGCTTCGAAGGCATTGTCGAGTAAGTTGCCCACAATCGCCGCAAACTCAGTGCTGTCCAGCCCTGGCGGCAGTTGGGAAAGCTGGCTGCCGGGGACGATTGTCATTTTTAGCCCCAGTTCACGAGCGCGCTGCACTTTACCAAACAGCAACCCCGCCACCTGGCGATCGACAAATGCCTCGCGCAGGCTGTCAATAAGCTGTTGCTGAGCCTGAGACTCTCCCTGAACCATCGCCAGCACGCGATCATACTCTTTCATTTGCAACAGACCATTGAGCGTAGACATCCAATTGAGATGTTCATGACGCAATGTGCGCAGGCTTTCGACGTATTGTTTAATTTGCGTCAGTTGCGCATTAAGGGTGGAAATTTCGTCTTTACTACGAAAGCTGATTATTGCCCCCAGCAAATCATCACCAGAACGAATAGCTTCCCGATTAGCAATGACGCTCAGGCCGTTAAAATTTGTCACCACATCCTGGCGTTTTTCATCAATCTGCTCGATGAAGAAATCGGCGGGCCTGACCACTTCAGCAATGGGTCTGCCCAGCCACTGCCGTCCGGGAGAACTCAGCCCCAGCATCTTTCTTGCGTTACGGTTGATGGCGGTAATGTAACCGTGTGGATCCACCGCAATCAGTCCTTCATAAACAGAACTAAATAGCGCCTCTTGCTGACGAACCACGCGCGCAATTTGCTTCGGTTCCATCCCCATCATCTGGCGGCGAATATGCGCGGCTAAGAACCACGATAACAGCATCAGAATGCCCAACAGCACGACAAACACGCCTGCCATCGGTAATAAAAATTCGGCGCGCCAGCTATCGATTTTACTGACCAGATAACCCACCGACACCACGCCGATGACGTTGTCATCATCATCAAAGATCGGTGTTTTGGCGCGCATCGCCATACCTATCGACCCTTTACCCGTAATGAAGTAACTCTCTCCTTTCTCCAGTGCGCCGGGTTTGGTGAATTGCATAGGATGACCAATTTTCTCCGGATTAGGATGGTAAAGGCGGATCGAGTCGCGGTCGCCAATCACCACATAATCGAAATCAGTATCTCTTTGTAACTTGTTGGCAATGGTCGCCAGTCGTTTGTAGTCACGCGTTTTAACCGCCGTGATGATGCTGTCATTGGAGGCAATAATTTTTGCCTGATTCATTGCCATGTCACGCACATGGAGCGTTAAATAGTCCTCGAAACTGGCCGTAAAATATTGCGCCAGTGCTGCGATGACAAATATTGAGAACACCAGAATCAGCAGGAAGATACGCAGCGGAAATGCCAGTCGTTGGAAAAAAGCAAACTGTTTATTCTCATTAAACTGCAACATTGTTTTCCTTGCGGGGTAAACCCTGTTTTTGGTGAATGTAATTAAAATGTTGAATCTTGACAGATAAAAATAAAATATAATCGTGGCAAAATTCATTCATTAAATCAATTAAACAACTTAAAACCACGCGCCAATTCGCAATTACATTAATTAAAAAACTTAAAACCATTAAATAAATAAAAAACCACTAACTCTATGTGAAATAAATCAAAATTTCTCACTGCAATACTCCTTAGGATGTATAGCAAAAGGAGAAACAGATATACCTCACTCGCAGCCCTTTCTCCCAACTGAAAATAAATGATTACCAACTTGCAACATTCATTGCAAATTGATAACAACACATACCTTCAGGATACGACTTATTATGTTCGGCAATGATATTTTCACCCGGGTAAAACGTTCAGAAAATAAAAAAATGGCGGAAATCGCGCAATTTCTACATGAAAATGATTTGAGCGTTGACACAACAGTCGAAGTATTTATTACCGTAACCCGCAATGAAAAACTTATCGCTTGCGGTGGAATTGCCGGAAATATTATTAAGTGCGTGGCTATCAGTGAATCTGTTCGCGGTGAAGGACTGGCGCTGACATTAGCCACCGAACTAATAAACCTAGCCTATGAACGGCACTGCACACATCTGTTTATTTATACCAAAACCGAATACGAAGCGCTGTTCCGCCAGTGCGGTTTCTCCACGCTGACCAGCGTACCAGGCATGATGGTACTGATGGAAAACAGTGCCACGCGGCTGAAACGCTATGCTGAATCGCTGAAAAAATTTCGTCATGAAGGGAAGAAGATTGGCTGCATAGTGATGAACGCCAATCCCTTTACTAACGGCCACCGTTATCTGATTCAACAAGCCGCAGCACAGTGCGACTGGCTGCATCTATTTTTAGTCAAAGAAGATTCTTCGCGCTTTCCCTATGAAGACCGGCTGGATTTGGTGTTGAAAGGCACCGCTGATATTCCGCGCCTGACAGTGCATCGCGGTTCCGAGTACATCATTTCCCGCGCCACGTTCCCTTGCTACTTCATTAAAGAACAGAGCGTCATTAACCATTGTTACACCGAAATTGATCTGAAGATTTTCCGTCAGTACCTCGCTCCTGCGCTTGGCGTAACTCACCGCTTTGTCGGTACTGAACCGTATTGTCGCGTGACCACCCAGTACAACCAGGATATGCGCTACTGGCTGGAAACACCGACTATCTCAGCACCGCCCATCGAACTGGTTGAAATTGAGCGACTGCGTTACCAGGAGATGCCGATATCCGCTTCACGGGTGCGCCAACTACTGGTGAAAAACGATCTCACGGCTATCGCGCCGCTGGTCCCGACAGCCACGCTGCATTACTTGCAGAATCTGCTTGAACACTCCCGCCACGACGCGGCAGTTCGTCAAAAGACCCCCGCATAAAAAACAGGTGAAAAATGAAAATAAACCAGCCCGCCGTTGCAGGCACCCTAGAGTCTGGGGATGTGATGATACGCATCGCCCCACTCGATACGCAGGATATCGACCTGCAAATCAACAGCAGCGTTGAGAAACAGTTTGGCGATGCAATTCGTAGCACCATTCTGGACGTTCTTGCCCGCTATAACGTGCGCGGCGTACAGCTAAATGTCGATGACAAAGGCGCACTGGACTGCATTTTACGTGCACGACTGGAAGCTCTGCTGGCGCGCGCCAGCGGTATCCCGGCTCTGCCATGGGAGGATTGCCAATGATTTCCGCTTCGTTGCAACAACGTAAAACCCGCACCCGCCGCAGCATGTTGTTCGTACCTGGCGCTAATGCCGCGATGGTCAGCAACTCTTTCATCTACCCGGCTGATGCCCTGATGTTCGATCTCGAAGACTCCGTGGCACTGCGCGAAAAAGACACCGCTCGCCGCATGGTCTACCACGCGCTGCAACACCCACTGTATCGCGATATCGAAACCATCGTGCGTGTTAACGCGCTGGATTCTGAATGGGGCGTTAACGACCTGGAAGCTGTCGTTCGCGGCGGCGCAGACGTTGTACGTCTGCCGAAAACCGATACCGCTCAGGACGTTCTGGATATCGAGAAAGAAATCCTGCGCATTGAAAAAGCCTGCGGTCGTGAACCGGGTAGTACCGGTCTGCTGGCAGCGATTGAATCTCCGCTGGGCATTACCCGCGCGGTAGAAATCGCTCACGCTTCCGAGCGCTTAATCGGTATCGCGCTGGGCGCAGAGGACTATGTGCGCAACCTGCGTACAGAACGCTCCCCGGAAGGAACTGAGCTGTTGTTTGCTCGCTGCTCCATTTTGCAGGCCGCGCGCTCTGCCGGTATTCAGGCGTTTGACACCGTCTATTCCGACGCCAACAACGAAGCCGGATTCCTGCAAGAAGCTGCCCACATCAAGCAACTGGGCTTTGATGGCAAATCGCTGATCAACCCGCGTCAGATTGATCTGCTGCACAACCTCTACGCACCAACCCAGAAAGAAGTGGATCACGCACGCCGCGTCGTAGAAGCCGCTGAAGCCGCTGCTCGCGAAGGCCTCGGTGTGGTTTCTCTGAACGGCAAGATGGTTGACGGTCCGGTTATCGATCGCGCCCGTCTGGTGCTCTCCCGCGCAGAACTTTCCGGCATCCGCGAAGAATAAGGCAATCAAAATGACGCATAAAATTGAACAATCTCAACGACAAGAACGGGTAGCGGCCTGGAATCGTCACGCTGAATGCGATCTTGCCGCTTTCCAGAACTCACCGAAACAAACTTATCAGGCAGAAAAAGCGCGCGATCGCAAACTGTGCGCCAACCTGGAAGAAGCGATTCGTCGTTCTGGTTTGCAAGATGGCATGACCGTCTCTTTCCACCACGCTTTCCGCGGTGGTGACCTGACCGTCAACATGGTGATGGACGTCATCGCGAAAATGGGCTTTAAAAACCTGACCCTGGCATCCAGTTCCCTGAGTGATTGCCACGCGCCACTGGTAGAACATATTCGTCAGGGCGTGGTAACCCGTATTTATACTTCCGGTCTGCGCGGCCCACTGGCAGAAGAAATCTCCCGTGGTCTGCTGGCTGAACCAGTGCAAATCCACTCCCACGGCGGTCGTGTGCATTTGGTGCAGAGCGGTGAACTGAACATCGATGTGGCCTTCCTCGGCGTCCCATCCTGTGATGAGTTCGGTAATGCCAACGGCTACACTGGCAAAGCCTGCTGCGGCTCCCTCGGCTATGCGATGGTCGATGCCGACAATGCAAAACAGGTCGTGATGCTCACCGAAGAGCTGCTGCCTTATCCGCATAACCCGGCAAGCATTGAACAGGATCAGGTTGATCTGATCGTCAAAGTTGATCGTGTTGGTGATGCCGCGAAAATCGGCGCTGGCGCGACCCGTATGACCACGAACCCGCGCGAACTGCTGATTGCCCGCAGCGCCGCGGACGTGATTGTCAACTCCGGCTACTTCAAAGAAGGTTTCTCCATGCAAACCGGCACCGGCGGCGCATCGCTGGCGGTAACGCGTTTCCTGGAAGACAAAATGCGTAGCCGTGACATTCGCGCCGATTTCGCCCTCGGCGGCATCACCGCCACGATGGTTGATCTGCATGAAAAAGGTCTGATCCGCAAACTGTTGGACGTACAGAGCTTTGACAGCCACGCCGCACAATCACTGGCCCGTAACCCGAATCACATCGAAATCAGCGCCAACCAGTATGCCAACTGGGGTTCTAAAGGTGCATCAGTTGATCGTCTCGATGTAGTGGTACTGAGCGCGCTGGAAATTGACACCCAGTTCAACGTTAACGTGCTGACTGGTTCTGACGGCGTACTGCGCGGTGCTTCCGGCGGTCACTGCGATACCGCAATTGCCTCTGCGCTTTCCATCATCGTCGCGCCACTGGTTCGCGGTCGTATTCCAACTCTGGTGGATAACGTGCTGACCTGCATTACCCCTGGCTCCAGCGTCGATATTCTGGTCACCGACCTCGGTATCGCTGTTAACCCGGCACGTCCGGAACTGGCAGAACGTCTGCAGGAAGCGGGAATTAAAGTGGTTTCCATTGAGTGGCTGCGTGAACGTGCGCGTCTGCTGACCGGTGAACCACAGCCGATTGAATTCACCGACCGCGTCGTTGCCGTCGTGCGTTACCGCGATGGCTCGGTGATTGATGTTGTACATCAGGTGAAGGAATAAGCCATGCACCTGCTCCCTGAACTCGCCAGCCACCATGCGGTTTCGATTCCCGAGTTGCTCATCAGCCGGGATGAAAGGCAAGCACGGCAACACGCCTGGCTCAAGCGCCATCCTGTTCCACTGGTCTCCTTTACCGTGGTTGCGCCTGGGCCGATTAAAGACAGCGAGGTCACACGCCGTATTTTTAATCATGGCGTAACTGCCCTGCATGCCTTAGCCGCAAAACAGGGCTGGCAAATTCAGGAGCAGGCTGCACTGGTTTCTGCCAGCGGGCCGGAGGGCATGTTGAGCATTGCCGCCCCGGCTCGCGACCTCAAGCTCGCGACCATTGAGCTTGAGCATAGTCATCCTCTCAGGCGTTTGTGGGATATCGATGTGCTGACGCCCGAAGGCGAAATTCTCTCCCGCCGCAATTATTCACTACCGCCTCGCCGCTGCCTGTTGTGCGAACAAAGCGCGGCTGTTTGCGCGCGTGGGAAAACCCATCAACTGACCGATTTACTCAACCGCATGGAGGCGCTGCTGAACGATGTCGATGCCTGCAACGTCAACTAAAACCACAAAGCTTGCTGCGTCATTAATCGATGACTACGCCCTGCTGGGCTGGCGCGCCATGCTGACTGAAGTCAATCTGTCACCAAAACCTGGCCTGGTGGATCGCATTAACTGCGGTGCGCACAAAGATATGGCGCTGGAAGATTTCCACCGTAGCGCACTGGCAATTCAGGGCTGGTTACCGCGTTTCATTGAATTTGGTGCCTGTAGCGCAGAAATGGCACCGGAAGCGGTACTCAACGGATTACGCCCAATTGGTATGGCCTGCGAAGGCGATATGTTCCGCGCCACTGCGGGCGTAAACACCCATAAAGGCAGCATTTTTTCTTTAGGGCTACTGTGTGCGGCGATTGGTCGTTTGCATCAGCTCAACCAGCCGGTAACGCCCAAAACCGTTTGTGCGACGGCGGCAAGTTTCTGCCGCGGTCTGACCGATCGCGAACTACGTACCAATAATCAACAACTGACGGCAGGTCAACGGTTGTATCAACAACTTGGCCTAACCGGCGCGCGCGGCGAAGCCGAAGCGGGTTATCCGCTGGTGATCAACCACGCCCTGCCGCACTACCTCACTCTGCTGGATCAGGGGTTAGATCCTGAACTGGCATTGCTCGATACCTTACTGCTGCTGATGGCGATGAACGGCGATACCAACGTTGCATCACGCGGTGGCGAAGGGGGGCTGCGCTGGCTACAACGCCAGGCGCAAACACTATTGCAAAAAGGGGGCATCCGAACCCCCGCCGATCTCGATTATCTCCGGCAGTTCGACAGGGAGTGTATCGAACGAAATCTCAGCCCAGGCGGCAGCGCCGACCTGCTGATTCTTACCTGGTTTTTAGCACAGATTTAAAAATTTAAACACTTGATAAATTTGGAAATATTAATTTTCGGAGAACCCGTATGTCTTTAGCAAAAGATAAGATATGGAAATTATTGGCCCCACTGGTGGTGATGGGCGTCATGTTTCTTATCCCTGTACCCGACGGTATGCCGCCGCAGGCATGGCATTACTTCGCCGTGTTTGTGGCAATGATTGTCGGTATGATCCTCGAGCCAATTCCGGCAACAGCAATCAGTTTTATTGCAGTAACTATTTGTGTTATTGGCAGTAATTATCTGCTCTTTGACGCCAAAGAATTAGCTAACCCCGCTTTTAATGCCCAAAAACAGGCGCTGAAATGGGGACTGGCTGGTTTTTCCAGTACCACTGTCTGGTTGGTATTTGGCGCATTTATCTTTGCATTAGGGTATGAAGTTTCCGGATTAGGTCGTCGTATCGCCCTTTTCCTGGTGAAATTCATGGGGAAACGCACACTGACGTTGGGTTATGCGATTGTCATCATCGATATTCTGCTGGCACCATTTACACCGTCTAACACCGCACGTACAGGTGGGACCGTTTTCCCGGTCATTAAAAACCTGCCGCCACTGTTTAAATCATTCCCGAACGATCCGTCTGCACGTCGTATTGGCGGTTATTTAATGTGGATGATGGTCATCAGTACCAGTCTGAGTTCCTCCATGTTTGTCACCGGTGCTGCACCGAACGTGCTGGGTCTGGAGTTTGTCAGCAAAATTGCCGGTATCCAGATTAGCTGGTTGCAGTGGTTCCTCTGCTTCCTGCCAGTTGGCGTTATCTTACTTATCATTGCGCCGTGGCTTTCCTATGTACTGTACAAACCGGAAGTCACTCATAGTGAAGAAGTGGCAACCTGGGCGGGTGACGAACTGAAAACAATGGGTCGCCTGACTCGCAGAGAGTGGACGCTGATTGGTCTTGTTCTGCTTAGTTTGGGTTTATGGGTATTTGGTAGTGAAGTCATTAACGCCACTGCTGTTGGCCTGCTGGCGGTTTCGCTGATGCTGGCGCTGCACGTTGTGCCGTGGAAAGACATTACCCGCTATAACAGCGCATGGAACACGCTGGTTAACCTGGCAACACTGGTTGTCATGGCTAATGGCCTGACCCGTTCTGGCTTTATCGACTGGTTTGCCAACACCATGAGTACGCACCTGGAAGGTTTCTCACCAAACGCGACAGTGATTGTACTGGTTCTGGTGTTCTACTTTGCGCACTACCTGTTTGCCAGCCTGTCTGCGCATACCGCAACCATGCTGCCGGTGATTCTGGCCGTCGGTAAAGGTATTCCGGGCGTACCGATGGAACAACTGTGTATCCTGCTGGTTCTGTCTATCGGTATCATGGGCTGCCTGACTCCATATGCAACTGGCCCAGGAGTTATTATTTACGGCTGCGGCTATGTGAAATCGAAAGATTACTGGCGTCTGGGTGCCATCTTCGGGGTCATTTACATCGCCATGTTGCTGTTGGTTGGCTGGCCAATTCTGGCAATGTGGAACTAATACGTTCGCCAAACGCTGAATAAATCATCACGCCCGCCAGGTAAGCCCACCCGGCGGGCTTTTTTATGATTTAATAGATAGTATTCAGTGTATGTATGAGTCCCACACCCATTATGAAAGCATTCTGGCGTAACGCCGCTTTACTGACGGCTTCTCTGCTCCCCTTATCTTCAGCTAACGCCGTGGCGTTACAGGCAAAACAGTACGGCGATTTTGATCGCTATGTGCTGGCTCTTTCCTGGCAAACCGGATTTTGCCAAAGCCAGCACGATCGCAATCGTAACGAACGCGATGAATGTCGTCTGCAAACCGAAACGACCAACAAAGCTGATTTCTTGACCGTACACGGCCTGTGGCCTGGGTTGCCAAAGTCGGTTGCGGCACGCGGTGTTGATGAACGCCGCTGGATGCGCTTTGGCTGCGCCACCCGCCCAATCCCAAACTTGCCAGAGGCACGCGCCAGCCGAATGTGTTCGTCACCGGAAACGGGGTTGTCGCTGGAAACGGCAGCTAAACTAAGTGAAGTGATGCCCGGCGCGGGTGGGCGTTCCTGCCTGGAACGTTACGAATATGCGAAACACGGCGCCTGTTTTGGTTTCGATCCGGACGCTTACTTCGGCACGATGGTGCGTCTGAATCAAGAAATCAAAGAAAGCGACGCTGGAAAATTTCTCGCTGAAAACTATGGTAAAACCGTGAGTCGAAATGACTTTGACGCCGCCTTCGCCAAAAGCTGGGGGAAAGAGAACGTCAAAGCGGTCAAGTTAACGTGTCAGGGTAATCCGGCATATTTGACTGAAATCCAGATTTCACTCAAAGCTGACGCCATCAACGCACCGCTTTCCGCAAACTCATTCTTGCCACAACCACATCCCGGTAACTGTGGCAAAGCCTTTGTGATTGATAAAGCGGGCTATCAATAATCTGACAGGCAAAACGCTGTGGTGCGTTTTTCATGAAACATGGCGATTAAGATTTCTACAATAATGCGCTGCATTGAGGAATTCCCTGAATGTGACGTAAATCACTTCAAAGTGTGAGCAACAGCCAGTATCATCATATGAGTTAAACCCTCGCCGCCTGACGGTGAGGGTTTTCTTTTGGGTATGTTTATCTGCGACACTCGCAGTACCGACGACATGGAGTAAAAATGTCCAGACCAACTATCATCATTAACGACCTGGATGCCGAACGCATCGATATTCTGCTGGAGCAACCCGCCTACGCCGGTTTGCCAGTCGCTGACGCGTTAAACGCAGAGTTGGATCGCGCCCAAATGTGTTCGCCAGAAGATATGCCACACGATGTGGTGACGATGAACAGCCGGGTTAAATTCCGCAATCTTAGCGATGGCGAAGTGCGTGTGCGCACGCTGGTGTATCCGGCCAAAATGACCGACAGCAATACTCAGCTTTCCGTTATGGCTCCGGTTGGAGCCGCACTGCTGGGGCTGCGCGTTGGCGACACCATTCACTGGGAACTTCCGGGCGGCGTTACCACCCACCTTGAAGTGCTGGAACTCGAATACCAGCCAGAAGCCGCTGGCGAATACCTGCTTTAATCCCATCTGCACAAGCGTTAAATCGCTTTGCTCAGAGGATGCGTCCGCATCCTCTTTCCGCTCAAATATCAACCAGATTTATCATTTTGCTCTTCCCCGCTACGTTCTAATCTGAACAGGTTATCAACCTGCGGACTCCATTATGAGTGAAGCTCTTGGTATTACAGCGTTTTATATTTTCATCGCAGCAATAATTGTTGTAGCGGTGCTATACCTTGAGCAACACTGGTAGTGCCAACACGAATACATTTTAAGCATCAATATTTAATAGATATAAAATCAACGTCGCAAATCACAGATCTAAAATCAATAATATGATGTTATGTATGCATGCAACAGCAAGGAGAGAATGCTTATGTACAAAACAATCATTATGCCAGTAGACGTATTTGAAATGGAATTAAGCGACAAAGCCGTTCGTCACGCTGAATTTCTCGCCCAGGATGATGGTGTAATTCATTTACTCCATGTATTACCAGGCGCTGCAAGCCTTAGTCTGCACCGTTTTGCTGCCGATGTGCGTCGTTTCGAAGAGCATTTGCAACATGAGGCGGAAGAGCGCCTGCAGACAATGGTGGGTCATTTCACTATTGATCCCTCCCGTATCAAACCACATGTCCGTTTTGGTAGCGTGAGAGATGAGGTGAATGAATTAGCCAAAGAACTGAATGCGGATGTTGTGGTTATCGGTTCGCGTAATCCATCAATTTCAACCCATCTGTTAGGTTCTAACGCTTCCAGCGTGATCCGCCACGCCCATCTGCCTGTATTAGTCGTTCGTTAACAAATTAACGTATTTATGGTGCCCTGCCCGGAGCCATCCCGGCAGGGTTTTCTATAACGAAAAAAAGCCGCCAGGTTTGACCCCGGCGGCTAAACAATTGCAGGTGAATCTTACTTCTTCTTATGCAGTTTTGGTGCGAATCAGGTAGTCAAAGGCACTCAGAGAGGCTTTGGCACCTTCGCCAGTGGCGATGATGATCTGTTTGTACGGAACCGTCGTACAGTCACCGGCTGCAAACACGCCTTTGACGTTGGTTTCGCATTTCGCATCGATGATGATTTCACCCATGCGGTTACGTTCTACTGCGCCTTCCAGCCAGTTGGTGTTCGGCAGCAGACCAATCTGAACGAAAATACCGGCCAGTTCGATATTGTGAATATCGCCGCTCACGCGATCACGGTATTCCAGACCAACAACTTTGCTACCGTCGCCTTTTACTTCAGTGGTTTGCGCATTCAGAATGATGTCGACGTTTTTCAGACTGCGCAGTTTGTCCTGCAGAACCTGGTCGGCTTTCATTTCTGGCGCAAACTCAAGCAGGGTAACGTGTTCAACAATACCCGCCAGATCAATCGCGGCTTCCACGCCGGAGTTGCCGCCGCCAATCACCGCTACACGTTTGCCTTTAAACAGCGGGCCGTCGCAGTGCGGGCAGTAGGTTACGCCTTTGGTGCGATACTGATCTTCACCCGGAACGTTCATGTTGCGCCATTTTGCGCCGGTCGCCACGATAATGCTGCGGGCTTTCAGTACCGCGCCGGAAGCTGTTTCAATCTGATGCAGACCGCCTTCAACCGCGGCCGGGATCAGCTTGCTCGCGCTCTGGCTGTCGATCACATCAACATCGTATTCATCAACGTGAACTTTCAGCGCACCAGCCAGTTTCTGGCCTTCGGTTTTCGGCACGGAGATGTAGTTTTCAATGTCAACGGTATCGAGGATCTGACCACCGAAACGTTCGCCCATCAGACCAGTACGGATACCCTTACGTGCGGAGTAAATTGCCGCCGCAGCACCCGCCGGGCCAGAACCAACGATCAGCACATCATAAGCGTCACGCTTGTTCAGCTCTTCTGCCGCACGTTTTTCAGCGCCAGTATCAATCTTCGCAACGATTTCAGTCAGCGTCATACGCCCCTGACCAAACTCTTTACCATTCACGAATACGGCCGGAACGCCCATCACGTTACGATCGGTGATTTCGTTCTGGAACGTACCACCGTCAATCGCCGTGTGTTTAATGCGCGGGTTCAGTACGCTCATCAGGTTCAGCGCCTGCACCACGTCCGGACAGTTATGGCAGGAAAGCGAATAATAAGTTTCAAATTCAAAATCACCGTCAATGTCGCGGATCTGCTCCAGCAGAGACTGCGCTTCTTTCGACGGATGACCACCGGTCCACAGCAGAGCCAGTACCAGCGAGGTAAATTCATGGCCCAGCGGAGAGCCTGCAAAACGCGGCCCCTGGTTAGAACCTGGGTTGGTGATCAGGAAAGACGGCTTACGCACCGGCAAGCTGTTATCTTCTTTAAAGGTGACTTTGTCTGACAGTTCTGCGATCTCAGCCAACAGTTCCTTGATTTCTGCCGATTTAGCGCTGTCATCCAGCGTGGCAATTAACTCAACAGGCTTGGTCAATTTCTCAAGGTAAGCCTTGAGTTGAGTTTTCATATTTGTGTCGAGCATGTTTATCTCCTGGGCTTTAAACATCATCATGCAAGCGGCCTCTGCGGCTACCTGGATGCAGCTTGCATCATGGTGCGGGGAAGAAAATCGGGTGCCGCAGCACCCGATTAATTAGGTGAATTTCCGAAGTATTTCGCGTCAGAGCAAGGCGGCTAGCCTGTGAACCCCCGGAGCTTACACAAGTAAGTGACCGGGGTGAGCGGGCGACGCCAACACTGCTATGGCGTGAAAGACGAAGAAAATTTAGATTTTACCAACCAGGTCCAGGGATGGAGCCAGAGTTGCTTCACCTTCTTTCCATTTAGCCGGGCAAACTTCACCTGGGTGAGAAGCCACGTACTGTGCTGCTTTGATTTTACGCAGCAGGTCAGATGCGTCACGGCCAATGCCTTCAGCGGTAACTTCGATAGCCTGGATGATACCCTGCGGGTCAACAACGAAGGTAGCACGGTCAGCCAGGCCTTCATCTTCACGCATGTTGTCGAAGTTACGGGTCAGGGCGCCAGTCGGGTCACCGATCATTGCATATTTAATTTTAGCGATGGTTTCAGAGCTGCTGTGCCATGCTTTGTGGGTGAAGTGAGTATCGGTAGATACTGCGTATACATCTACACCCAGTTTCTGCAGTTCTTCGTAGTGGTCAGCAACGTCGCCCAGTTCGGTCGGGCATACGAAAGTAAAGTCAGCCGGGTAGAAGAAGAAGACGCTCCAGCGGCCTTCGGTGTCTTTCTCGGTGATTTCGATGAATTCGCCGTTTTTGAATGCCTGGTTTTTAAAAGGTTTAATTTTGGTGTTAATCAAGGACATCTATACTTCCTCCGTGTTTTCGATGAGATGTAAGGTAACCAATTTTTGCCGATTCGGCTAATGCGTTTCCATTATCAAATCGATAAGTTTTACCTTACAACCTTCGTAAGACAACTTTGTGAACTTTGCATCGCCAGTGGCGATAAAAAGTAAAATGGGTCCCCTTTCCAGGTGACCGCATAACCTGAACTACCCTTTGGTATCTTCAGCGCCTGTTCAACAGGCTACGGTGCTGCGATGATAATCGCAACGACGAGAGGGATTACAACACCCTCATAAACAAAGGGCAATCACCTGAGATAAGGTCTTAACTATGACAGTGATAGGTTAAGCCTTTTATTGTGTATTTGCACTGAACGAAAAGGACAAGACAATGTTAAAAAAGATAATTTTTTTTACCCTGCTCCCAGGAATTGCTTACGCCGAAGAGCTTCCTGCGCCCGTTAAAGCGATTGAAAAACAGGGAATTACGATTATTAAATCGTTCGATGCGCCAGGCGGTATGAAAGGTTATCTGGGGAAATATCAGGATATGGGGGTCACTATCTACCTTACGCCAGACGGTAAGCATGCCATCTCTGGCTATATGTACAACGAAAAGGGAGAAAACCTCAGTAACGCTCTTATTGAAAAAGAGATTTACGCACCTGCCGGACGCGAAATGTGGCAGCGTATGGAACAATCAAACTGGTTACTTGACGGTAAAAAAGACGCGCCGGTCGTGGTTTATGTTTTTGCCGATCCTTTCTGCCCGTATTGCAAACAATTCTGGCAACAAGCACGCCCATGGGTTGATGCCGGTAAAGTTCAGATTCGTACTCTGCTGGTTGGCGTGATAAAACCAGAAAGCCCGGCCACCGCGGCGGCAATCCTCGCGTCTAAAGATCCGGCAAAAACGTGGCAAGAGTATGAGGCATCTGGCGGCAAGTTAAAGCTGAACCTCTCGGGGAGCATCACACCTGAACAGATGAAGATTCTCAGTGCCAACGAGACGTTGATGGACGAACTGGGCGCAAATGTTACCCCTGCTATTTATTACATGAGCCCAGAAAACACATTACAGCAGGCTGTCGGATTACCAGATCAAAAAACATTTAATATCATTATGGGAAATAAATAACCTTCATTCTATGGATAACTGGAATATTTATCTCTTTTCAGTTATCCAAAAAATCGCAAGTATTGTTCACCCCTCTCATATCAGCTATGCTATTTTAGAAAAACTTAATCGTGAATTAAGTAAAATAACATAATATATAAAAATACATAAAGCCATATCATTGACTTGATGAATATTATGAGAACAAGCATATGAATGGAGTGCATCATGGCTAATCTTTACGACTTAAAAAAATTCGATTTAAACTTGCTTGTCATTTTTGAGTGCATCTACCAACATCTTAGTATTAGCAAGGCCGCAGAATCATTATATATAACGCCTTCTGCGGTAAGCCAGTCTTTACAACGTCTACGGGCGCAATTTAATGACCCCTTATTTATTCGCTCCGGTAAAGGAATTGCACCAACAACGACAGGATTAAATCTGCATCATCATCTTGAGAAAAATCTCAAAAACCTTGAGCAAACCATCAACATTGTCAATAAATCCGAGCTGAAGAAAAAATTTATTATTTATGGTCCGCAACTTATCTCGTCAACCAACAGTAGTCTTTTGATCGGATGCCTACGACAAGACACATCGGTAGAAATTGAACATCATGACATTATGATGTCAGCAGAAAGCGCCGAAAATTTATTGGCTTATCGCAAAGCAGATCTGGTTATTAAATTAATACCAGTCATCAGTCGCTCGGTGAGCTGTGTACCTTTTCAATCGATACGCAACACGCTTATCTGTAGTGCATCTCATCCGAGAATAACGGAATACAGTAGCCGCGAAGACATTCTTGATGAAGAGTTTACTTTTCTGACATCAAAAGCATCTGGCCTTGAAGATTTTCAGATGGAAATAGAAGCGATTCTGGCAAACCGAAAAATAGCATTCCGTAGTTCTTCTCTGTTTACTATTATCAATACTATTGCGGTAACCGATTTACTGGGTATTGTTCCCTTTGAACTATATCGTTGTCATCAGAAAAACCTGCAATTAAAACAAATAAAACTAAAACATAACCTCCCCTCTAATACACTTTATATTTCCTATAATAAATCATCATTAAACAATCTGGCGTTCTCTCGATTTATTGATCGCTTAAATGACAGCTTATCCTGAAAACCTATCAATAAGAACAATATTCATCATAAAAAAATTCACCTAGTGAATATAAAATAAGATATTTCATTTAAGTTTATTAATATTATAATCAGCAAACTATTGCACTTTCTCCCGGTCATGTTAAGAGAGCGTTTACAGATGTCCATTTATAAAATTCCGCTTCCTCTCAATATTCTGGAAGCAGCACAAGACCGTATCACCTGGACACTTAATACACTGCCCCGCGTATGCGTCTCTTTTTCTGGTGGTAAAGATTCTGGCTTAATGCTTCATTTGACCGCCGGTCTGGCCAGGAAAATAGGAAAAAAAATACACGTCCTGTTTATCGACTGGGAAGCACAGTTTTCTTGTACTATTGACTATGTTCAATCGCTACGGGAACAATATGCGGATGTCATCGAAACGTTTTATTGGGTGGCTCTACCGTTAACAACACAAAATTCATTATCCCAATATCAACCTGAATGGCAGTGCTGGCAACCTGATACTGAATGGGTTCGACAGCCACCAGAAGATGCGATAACCGACCCGGCATTTTTCTCGTTTTATCAATCGGGTATGACGTTTGAACATTTCGTGCGTGAATTTGCCGAATGGTTTTCACAACAACGACCAGCCGCAATGATGGTCGGGATCCGTGCCGA
Organism: Escherichia marmotae; assembly: GCF_002900365.1. Taxonomy (NCBI): domain Bacteria; kingdom Pseudomonadati; phylum Pseudomonadota; class Gammaproteobacteria; order Enterobacterales; family Enterobacteriaceae; genus Escherichia; species Escherichia marmotae. The sequence continues at coordinate 1,849,428 of NZ_CP025979.1, forward strand.
CGAGTCTTATAATCGTTTCGTCGCCATTGCCAGTTTAAATAAACAACGTTTTGCTGACGATAAGCCGTGGACCACCGCCGCGCCAGGCGGTCATTGTTGGTACATTTACCCCATTTACGACTGGAAAGTCGCTGATATCTGGACCTGGTACGCTAAAGGCCAAAACCTCTGTAATCCGCTGTATAACCTGATGTACCAGGCTGGCGTCCCTCTGCGTCAAATGCGAATTTGCGAACCTTTTGGTCCAGAGCAACGGCAAGGTTTGTGGCTATATCATGTTCTTGAACCTGAACGATGGGCCGCAATGTGCGCCCGGGTCAGTGGCGTAAAAAGCGGTGGAATTTACGCTGGTCACAATAATCAATTCTATGGCCACAGGAAGATCCTAAAACCTGACCATTTAGACTGGCAGGAATATGCCTTATTACTGCTTAACAGCATGCCAGAAAAAACGGCTGACCATTATCGCAATAAAATTGCTGTTTATTTGCACTGGTATCAAAAAAAAGGAATCGAAATTCCTCAGACTCAACAAGGAGATATTGGCTCAAAAGACGTCCCCTCCTGGCGACGTATCTGCAAGGTATTACTCAACAATGATTATTGGTGCCGGGCGTTATCATTCAGCCCTACAAAAGCTAAAAATTATCAACGTTATAACGAACGGATGAAAGAAAAACGTCAGGAGTGGGGAATATTATGCAACAGCGATTAACTCAGGATTTAACGCAATTTCTCGCCAGTTTAGCGGAAGAAGATCGCATTAAGGCGATCAATGAGATCCGGATGGCGATACATCAAGTGAGTCCATTTCGCGACGAGCCGGTGGATTGTGTGTTATGGGTTAAAAATAGCCAACTCGTGCCAAACGATTACAATCCCAATAATGTGGCACCGCCAGAGAAGAAGCTATTAAAAAAATCCATTGAAATTGATGGTTTTACCCAACCGATTGTAGTAACCAACACCAGAGCTAATACGCTTGAAATTGTTGATGGTTTCCACCGCCATGAAATTGGTAAAGGCTCTAACACGTTAAAAACGCGCTTAAAAGGGTATTTACCGGTTACCTGTCTGGAAAGGGATCGTAACGAACGCATCGCTGCAACGATTCGCCACAACCGCGCGCGTGGCCGCCACCAAATCACAGCAATGTCAGAAATCGTTCGTGAACTCAGCCAGTTGGGATGGGACGATAATAAAATCAGTATAGAACTGGGTATGGACAGCGACGAAGTGCTACGCCTCAAGCAAATAAACGGCCTGCAAGAGTTGTTTGCCGACCGTAGATATTCCCGTGCCTGGACGGTGAAATAATTACAACTGGCGCAGGCGTTCAGCCGCCGCCAGCAGCGTCGATTCCTTCTTGGCAAAACAGAGACGAATCAGTTTATGCGGGAAGGGATCGGCACAAAACACCGACAGAGGGATCGCCGCTACACCATGCTCCTGCGTTAACCACTGACAGAACTCGACATCATTCAACGTAGAAACGGCGCTGTAATCCACCAGCAAAAAGTAAGTGCCTTCACAGGGTAAGATCTCCAGTCTGCTCTCTCGTAATGCATTCACAAGAATATCGCGCTTCTGGCGATAAAAGTCCGGTAACGCAAGATAATGTTCAGGTTCCTCCCGCAGCATATCGGCAAGCGCCAGTTGTGTGGGAGTATTGACCGAAAAAGTCAAATACTGATGCACCTTGCGGATCTCGGCGCTGATGGGCGCTGGCGCAACGCAATACCCCACTTTCCAGCCAGTCATATGATAGGTCTTGCCAAACGATGACACCGCCACCGCCCGCTCACGCAGTTGCGGATGCGCCAGTACACTGGCATGGCCCTGCTGTGAAAAATTGATGTGCTCGTAGACCTCATCGCTAATGACAAAAATCTCGCGCTCGGCAATCGCCTGCCACAAGGCTGCAAAATCAGCCTGCTGCCAGACAGTGGCGCTGGGATTATGCGGCGTATTGAGGATCACCAACCGGGTACGCTCGCTCAGTAACGCAGCAAACTCTTGCCAGTCAACGCGAAAATACGGCGGTTGCAGCGCGATGCGTTTCACTACCCCACCCGCTAGCGCGATGGCGGGTGCGTAACTGTCATAGCTGGGATCAAAACAGATAACCTCATCGCCACTACGTACCAACGCGGTAATCGCCGCATATAACGCCTCCGTCGCTCCTGCTGTTACGGTGATGTCATGTTCAGCATCCGGTTGATAGCCATACAGCCGTGCGGTTTTCTCAGCAATCGCCTCGCGCAATGCCTGCACGCCGGTCATTGGCGCGTATTGATTTGCGCCCTGAGCAACGTGATACGCCAGCCGCTCCTGCAAATAGCGCGGGCCATCAAAATCAGGAAAACCTTGCGACAGATTAATCGCCTGGTGCTGCTGCGCCAACGCGCTCATCCGGGTAAAAATAGTCGTGCCTAGTTGTGGAAGTTTACTTTGTGGAATCAGAGGGTTATTTGTCATTTTTATCATGCCTGACGAAGTTGCGTGTTGAAGGCACTATAACACGATGTTAGCATTTGGCAATCAAGACGTTTAGATGTCTAAATAAAACAATAAGGACAACACAACATGCCTCACAATCCTATCCGCGTCGTCGTCGGCCCTGCTAACTACTTTTCTCATCCCGGAAGCCTGAATCACCTGCATGATTTTTTCACCAACGAACAGCTTGCTCGTGCCGTGTGGATTTATGGCGAACGTGCCATTGCTGCGGCAGAAACAAAACTTCCACCAGCGTTTGAGCTGCCCGGCGCAAAACATATTTTGTTTCGTGGTCATTGCAGCGAAAACGATGTGCAACAACTGGCGGCTGAGTCTGGTGACAATCGCAGCGTCGTGATTGGCGTCGGCGGCGGCGCACTGCTCGACACCGCGAAAGCCCTCGCCCGCCGTCTGGGTCTGCCGTTTGTTGCCGTTCCGACGATCGCCGCTACCTGCGCTGCCTGGACACCGCTCTCCGTCTGGTATAACGACGCCGGACAGGCGCTACATTATGAGATTTTCGACGACACCAATTTTATGGTGCTGGTGGAACCAGAGATTATCCTCAATGCACCTCAAGAATATCTGCTGGCGGGTATCGGTGACACGCTGGCGAAATGGTATGAAGCGGTGGTGCTGGCACCGCAACCGGAAACATTGCCGCTGACTGTGCGTCTGGGGCTCAATAGCGCACAGGCCATCCGCGACGTATTGTTAAGCAGTAGCGAACAGGCTCTTGCCGATCAGCAAAACAAGCAGTTAACGCAGTCATTTTGCGATGTGGTGGATGCGATTATCGCCGGTGGAGGTATGGTAGGAGGTCTGGGCGATCGTTTTACGCGTGTGGCGGCAGCTCATGCCGTGCATAACGGTCTGACCGTGCTGCCGCAAACCGAGAAATTTCTCCACGGCACCAAAGTTGCTTACGGCATTCTGGTACAAAGCGCCTTGCTGGGACAGGATGACGTGCTGGCGCAATTAACCGGGGCATATAAGCGTTTTCATCTACCGACCACGCTGGCGGAACTGGAAGTGGATATCAATAATCAGGCGGAAATCGACAAAGTGATTGCCCATACTTTGCGTCCGGTGGAGTCCATTCATTATCTGCCGGTCACGCTGACACCTGATACGTTGCGTGCAGCGTTCGAAAAAGTGGAATCATTTACCGTCTGACATGCAGATTTAGCAACAGCGCGCGCCGCCTTTGCCACCGTAGCGCGCGTCCTGCCGCTCGCGGAAAAACTCTTCATAAGTCATCGGCGTCTGATCAGGATGATTGACCCGCATATGTTCGACATAGTTATCGTAATCGGGCATGCCAATCATCAGCTTCGCCGCCTGACCTAAATATTTTCCGGCTTTTGCCAGTGAATCAAACATCAATACCTCCGGTAATCAGATTGCTGAGATATTGCCGGATGCGGCGTGAACACCTTATCCTGTCTACAAATGTTGCAGCGCATCAGGCAATTTTGCGTTTGTCATCAGCCTTACGCTCTCCCAAAAGAGAGAGCGTAATAGTGATAATTTAGTGCGCGCCTTTCGCCTGCGCCACGATCTCCTCAACATTTTCCGGCATCGGCTCATACGGCGTTTCTTTCGCCGTCGGCTTCGACTCTTTCAATGCCGCCAGTGCCGTCTTAATCGAGAACAGCGCCAGAACCACCACAACCACCATAAAGAAGATGGTCAGTCCGGCATCCAGACGGTTGTTGAACACCAGTTGCGCCAGTTGTGACTCGGTATACTGCGACGGAATATTACCGCTGTCGATCATTGCCTGGAACTTGTTCGCAATTGCCAGGAAGCCGACCTTCGCATCCGGGCTAAACGCTTTCTGCCAGCCTGCGGTCAGGGTACAAATCAGCAACCAGGCCGTTGGCACCAGTGCCACCCAGGCATAACGTTGACGTTTCATCTTGAACAGCACCACAGCACAAAGCATCAGCGCCATCCCCGCCAGCATCTGGTTAGCAATACCAAACAGCGGCCACAGGGTATTAATGCCGCCCAGCGGATCGACCACGCCCTGATGCAGGAAGTAACCCCAGGCCAGTACGCACAGCGCCGTCGCCAGCAGGTTGGCAGGCAGTGAATCCGTCCGTTTCAGACCAGGAGAAACCACGCCCAGCAGATCCTGCAACATAAAGCGCGCAGCACGCGTACCCGCATCTACCGCCGTCAGAATAAACAGCGCTTCAAACAGAATGGCAAAATGATACCAGAACGCCACATCCATCATGCCGCCCAGCGCGCCGTGCAGGATGTAGGCCATCCCTACCGCCAGCGTTGGCGCACCGCCCGCACGAGAAATGATCGACTGTTCACCGACTTCACTGGCAATCTGGTTTAACGTATCCGGGGTAATTGCAAAGCCCCAGCTACTCACCACTTGCGCTGCAGAAGCCACCACATCTGCCGTACCTGCCGGAGCCAGCACCGCCATCGGGCTGTTCATGGCGAAGTACACGCCCGGATCGATGATACAGGCGGAAACCAGCGCCATAATCGCCACGAAGGATTCCATCAACATTCCGCCGTAACCGATAAAGCACGCCTGACCTTCGTTCGCCAGCATCTTTGGCGTGGTGCCGGAAGAGATCAGCGCATGGAAGCCAGACACTGCACCACAGGCGATGGTGATAAACAGGAACGGGAACAGGTTACCGGTCCATACCGGGCCAGTACCATCGATAAATTTGGTCAGCGCCGGCATGGTCAGCGTGGGGCGCATAATCAGAATTCCCACCGCCAGACCAACGATAGTCCCGATTTTCAGGAAGGTAGAGAGGTAGTCACGCGGAGCCAACAGCAGCCATACCGGCAGCACTGCCGCCACAAAACCGTAGCCCACCAGCATCCAGGTCAACTGCACGCCCGTAAAGTCAAAGTACGGTGCCCAGGTCGGACTTTCTGCCACCCAGCCGCCAGAAATGATGGCGAAAACCAGGAACACCAGACCGATGATCGACACTTCACCAATGCGACCTGGACGCAGGTAGCGCAGGTAGATCCCCATAAAAAGCGCCAGCGGAATAGTGAACGCAACGGTGTACGTTCCCCACGGACTATGGGTCAGGGCTTTCACCACGATCATCGCCAGCACAGCCAGAATGATCACCATGATCATAAAGCAGGCCACCAGCGCAATCACCCCGGCGGTTGGTCCCATTTCTTCTTTGACCAGTTCACCCAACGAGCGACCATCGCGGCGCGTGGAAACAAACAGCACCATGAAGTCCTGCACCGCACCGGCGAGAACCACCCCGGCAAGCAGCCAGATCATCCCCGGCAGGTAACCCATCTGCGCCGCCAGCACCGGCCCGACCAGTGGGCCTGCGCCGGCAATGGCCGCAAAATGGTGACCGAACAGCACTTTTTTGTCCGTCGGCACATAGTCCAGACCGTCGTTATGGCGCACGGCTGGCGTCATACGAGTCGGGTCAACCGCCAGCACTTTTTTGGCGATAAACAGACCGTAAAAACGATAAGCGATGAGATAGATACAGACCGACGCCACCACAATCCACAGCGCGTTAATCTGTTCCCCACGATTTAAAGCAATGTATCCTAGAGCGAATGCTCCCATCACAGAGAGCACTGTCCAGACGAGGTATTTCCCTGACTTGTTCATAATTGTTATCCGTGTACGTATCCATAGAGATGTTACATTTTGTTTCTATAACATCTTTGCAAAATTTAACAACGCGATAACCAAACAAATAAGAGTTAAAACCAATAATTAACTTCACAATGTTAACTCGATCACTCCATTAACCGAGTTTTCCTGCAATCTCATTTTATTCTGTCGGGTTCATCCCAAAACCGCCGTACCCAGCCGACAGGTGCAGCAACGCCGTCCCTGTTCATCGAAAACGACAATCTCCCAGCTCTGATTTTGTCGCCCAAGATACAGCGGCTGACAGACGCCGCGCACCTTTCCCTGCGAGACAGGGCGATGATGGGTGGCATTAAGTTCCGTCCCCACCACGCACTGCCCGTCGCGAGTCATCATAAATCCAGCCATCGATCCCAACGTTTCTGCCAGCGCCGCCGACGCGCCGCCGTGCAGCAGACCAAACGGCTGATGAGTACGGGTATCGACCGGCATTTCGGCTTCCAGCACATCATCACCCAGACGGGTGTAAACAATTCCCAGATGCGCCACCATCGTGTTATCGCTGGTAGCGTTCAGTTCATTCAGGGTCAAATAACGTTTCCAGATCACAGTTATGCTCCCAGCGTTGAGCCGCCATCCACCACGATATCCTGTAGCGTGATATGGCTGGCGAGATCGGAGGCGAGGAACAAAATCGTGTTGGCGATCTCCTGCGGACGGGCGATTTTCCCCAGTGGAATGCCAAGCTTAAACTGCTCACCAAAGCCGCGAATACGCTGCTCTTCCGCGTCATCGCTCACCCACAGCGTGCGTTGCATGTCGGTGTCGGTGGAACCCGGCGAAACCACGTTGCAACGTACTCCACTACCTGCCAGTTCCAGCCCGACGCTCAACGCCAGACTTTTCAGCGCCGCTTTCGACGCGCCATAAGCACTCATACCAATACGCGGCGTGTGTGCGGCATCGGACGCTACCGTAACAATCGCTCCACCCCGCTGACGGCGAAACTGATTCATGGTCTGTTGAAACAGGTTAAACGCACCGCCGACGTTGACCGCAAAAGTCTGCTGCCAGTCCTCTTTACTCAGTTGGTCTGTCGCGCCCATGCGCAAAATTCCTGCCGCATTGACCAGCACGTCCAGGCGCTGCGTTTCGCCTAACAGCCGCTGGCAGACTTGCGCCACCTGCCCGGCATCAGCAACATCCAGCACTTCAGTCGCAAAGGGATAATGCTCCAGCGTGAATGCCCGATCAAAGCCTGTGACTTTTGCTCCCGCTTCAACAAACGCCAGCGCCGTGGCATAGCCGATGCCTTTCCCCGCGCCGGTTACCCAGACATTTTTGCCGCTGAAATTCATTATTTCACCTCGCGAGAGAGTAGCTTCCACCAGGCGTCGATGGTCGGATTTTTCGCCAGCATGACAAAATCGATATCGCCATGCACTTTGCGCCAGCGCGCCGCCAGCGCCATCATGCGCACCGAATCCAGACCGTAGTCGATCAGGTTGTCGTCATCAAACGGTTCATCAGATTCATCCAGCAACGGCAGAACCACCTCGCGCAGCTCCGCTTTACTGGCAGGGATCGGTGCTGGCAGTAACTCTTCAGTCATCACCACCCGACCGGAACGCCCGGCAACATATTTCAGCGACATCAAATGCTCGTCACGGCTGAAATCGGCCAACGCATCAGCCACCATAAACGGTTTAATATCGCGCATAAACGCGTCGGTCGCAGTGGTCATACAACCGATGTGCGCATACACTCCGGTAATAATCAGTTGGTTACGTCCGCTCTCTTTAAGCATTTGTTCCAGCGGGGAACGATGAAACGCGCTGTAGCGCCACTTCACCAGCACTGTATCGTCAGCATCTGGCGTCAGGCGATCCACCACCTTTTGTTGTTCCGGTGAACGCGTCAGGCCCGGCCCCCACATATCATTCAGCAGCGCCCGATCTTCATCGCTCTGCTCTTTTGGCTGGGCAGTGTAATAAACCGGAATATTGTGTTGCTTACAGTAGTCACGCAGGGCGGCAATATTAGCGATCACCTGCTCCATCATCGGGCAGTTATCGCCCCAGAAGCTGACAAAATAGTCTTGCATATCATGGATTAATAGCGCTGCACGTTGCGGTTCAAAGGCCCAGTCGACTTTATTTTGCGGAATATCGTGAGACTCCGGCAGTGCGTAAGCCTGTAATTTTGGAATAGCCATCGTGTTCTCTCCTTCAGGCTGATGCGCGTGACGCCAGCCACTGACGTAATTGTTTTTTATCGACTTTCCCGACCGCCGTCAGCGGAAGTGAATCCACACACTCCACGCGATCCGGTAATTTAAATTCGGCAATACCCTGTTCACGCAGGAAACGACGCACCTGCACCGCACGCAGCGGCTCTTTTACCACCAGATAAGCGCAGCTTTTTTCGCCCATCAGCTCATCTTCCATGCTCACCAGCGCGGCATAGATCACCGCCGGATGGCGCAGTAACAGGTTTTCGATCTCTTCGGCAGCGATCTTCTCACCGCCACGGTTGATCTGATCTTTCTCGCGCCCCTGCACAGTGATGTAACCGTCTGGATCTATGGAGATCAGATCACCGGAACAGTAAAAACCGTTGGCGTCAAAGGCACTGGCATTGTGCTGCGGGCTTTTGTAACAACCGCGGAAGGTGTACGGCCCACGCGTCATCAGACGCCCGACTTCCCCTTGTGGCAATGGATTTCCGTCGGCATCGGCAACCCACACTTCATCGTCCGGACACATTGGGTAGCCCTGGGTATGGATAATTTTCTCCGCGCTATCATCAAGACGGGTGTAGTTCACCAGCCCTTCCGCCATGCCAAACACCTGCTGCAACTGGCAGCCAATCTCTGCGGGAATACGCGCCGCCAACGTGGTAGAAAGACGCGCGCCGCCGACCTGTAACAGTTTTAACGAGGCGAGTTGCGCCCGGCTTTCGCCCTCGCTCAATGCCTGTAACCACAGGCTGACTGCCGGTGGCACCAGTGCGGTAACGTTAACCTGATGTTTGGCAATCAATGGGAAACAGAGCGTGGCGCTGGGATCGTCCGCCAGAACCACAGTGCCGCCTGCGAGAAAAACCCCCAGCGATCCAGGCGAACTCATGGCGTAATTGTGAGCCGCCGGAATCGCGCACAGGTAGCGTGTCTGTTGCGTGAACTGACAAATCTCGACGCTACGGCGCACACTGTAGTAATAGTCATTATGGGTACGCGGGATCAACTTCGGCGTGCCGGTCGTGCCGCCGGAAAGCTGGAAATACGCCACTTCATCGGCAGGCGACGGCGTGGCAGTAAAACCGTCTGCCGGGTGGTTAATCGCATCCTGCAAATTGTGCTCGCCGCTGTCGTTCAGCAGTTGCACCACGCGAATGGAGGAATGCTCTGCAACAAATGTATTGAGGAAATCATCCCCGCTAAACAGCGCATGTTGGCGATCGGCAATGAGTAATGCCGGTTCAATCTGGCTGGCATAGGCGTTCAGTTCGCTACGCTGATGGCTGAACAGCGCCAGCACCGGCGCAACGCCCAGTTTCAGCAACGCGAAAAAGGTAATGTAAAGTTCAGCGACGTTACCTAAGTGTACCAGCGCGGTTTCACCAGGTTTAATGCCCTGACGGCGCAAACTACACGCGAGGTTATCAGCCGCTTGATTCAACTGGCGATAACTCAACTGCCGCTCGCCGTCGATAACCGCGACGCTGTCACTCTCAGCATGTCGCGTCAGAATGTCAGTTAGTGGCAAATCCTGCCAGTAGCCTTTTTCCCGATAGCGACGGGCAAATTCTTCCGGCCAGCGGGTGAATGGAATGCTCATCCTCACTCCTTAATGCAATCCAAAAACATTCAACATGGTAGAAAGTTTGACGCCCGTTTCGCGCCACTCCCCCAGCGGTGACGACGCAGGCACAATCCCCGCACCGGCAAACAGACGCACCTGATTTTCCCGCAGCTTCGCGCAGCGGATGGTCACCACCCACTCGCCGTTACCTTCGCTGTCGCACCAGCCAACAATGCCGCCAAACAGTTCGCGGTCGAACGGCTCCAGTTCAGCAATAACCTGGGTCGCGGCCTGATGCGGGAAACCGCTCAGCGCGGGGGTTGGATGCAGCAGACAGGCCAGCGTCAGTGCGTTTTCTTGCGAATTCGCTTTACCTTCAAAGGGCGTTGCGAGATGCCACAGCGTCGGCGTGGTGATCAATTGTGGAGAGGAGGGAACGTGTAGCTCACTGCTGCGCTCGCGCAGTACCTCTTTCATCGCCTGGGTCACCAGTTCATGTTCATGGCGATCTTTTTCCGACGCCAGCAGACGATTACCCGCTTCGCGATCGAGCACTTCATCCGGCTGACGACGCGCGGAACCGGCTAACGGAATCGAGCTAAAACGCTCGCCATCTTTACGCAACAGCAGTTCCGGGCTGGCTCCGAGCAGGACGCCACCATCGGCCAGCGGCACATGGAAGTTGTAACTAACCGGGTTTTGCGCGATCAACCGTTCCAGCAGTACGCCGCTGTCGATGGCGGCATCGGTGGTGATATCAATCAACCGTGACAACACCACTTTGTCGACTTGCGGTGTGGCGGTAAGTGCGGCAGCACGGGCAACCATCTGTTCAAACGTGGCTTGTTCCGGAATTGCCTGCCGTTCAACCACATTCAGCGACTGGCTGCGGGTAAAACGGCGCGCAGAAGCTTGTTTTTCCTGGCGGGAGAATGGCTGCCAGGATTCGGGAATATACAGCGATGAAGGTTGACGTGGATCGAAGGGGATTGCCCCAACCATCACTGGATTTTTAATGCCCTGCGATTTGGCATTAGCAAACAGGGCGGTGAGTCTTTGCTGGAAGGGACTGTCTGGCGAATCCCCGTTCACAGCCGGTTCATCAAAGCGGGCGAAACATCCTGACGTCGTAAAACTGCGGTACGGCGACATAAAGAAAAAGCGATTGGGCGCAAGTGTTGCCATGGTCTGCTGTACTTCCTCAGCCAGTGACGTATCCATATCATCCTCCACAAAATGATAAAGGCTTTAATAATGATTATCATTTATATTTTCGGTCGCTAACCTAAAAGCAAACAGCCACTATGTCAACTCTTGCCGCAACACAATCTACGACTCGGGCTTGCATCTGCTTGTCGTTACAATGAAAATGAGAAGCATTAACTTCACTAATAACAGGACGCTGATTCGTGAGACTCGCCCCGCTCTACCGTAAGACCCTTTTCTTAGCAGGACTTTTGCTTTCTGGAATATCCACAGTACAGGCCGCCGACTGGCCACGTCAGGTGACTGACAGCCGCGGCAGCCATACGCTGGAAAGCCAGCCACAGCGCATCGTCTCAACCAGCGTCACGCTGACGGGGTCGCTGCTGGCGATAGACGCTCCGGTGATTGCCAGTGGTGCAACTACGCCGAATAACCGCGTCGCGGACGACCAGGGATTCTTGCGCCAGTGGAGCGATGTTGCGAAGGAACGCAAACTGCAGCGCCTCTATATCGGAGAACCGAACGCCGAAGCGGTAGCCGCACAAATGCCGGATCTGATTTTGATTAGCGCAACCGGCGGCGATTCTGCAATGCCACTGTACGATCAGCTTTCCACCATCGCGCCGACGTTAATTATCAATTACGACGACAAAAGCTGGCAGTCGCTGTTAACGCAGTTAGGCGAAATTACCGGGCATGAGAAACAGGCGGCAGAAAGAATTGCGCAGTTTGATAAGCAACTGGCGGCAGCGAAAGAGCAAATCAAATTACCGCCGCAGCCGGTCACTGCCATTGTCTATACCGCCGCTGCACACAGTGCCAATCTCTGGACGCCGGAATCAGCACAAGGGCAGATGCTGGAACAACTCGGCTTTACGCTGGCGAAACTGCCTGCGGGCTTAAACGCCAGTCAAAGTCAGGGCAAACGCCATGACATCATTCAGCTTGGTGGAGAAAATCTGGCTGCCGGGTTAAACGGTGAGTCGCTGTTCCTGTTCGCCGGCGATCAGAAAGATGCCGATGCAATTTATGCTAATCCGCTGCTCGCGCACCTGCCTGCAGTACAGAACAAGCAGGTTTATGCACTGGGAACCGAGACGTTCCGTCTGGATTACTACAGCGCCATGCAAGTGCTGGAACGACTTAAGGCGCTGTTCTAAGCATTAACTGTCGGACGCTGCCGCTTGTGGTGGCGTCTGGCGAAAACGGCGCAACTCCACCAGCACCAGCAACAACAATACACCGATAATCAACAAGCCAAAGCCACTGACGCTGGCGGATGTAACCGGTGTCATCATCGCCCCCAGACCGCCCAGCAACGCCGCACCAATCGCATCGCCCGTCACGTTCTGCGCCGTCCACAAACCGTTAATCCGCCCTAACATCGCTTCCGGAGTTTGCGTTTGCAGCATTGTATATTGCAGCAACGAACTGACCGCGCTCAGCCAGCCGAACAGCGCCAGACAAACCACGCCCGGAATCCACATTGGCATCAGGCCAAACAAACCAATGGCGAGAAATGAACCTAATGTGGAAAGCAGCATTAACATTCCTGGCCGCACGCTATGCGCCAGTTTCCCGCTAGTCAACGCCCCGATTGCCGCACCGAGCGGAATTGCCGCATAGAGAAAGCCAATCTGCGCCGCCGACATCTGCCAGTTGATTGCCAGCGCCGGATACAGTACCCGCACCGCACTCGCCATCGTCAACAACCCACCCAACAGCGCAATGCCGCCCACCAGCGGGCTGGCGAGCAGAAAACGAAAGGCTGCCAGAAGCGATTTCAGCGGATGCTCACGCGGCTGCGGTGGCGGCGGCAGTGCCGGAAGGCTAAACAGAGGCCGTAAAGTGATGAACGTTCCTGCCGCCGCCAGCCCGTAGTTCCAGGCGACGCCGCCAGTCGCCAGCAGTAAGCCACCCATCATGGGCGAAATTACCGATCCCAGGCGCACGGTCAACATGGTAATCGCCCCGGCCTGCATTAAGTTTTCCCGCCCAACTAGCGCCGGCGTTGCCGCCAGCAGCGCCGTAACGCCCAGCGAGGCAAAAAAACCATCCCATAAACCGAGTAAATAGATTGCCAATAGTGATGACTCCGGCAACAGCGCGTTCAGGCACAGACCAATAAAGCCAATACCACAGGTGCCGCGCGCCAGCAAAATCACTTTTTTGCGCTCATAACGATCCGCCAGCACACCACCGACCATCAGACCGACAAACATCGCGCCGCCGGTCAGCGTCACTGAAAGCCCAACCTGCCAGGTGGAATTCGTCATCATCTGGATCTGCACCGGCACCGCGACGCCGAGCAACCCCAGAGAAACAATTGAGATAAAACGAGCGAGGAATACTGCGCGAAACGCCGGGTGCGTTTTCAACAGGCTGAGGTTAAGCAGCCAGGATTGTTTATTCATTACAATGCCTTGCCATCAAATATTTTAAATACCTATTCTTAGGCTGCACATGCTAACATATCCAAATAAGATCGATAACGATAATTAATTTCATTATCATGGAAGTTCGTATGTCTGGTTCTGTTGCCGTGACACGCGCCATTGCCGTGCCCGGATTGCTGTTATTACTGATTATCGCGACGGCATTAAGCCTGCTCATTGGGGCAAAATCACTCCCCGCCTCCGTGGTCCTGGAGGCACTCTCCGGCACCTGCCAGAGCGCCGACTGCACCATCGTGCTCGACGCGCGACTGCCGCGCACCCTTGCCGGATTGCTGGCGGGCGGAGCGCTTGGCCTTGCCGGGGCGTTAATGCAAACCCTCACCCGAAACCCGCTTGCCGATCCCGGTTTGCTTGGCGTGAACGCCGGAGCCAGCTTTGCCATTGTGCTCGGCGCAGCGCTGTTTGGTTACTCTTCCGCCCAGGAACAACTGGCGATGGCTTTCGCTGGCGCGCTGGTGGCCTCGTTAATTGTTGCCTTTACCGGCAGCCAGGGCGGCGGGCAGTTAAGTCCGGTGCGTTTAACCCTGGCGGGCGTGGCGCTGGCGGCGGTGCTGGAAGGGCTGACCAGCGGCATCGCCCTGCTTAATCCTGACGTCTACGATCAGTTGCGTTTCTGGCAAGCCGGTTCACTGGATATTCGCAACCTCCATACCTTAAAAGTGGTGCTGCTCCCGGTGCTGATCGCCGGAGCAACCGCACTCTTACTGAGTCGTGCGTTGAATAGTTTAAGTCTGGGAAACAACACCGCGACGGCGCTGGGTAGCCGCGTAGCGCGCACACAGTTGATTGGTCTGCTGGCGATTACCGTGCTTTGCGGTAGTGCGACGGCAGTGGTGGGTCCGATTGCCTTTATTGGCCTGATGATGCCGCATATGGCGCGCTGGTTGGTAGGAGCAGATCATCGCTGGTCACTCCCCGTTACACTACTCGCCACGCCTGTCCTGCTGCTGTTTGCCGATATCATCGGGCGTGTGATTGTGCCCGGCGAGCTGCGCGTTTCCGTGGTCAGCGCCTTTATTGGCGCACCGGTATTAATCCTCCTCGTCCGACGTAAAACGCGAGGTGGCGCATGATTTACGTCTCTCGCAGATTACTCATAACCTGTTTGTTGCTGATTACCGCCTGTATCGTGGCGGGCATCTGGGGATTACGCAGTGGTGCTGTGACACTGGAAACATCGCAGGTATTCGCCGCGCTGATGGATGATGCTCCCCACAGTATGACAATGGTCGTCACCGAATGGCGCTTACCGCGCGTGCTGATGGCGCTGTTAATTGGCGCGGCGCTGGGCGTCAGCGGCGCTATTTTTCAGTCGCTGATGCGTAACCCACTCGGCAGCCCTGACGTGATGGGCTTTAACACCGGGGCGTGGAGCGGCGTGCTGGTGGCGATGGTACTGTTTGGTCAGGACCTGACGGCTATCGCCCTGGCAGCAATGGCGGGGGGCATTGTCACTTCACTACTGGTCTGGCTGCTCGCCTGGCGTAACGGTATCGACACCTTTCGCCTGATTATTATCGGTATCGGTGTTCGCGCCATGCTGGTGGCCTTTAATACCTGGCTATTGCTTAAAGCCTCATTAGAGACGGCGCTAACGGCGGGTTTGTGGAATGCCGGCTCGCTCAACGGCCTGACATGGGCGAAAACCTGGCCTTCCGCGCCAATCATTATTTTGATGTTAATTGCCGCAGCCTTGCTGGTAAGGCGGATGCGCTTGCTGGAGATGGGCGATGATACCGCCTGCGCGCTGGGCGTCAGCGTCGAACGCTCGCGTCTGTTAATGATGCTGGTGGCGGTGGTGCTTACCGCTGCTGCAACTGCACTGGCGGGGCCGATCTCCTTTATTGCGCTGGTCGCGCCGCATATTGCCCGACGCATTAGCGGCACCGCTCGCTGGGGGCTGACCCAGGCGGCGCTATGTGGCGCGCTGTTACTGCTGGCAGCAGACCTCTGCGCTCAGCAACTGTTTATGCCGTATCAACTTCCGGTTGGCGTCGTCACCGTCAGCCTCGGCGGTATTTACCTTATCGTCTTGTTAATTCAGGAGTCTCGCAAAAAATGACCGAATCAGTAGCCCGTTTGCGCGGCGAGCAGTTAACCCTGGGATATGGCAAATATACCGTTGCGGAAAATCTGACCGTAGAGATCCCTGACGGTCATTTCACGGCGATTATCGGGCCAAACGGCTGCGGTAAATCCACGTTGCTGCGCACGTTAAGCCGTCTGATGACACCCGCTCACGGGCATGTCTGGCTGGATGGCGAACAGATTCAACGTTTCGCCAGTAAAGAGGTCGCACGCCGGATTGGTCTGCTGGCGCAAAACGCTACCACGCCGGGCGACATCACCGTTCAGGAGCTGGTAGCGCGTGGGCGCTATCCGCATCAGCCGTTGTTTACCCGCTGGCGGAAAGAAGATGAAGAGGCGGTTACAAAAGCGATGCAGGCCACGGGAATTACTCATCTGGCGAATCAAAGCGTGGATACCCTCTCCGGTGGGCAACGACAGCGAGCGTGGATCGCGATGGTGCTGGCCCAGGAAACGGCGATTATGTTGCTCGATGAGCCAACGACCTGGCTGGATATCAGTCATCAGATTGATTTGCTGGAGTTGCTCAGTGAACTAAACCGCGAGAAAGGCTATACGCTGGCTGCGGTGCTGCACGATCTCAACCAGGCCTGTCGTTACGCCAGCCATTTGATTGCGCTACGAGAAGGAAAAATTATCGCCCAGGGTGCACCTAAGGAGATTGTCACTGCCGAATTAATTGAGCGTATCTATGGTTTGCGCTGCATGATTATTGATGATCCCGTGGCAGGAACACCATTGGTGGTGCCGCTCGGACGAACGGCACCTTCAACCGCGAAGATTTAAACTAAGTGGCCTTCCATCATGGCATCCTGTTTTCTGGATGCCATTGCATGGCGCAAAAGCACGCTGCCACACGCAACCATACCGCCGACCAACGCGGCAAGGATCACAATAATCGCTTTGCCAGGACCGTCTTTTTTCACCGGCAAACTCGGACGCAACTGATATTTAAACGGCGTAAAATTGACATCGCTGACATTTGCTTTTGTTAATTGCTCAACAAGATACTGGCGATTACGTAAATCACCGTTCAGTTCGGCAACATCAGTGACTGCTTTTTCAATTTCCAGTTTACGCTCAATACCGTCTGCGCCGAGAGAAATAGAGAACTCAGGGTCGTCTTTTACTGCCTGACCATTACTGTAAACGGGTTTTTTAATTCCTGCCGCATTAGCAATATCGAGTGAATAATTGAGGCGCTGAATATTTGCATCAAGATGGTTTCTGGTTTTAATCCGATCCTGGGCCAGTTTTTCTTTTTCGAACTGGGTTTTAATTTCCAGTTTATTACGCACATTTTCTAGCGACTCTTTCACCACCAACGTAGATATATAATCGATATACCCTGCCAGAACGGTCTGGGCTTCTTCACTGGTGGGCGCGGTAAAACTTAGCGTCCAGGAAGTATAAAGTGTCGGCTCATCTTTTTTCTTACTGGCATTGTCATCAACCGCTTTCATTTTTTCGCTCAATGCGACAATAGCGCGATGCAAATCCAGTTCGTCGATTTTCGCCTCTTTTAGTTGGTCCATAACATAAGGTGATGAACGCAGATACTCTTCCAGTAAGCTAACCGACTGAAACTTTTTAATAAAAAGATTGAAAACACCGCCGCGGTCGATATTGACATCGAGATCCAGCACGCGGAGTTTAGTGAAAGTTTTCTCCAGGTCTTGCCACTGAACAGCCTCTGCGGGGGTGATGACAGCCGAACTGGTCCATTTTTGCGGCAGGATGAAAGAGATAAGTAAACCTGCGCAGGCAAACGCAAAAACGACTGCCATGACCGTTTTTTTTGCCTGCCATAAAATGTCGATTAGATTAAGTAAATCAATTTCATTATTACTGGGCGACGCCAAGTGATAATCGGGAAAATGAGAGTCACTTCCCTGCTTAATATTCAGTGATGACATGCGGTATAACCTGAAAATGAGTCCAATATGAGTAAATCTCCATAGCGCTCACTTTACCAGTTGGTGAGAATTATCCGAAGCTGAAGTTTGTAAATTACACGCACGAACGCAATATTTGGAGCATTTTCAGTCAATCCACTCAGGGGGTATTAATATGACAAATAATAAAATCCATAATTATTTATCATAATTATGGATTTGTATTTAAGATAAAGTTATTTATTTAGTATCGTATGAATTATTGGCCCGATTTTTTCAAACGTCATTGGCGATATAATATCCACGTGCGCGCAATCATGGCGATAAATATCCAGATCTGCAATCCACGGTGACCAGGCGCGCTCCGGGCTGACACCTTCCGGTAATGTACGCTCAGCAACAAACAGCGTGGCTTTACCATCAAATGGCACACTATGAGCAGTGGTCAACAATCGCACCGCATCAGCATAGTTGCCTTCAATGGAGGTAAACAGCTCCGTTGAAGTACTTCCCTGCTGTGCCGCCAGGAACGCCTCGCGCTCGCGGTTAATCTCCGCCAGCACTTCCGGATCCAGACCGTTGGCTTCTTTTTCCTGCCAGTTTTGCGTTTCTGGTGGCCAGGTATCCAGCAAACCAAGAAATGCTACCTGTTCGCCACGAGCACGCAGTCGCGCCGCGATACCCTGCGCCAGCGTACCGCCCAGCGAATAACCCAGCAAGTAATAAGGGCCACGAGGTTGTTGTGCCAGTAATGTTGCCAGATGCGCTTCGCATACTTCATCCAGGTTTGTCGCCGTCTGCATGGGGCCATTGGGGCGCGGTGACTGAATACCGATAATCGACCATTGTGGGTCGAGATAACGCGAGAGCACGCTAAACTGCCAGGCAAAACCGGACGCCGGATGGAAACAGAACAGCGTCGGGCCATTGCTTTCACGCAGTGGAAGAACGGTTTCAAATCCCAGACGCTGGGCGTTTTCTGCTCCGCCATCAATAATCATTGCCAGTTTAGCGACGATTGATGCCACCATCACCTGCCCCGGTGTGACCTGGCGAGCAAACTGTCGACTTAACTGCGCTGCCAGTTTCATCGCCAGTAGCGAATGACCGCCAAGAGCGAAGAAATCAGCGTCGGCATCCTGCACGTCACAACCCAGTAATGACGAAAACGCTTCAGCAATAATCGATTCACTGCCCGTTTTCAGCGCACGTCCCGACGTATGGGCTTTTAGTTCCGGCAACGGCAGAGCTTTGCGATCCAGCTTGCCATTGGCGCTGAGCGGCAACTGCGCAAGTTGCAGCAGAACTACAGGCACCATATGCGGCGGCAATGTTTCGCGCAATTGCGCCTGCAGTGCAGTGGTATCCAGCGGCAAACCTGATTGCGACACCAGATACCCCACCAACTGACGCGCATCACCGCCGGTTGCTGCCGCCTGGTTAATGACACAAGCGTGGGTAACGGCCTGCTCGACATCTGGCAGCGCCTGCATCACGCGATCGATTTCACCCAGTTCAATACGCTGACCACGGATTTTTAGCTGATCATCACTGCGCCCGAGATACTCCACCGCGCCATTTTCCAGCCAGCGAGCCACATCGCCAGTACGATACATGCGTTCACCAGGAGCGAACGGATCGGCAATAAAACGGCTGGCTGTGAGATCGGGTCGTCCAAGATAACCCTGCGCCAGTTGGATGCCGGTGAGATAGAGATCTCCCGCAACACCCGGCGGTACTGGATGCATCATCGCATCAAGAATGCGCAGCCCCGTGTTCCAGACCGGATAGCCAATCGGTACGCTGCTACCACTCACCGCCGCCAGTTCATCGCCAAAGGCCGGATACCAGCTCACATCCACCGCCGCTTCTGTAGGGCCGTAGAGATTATGTAACGGCGTGCCGGTTAATTGCTGCCACTCACGGCATAAATCGGTCGGTAATGCTTCGCCACTACAGAACACCTGTTTCAACGTCGCGCAACTTTGGCGAGCGGTTTCCGCTGTCAGCGAAGCAACAAACGCCGCCAGCATCGACGGTACAAAGTGTGTGGTCGTCACGCCGTATTCGGCAAAAAACCGTTGCATAGCGAGCGGATCGCGGTGCGCTTCCGGCTCTGCCATTACCAGTTTTGCCCCAGCGATAAACGGCCAGAAAAATTCCCATACTGAGACATCAAAACTGCACGGCGTTTTTTGAGCAACGACATCTTCACCTGTCAGCGGGTAATGGTTTTGCATCCATAACAGGCGATTAACGATAGCCTTCTGCCCGACCATCACCCCTTTCGGCCTGCCGGTAGAACCGGAAGTAAAGATGATATAAGCGGTGTGGTGCGGCTGCGAAAGTTGCAGTGGCGCACTGTCGTGAGGGGTAAGTGGGGCGTTATAGCAAAGGCGGGTTAAATTTGCTACATCGCTAAAGCGCGGCAGTTGATCGTCGCTGGTGATTAACAACGACGGGCGTGCATCTTCCAGCATCATCTTCAGACGATCGTCCGGATAGCCCGTATCCAGCGGTAACCAGGCCGCGCCTGCTTCAACAATCGCATGTAATGCCAGGGTCAAAAAGACCGAGCGCGGCAATGCCACCGCTACGCTGTCGCCGGGTTTAACGCCGCGCTCACGCAGCAGATTAGCCAGCGCTACCACCTGCTCGCGCATTTCCCGATAGCTGAACTGGTAATGTGCATCTGCCAGAGCCGGAGCATCCGGCGTTTTCGCTGCCTGTTCTGCCACCAGCGCGCTCAGTGTGGTTTCAGGAATATCGACCTGGGTGGCGTTGATCTGCGCCAACTGAGCATATTCGTCTGGCAGCATAATATCGACATCGCCACACGACAGCGTCGGATCCGCGGCAAATTGCGCAATCAGCATTTTCAGGCGTTCAGCGTTCTGGATTAACGTTGACTCATCGTAACGTTGTTTATTGGCGAGGATCTCAATACTCAAATCACCGTGTTCATCCGGGAACAGCGCCAGTTCAAGGTCATTAACCGGGCCGGTTGCCAGGGTGTGAGTTTGCGACTGCACGCCCGGAATATCCAGTTGATAATCAAATACCTTGATATTGAGTACCGGGCCGAAAAGCGGTTCCTCTCCCGCCGCACGTCCGCTGTCACGCACAATTTGTTCCGCATCATAACGTTGATGGCGGCGCATCTTTTTCAACTGCCCTGCCAGCCGGATTGCCAGTTGCGGCAGCGTTTCTTGCGCTGCAATGTGAATACCCAATGGCAAAACGTTGAGCACAGGTCCGGTTGCCGTCAACGCCGCCGATCCCAGGCGGCGCATAAAAATAAATCCGGCGGCATAGTCCATGCGGTTGCATAATCGCCCCAGCCACAAGGCTGCCAGTGCAAGAGCCAGATCGGTACGTTGTACCTCTGGTAATTGCGTAGCCAGTTGGCGGAATTCACCGTCAGTAAATTCCAGTTTCAGGCGCAGAATATCCGCCGAAGCGTTACGCCCAGGCAAAGGTGCGGAAGAGAGTGAAGCTGGCGGCGGCAACTGACAGCGCTGTTCTGCCCAGAATGCTGCATCACGCTGCCAGGCGTCGCTTTCGCGGTACTGCTGGTACTCTTCCACCACTTCAGCAAAAGGAGTAAACGGCGAAACAGGCGTTGGTTCGCCCCGCAGCCATGTGCAGTAAATGTTGGCAATTTGGCGGGTAATCGCCGGGAAACTGAAGCCATCAACCAGCAAATGGTGATAACGTTGATACCAGTACCAGCGGTTATCCGCAATCTGAATGAGCTGATGAAACACCAGCGGTTTACCGCTATCGACGCGCAGGTTTTGGTGTAAATCAGCCTGCATCAATGCCAGCGCAGTACCGTGAGGATCAATGTTGGTACGCAGGTCGATAATTTCTGGCTGTTCGAACGTCATCGCGTCATCGACCCATTGCCAGACTTCGCCGTTATCTTCCGTAAAACGCATCCGCAGCGTATCAGCCTGTGCTACCCCGGCAACCACCGCGCGGGCCAGTAATGGCGCATCAATATCTCCGGTTAATTCAACGTAATGCGCCACGCTCCAGGCGGAAGGTAAATCAGACAGTTTTTCTGCCATCCAGATGCCAGATTGCGCTGCAACCAAAGGTAAATGCTGACTCATTGCGCCTCCTGCGGCTGGGTGAAATTCGCGGGTGTCAGTGTATGCCAGTTAGCTTCCAGCCACTGCTGGCAAGTTTGCTGCGACTGCGGTTCACAAACAACGTCCCAACCCGCCGGTAACGCGCACGGTTGCGGCCACAGACTGAATTGCCCCTGCGCATTGCGCAAAACGTAAAACGCTCCCTGTGGATCATCGAAGGGATTACTGAGTGCCATATTCAACTCCTGTCATGGAAAAGCGGTTGCCAGAGGTCGATTAGCCCCTGCATCAAACCGCCGCGCCAACAAAGCGCATCATGTCCGCCGTCAACCTGACGCCAGAAAATGGATTGTTGTGTGGTCTGTAATTGTGCATACAGCGCCTGGTTAGCTCGCATAATCACCGGTTCGCGAATCCCGGCCTCCAGCACTATGCGCAAGCCTTCAGCACTAACATCGCCTGATTTAAGCTGTTCGATCAGTTGCCCCTCCGGCTGCCCACTCCGATGCGGCCACCAGTACGATCCCGACTGGCTTAATACACAGCCAAAACGTTCAGGCCAGTGCAGTCCGGCATACAGGGCTGAAAGGCCGCCAAAACTTTGCCCGGCGACCACGGTACGATCAGCACGATCGCTGAAAGGGGTAATGGCTTTCACCAGGGGTAATAACTCTTGCTGTACTGCCAGCCAGAAATCAGCATTACACGGAAGTTCGCGTGCACGGTGCGCGGTGTCGATGGCATCGATCAACACATACACAGCAGGTGGAAGTTGCTGACGGCGGGTCAACGAAGTCAGCGGCGACCAGACGGGCATGCTTTGCGCCCAAAATTCACCATCGAGCAGAATGGCTAACGGACGCTCTTCGGCTGGTACATCGCCGGTGGTAAAAATCCATACACGGCGTGAATTTCCCAGCCGTTCACTTCTCCAGGTAATTTCCCTGGCTGAATTTTCTGGCGTTTGCCGGCAATCCCAACCAGGTTGCAGGGGCGCTTGCGGCATTTCGAGTGCGGAAACAGCGTGCCCTCGCCCTCCTTTCCAGCTTTGCGGATTCAGCGGATCGGCTATCGCCTGAGGGAGTAATTTTTGCCATCCCTCGCGTAATTCGAGGCGATCTGGTGATGGTGTAGAAAAAATGTCAGCACGTTCGGTGGGAATAAAACAGTAGCTGCCGCGCCAGTTGGCATTAAGTTGTGTCGTCCACTGCCAGACATCGGTGCCTGCTATGCGTTGCATCGACTGGGGCTGGCTGTTCTGATGATGATCGGTAACACCAGTGATATAGACCCATACGCGCTTTATCGCTGAGCGTTCTTCAGAACCTTGTGGGTCACGCCACCAGAAAGTGACCTGATACATTTCGTCATTAAGACGCTGCCATTGCGGGCCATGTTTCGACTGCCACCAGCTATCACTTCCCACCTTTAACGCCGTCACATCATAACCTTATGTTTATTGTGAATTTTTTCATTGATTACAGAAATATATTGATAATATTATTGATAACTATTTGCATTTGCAATAGCGTATTGGCGCGCTATGTCAAGCGCGGGCATTAATTAACCAACTGCACTGCGTGTCTTTCAGGAATCAAAGGTTTTCGCAGTGACGGGCGACATCAATCCAGCTTACGTCTCTTTAGACCGTTGGAATTCGTGGCAAAAATGCAGGAAAAAAAACAATGAACAAGAAGATTCATTCCCTGGCCTTGTTGGTCAATCTGGGGATTTATGGAGTAGCGCAGGCACAAGAGCCAACCGATACCCCTGTTTCACAGGACGATACCATTGTCGTGACCGCCGCCGAACAGAACTTGCAGGCTCCCGGCGTTTCGACCATCACCGCAGATGAAATCCGCAAAAACCCGGTGGCCCGCGATGTATCGGAAATCATCCGTACCATGCCAGGCGTAAACCTGACGGGTAACTCCACCAGCGGTCAGCGCGGTAATAACCGCCAGATTGATATTCGCGGCATGGGTCCGGAAAACACCCTGATTTTGATTGACGGTAAACCGGTCAGCAGCCGCAACTCGGTGCGTCAGGGCTGGCGCGGTGAGCGTGATACCCGTGGCGATACCTCCTGGGTGCCACCTGAGATGATCGAACGTATTGAAGTTTTGCGTGGTCCGGCGGCGGCCCGTTACGGTAACGGTGCGGCAGGTGGCGTGGTTAACATCATCACCAAAAAAGGCAGTGGCGAGTGGCACGGTTCCTGGGATGCTTATTTCAATGCCCCTGAACATAAAGAGGAAGGTGCCACCAAACGCACCAACTTCAGCCTCACCGGTCCACTGGGCGACGAGTTCAGCTTCCGTTTGTACGGCAACCTCGACAAAACGCAGGCCGACGCGTGGGATATTAACAAAGGTCATCAGTCCGCACGTGCAGGAACCTATGCAACTACCCTACCAGCCGGGCGCGAAGGGGTGATCAACAAAGACATTAACGGCGTAGTTCGCTGGGACTTCGCACCGCTGCAATCGCTGGAACTGGAAGCAGGTTACAGCCGCCAGGGCAACCTGTATGCGGGCGATACCCAGAACACCAACTCTGACGCTTACACTCGCTCTAAATACGGCGATGAAACCAACCGTCTCTATCGCCAGAACTACTCGCTGACCTGGAACGGCGGCTGGGATAACGGTGTGACCACCAGCAACTGGGTGCAGTATGAACACACCCGTAACTCGCGTATCCCGGAAGGTCTGGCGGGCGGCACCGAAGGAAAATTTAACGAAAAAGCGACGCAGGATTTCGTCGATATCGATCTCGATGACGTGATGCTGCATAGCGAAGTTAACCTGCCGATTGATTTCTTCGTTAACCAGACGCTGACGCTGGGTACGGAGTGGAATCAGCAGCGGATGAAGGACTTGAGTTCCAACACCCAGGCGCTGACCGGAACGAATACCGGCGGTGCTATTGATGGTGTGAGTGCCACCGACCGTAGCCCATATTCAAAAGCAGAAATTTTCTCGCTGTTTGCAGAAGACAATATAGAACTGACCGACAGCACCATCGTAACGCCGGGGCTGCGTTTCGATCATCACAGCATTGTCGGTAATAACTGGAGCCCGGCGTTAAACGTATCGCAAGGCTTAGGCGATGACTTCACGCTGAAAATGGGTATCGCACGCGCCTATAAAGCGCCGAGCCTGTATCAGACTAACCCGAACTACATTCTCTACAGTAAAGGTCAGGGCTGCTATGCCAGCGCAGGCGGCTGCTATCTACAAGGTAACGATGACCTGAAAGCAGAAACCAGCATCAACAAAGAGATTGGTCTGGAATTCAAACGCGACGGCTGGCTGGCGGGCGTGACCTGGTTCCGTAACGACTATCGCAACAAGATTGAAGCGGGCTATGTGGCTGTAGGGAAAAATGCGGCAGGCACCGATCTCTATCAGTGGGATAACGTGCCGAAAGCGGTGGTTGAAGGTCTGGAAGGATCGTTAAACGTGCCGGTTAGCGAGACGGTGATGTGGACCAACAACATCACTTATATGCTGAAGAGTGAAAACAAAACCACGGGAGACCGTTTGTCGATCATCCCGGAATATACGTTGAACTCAACGCTGAGCTGGCAGGCGCGGGAAGATTTGTCGATGCAAACCACCTTCACCTGGTATGGCAAACAGCAGCCGAAGAAATATAACTACAAAGGCCAGCCAGCGGTTGGCCCGGAAACCAAAGAGATTAGCCCGTACAGTATTGTTGGCCTGAGTGCGACCTGGGACGTGACGAAGAACGTCAGTCTGACTGGCGGCGTGGATAACCTGTTCGACAAGCGTTTGTGGCGTGAAGGGAATGCCCAGACCACGGGTGATCTTGCCGGTGCGAACTATATCGCAGGTGCTGGCGCGTATACCTATAACGAACCAGGACGGACATGGTATATGAGCATTAATACTCACTTCTGATACTAACGTCAGATTGTTGACAAAGGGCGTGTCGTTCATGCCGGATGCGGCGTGAACGACTTATCCGGCCTACAAAATCTTGCCAATTCAAATATATTGCAGAACCACGTAGGTCTGATAAGCGTAGCGCATCAAGCAGTTTTGCGTTTGTCATCAGTCTCTAATATGGGCGAAATGAAAACCACGCATACCTCCCTTCCCTTTGCCGGACATACGCTGCACATTGTTGAGTTCGATCCTGCAAGTTTTCACGAGCAGGATTTGTTCTGGCTGCCGCATTACGCACAACTGCAACATGCCGGACGTAAACGCAAAGCCGAACATTTAGCCGGACGGATTGCTGCTGTTCATGCGTTGCGGGGATATGGCTATAAATGTGTGCCCGCAATCGGTGAACATCGCCAACCACTTTGGCCTACGGGCTTATACGGCAGTATTAGTCACTGCGGGGATACGGCTATAGCAATCGTCTCTCACCAACCGATTGGTGTGGATATCGAAGAAATTTTTTCTGCACACACAGCCAGAGAATTGACAGATAACATCATTACCCCCACTGAACGCGAGTTTATTACAGGCTGCAATTTACCTTTCCCTGTGGCACTTACACTGGCATTTTCAGCAAAAGAGAGTGCATTTAAGGCAAGCAAGATACAGACCGACGCAGGATTTCTAAATTATCAGGTGGTTAACTGGAATAAACAGCGAATCATTATTCGTTGGGAGGACGAGATGTTTGCTGTGCACTGGCAGATAAGAGGAAAACACATCATAACGCTGTGCCAACACGATTAATGGATAACTCTTGCTGTGGCTCGCCCGCAGCCATCACTGAGCGCGGGCGAAAGTGTAAAGCAGGTGCCCTACCATTCCTGACCTGACAACCGGATATGCAGGGATTTCTCCCCGCACAGCGGCGATTTCTTCGGTTCGTAAGCGAGAACAGCCTTAAACTCAATATTACGTTCCTTTATGGTGAACTCACACAGCGAGTCTCCGACCAGAAGCGTAAATCCCAGTACCGTCAAACACAGTACTATGACTGCCACAAGGGCATATTTCGTCAGCGTGTTTATATTGCCTCCATGCGAAGAAGGGACTAGCATCCAAATTGTTCAGGTTTGGGTAGGTAGCCCCAGGGTTGATAGAAATATCTCCTGGGCTTCATCTTTCCAGACCTCAGAGTAAACCTGAAACCGGAAAGCTTCAGGCACCCGCGGTTATCTTACCCTTCCTTAGCAAAATAACTGTTTGTTTATACAGTAAATCCTGTTTCGGGCTTTCCACAATTCATCAGATCAACTGAAGCTGAGCCAGTTTTTCTGTACGCCCCAATCGTCAAAATTCTTCGCCACCAGCCAGCTCTGCCATAACTTGTCACATTGCAAAAGTAGCCAAATTGCTTCAGTAGTAAGTAGCAATCAGTTCATCATCACCAAAAAAAGAAACATTCCAGAACTTCCGCATCTCGCCCAGCCGCGCCCACTTCTATACTGAAACGAAAACGCCCACATAAGAGAAATCTATGTCATTACCCGATTTTCATATTTCTGAACCTTTTACCCTCGGTATTGAGCTGGAAATGCAGGTGGTTAATCCGCCGGGCTACGATCTTAGTCAGGACTCTTCAACGCTAATTGATGCGGTAAAAAGTGAGATTAGCGCCGGGGAAGTGAAGCACGATATCACCGAAAGTATGCTGGAACTGGCAACTGGTGTTTGCCGTGATATCAACCAGGCTGCCGGGCAATTTTCAGCGATGCAGAAAGTCGTTCTGCAAGCTGCGGCGGAGAATCATCTGGAAATTTGCGGTGGCGGTACGCACCCATTTCAGAAATGGCAGCGTCAGGAGGTGTGCGATAAGGCACGCTATCAGCGGACGCTGGAACACTTTGGTTATCTCATTCAGCAGGCGACTGTTTTTGGTCAGCATGTTCACGTTGGCTGCGCCAGTGGCGATGACGCCATTTATTTGCTACACGGCTTATCGCGCTTTGTGCCGCACTTTATCGCCCTTTCTGCCGCGTCGCCGTATATGCAGGGAACAGATACCCATTTTGTCTCCTCACGGCCAAATATCTTTTCCGCCTTTCCCGATAATGGTCCGATGCCGTGGGTCAGTAACTGGCAGCAATTCGAAGCCCTGTTTCGCTGCCTGAGCTACACCACGATGATCGACAGCATTAAAGATTTGCACTGGGATATTCGCCCCAGCCCTCATTTTGGCACAGTAGAAGTTCGGGTGATGGATACCCCGTTAACCCTTAGCCATGCGATAAATATGGCGGGATTGATTCAGTCCACCGCTCACTGGCTGCTGACGGAACGCCCTTTTAAGCATCAGGAAAAGGATTATCTGCTGTATAAGTTCAACCGTTTCCAGGCCTGCCGCTATGGTCTGGAAGGCGTTGTTACCGATCCACACACCGGCGATCGTCGGCCACTAACAGAAGACACCTTACGATTGCTGGAAAAAATCGCCCCTTCTGCGCATAAAATTGGTGCGTCGAGTGCGGTTGAGGCTCTGCATCGCCAGGTCGCCAGCGGTCTGAATGAAGCACAGTTGATGCGTGATTTCGTTGCCGATGGCGGCTCGCTGATTGGGCTGGTGAAAAAGCATTGTGAGATTTGGGCCGGAGACTAAGTCGGGAATTGCCTTACAGAAGAATATCCCTGACAATGGTGTTTTAACTTACATTTAACAATGTTATGAAACATCCTTTAGAAACCTTGACCGCCGCAGCAGGCATTTTGTTGATGGCTTTCCTCTCTTGCCTGCTGCTGCCCGCCCCCGCGCTGGGGCTGACGCTGGCACAGAAACTGATGGCCACGTTCCATCTGATGGATCTGAGTCAGCTTTACACTTTGTTATTTTGTCTGTGGTTTTTAGTGCTGGGCGCTATTGAATATTTTATTCTTAGATTTATCTGGCGACGCTGGTTCTCGCTGGCGGATTAAACATCGATTATCGCCGCGGTTCGCGGCATACTTTGCTTATTCTCCTTCGCCTTAAGGAAAGTTTATGGATAAGCAATCACTGCTTGAAACGGCGAAACGCCTGGCGCTTGAGCTGCCTTTCGTCGAGCTTTGCTGGCCGTTTGGCCCGGAGTTTGATGTTTTTAAAATTGGCGGCAAGATTTTTATGCTGTCGTCAGAACTGCGCGGCGTCCCCTTCATAAATCTGAAGTCCGATCCACAAAAATCCCTGTTAAATCAGCAGATATATCCGAACATTAAGCCTGGATATCACATGAATAAAAAGCACTGGATTTCGGTGTATCCCGGCAAGGAAATCTCCGAAGCGTTACTTCGCGATCTGATCAACGATTCATGGAATTTAGTGGTTGATGGCTTAGCCAAACGCGATCAAAAAAGACTGCGCCCAGGCTAAAACGTAAATCTATAGAGCATTTTTCTCGCTTACCATTTTACTTCGATCCTTGTAATCTGCTGGCACACAAATGTCTTTCACAAGGAGTCTTTATGGATATTATTTCTGTCGCCTTAAAGCGTCATTCCACTAAGGCATTCGATGCCAACAAAAAACTTACCCCAGAACAGGCAGAGCAGATCAAAACCCTGCTGCAATACAGCCCTTCCAGCACCAACTCCCAGCCGTGGCATTTTATCGTTGCCAGCACTGAAGAAGGCAAAGCGCGTGTCGCCAAATCCGCTGCCGATAATTACGTGTTCAACGAACGTAAAATACTTGATGCCTCGCACGTCGTGGTGTTCTGCGCGAAAACCGCAATGGTCGATGCCTGGCTGAAGCTGGTTGTTGACCAGGAAGATGCTGATGGCCGCTTTGCCACGCCGGAAGCGAAAGCCGCGAACGATAAAGGCCGCAAATTCTTCGCGGATATGCACCGTAAAGATCTGCAAGATGATGCAGAGTGGATGGCAAAACAGGTATATCTCAACGTCGGTAATTTCCTGCTGGGCGTTGCGGCACTGGGTCTGGACGCGGTGCCAATCGAAGGTTTTGACGCCGCGATCCTCGATGAAGAATTTGGTCTGAAAGAGAAAGGCTACACCAGTCTGGTGATCGTTCCGGTGGGTCATCATAGCGTCGAAGATTTTAACGCTACCCTGCCGAAATCTCGTCTGCCACAAAGTATCACTTTAACCGAAGTGTAATTCTCCCTTGCCGGGCATCCGCCCGGCTATTTATCCTCAGATTTTACTTATTTGCATAACCCCCTTTCACCCGTCATCATAGGCCGCTGTTGTATAAAGGAGACGTTATGCAGGATTTAATATCCCAGGTTGAAGATTTAGCGGGTATTGAGATCGATCACACCACCTCAATGGTGATGATTTTCGGTATTATTTTTCTGACCGCCGTAATAGTGCATATTATTTTGCACTGGGTGGTACTGCGTACCTTCGAAAAACGCGCCATCGCCAGCTCACGGCTGTGGTTGCAAATCATTACCCAGAATAAACTCTTCCACCGTTTAGCTTTTACCCTGCAGGGGATTATCGTCAATATTCAGGCGGTATTCTGGCTGCAAAAAGGCACCGAAGCGGCTGATATCCTGACCACCTGTGCGCAGTTGTGGATCATGATGTATGCGCTGCTTTCAGTCTTCTCCCTGCTGGATGTTATTTTAAATCTGGCTCAGAAATTCCCGGCGGCAAAACAGTTGCCGTTAAAAGGGATATTTCAGGGGATCAAACTGATCGGCGCGATTCTGGTCGGCATATTAATGATCTCACTGCTGATTGGTCAGTCACCGGCAATTCTGATCAGTGGTCTTGGCGCGATGGCTGCCGTACTGATGTTGGTGTTTAAAGATCCGATTCTTGGTCTGGTTGCAGGGATTCAGCTTTCCGCGAACGATATGTTGAAACTGGGCGACTGGCTGGAGATGCCAAAATACGGCGCGGATGGCTCAGTGATCGATATCGGCTTAACTACCGTCAAAGTGCGTAACTGGGATAATACCATTACCACTATTCCCACCTGGTCGTTAGTATCCGACTCCTTTAAAAACTGGAGCGGGATGTCAGCCTCTGGCGGTCGACGTATTAAACGCAGTATCAGCATTGATGTCACCAGTATTCGTTTTCTTGATGAAACCGAAATGCAGCGGCTGAATAAAGCGCATTTGTTGAAACCCTATTTAACCAGCCGCCATCAGGAAATTAACGAGTGGAATCGCCAGCAAGGTTCTACGGAGTCAGTATTAAACCTGCGCCGAATGACCAATATTGGAACGTTTCGCGCCTATCTGAACGAATATCTACGCAATCATCCGCGGATTCGTAAAGATATGACCTTAATGGTGCGCCAGTTAGCTCCCGGCGATAATGGTTTACCGCTTGAGATCTATGCGTTTACTAATACTGTGGTGTGGCTGGAATATGAAAGCATTCAGGCTGATATATTCGACCACATATTTGCCATCGTCGAAGAGTTTGGTCTGCGACTTCATCAGTCACCAACCAGCAATGATATTCGCTCCCTGGCAGAAGCATTTAAGCAGTAATTAAAAAACCGCTCTCATCGAATGGATGAGAGCGGCTTCAAATTGTTGACATCATTTTGTCGGATGCGGCGTGAACGCCTTATCCGACCTACACTATTATTTCGCTTTCCGGCGCAGTGTTTTAAACGCCACAAACAGGAACACAATCCACACCGGCAGCAAAATTGCCGACAAGCGCATATCATCCATCGTGCACATCAACAGCAAAATCATGCCGAGGAAGGCAATGCAAAGATAGTTGCCAAACGGATAGAGCAGCGCCTTAAACTGTGTTTCACGCCCCTGACGTCGCATCGCTGCACGAAAACGCAGATGCGCCAGGCAGATCATAATCCAGTTCAACAGCAAGGTTGCCACCACCAGTGCCATCAGCAAACCAAACGCTTTTTGCGGCAACAGATAGTTGATCAACACCACCAGTGAGGTGATCGCCCCGGAAAGCATCAGCGAGTTGATCGGCACGCCGCGACGGCTAACACGGGTAAGGAACTTCGGTGCGTTACCCTGGACGGAAAGGCCAAACAGCATCCGGCTGTTAGAGTAAACCCCGCTGTTATACACTGACAGCGATGCCACCAGAATGACGAAGTTCAGCGCAGAAGCCACCACGTTGCTGTCGAGGTTATGGAAAATCATCACAAACGGGCTACTGTTAGATTTCACTTCCACCCACGGGTAGAGCGCCAGTAATACCACCAGCGAACCGATATAAAACAGCAAGATAC
Source organism: Escherichia marmotae (assembly GCF_002900365.1). Classification (NCBI taxonomy): domain Bacteria; kingdom Pseudomonadati; phylum Pseudomonadota; class Gammaproteobacteria; order Enterobacterales; family Enterobacteriaceae; genus Escherichia; species Escherichia marmotae. The sequence continues at coordinate 1,881,237 of NZ_CP025979.1, forward strand.
GATAAACCACCTGATTTACCGCCTTCGGGATGCTTTTTTCCGGATCGCGCGCTTCAGCGGCAGTGATCCCAATCAGCTCCAGGCCGCCGAAGGAGAACATGATCACCGCCAGCGACAAAATCAGCCCATTCCAGCCAGTGGCAAAGAAACCACCAAAGCGCCAGAGGTTATCGATACTGGCTTTCTCGCCACCGTGACCAGAAAACAGCAGCCACAGACCAAAACCGATCATGCCGATAATCGCCAGCACTTTAATCAGCGCAAACCAGAACTCGGTTTCGCCATACAAGCGCACGTTCACCAGGTTAACGGCGTTGATGATAATAAAGAAGGCGGCGGCCCAGACCCACGTAGGAACATCCGGGAACCAGTACTGCATATAGATGCCCGCAGCGGTCAGCTCTGCCATTCCCACCAGCACGAACATTACCCAATAGTTCCAGCCGGAAAGGAAGCCTGCAAACGGTCCCCAGTATTTATAAGCAAAGTGGGCAAACGAACCGGAAACCGGCTCCTCAACCACCATCTCGCCAAGCTGGCGCATAATCAGGAAAGCGATGATCCCGGCGACGCCGTAGCCCAGCAACACGGCCGGCCCCGCCATCTGAATCGCCGGGCCAATGCCAAGAAACAGACCAGTACCAATTGCACCGCCCAGCGCAATCAGTTGAATATGACGGTTATGTAATCCCCGATGAAGCGTCGGCTCTTGATTCGACGCGGTATCTTCCGATACGGTTGACGCGTTTTTCACGCCTTTCCCCTGTGTGTCTTTTTTAATGAGGGGCATCTTTTAACATTTAGTGCTGGTCGTCGCAAGACACAATCCACACAGTTAAACCGGGTATCCTTTTCTTATGCAAATTGCCGACAAAAAGTACTCTGTTATTGCCAAATAAGGTGTTAACGCCTTATTTGGCCTACAGAAACGTGCAAATTCAATAAATTATAATTCACGCTGTAGGCCTGATAAGGCATAGCGCATCAGGCAATTTTGCCTAAACCCGATGACGGTGCAGCCACATCAACTTATACGCCGCCGGGATAATAAACAGCGACAGCAACGGTGCGGTGATCATACCGCCAATCATCGGCGCAGCGATGCGACTCATCACTTCGGAACCCGCCCCTGTTCCCCACAGAATCGGCAGCAGACCAGCGATAATCACCGCTACCGTCATCGCTTTTGGGCGCACGCGCAGTACCGCGCCGTGATACAACGCCTCATCCAGCTTCTGTTCACTAAAGGTTTGCGGATTATCCAGCGACGGCTCTGCCTCTATGGCGTGACGTAAATACATCAACATCACCACACCAAACTCGGCAGCGACTCCGGCGAGAGCGATAAAACCGGTGCCCGTTGCCACGGAAAGATGAAAGCCCATCCACCACAGGAACCAGATACCGCCCACCAGCGCAAACGGTACACTACTGATAATCAACAACGCTTCGCCTACGCGACGGAACGCCAGATATAACAGCACGAAAATGATCATCAACGTCATCGGCACCATGAGTTTCAGCTTATGGTTCGCGCGCTCCAGTAACTCGAACTGCCCGGAGAACGCCACACTAGTGCCCGGTTTCAACTGCACTTTCTCGGCAATCGCTTTTTGCAGATCGTGAACCACCGACACCATGTCACGGTCGCGAGCGTCGATATAAATCCAGCTCGTCGGTCGCGCATTCTCGGTTTTCAGCATTGACGGTCCGCCAGAGACTTTGACGTCAGCAACGTCAGCAAGGGTGATTTGCTGTTTCATCGGCGTCAGAATCGGTAGCTGTCGCAGCGCCTGCGGGCTGTCGCGCCAGCTTTGTGGATAACGCAGATTAATCGGGTAACGAGCAATCCCTTCCACCGTTTCGCCAACCATCGCTCCGCCCACTGCGGATGTCACAAACAACTGCACATCCGCCACCGTCATACCGTAACGCGCGGCTTTTTCGCGGTTAATCTCAACGTTGATATAGCGCCCACCTTCCAGGCGTTCGGCAAGCGCAGAAGCCACGCCAGGCACCGTTCGCGCCACTTCTTCGATTTGTTCCGCCATCGCGTCGATATCCGCCAGCACGTTGCCGGAAACCTTAATCCCGATGGGACTTTTAATGCCGGTCGAGAGCATATCGATACGGTTACGGATTGGCGGCACCCACAGATTTGCCAGCCCCGGCAGCCGCACTGTGTTATCCAGCTCTTCGATGATTTTGTCCATCGTCATACCTGGCCGCCACTGATCCTGCGGCTTAAGTTGAATGGTCGTTTCTACCATCTCCAGCGGAGCAGAATCAGTTGCCGTTTCCGCTTTCCCGGTCTTGCCAAATACCCGCGCCACTTCCGGCACGCTTATGATCAGCTTGTCAGTTTTTTGCAGCATACTCGCCGCTTCCGCCGCGGAAATCCCCGGTAGCGTCGAAGGCATATACAGCAAGTCCCCTTCATTGATCTGCGGTAAAAATTCGCCGCCAACTTTATTGAGCGGCCAGATTACCGTCAGCACCGAAAGCGCCGCCACCAGCAGTGTGGTTTTTGGCCGGTGCAATACTTTCAGCAACAGCGGATGGTAAATCCGAATCAAAAAGCGGTTGAGCGGATTACTACTTTCTGGCGGAATTTTGCCACGGATCCAGTAACCCATCAGGATCGGGATCACCACGATCGCCAGCAGCGCAGCCCCCGCCATCGCATAGGTTTTAGTGAACGCCAGTGGACCAAACAAACGCCCTTCCTGTCCTTCAAGGGTGAAGATCGGGATAAACGACAACGTAATAATCAGCAAACTGATAAACAGCGCTGGCCCTACTTCAACAGAAGCATCGGTGATCACCTGCCAGCGTGTTTTATTATCCAGCGGGGCGTCAGGATGCTGATGCTGCCACTCTTCCAACCGTTTATGGGCATTCTCGATCATGACGATAGCGGCATCGACCATCGCCCCGACGGCAATCGCAATACCGCCCAGCGACATAATATTGGCGTTCAGCCCCTGAAAGTGCATGACAATAAAAGCAATACACAACCCCAGCGGCAACGAAATAATCGCCACCAGCGCCGAGCGCACATGCCAGAGGAACAGCGCACAGACTACCGCCACCACAATAAACTCTTCCAGCAGCTTGCCGCTGAGATTGTCGATAGCGCGGTCAATAAGCTGGCTGCGATCGTATGTTGTAACTATCTCCACGCCTTCCGGCAGGCTGCTTTTCAGCGCTTCCAGTTTGTCCTTCACGGCGGCAATAACTTCACGGGCGTTTTTGCCGGAGCGCAGGATAACGACCCCACCCGCCACTTCGCCTTCGCCGTTCAGCTCCGCAATACCCCGGCGCATTTCCGGCCCAACCTGAACCTTCGCTACATCACGCAGATAAACGGGAACACCATTTTCACTGGCTTTTAAAACGATGTGATTAAAGTCGTCGAGCGTTTGCAGATAGCCACTGGCACGTACCATATACTCTGCTTCCGCCAGTTCAATCGACGAACCGCCTGCTTCCTGGTTTGAGGCATCCAGCGCACTTTTCACTTCTGCGAGACTGATGCCATATTGCGCCAGGCGCTGAGGATCGATAACTACCTGATACTCTTTTACCACACCGCCCACCGATGCCACTTCCGCAACATTGGGGATGGTTTTTAGCTCATATTTAAGAAACCAGTCCTGCAATGAGCGTAAATCAGCCAGATCGTGCTTCCCGCTGCGATCCACCAGCGCGTATTCATAAATCCAGCCAACGCCCGTGGCATCTGGCCCCAACTCGGCACTGACACCCGCAGGCAGCTTACCCTGCACCTGGTTGAGGTACTCCAGCACCCGCGAGCGCGCCCAGTACGGATCGGTGCCATCTTCGAAAATGACATACACATAAGAGTCGCCAAACTGCGAGAAACCGCGCACTGTCTTCGCGCCCGGCACCGACAGCATGGTAGTGGTTAGCGGATAAGTGACCTGATTTTCAACGATTTGTGGTGCCTGACCGGGGTAACTGGTTTTAATAATCACCTGCACATCGGAGAGATCCGGCAGTGCATCCACTGGCGTGTTAATAATGGTCCAGGTGCCCCAGATACTCAGAAACAATGCGCCCATCAGCACCAGAAAACGGTTCGCCACCGAGCGACGAATAATCCATTCAATCATTGGTTATTCCCTCAATGCGCATGGGTAGCACTTTCAGAGCGCATCCGCTCCAGCGCACCAGAAATATTGGCTTCGGAATCAATCAGAAACAGCCCGCTGGAAACCACCTTTTCACCTTCCGCCAGACCAGAGCGTAGCGCGGTGATACCTTGTGATGCCTGGAAAACGGAAACGCGTTTCGGAACAAAACGCCCGTCGGCATCAACGGTAATCACCCGCTGTTCGCTGCCGGTGTCGATCAGCGCCTGTGACGGAATCAGCAGCATCGGTTCGCTGGCGGTATTGAGTTGCAACCAGGCGTTCATTCCCGGTTTTAGCGCCTCTTCGGCGTTGTCGACTTCCAGACGCAGTTGCAGCGTGCGGGTCGCGGCATCCACGCCGGGTAGCAGCGTCCATTTGCGAATGGTGAGCGTTTTATCGGGTCGCGCCGGAACGGTGAGCGTAAACTGCGAGGCATCTTTCACCAGCCAGGCGATGGACTCCGGGATCGCGGCAGTGACCCACACCGGGTTCATACCCTGAATTTTCGCTACCACGTTATCTTTGGCGATATTCATTCCCGCGCGCAGATCAAACGCGGTGATCACGCCATCAATGGGCGCTTTGAGCGTAAAGCGAGTCTGGATTTTTTGCGTGGCGATCAAGCGACGAATATCGGCCTCCGGCATTTCCGCCAGTCGCAGCCGCTCAAGAATGCCTTCGATCTGGGTCGCCGTACCGCCGGTTTCACGTAGCAGTAAATACTCACTCTGCGCTTCCACCCAGTCGGGAATAGTCAGCTCGAGAAGCGGCGCGCCCTTTTTCACTTTATCGCCCACGGTAAGCGGATAAACCTTGTCGATAAACCCGGCGGCGCGGGCCTGCACAATAGCAAACTGATACTCGTTGTAACTGACGTTTGCCGGGAAACTCTGGGCAAACGTCAACGACCCGCGCGTGACGGTGGCCGTTTTCACCCCCAGATTCTGCGTCTGGGTCGGGTCAATACGTACACCAGACGCAGAATTCTCTTCATCGGCATATTTCGGCACCAGATCCATATCCATAAACGGTGATTTACCCGGTTTATCGAACCGCGTATTGGGATACATCGGGTCATACCAGAATAAAATTTTACATTCTGCGGTTGGTGTTTTTTCTGCTGGCTGTTCCGCCTGGGAAAACCAGGTAAAACCTGCCGCGGAAATAATACCGCCCGCGATCATGCTGCCGATAATAAGCGCGATTTTTTTCATTTCATTAAACCTGGGTTACTGGCTGATTTTAATATCCTGTAATAAAGAAAGGTTGCCCTGCTGGACAAAATTAAACGCCACTTTGTCACCGGTTTTAATTTCGCTCATTTTCGTCTGCGGGGTGATGGTAAAACACATGGTCATCTCCGGCCAGTTCACGGCAGCAATCGGATCGTGATGGATAGTGATTTTTTTGCTTTCCAGATCAACACCTTTTACCACACCGGTGGCGCTAATTACCTGCGGTTGTGCTTCGCTCATCGTTTCATGATGATGTTCGTTAGCCTGCGCATTAAAGCCAATAACAGTAAACAGACTGAACATTGCGACTTGCAGTGTCTTTTTCATTTTATATCTCCTGGAGTTAAAAAATTATTGCTGCCAACCGCCACCCAGAGCGGTATATAAGGAAACTTCGTTAACCTGACGGGCATAATTCAGGTCGAGTAAGGTTTGTCGGGTAGCAAATAAAGAACGTTCGGCATCCAGCACTTCCAGATAACTTACCGCGCCGTGCTGATATAACGTCCGCGCCCGTTGCAGGGTAATTTGCAACGACGCCAGATAACGCTGCTGAGCGCTGATTTGATCATTCAGGCTTTGGCGTAACGCCAGCGCATCGGCCACTTCTTTAAAGGCGTTCTGGATTTTCTGTTCATAATTCACCACCGACTGCTGCTGGCGAATTTCAGCGATATCCAGATTGGCCTGGTTACGTCCGGCATTAAAAATGGGGATCTCAATTTTGGGGATAAAATTCCACATCCCGCTGCTGGCGTTAAATAATGACGACAGATCGCTGCTGGCGGTTGATATTCCGCTGGTCAGGCTTATAGACGGAAAAAATGCCGCGCGTGCAGCGCCAATATTGGCATTGGCCGCCATTAATGCATGTTCGGCTTCCATAATATCCGGGCGTTGCAATAAGATTTGCGATGACAAACCCACCGGTAATTTAACGCTTTGCAAGCTGTCGCTGTTTGCTGCCTGCGCTTGCGGCAGCTTGCCGTAGCGTCCCAATAACAGTTGCAACGCATTATTCGCCTGCGCCAGTTCCCCCTGACGTTTAGCAATATCGCTACGGGTACTTTCAATCACCCCACGAGCCTGTTCCAGCGCCAGAACATTGCTGCTACCGGTTAACAGTTGTTTTTCGACAAACGCATATGACTGTTGATAATTACGCAGCGTTTCTTCGGCTATTTGCAATTGCGCATAAGCCAGTTGCTGGTTGTAATAGCTTTGCGCGACATTCGAAACCAGCAGAATATGCACCGCGCGCCGGGCTTCCTCAGTAGCTAAATAATTTTGTCGCTCGGCTTCGCTCATGTTCTTTAAGCGACCGAAAAAATCGAGGTCAAAACTGGCGTTAAGGCCAGTCGAGAACTCCCGTGTCGTGGCGGTATTGCCTTTAAGATTACCGCTCCAGTTGCCGCTACCCTCGCCGTTGAGTTGCGGGTAGCGATCGGCATCGGTCAGTCGATATTGCGCCCGCGCCTCCTGCACTTTTAGCGCCGCCATACGCAAATCCCGGTTATTCGCCAGCGCCTCGCTAATCAGCGTCTTCACCTGATTATCAACAAAAAAGGTGCGCCAGCCCGCACTCTGGTAATTATCGACCGGGTTGATCAGGCTGTTCTGACTTAACGAAAACTGCTGCGGCACGGGCATTGCCGGGCGCTGATAATCCGGTGCCAGTGAGCAACCACTTAGCGCGAGGGCCACACAAAGTGTCAGGAGTTTACAATGAGACATAGGCGCATAATTTCTGGTGATTTTATGCCGCCAACTTTACCCGCCAGGCTCTGATTTTCCGGTGACAGGAAAATGACAAAATTGTCATTTTGCCAATAAGCGATTGCCATCTGATCGCGCTCCTCTAGAATTGGCCGGGCAGTATGCGGAGGAAACATGAAACTGTTGATTGTCGAAGATGAAAAGAAAACCGGCGAATATCTGACCAAAGGGTTAACCGAAGCCGGTTTTGTGGTCGATTTGGCCGATAACGGACTTAACGGCTACCATCTGGCGATGACTGGAGATTACGACCTGATAATCCTCGATATTATGCTGCCAGACGTGAACGGCTGGGATATCGTGCGCATGTTGCGTTCTGCCAACAAAGGGATGCCGATTCTGCTGCTCAGCGCGCTGGGTACGATTGAACATCGCGTCAAGGGGCTGGAGCTGGGAGCGGATGATTATCTGGTGAAGCCATTCGCTTTTGCTGAACTGCTGGCGCGGGTGCGCACCTTACTGCGGCGCGGAGCGGCGGTGATTATCGAAAGCCAGTTTCAGGTTGCCGACCTGATGGTCGATCTTGTCAGCCGCAAAGTCACCCGTAGCGGCACGCGTATCACTTTGACCAGTAAAGAATTTACCCTGCTGGAGTTTTTCCTCCGTCATCAGGGCGAAGTACTGCCCCGCTCGCTTATCGCTTCACAGGTATGGGACATGAATTTTGACAGCGACACCAACGCCATTGATGTGGCGGTGAAGCGACTGCGCGGCAAAATCGACAATGATTTTGAGCCAAAACTGATTCAAACCGTGCGTGGCGTGGGTTACATGCTTGAGGTGCCGGATGGCCAATAAGCCATTTCAGCGCCCGTTTTCGCTGGCAACCCGCCTGACCTTTTTTATCAGCCTTGCCACCATCGCGGCATTTTTCGCCTTTGCATGGATCATGATCCACTCGGTAAAAGTCCATTTTGCTGAGCAGGATATTAATGATTTAAAAGAGATTAGCACCACCCTTGAACGGGTACTTAATCACCCTGACGAGACACAAGCCCGACGCTTAATGACGCTGGAAGATATCGTCAGTGGTTATTCCAACGTCTTGATTTCCCTGGCAGATAGCCACGGTAAAACGGTATATCACTCCCCAGGCGCGCCGGATATCCGCGAGTTTGCACGCGATGCCATACCCGATAAAGACGCACGTGGTGGTGAGGTGTATCTCCTCTCCGGCCCGACGATTATGATGCCGGGCCACGGTCACGGGCATAGGGAACACAGCAACTGGCGGATGATTAACTTGTCGGTTGGCCCGCTGGTGGACGGCAAACCGGCTTATACGCTCTACATTGCGCTGTCGATCGATTTTCATCTTCATTACATAAATGATTTGATGAATAAACTTGTAATGACTGCATCGATCATCAGCATCCTGATCGTCTTTATCGTGCTGCTGGCGGTACATAAAGGTCACGCGCCGATCCGCAGCGTCAGCCGCCAGATCCAGAATATCACTTCGAAAGATCTCGACGTTCGCCTGGACCCGCAGACCGTGCCGATTGAGCTGGAGCAACTGGTGCTGTCGTTTAATCATATGATTGAACGTATTGAAGATGTCTTTACCCGCCAGTCCAACTTCTCGGCAGATATCGCCCACGAAATTCGCACGCCAATTACGAATCTGGTGACGCAAACGGAAATTGCCCTGAGTCAGTCGCGCAGCCAGAAGGAACTGGAAGATGTGCTCTACTCTAACCTGGAAGAGTTGACGCGAATGGCGAAAATGGTCAGCGATATGCTGTTTCTCGCCCAGGCCGATAACAACCAGCTAATCCCGGAAAAGAAAATGCTCAACCTGGCAGATGAAGTCAGCAAAGTTTTCGATTTTTTCGAGGCGTTAGCGGAAGATCGCGGCGTGGAACTGCGATTTGTTGGCGACAAGTGTCAGGTCGCGGGCGATCCGTTGATGTTGCGTCGGGCGTTAAGCAACCTGCTTTCTAACGCCCTGCGTTATACGCCGCCCGGAGAGGCAATTGTAGTGCGTTGCCAGGCTACCGATCGCCAGGTACAGGTTACCGTCGAAAACCCCGGTACGCCCATTCCGCCCGAACACTTACCGCGATTGTTCGACCGCTTCTACCGCGTTGACCCCTCCCGCCAACGAAAAGGTGAAGGTAGCGGCATTGGCCTGGCGATTGTGAAATCGATTGTTGTCGCGCATAAAGGCACGGTTGCGGTAACGTCAGATGCGCGTGGGACAAGGTTTGTGATCTCATTACCCGCTTAATCATTCAGCAAACAGCAACTTTTATCACCAGTGTAAAAATAACGTGCCGCAATAGTCATACCTATTAATGGTAAAAAGCTGTCACAATTCATAAAAAACCTTAATATACGCCACCCTAAACATAAGCAGCGTTAATGTAAGGTTTTGGCGTGGACTGGCTTCTTGATGTTTTTGCTACCTGGCTTTATGGCTTAAAAGTAATCGCGATAACGTTAGCGGTCATAATGTTCATCAGCGGACTGGACGATTTTTTCATTGATGTCGTCTACTGGGTTCGTCGCATTAAGCGCAAGTTGAGTGTTTATCGGCGCTACCCACGAATGAGTTACCGCGAACTGTACAAACCAGATGAAAAACCGTTAGCGATTATGGTTCCGGCGTGGAATGAAACTGGCGTCATCGGCAATATGGCCGAGCTGGCGGCAACCACGCTCGACTATGAAAACTATCATATCTTTGTCGGCACTTACCCGAACGACCCCGATACTCAGCGTGATGTTGACGAAGTGTGTGCTCGCTTCCCGAACGTGCATAAGGTGGTCTGCGCACGTCCTGGCCCCACCAGCAAAGCAGATTGTCTGAACAATGTGCTGGACGCCATCACCCAGTTTGAGCGAAGCGCCAATTTCGCCTTTGCGGGTTTTATTCTGCATGACGCCGAAGATGTGATTTCGCCAATGGAACTGCGTCTGTTCAACTACCTTGTCGAGCGTAAGGATCTGATTCAGATCCCGGTGTATCCGTTCGAACGCGAATGGACGCACTTCACCAGCATGACCTATATCGATGAGTTTTCCGAACTGCATGGCAAAGATGTTCCGGTGCGTGAAGCCCTCGCCGGACAGGTGCCCAGCGCAGGTGTTGGCACCTGTTTCAGCCGCCGCGCCGTGACCGCGCTGTTGGCTGACGGTGACGGCATTGCTTTTGACGTGCAAAGTCTCACCGAAGATTACGACATTGGTTTTCGCCTGAAAGAGAAAGGAATGACGGAGATTTTTGTCCGTTTTCCGGTGGTGGACGAAGCTAAAGAACGCGAGCAGCGTAAATTTTTACAGCACGCGCGGACGTCAAACATGATCTGCGTGCGCGAATATTTCCCCGATACCTTTTCCACCGCAGTGCGGCAAAAGTCTCGCTGGATCATCGGCATTGTTTTCCAGGGATTTAAAACCCATAAATGGACTTCCAGCCTGACACTCAACTACTTTCTCTGGCGTGACCGCAAAGGGGCAATCAGCAACTTTGTTAGTTTCCTCGCGATGCTGGTGATGATCCAGCTTTTGCTGTTACTGGCGTATGAAAGTTTATGGCCTGATGCCTGGCATTTTCTTTCTATTTTCAGCGGCAGCGCATGGTTAATGACCCTGCTATGGCTAAACTTTGGCTTGATGGTTAACCGTATTGTGCAGCGGGTGATTTTTGTCACCGGTTACTACGGCCTGACGCAGGGCCTGCTATCCGTCCTGCGGCTATTCTGGGGCAACCTGATTAACTTTATGGCTAACTGGCGCGCGTTGAAACAGGTGCTTCAACATGGCGATCCGCGTCGCGTAGCGTGGGATAAAACGACGCACGATTTCCCCAGCGTGACTGGCGATACCCGTTCGTTGCGCCCGTTAGGTCAAATTTTGTTGGAAAATCAGGTCATCACCGAAGAACAACTCGATACAGCACTGCGTAATCGCGTCGAAGGTCTGCGTCTCGGCGGTTCGATGCTGATGCAAGGGTTGATCAGCGCCGAACAACTGGCGCAGGCGCTGGCTGAGCAAAACGGCGTGGCATGGGAATCGATCGATGCCTGGCAGATCCCTTCCTCGCTGATTGCCGAAATGCCGGCTTCCGTAGCACTGCATTATGCGGTGCTGCCGCTGCGTCTGGAAAATGATGAGTTAATTGTCGGTAGTGAAGACGGCATTGATCCGGTGTCACTGGCGGCACTGACGCGCAAGGTTGGACGTAAAGTGCGCTACGTCATTGTTCTGCGCGGGCAAATTGTCACCGGATTACGCCACTGGTATGCACGCTGCCGCGGTCACGATCCGCGGGCAATGTTGTACAATGCGGTTCAGCATCAGTGGCTCACGGAACAACAGGCCAGCGATATTTGGCAGCAATATGTGCCGCATCAGTTCCTGTTTGCCGAAATACTGACCACACTCGGCCATATTAATCGTTCAGCGATTAATGTGCTGCTACTGCGTCATGAACGCAGCTCTCTGCCGCTCGGCAAATTTTTGGTTACTGAAGGTGTCATCAGCCAGGAAACGCTGGATCGCGTACTGACAATTCAACGCGAATTACAAGTTTCGATGCAATCTCTATTACTCAAAGCAGGTTTAACCACAGAACAGGTTGCGCAACTGGAGTCCGAAAATGAAGGAAAATAACCTTAATCGCATCATCGGATGGTCTGGTTTACTGCTGACGTCTTTATTGAGTACTGGCGCACTCGCAGACAATATTGGCACCAGCGCCAAAGAGCTGGGGCTTAGCGACTATCGCCATTTTGTTATTTATCCCCGCCTCGATAAGGCGCTGAAAGCACAGAAAAATAACGACGAAGCAACCGCCATCCGTGAATTTGAATATATTCATCAGCAGGTGCCGGATAATATTCCGCTGACTTTATATCTGGCAGAAGCCTATCGCCATTTTGGTCATGATGACCGCGCACGGCTGTTGCTTGAGGATCAGCTTAAACGAACTCCCGGCGATGCCCGACTTCAACGTAGCCTTGCGGCAATTCCTGTGGAAGTCAAAACAGTGAATACCATCGAGGAGCTGCTGGCCCAGCAAAAAGCGTGCGATGCTGCGCCGACTCTGCGTTGCCGCAGTGAAGTTGGGCAGAATGCGCTGCGGCTGGCACAGTTATCTGTTGCCAAAGCGCAACTGAACGATGCGACGTTTGCCGCATCGCCGGAAGGAAAAACGTTACGAACCGATCTGCTGCAACGCGCAATCTACCTGAAACAATGGTCCCAGGCGGATACGCTATACAATGAAGCACGCCAGCAGAATACATTAAGCGCAGCAGAGCGCCGTCAGTGGTTTGACGTGCTTCTTGCCGGGCATCTGGATGATCGGATCCTGGCGCTGCAATCAGTGGGGATCTTCACCGATCCACAGTCGTATATTACTTACGCGACCGCACTGGCTTATCGTGGCGAAAAAGCACGCCTCCAGCGTTATCTCGCTGAAAACAAACCTCTGTTCACTACTGACTTACAAGAGAAAAGCTGGCTCTATCTGTTATCAAAATACAGTGACACTCCGGTGCAAGCGTTGGCGAATTACACGGTACAGTTTGCCGATAACCGCCAGTACGTTATTGGCGCAACGCTTCCGGAGCTGTTAAAAGAGGGTCAGTACGACGCGGCGCAAAAACTGCTCGCCACCCTCCCCGCCAATGAAATGCTTGAAGAGCGTTATGCCGTCAGTGTGGCAACCCACAACAGAGTTGAAGCACTACGTCTGGCGCGGTTGCTGTATCAGCGAGAACCAGCAAATCTTACGCGCCTGGATCAACTGACCTGGCAACTGATGCAGAACGGACAGTCACGTGAAGCTGCCGATTTGTTACTGCAACGCTACCCTTTCCAGGGCGATGCAAGCGCCAGCCATACGTTAATGACGCGGCTGGCGTCTCTGTTGGAAAGTCATCCTTACCTGGCAACGCCAGCGAAAGTGGCGATTTTATCGAAACCGTTGCCGCTGGCGGCGCAACGCCAGTGGCAAAGCCAGTTGCCGGGTATTGCTGACAATTGCCCGGCAATCGTCCGTTTACTGGGCGATATGTCACCGACTTACGATGCAGCCGCCTGGAACCGTCTGGCGAAGTGTTATCGGGAGACGCTACCTGGTGTGGCGTTGTATGCATGGCTTCAGGCAGAAAAACGGCAACCGAACGCGTGGCAACATCGCGCGGTGGCCTATCAGGCGTATCAGGTTGAAGACTACGCCACCGCACTGGCGGCCTGGCAGAAAATCAGTCTTCACGACATGAGCAAGGAAGATCTGCTCGCTGCCGCCAATACCGCCCAGGCGGCTGGAAATGGCACGGCTCGCGATCGCTGGCTTCAGCAGGCAGAACAACGCGGGCTGGGCAACAATGCTCAGTATTGGTGGCTACATGCACAACGTTATATTCCTGCTCAGCCAGAACTTGCACTGAACGATCTCACTCGCTCAATTAACATTGCGCCTTCAGCTAACGCTTACGTTGCGCGGGCGACGATTTATCGGCAACGTCATAATGTCTCAGCGGCAGTGAGCGATTTGCGCGCCGCTCTGGAACTGGAACCGAATAACAGCAATACCCAGGCGGCGCTCGGTTACGCCTTGTGGGATAGCGGCGATATCGCGCAGTCGCGGGAGATGCTGGAACAGGCGCATAAAGGGCTACCGGACGATCCGGCACTCATCAGACAACTGGCTTACGTGAATCAGCGTCTGGATGATATGCCTGCGACGCAACACTACGCCCGGCTGGTGATTGATGACATTGATAACCAGGCGCTGATTACACCGCTGACACCAGAACAAAATCAGCAACGCTTCAATTTCCGTCGTCTGCATGAGGACGTTGGTCGCCGCTGGACGTTCAGTTTCGATTCCTCCATCGGCTTGCGTTCCGGCGCGATGAGTTCAGCTAGCAATAACGTCGGTGGCGCTGCGCCAGGTAAAAGCTATCGTAGCTACGGACAACTGGAAGCCGAATACCGCATCGGGCGCAATATACTGCTGGAAGGCGACCTGCTTTCGGTTTACAGCCGTGTGTTTGCCGATACCGGAGAAAACGGTGTGGTGATGCCGGTGAAAAATCCGATGTCCGGCACCGGCCTGCGCTGGAAGCCGCTGCGCGATCAGATCTTTTTCCTTGCCGTTGAACAGCAGTTCCCGCTGAATGGGCAAAATGGCACCTCCGACACCATGCTGCGTGCCAGCGCCTCGTTCTTTAACGGCGGCAAATACAGCGATGAGTGGCACCCGAACGGTTCAGGCTGGTTTGCCCAAAACCTGTATCTCGATGCGGCGCAATATGTCCGCCAGGATATTCAGGCGTGGACGGCTGATTACCGTGTGAGCTGGCATCAGAAAGTCGCGAACGGGCAGACAATCGAACCTTACGCTCACATACAGGATAACGGCTATCGTGATAAAGGCACTCAGGGCGCACAGCTTGGTGGCGTCGGCGTGCGCTGGAATATCTGGACCGGCGAGACGCATTACGATGCCTGGCCGCACAAAGTCAGTCTCGGCGTCGAATATCAGCATACCTTTAAGGTGATTAATCAACGTAGCGGGGAGCGCAACAACGCGTTTCTCACCATTGGAGTGCACTGGTAAATGCGTAAGTTCATTTTCGTATTGCTGACACTGCTCCTGGTCAGCCCTTTTTCCTTTGCAATGAAAGGTATTATCTGGCAACCGCAAAACCGTGACAGTCAGGTCACCGACGCCCAGTGGCAGGGACTGATGAGTCAGTTGCGTCTCCAGGGCTTCGACACCCTGATTCTGCAATGGACTCGTTATGGCGATGCATTCACCCAGCCAGAACAGCGCGCGTTATTGTTTAAGCGTGCCGCAGCAGCGCAACAGGCTGGTCTGAAGCTGATTGTTGGTCTGAACGCCGATCCGGAATTTTTTCTGCATCAGAAGCAGTCATCTGCAGCGCTGGAAAGCTACCTTAATCGCCTGCTGGCCGCCGATCTCCAGCAAGCCAGATTATGGCGTGCCACGCCTGGCGTAACGCCGGATGGCTGGTACATCAGTGCGGAAATTGACGATCTGAACTGGCGCAGTGAAGCCGCCCGACAACCTTTACTAAAATGGTTAAACAATACGCAGCGACTGATTAGCAATGTTTCAGCAAAACCGGTTTATATCAGTAGCTTTTTCGCTGGCAATATGTCGCCCGATGGCTATCGGCAACTGCTGGAACAAGTTAGAGCGACAGGCGTTAATGTCTGGGTACAGGATGGCGGCGGCGTTGATAAACTCACCGCCGAACAGCGTGACCGTTATCTGCAAGCCAGCGCAGATTGCCAAACTGCCTCACCCGCCAGCGGCATTGTTTATGAGTTGTTTGTCGCGGGCAAAGGTAAAACGTTTGCAGCTAAACCAAAACCGAATGCGGAGATCGCCTCGCTACTAGCAAAACGTTCCGCCTGTGGCAAAGACGCACTCTATTTCTCTCTGCGCTATTTGCCCGTCGCGCGTGGCATCCTCGAGTATTAATTGTTTAAGGGAGCAACTTTGCTTGCTCCCTTCCTTTTCACTTGCCTGATCAGAATCCTGTCTGTATTAATTCTCAGTTTTCAACGCATTTTATGCGTCTGACGTTTTTCAATTATTTAACCAAACCGCGATCAAAAAGTGATAGTGTAATTTGCGAAAGAGGAGGCGTTAAAGGAAGAATATAGGTGAAACTAATTTCATCGACTAACTGTTTGTTCTGGAGGTCTTCATTCTCCTACCGGTCAATAGATAACCGGAAGGTTTTAAACTGCTGTTTGTCATGAAACTTCAAAGCTCATTCTTTCATACGTTATCTTTTAATTATCTGCTCTCCAATCAAATATTCTTATCAGCGGTTACACCATTATATTCACAATAAACATCATTACCCGCTTTACCATTTGTCACCACATGATAGTTGCCATCAGATCTTGCAATGCTTCGGCTCAGGATTACGCTTGCGACGATTTGGCACTTTCCAGATATTCCCGTACATAACACAAATAAGCGGCGTAACCACTTCTCAGAGGGATTATATAATCATATTTATACCACTATATAACTTTTAAATAAGAACAACTATTCATCAAGCGCATTAATATCAGCATATTCCTTTACACAGGAATAAAACCTTTTATTTAATAAACAAAGAGAGTCAATGATGAGTAAAATTACAGGCGTTTTAGTTGACAACCATATCTATGATATTAAAAATGATATGACGAATGGTTACCATTTCCCTAACTGCTTGTTTCCAGGTGCCACCTTTAAGATGGTCATTGATAATGACCCGGTTAATAATGACAAGGTAAAATGGAGCTGTAGCACTGATGCAGACAATAATGTTCTGGCGATCAGTCAGGATGGCACAGTAACTTTTCCTGACGTTGACGAAAAGTGCATCGGGAATATTTTTGCCATTTTCGCTACTGATAAATCAACGAACAAATCTGCCGGTATTTATATTTTTACCGTGAAGCGTTTTTTCAAATACAGCATTGAAACTTATGATTCAGTTAAAGATATTTTACCGTGGGTTAAAAAAATGAACGGAGAATTTCCTGAAGCGCAGGATATCGATAGTTACGATTATAATGATCATGATTCAGGGCATATTATTAAGCGAGAAGTTAACGCAGGACTTTACCAGGAATGGGGCGATGTAGCTAATAGTGGATGGAACACAAATAGTGAATGTGCGGGCATTTGTAGAATTTACGCTTTTAATAAAGAAGATAATATTTATTATTGGCTTAAAAATGATGAGGTCAGACAGGAATTGAGCGTGGGTTTCACCGCTCAGGCAGTTGCATCCTACGGTGAATCCATCGCCTGATTGTGTTTTTGTCCACTATCATTTGTATTATTGTAGCGTAAACATTCACTGAAATTATAAAATTTAACTTACGTAAAACCACCCGTTCAGCGGGTGGTTCTCATATTTATCCACGATGTGGATGAAGTTTAAAAAACAAACAGACTTAAGAGTTTCTTGTTATATTGCTATAAACTATTTAATCACAAAATGCCGACAGTATTTCTTGCCTACAACTTTGTTATTGCTATTCAAAACACAAATATGGTAATCCCCTGTTCCACTTGCCAAAAAACATTTACCTGCAGTATAAAAATTAGCCCGTATAAATATACGGGCTGACGTATTTCATTAAACTCGAACGAAACTCTTTTTAATGTGGTGCGCTTCGTGACAATAAGTTAATTACTAACACTCCGGCACAAATCAACATCATGCCTATAATGGCTGGAAGATCCAGCCGTTGGCCGAAAAATCCCCAGGACAGTAAACTAATCAGGACGATACCGACTCCTGACCAGATAGCATAAGCAATCCCTGTAGGAATATAAGCCAGCGTCTGAGCTAATAACCAGAATGATGTACAGTAACAAATAATTGTACCAACAGAGGGCCATAACCGTGTAAAACCCTCTGAAAACTTCATTAAGGTTGTACCAATAACCTCTGCAAGTATTGCACCACCAAGATAAATATAAGGGTTCATAGCATATTCATTCCTGTTAATACCGGAGAGAATTGTACTACAGTTCGAACTTAACTCACTGGTTCCCCCTGGTGCATTCATTGATGCTCTTCATCAGTGCTTCAGGGAATGGGCGGATGGGGATCCATAGAAATGGTGCGTAGATATGCTCACCTTACGTCTAATCATTTGACAGAGCACGCGAGGAAAATAGACGATATTTTTGGTAATGATGCCCCAAATACGTCCACTCTGAAATTATGAAGGTGGTAAAGAAGGTGTAACTGGTTGAATTGTAATGGCGCGCCCTGCAGGATTCGAACCTGCGGCCCACGACTTAGAAGGTCGTTGCTCTATCCAACTGAGCTAAGGGCGCATTGATACCACGATGTGCTGTAATCGCGTGAATTATACGGTCAACCCTTGCTGAGTCAATGGCTTTTGAACTGGTTGCTGAACAAGTGTACGGTCGTGTCTGATTTATCTCACTACGACGGCAAACCAACGGCGGTTATCATTATCGGCGTTAATCTGCCTGGTACAGAAGGTTTTACTTTTCAGAAAACGAAAACTGACAGCGCGCTACGCTTCTGACAAAATAGACGCATCCCCTTCGACCTACGTAACAGATGGAATCCTCTCTCTGATGGCAGCAAAGATTATTGACGGTAAAACGATTGCGCAGCAGGTGCGCTCTGAAGTTGCTCAAAAAGTTCAGGCACGCGTTGCGGCCGGACTGCGGGCGCCAGGACTGGCCGTTGTGCTGGTCGGCAGCAACCCTGCATCGCAAATTTATGTCGCAAGCAAACGCAAAGCTTGCGAAGAAGTCGGGTTCGTCTCCCGCTCCTATGACCTTCCTGAAACCACCAGCGAAGCAGAACTGCTTGAGCTTATCGATGCGCTGAATGCCGACAATACCATCGATGGTATTCTGGTGCAGTTGCCGCTTCCGGCGGGAATTGACTACGTCAAAGTACTGGAACGTATTCACCCGGACAAAGACGTAGACGGTTTCCATCCTTATAACGTTGGTCGTCTGTGCCAGCGTGCGCCGCGCCTGCGTCCTTGCACCCCGCGCGGTATCGTCACGCTGCTTGAGCGTTACAACATTGATACCTTTGGCCTTAATGCTGTGGTGATTGGTGCATCGAATATCGTCGGTCGCCCGATGAGCATGGAACTGCTACTGGCAGGTTGCACCACCACCGTGACTCACCGCTTCACCAAAAATCTGCGTCATCATGTGGAAAACGCCGATTTGTTGATCGTCGCCGTCGGCAAGCCAGGCTTTATTCCCGGTGACTGGATCAAAGAAGGCGCAATTGTGATTGATGTCGGTATCAACCGTCTGGAAAATGGCAAAGTTGTGGGCGACGTCGTGTTTGAAGAAGCGGCTAAGCGCGCCTCATACATTACGCCTGTTCCCGGCGGCGTTGGCCCAATGACGGTTGCCACGCTGATTGAAAACACGCTACAGGCGTGCGTTGAATATCATGATCCACAGGGTGAGTAACATGGCGACATTTTCTTTAGGTAAACATCCGCACGTTGAGCTGTGCGACTTGCTGAAACTGGAAGGCTGGAGCGAAAGCGGCGCGCAGGCGAAAATCGCGATTGCTGAAGGCCAGGTGAAAGTCGACGGCGCAGTTGAAACGCGCAAACGTTGCAAAATCGTCGCCGGTCAGACAGTGAGTTTTGCAGGTCACAGCGTACAGGTTGTTGCCTGACCCCATTCCGGCCTGCCTGTATGCAGGCCGATTCTCTTTTCAGACCTTTGCCCTCTTCGTTGCTTTCATTCATGCTGTTAGCATCAACATTTTGCCGAAGCAATCATCATGCCAACCGTTATTACCCACGCCGCCGTCCCCCTTTGTATTGGTTTAGGGTTGGGGTCGAAAATCATCCCGCCGCGTCTGTTATTTGCCGGAATCATCCTGGCGATGCTGCCAGACGCCGACGTATTGTCGTTTAAATTTGGCGTTGCTTACGGCAATGTTTTTGGCCATCGCGGTTTTACTCATTCGCTGGTATTTGCGTTTGTTGTCCCGCTGTTATGCGTGCTTATTGGGCATCGATGGTTCAGGACGGGGCTGATTCGCTGCTGGCTATTTTTAACCGTATCGCTGCTATCACACAGCTTGCTGGATTCGGTAACCACTGGCGGCAAAGGTGTTGGCTGGTTGTGGCCGTGGTCAGAGGAACGATTTTTCGCCCCCTGGCAGGTGATTAAAGTCGCGCCGTTTGCGTTATCGCGTTACACCACGCCATATGGGCATCAGGTGATTATTTCAGAGCTAATGTGGGTATGGCTACCAGGAATAATAGTGATGGGAATATTGTGGTGGAGCAGGCGTAAATTGCGCTGAGCGTATCCTCTCCCTTGCGGGAGAGGATAAGAGTGAGGGTGTTACTTACGACGCCAGGTGGTTCCTTGCGGACCATCTTCCAGCACGATCCCCATCTCGTTAAGACGATCACGCGCCGCATCCGCTGCCGCCCAGTCTTTGGCTTTACGAGCATCCAGACGCTGTTGAATTAACGCTTCAATCTCAGCCACTTCGCTGTCGTCTGCCTGTGCGCCGCTTTGCAGGAACGCCTCCGGTTCTTGCTCCAGCAGACCCAGCACGGCAGAGAGTTTACGCAGGTGAGACGCCATTGCGTTCGCCGCTGCCATATCTTCTGCTTTCAGACGGTTCACTTCACGCGCCATATCAAACAACACGGAATAGGCTTCCGGCGTGTTGAAGTCGTCATTCATCGCCTCGATAAAGCGCGCTTCAAACGCTTCGCCACCCGCAGGAGAAACGGTTTTGTCTGTGCCACGCAGCGCAGTGTAGAGACGTTCCAGCGCCGCACGCGCCTGTTTCAGGTTCTCTTCACTGTAGTTCAACTGGCTGCGATAGTGACCCGACATCAGGAAGTAACGCACGGTTTCGGCGTCGTAGTATTTCAGCACATCGCGCACGGTGAAGAAGTTACCCAGCGATTTGGACATCTTCTCGCGGTCAACCATCACCATGCCGGAGTGCATCCAGTAGTTGACGTATTGACCATCGTGCGCACAGGTGGACTGGGCAATTTCGTTCTCGTGGTGCGGGAACATCAGGTCAGAACCGCCGCCGTGGATATCAAAGTGATTACCCAACTGTTTGCAGTTCATTGCCGAACATTCAATGTGCCAGCCAGGACGACCCGCGCCCCACGGAGAAGGCCAGCTCGGTTCGCCCTCTTTCGACATCTTCCACAGCACGAAGTCCATCGGGTTGCGTTTGTCATCGACCACGTCAACGCGCGCGCCTGCCTGCAACTGGTCGAGATCCTGACGCGAGAGCACGCCGTAAGTTGGATCGGTCGGTACGTCGAACATCACGTCGCCGTTGTCCGCCACATAGGCGTGACCTTTAGCAATCAGTTGTTCAGTGAGTTCAATAATTTCTGCGATATGGTGCGTTGCACGCGGCTCCATGTCCGGGCGCAGGATATTCAAAGCATCGAAATCTTTGTGCATTTCAGCGATCATGCGATCCACCAGTGCCACAAAGCTTTCGCCGTTTTCATTGGCGCGTTTGATGATTTTGTCGTCGATATCGGTAATGTTGCGCACATACTTCAGCTTATAGCCGAGGAAACGCAGGTAACGCGCAACCACGTCAAAGGCGACAAAAGTACGCCCATGACCAATATGACAGAGATCGTAAACGGTGATTCCACACACGTACATGCCGACTTCCCCGGCGTGAATAGGCTTAAATTCCTCTTTTTGGCGTGTCAGAGTATTGAAGATTTTTAGCATCGAAGATTCCGTTTAGACATGTGTGGGTAATTGAGTTGCGTATAATACCCATATTTCCCGCGCGAATCAGCATACATTGCGAGATGATCCGATCGTGCGGTTATGCTATAACACCACCCTATATATGACCCGAACCGGGTTGAAGCACCAATCAAACGGAACAGGATGCAAAAATGGTTACTTTCCACACCAATCACGGCGATATTGTCATCAAAACTTTTGACGATAAAGCACCTGAAACAGTTAAAAACTTCCTGGACTACTGCCGCGAAGGTTTTTATAACAACACCATTTTCCACCGTGTTATCAACGGCTTTATGATTCAGGGCGGCGGTTTTGAACCGGGCATGAAGCAAAAAGCCACCAAAGAGCCAATCAAAAACGAAGCCAACAACGGTCTGAAAAACACCCGTGGTACGCTGGCAATGGCTCGTACTCAGGCTCCGCACTCTGCAACTGCCCAGTTCTTCATCAACGTGGTTGATAACGACTTCCTGAACTTCTCCGGCGAGAGCCTGCAAGGTTGGGGTTACTGCGTATTTGCCGAAGTGGTTGAAGGCATGGACGTAGTCGACAAAATCAAAGGTGTCGCAACCGGTCGTAGCGGTATGCACCAGGACGTGCCAAAAGAAGACGTTATCATTGAAAGCGTGACCGTTAGCGAGTAATCGTGGCGACACTCTTTATTGCAGATCTTCATCTCTGCGTGGAAGAACCGGCGATCACCGCCGGTTTTCTGCGTTTTTTAGCGGGAGAAGCCCGCAAGGCCGACGCGCTGTATATTCTTGGCGATCTGTTTGAAGCATGGATTGGCGACGATGATCCCAGCCCGTTTCATCGCCAGATGGCGGCGGCGATCAAAGCGGTATCCGACTCCGGCGTTCCCTGTTATTTCATTCATGGCAACCGTGATTTTCTGCTCGGCAAACGCTTTGCCCGTGAAAGCGGCATGACGTTATTGCCAGAAGAAAAAGTGCTCGAACTTTATGGCCGTCGGGTGCTGATTATGCATGGCGACACGCTGTGCACCGATGACGTCGGTTATCAGGCTTTTCGCGCCAAAGTCCACAAGCCCTGGTTGCAAACGCTATTCCTCGCCCTGCCGCTGTTTTTACGTAAACGTATTGCTGCGCGAATGCGCGCAAACAGTAAAGAAGCCAACAGCAGTAAATCGCTGGCGATCATGGACGTTAACCAAAACGCGGTGGTCAGTGCGATGGAAAAGCATCAGGTACAATGGCTGATCCACGGGCATACGCATCGCCCGGCGGTGCATGAACTCATCGCCAATGCGCAACCTGCTTTCCGCGTCGTGCTGGGAGCCTGGCATACCGAAGGTTCGATGGTGAAAGTCACGGCAGATGACGTTGAGCTAATCCATTTTCCTTTCTGACCGCGAATGAACAGATTCTGAAAAAGCGCCAGACTACCGCAACCTGTATATCTTTTTCTGAGTCAGCAAGGTAATAAGTCCCTGAGTGAAATAACAACAGGGAATATTATTATGCGACGCTGCAACGGATTTTTGATTTCTGGCATCGCCCTTACGGCAGGAGCGCCTCTGTGTATTAGCTGGTTTGGCCTTGTCGGCTTCTATTTTGGCGTATTGTCACTGGTAGTTGCTGCGGTCATTTCGTGGATAGTCTATTTCTGGCTCATTTACTTAGTACTCACCCGCCCCCATAACCAACGTTTTGTCGAAAGATTTGTATTGATTGTCGGTATTTGCTTTTTTCCGTGGAGCATTGTGCTGATATGGGCATTCTTTGCCAGTTCATCCAGAGCGCATAATCAACATGCAGATCAGATTAAAAACTCAACAAATGACGGTTAACCCCGCCTACGCAACCGTTTTCCTTGCTCTCTTTCCGTGCTATTCTCTGTGCCCTCTAAAGCCGAGAGTTGTGCACCACAGGAGTTTTAAGACGCATGTCTTCCCGCAATAATCCGGCGCGTGTCGCCATCGTGATGGGGTCCAAAAGCGACTGGGCTACCATGCAGTTCGCCGCCGAAATCTTCGAAATCCTGAATGTCCCGCACCACGTAGAAGTGGTATCTGCTCACCGCACCCCTGATAAACTGTTCAGCTTCGCTGAAAGCGCCGAAGAGAACGGTTATCAGGTGATTATTGCGGGCGCTGGCGGCGCAGCGCACCTGCCAGGCATGATTGCCGCAAAAACGCTGGTGCCGGTGCTGGGCGTACCAGTACAGAGCGCCGCACTGAGCGGTGTCGATAGCCTCTACTCCATCGTGCAAATGCCGCGCGGCATTCCGGTGGGTACGCTGGCGATTGGTAAAGCGGGCGCGGCAAACGCGGCGTTACTGACAGCACAAATTCTTGCTACTCATGATAAAGAACTGCACCAGCGTCTGAATGACTGGCGCAAAGCCCAGACCGACGAAGTACTGGAAAACCCGGACCCGCGAGGTGCGGCATGAAACAGGTTTGCGTCCTCGGTAACGGGCAGTTAGGCCGTATGTTGCGCCAGGCAGGCGAACCGTTAGGCATTGCTGTCTGGCCGGTCGGGCTGGACGCTGAACCGGCGGCGGTGCCTTTTCAACAAAGCGTGATTACCGCTGAGATCGAACGCTGGCCAGAAACCGCATTAACTCGCGAGCTGGCGCGCCATCCGGCCTTTGTGAACCGCGATGTATTCCCGATTATTGCCGATCGCCTGACTCAGAAGCAGCTTTTCGACAAACTTCACCTACCGACCGCGCCGTGGCAGTTACTTGCCGATCGCAGCGAGTGGCCTGCGGTGTTTGATCGTTTAGGTGAGCTGGCGATTGTTAAGCGTCGTATTGGTGGCTATGACGGTCGCGGTCAATGGCGTTTACGCGCCGATGAAACCGAACAGTTACCGGCTGAATGCTACGGCGAATGTATTGTCGAGCAGGGCATTAACTTCTCTGGCGAAGTGTCACTGGTTGGCGCGCGCGGCTTTGATGGCAGCACAGTGTTTTATCCGCTGACGCACAACCTGCATCAGGACGGTATTTTACGCACCAGCGTGGCTTTCCCGCAGGCCAATGCACCGCAGCAGGCGCAGGCCGAAGAAATGCTGTCAGCGATTATGCAGGAACTGGGTTATGTCGGTGTGATGGCGATGGAGTGTTTTGTCACCCCGCAAGGTCTGTTGATCAACGAACTGGCTCCGCGTGTGCATAACAGCGGTCACTGGACGCAAAACGGTGCCAGCATCAGCCAGTTTGAGCTGCACCTGCGGGCGATTACCGATCTGCCGTTACCGCAACCGGTGGTTAATAGCCCGTCGGTGATGATCAACCTGATTGGTAGCGATGTGAACTATGACTGGCTGAAACTGCCGCTGGTGCATCTGCACTGGTACGACAAAGAAGTACGCCCAGGTCGTAAAGTGGGGCATCTGAATTTGACCGACAGCGACACATCGCGTCTGACCGCGACGCTGGAAGCATTAATCCCACTGCTGCCGCCGGAGTATGCCAGCGGCGTGATTTGGGCGCAGAGTAAGTTCAGTTAACCTGGTGCTCATATTCTTGCCGGATGCGGCGGGAACGCCTTATCCAGCCTACCGATCCTGTACCGGTTGTAGGCCTGATAAGATGCGTCAAGCATCGCATCAGGCACAAATGCCTACGACGACAACGAAATACAGGTTCCCGCCTCGCCCGCCAGCGTCTCTTCAATTTGCGATAACGCACCAATCCACGCGGGTTTACCACGGCTTCTGACATAACCACTCACCGCCGTCACCTTCGGCCCCATCGAACCATCGGCTTTGGCAAATGGCGCTAACTCATCCGGTGTGGCATGGCGAATGGCGCGTTGCTGTGGCGTTCCCCAGTTTTCATATACCGCATCAGCATCGGTGAGGATCACCAGCCCATCGGCATTAATCTGCCTGGCGAGCAACGCAGCGGCGAGATCTTTATCAATCACCGCTTCACTCCCAGCTCCGTCATCCGTCACCGGAACACCGCCGCCGCCACTACAAATCACCACATGCCCCTCTTTGAGCAACAACTCAATGGCTTCGCTGTCGAGAATTTTACGCGGTTGTGGAGATGCCACCACCCGGCGCAAGTATTTACCGTCGCGTTTCATCTGCCAGCCATATGCCGTTTCCAGCGACTCTTGCTCTTCCGGCTGATAAACCGGACCGATAAACTTCTCTGGCTGCGAAAATGCCGGATCATCAGGTGAAACTTCAATGCGCGTCAGCACCGTCGTCACCGGTGGCATCTGCGGCTGTGCGCTCAAACTCTGCGCCAGCATATAGCCAATCATCCCCTGGCTTTCCGCCACCAGCACATCCAGCGGATACGGTTCCACCTCTTTCCACGCCAGATTCTGTAACGCCAGCAGCCCCACCTGCGGCCCGTTGCCGTGAACAATCGCCAGCCGATAAGAACGCGCCAGACGTGCCAGCGCGGGTACAGCACTGGCAATATTGCGATATTGATTTTCTGCCGTCAGCGCCTCACCGCGCTGGAGTAAGGCGTTGCCCCCAAGAGCTACAACCAGTGTTTTCATGGTGTTCCTTGTAATAATTGTTGACCAAGCCAGAACCCCAGCAGCGTATCTGCCCCTGACGTATGCCCCAGCGCCAACAGCGAATCAATCGCTGCTTCGATACGTTTCGGGCAACTCAGAGCATGAACAAAGTGCAGGAGTGGCGAGGCGAAATAGCCTTGGGCGGCGTAACGCAAATAACTAACGCTCACCGCCGTGGTAACGTGTTGAAGATTGTCGGAACAGGCAAAAAACGGGCGACCGGAGCGCGCATCTAAAGCGCCATAATACCAGGCCGCCAGCAGCATTCCGCTCAGCGTGTCATCATGACTTGGCGTTAATCCCGGACCTTTGCCCAGCCAGTGCCGCCAGTCGGTCTTAACGCCATTGAGTGCGGTCTGAAAACAGTGACGAAACTGGCGCAATTCAGCGGGTAGCGGATCGCTTAGCGCCAACACCAGTGGCCCAAAAAGCCCGGTTTCCTCCGCGCGTTGCATCCATGCAGCGGCAAGCGGTTGAGGATGCGCAGGCGGCGTAATACGTAGCAAACAATAACGCTGTGGCTGTTTAACCGTAAAACGCCCGAGGCAAATCCCTTGAGCCACAACTTGCGGTCGTTCATTGCCACGTAATCCACCGCATAACGCATCGAATTGCGCGCGGCGAAGCACCCATCCTCCGGGGCCGAAACCACTTCCCTGACGATGCAGCGTTAACAGTTCGCCGCTTTCCGTCAGCAGATTAATCGCCCGCCGCCAGACGCCCGCTAACCGCCAGGACTGGCGATAGTCTGGTGCGCTACGACTGGCAAGCAGAGGATGGATGATCGTCATCGCGCGTTCCTCAACCAATACCCATACTTTCAGCCAGGGCTTCCAGCGCCTGTTCAAAGCAGGCCAGCGGTGCCCGTACAGTGCCTGCCCCAATCTGCCCGATCCCCGCTTCTTTATGGGCGATACCAGTATTGATGAGCGGCGTAATGCCGGTTTCCACAACGCGACGAATATCCAGCCCCAGACATGCGCCCTGGAAATCCCAGCCGGGGATCGGCAACTGCATATTGCGTTCAAGGAAGATTTCCGCCATCTCTTCAGATACCGTTCTTGCAGCCTCCACGCCACCCGCACCGACAAAGCGCGTTACGCCTGGGGCGGCGATCATTGCCGCTCCACCGATACCAAAGGTTTCGGTAATCGCGCTATCGCCCATATCCGGATTCGCCTGCTCCTGCGAGAAGCCGGAGAAAAACAGACCTTGTGGAGTGTTAACTGGCGCAGTAAACCAGCGATCGCCCAGACCGCTTACCCGAATCCCAAACATATTGCCGTTGCGGGTCATTGCCGTAACGATGCTGCCCGCGCGGATCATCGCGCCTGCATCCATCGCCGCCTTGCAATAGGCCATCGCGAGATTGAGGAAGAACTGATCGGTCACGCTAAGGAAGTCCATCACCTCCGCGATTTGCTGTTTATCGTGATCGAGACGGGCGATTTGCGGTGCCAGCGCACGCATCAACAGTGCTGAGGAAGCAATGTTGCGTTGATGGAACTCATCGCCCATCGTAATGCCCTGCGCCATCATCGTGGTGAGATCGATACCATGCTCCATGCGCCCCAGCGCGGCGCTTAATACTGGCATCAACACATCGCGCATCCAGCGATGGCGAGTCAGAACATCTTCGCCATAGGCACCGAAACGCATCACTTTGCCGATACCTTCGTTGAGGTTGCAATACGCCCGGTTACCGTCGGTCACATTCTCAACCACCAGCATCGGCATACTGGCAGAGGTAATACCGCCCATTGGTCCGACAGCATTCACATGGTGGCAAGGAATGAAGTTCACTTCCCCCTGCTCCAGCATCGCCAAAGCCTGCGCTTCATCTTTTGCCCAGCCTTCGAACAGACATGCGCCCACGCACGCTCCTTTCATTGGCCCGGTCATCTCCTGCCAGCGCATCGGTGGCCCGGCGTGAAGCAGTGTTTTACCCTGATTTAACGCGCTAATGAGTGAAGAAGCCGGTTGCACATCCAGCCAGTGTGGACGAGCGCGACGAATTTGTTCGATAACCGCAGTATTGGCTTGCGCCACTGATGTAAACATGGGAACCCCTTATTGCAAACGTTCTAATAAACGAACCAGTTTTTTATTGCCGCCAGCGACTGGCACCCATTGGTAATGCACTACCGGTTTGCTGGCACTTTGAAGATCCAGCGCAAAACTGCGTAACCCGGCGTTAATCACAGCGACGTTTTTCAGTAATGATGGAATGTATTTATGCGTGGCTGGCGAAAGCGGATGAATCAGCGCCGCCGCCAGCAACGTGGCTTCTGGCAGTGAACTGACCACCGCGATCCCCGCATCTTCCAGTGTGGCAATTTGTTGCGAACGGCATTGCGGGTCACGTTCAGTACCCGTCACCGTGGCAATGGCATACAGAGGTTGACTATCTGGACGGGCGTCACAGGCTTGTTGCCATGCGCTTACCAGCGATGCGGCAGGATCGGCAGTCGCACCAAAACCAATCACCACATCGAGTAGCAATACACGCACTTGTGGTTTAGCACCGAGATCGGCAATCAACAGATTACGTAACGTCGGGTCGATCATCGGATGGGGACGCCCGACGGTGTAGAATCATCGCCCAGATCGAGGATCTGGTGACCATCAGCGTCCAGCATCATGCCGTGATGATGGGCATCGTCGGCTGGCACGCCCAGATGTCCGGCGAGTAATCCCGCCGCTTCGGCTGCCAGCGTACCGCCGGTATACAAGCCGCAAATAAATCCACTGCTGGCCGGAGCTATCGCATTACGTCGCGCTGTAACGCGTGAAAGCAGGCAAGCCAGACGCGCGGCATCATCCAGCGAGGAGGAAAACCACACATTCTCGTCACGAGTCGCCGTCGGGGTATAACCTAAAAACAGCGCCACCGTCGGTTTGCCGGTTACTTTCATGGCATTAACAATTTTCAGGCGCACGGCTTCGGCTGGCGGTTTTGAGACAAACGCCAGCACTTCGCTTTTCTCGTCTGCACTGAGCATTTCCAGCGCCGTCAGCGCACTGATGCCGCCCACTTCACGGCTGAGATCGCGCCCGCCCAGACCAATTGCGTGGGAGATCCCCTCCCCTGCCAGCGCAATCTGCGAGCACAATTCCTGGATCCCTGTACCAGAAGCGCCAATGACACCAATATTGCCTTCCGGCATCACATTAGCGAAAGCCAGCGGCGTAGAGGCAATCATCGACGTACCGCAATCCGGCCCCATCACCAGCAAGCCTTTTTCCCGCGCATGAGTTTTGAGTTGGATTTCGTCTTCCAGCGTGACGTTATCGGAGAACATCATCACGTTGAGGTTGCGATCCAGCGCCTGATTAGCCAGTTCCGCCGCGTACTCACCCGCCACTGAAATCAGCGCCAGATTAGCGTCGGGTAATTTCTGACAGGCGCTATCCCAGCGGCGCACCTGCGTTAACGCCAGGCTGCTGACCGTCCCCTGCGCCAGTTGCTTTAACGCCTCTTCAAGCTGCTGCATAATCGCCTGCGCGATCCCCGCATCCGCCGCTTCGCTACGAATTGCCACGCAAATATCGTTCGGCGTAGCGTTATTAAAATCGTCATGCCAGAAACCTGTAGTCTCTAATAACGCTTTATTAGCGGGCGTACCCATCATTACGGAAACATCATCAACATTTTCTGATTCGCTGAGTTTTCGTGAAATAATCATTAAACTGACCGAATCCTGAAAACACCCTTTTTTAATAAAGGCGTGGTTCATAACAACTCCTTAAAAATTGCACCCATGGCAATTGCACGAGCAGTATTAATGTGTCAATTACGGTATCGTCGGTCGATGGTAAATAAGGTGATAAACATCACACAGAGATTATTAGTAAAATAAATCAAATAACCGCCAGAGCATTACGTATTATTTTTTAACAAGCGACGTAATTTTAAAAATCAGATTAAAAACAGGCGGATTATCAAATAAATTCTAACTATATTTTTTTGCCTGTCTGGATCACATAATCCAGATATTTTCCCTGTATGTTAATTGCAGTCATGCTTCACACCGTCGTTAAAAAGGAAGACAGATGAAAATCAGTCGGGAAACACTCCACCAGCTAATTGAGAATAAACTCTGCCTGGCTGGGTTAAAACGTGAGCACGCTGCAACCGTTGCTGAAGTATTGGTTTACGCCGATGCCAGAGGGATCCACTCTCATGGCGCGGTACGCGTGGAATACTACGCAGAACGCATTTCAAAAGGCGGCACTAACCGCGAACCGGCATTCCGTCTTGAGGAGACAGGGCCGTGCTCAGCAATTTTACATGCCGACAACGCCGCCGGGCAGGTTGCCGCAAAAATGGCTATGGAACATGCCATCAAAACCGCCCAACAAAATGGCGTTGCCGTGGTCGGCATTAGCCGGATGGGGCACAGCGGTGCAATCTCTTATTTTGTGCAGCAGGCAGCTCACGCCGGATTAATTGGCATTTCGATGTGTCAGTCCGATCCCATGGTGGTGCCATTTGGCGGGGCGGAAATTTACTACGGTACTAACCCGCTGGCCTTTGCCGCGCCGGGAGAAAGTGACGAGATCCTTACCTTTGATATGGCGACTACCGTACAGGCATGGGGGAAAGTACTCGACGCGCGCTCGCGCAATATGTCTATTCCGGAGACCTGGGCGGTCGATAAAAACGGAGCACCAACAGCCGATCCATTCTCGGTTAACGCCCTGCTGCCCGCTGCCGGACCGAAAGGTTATGGCCTGATGATGATGATTGATCTGCTTTCAGGCGTGTTACTCGGTTTACCGTTCGGGCGTCAGGTCAGTTCAATGTATGACGATTTACACGCCGGACGTAATTTGGGGCAATTACATCTGGTAATTAATCCTGACTTTTTCTCCTCCAGCGAATTATTCCGACAACATCTTAGCCAGACCATGTGCGAATTAAATGCCATTACCCCCGCGCCCGGTTTTAGCCAGGTTTATTATCCCGGACAGGATCAAGATATTAAACAACGCAAAGCCGCCGTCGAAGGTATCGAGATTGTTGATGATATTTACCAGTATTTAATTTCCGACGCGCTTTATAACACGTCATATGAAACGAAAAATCCCTTTGCACAATAATAATTGAGACAGGACTTTCCTATGATCACACATTTTCGCCAGGCCATAGAAGAAACGCTGCCCTGGCTTTCCTCTTTTGGCGCAGACCCAACGGGTGGAATGACCCGTTTACTTTATTCGCCGGAATGGCTGGAAACCCAGCAACAATTCAAAAAAAGAATGGCCGTCAGCGGGCTGGAAACACATTTCGACAAAGTGGGGAATTTATACGGCCGCCTGAGCGGCACCGAATACCCACAGGAAGTGGTTCTGAGCGGTTCGCATATCGATACCGTTGTTAACGGCGGTAACCTTGACGGGCAATTCGGCGCACTGGCGGCGTGGCTGGCAATTGACTGGCTGAAAACGCAATACGGCGCGCCGCTGCGTACAGTCGAAGTGGTGGCGATGGCAGAAGAAGAAGGCAGCCGCTTCCCATATGTCTTCTGGGGCAGTAAAAACATTTTCGGTCTGGCGAATCCTGACGATGTGCGGAATATCTGTGATGCCAAAGGCAACAGCTTCCTTGATGCGATGCTCGCCTGCGGATTTGCCCTGCCGAACGCGCCGCTACCACCACGCGAGGACATCAAAGCCTTTGTCGAACTGCATATTGAACAAGGCTGTGTGCTGGAAAGTAATGGTCAATCAATTGGCATCGTGAATGCAATTGTCGGGCAACGTCGCTACACGGTGACGCTGAACGGCGAATCAAACCATGCAGGCACCACGCCGATGGGCTATCGTCGTGATACGGTCTACGCGTTCAGTCGCATTTGCAATCAAGCGGTTGAAAAAGCGAAAAAGATGGGCGATCCGCTGGTGCTCACCTTTGGCAAGGTGGAGCCGCGCCCGAATACGGTGAATGTGGTGCCGGGGAAAACCACTTTCACTATTGATTGTCGCCATACTGACGCCGCCGTGTTGCGTGATTTCACCCAACGGTTAGAAAACGACATGCGGGCGATTTGCGATGAAATGGATATCGGTATTGATATCGATTTATGGATGGATGAAGAACCCGTGCCAATGAACAAAGAACTGGTCGCCACCCTGACGGAGCTGTGCAAGAAGGAAGCCCTGAACTATCGGGTAATGCACAGCGGTGCCGGACACGACGCGCAAATTTTCGCGCCTCGCGTGCCGACCTGCATGATTTTCATTCCCAGCATTAACGGGATCAGCCATAACCCGGCGGAACGCACCAATATTAACGACCTTGCCGAAGGGGTCAAAACGTTGGCACTCATGCTTTATCAACTTGCCTGGCAGAAATAAGGAGTCATAAATGGGATATTTAAATAACGTCACGGGTTACCGCGATGATTTACTGGCTAACCGCGCGATTGTGAAACACGGTAATTTCGCGCTGTTAACCCCAGACGGCCTGGTGAAAAATATTATTCCGGGCTTTGAAAATTGTGACTCGACGATCCTGTCTACACCAAAGCTGGGCGCTACGTTTGTCGATTATCTGGCCACGCTGCATCAAAACGGCGGTAATCAGCAGGGTTTCGGCGGCGATGGGATAGAAACTTTCCTGTATGTGATTTCTGGAAATATCACTGCCGAAGCTGAAGGGAAAAAATTTGACTTAAGCGAAGGTGGGTATCTGTATTGCCCGCCAGGTTCCTTAATGACGTTTGTTAATTCCCAGACCGAAGACAGCCAAATCTTCTTATATAAGCGCCGTTATATTCCGGTAGAAGGCCATGCGCCGTGGCTGGTTTCTGGCAATGCAAATGAACTGGAACGTATTCACTATGAAGGTATGGACGATGTGATCCTGCTGGACTTCCTGCCAAAAGAGTTAGGCTTTGATATGAACATGCATATCCTCTCTTTTGCGCCAGGTGCCAGCCACGGTTATATCGAAACCCACGTTCAGGAACACGGTGCCTATATTCTTTCCGGTCAGGGGGTTTATAACCTCGACAATAACTGGATCCCAGTGAAAAAAGGCGATTACATCTTTATGGGCGCATATTCCTTGCAAGCCGGTTATGGCGTAGGGCGCGGTGAAGCGTTTAGTTATATTTATTCGAAAGATTGCAACCGCGACGTTGAGATTTAATTAATACCACTCTCGCTGAGATTTTTATTTTAGCTATGTTGGATTTCGCCACGGTTTATACCGTGGCTTTTTTTTCGCAACATTACCTGATGCGCTTCACTTATCAGGCCTACATGATAATTTTCGCGATTTCCAGGACGGAACCGGCATACACAACACGCACGTTGTCAGTAATCTGAACGGATGCGATATGAACCGCATCCACTTTATTAAGGTAAGAATCAGAGTTTAATTCCCTGACCTATTTTAATGGCACAGGCAATATTCCGCGCGCTGTTAAAGAGATTGGTTTCACCACTGGCAAGCACTTCGGCTAAAGGTGCCAGCCGCGGCAGTATACTGAAAACAGCGTCGATACCATATTGATGCACCACTTCCACGCCATCACCCAATACGCCAGCAATCCCAATCACCGGGACATTTAATTTCTTCGCCACTGACGCCACACCCAGCGGCGCTTTACCGCCTGCCGTTTGTGAGTCAATGCGCCCCTCACCGGTGATCACCAGCGCCGCACCTTGCACCGCCTGCGCAAGATTGACCGCATTTAACACAATATCAATACCCGGTTTGATATCCGCATTGAGAAACACTGCCGCCGCAATGCCCATTCCGCCCGCTGCGCCGCCACCTGCCATCTGGCAGACGTTAATTTCAGTTTGCTGTTGTAAAACACGGGCGTAATTTTGCAGCCCCTGTTCCAGCTCTTCGACCATTTCCGGCGTTGCCCCCTTTTGTGGGCCAAACACCGTAGCCGCACCGCGTGCCCCTACCAGCGGGTTATCGACATCGCACGCGACTTCGATATGGCAGCTCACCAGACGCGGATCGCGCTCCTCTATCTCAATGCTTGCCACACGGGCTAAATTACCGCCATTTGCCGCCAGCACCAGACCATCAGCATCGAGAAAGCGCACACCGAGTGCCTGCGCCATGCCCATGCCGCCGTCTACCGTCGCGCTGCCGCCAATGCCGAGAATAATATGACGAATGCTGTTATCAAGCGCATGGCGAATTAACTCACCGGTGCCATAACTTGACGCCAGTAGCGGATTACGCTTTTCAGGTGCGACCAGCATCAGGCCACTTGCCGCCGCCATCTCGATCACCGCCGTTTTCCCATCCCCAGTAATGCCATAAAAAGCATTCACTTTTTCGCCCATCGGTCCACAGACTTCATGCGTCACGATTTTGCCGCCCGTCGCAGCAACCATCGCATCAACCGTCCCCTCTCCACCATCCGCTATCGGCAAACAGATATAGTGCGCATCGGGAAAGAGGGTCGAAAATCCAGCTTTAATTGCCTGACAACATTTTTCTGCACTTAAGCTCTCTTTAAAAGAGTCTGGCGCAATGA
The DNA here is from genome assembly GCF_002900365.1 of Escherichia marmotae. Lineage (NCBI taxonomy): Bacteria > Pseudomonadati > Pseudomonadota > Gammaproteobacteria > Enterobacterales > Enterobacteriaceae > Escherichia > Escherichia marmotae. Next base: position 1,915,715 of record NZ_CP025979.1, read on the forward strand.
CAATTTTCATTATTAATCCTTTTTCAACAAATTATTCGATGCGTTCCCACGGAATTAGATTATCCATAAGAACAGCCAGTAAAATTCCGACCAGTAGGCCGTTACTGAGTAGAGGACGAAGCGTTAATGGAAGATCTTGCAGATACACAGGCGGTAATGCCATTAAAAATATGCCGACAAATAACGGCAATGCGAGGCGATAAATATTGCGAGCGGTAAAAGTTATTTGCTGGCTAAATACCAGAGCAGAAAAGAGCAGCGGTAGATAAGAAACCAGCATAACCGCGCTACTCACCGGTAATGGAATACTACAGAACAGTCGTGTAAGTGCAGGAATCAGCGCCACCAGCAGACAAATAACGCTGCCATAAATAAACGAGCGTCGCGAGTAATCGCCAGTCTGGGTTAATAAACCAATTGATGAAACAAACGGCGAGAATGGAATTACCGACAACGGTACGGTTATCAGGGTCATAAATCCGGTCACCACAAAGCTGCGACGATAACGCGCATTCCCCGCACCCTGTTGCGGATAAAAAACATCTGTACCGCGAATCGCACCGTAGGTATTACTGATATTAACCAGACCGGTAATCACCGCCGTCAGAATAATTCCCGGTGACAACGTGCCACCACTACCGAGCGGGAACCACTGCCAGTGCAACTCACCGGAAAGCGAATGCGAGGACGAAAAGCAAAAATGCCATAACAACCACCCGGTTATCGTGCCGACCAGCAAGCCGTAACGGGCAAAACGTTGCGGCAGAAAGATAATCATCGCCAGCACCAGACACATTACCGCCACCGAGAGCGCGAACGGCGGTAACTGAATTTTAAAATCAGGATCGGCTATGCCAAACGGCAGCCCGAGCATACCTTTAAAAAAGATGCTGGTCAGTTGTGCGCCAAGCATCAGCATAAACAGCACCATCACCGTCGGGGTAAATAACCGCGCCAGGCGATGACCTAAGCCACTAACACCAATCATTATTGTCAGTACGCCGGAGAGCGCAATTCCCACCGCCAGACTGGTGGCGATATCGTTGATCGGTGTACCGCGCGACGCTTCTCCGAGGGTGATGGTGAGGATGGTTCCCCACCACAGGCCCCCCGGCCCTTCCATAATTGCGCGACGATGACCGCAGAATGCCTGAGCAAAGCAGGCCAGCGCGGTTGAGAGAAAAGCATATTGGGTGAGCGTAAGCAGGCTACTTTGCGGCAACTGAAAAGCCGAAAGCAACGTAGGAGGAACCACAACGGTGTTGCAAAAAATAAAGAAAAACCACTGAAACCCTGATAACAGGCTTTCGCGGCTGACTACAAAATTGAACATAAACACACCTTAACCGGAGAATGCCCGCACGCGGCGGGCATTGCAGGGGCCAGATTACTGCTGATGTTTAAGGATAAATTGACCTTTAGGCGCAACAGGGAAGCCCTGTTCGATGTCGTAAATCACATCACCACGTAAGATGGTTTTCGTGATACGCGCGCCAATGGTACGGCCAACATACGGGCTGACTTTGTGGCGATATTCCAAATCGTCATTGGTAAGAACATAGCTGCTATTCGGCTGAATGAAGACGAAGTCGGCATCTTTTCCTGGGGCGATACGGCCGAGCCTGTACATAGATTTGTGTAATTGCCTGATTTTGATATGTTCAATCCAGCATCAAATGAAGGTTAATTTATGGACGAAAAACAGTTACAGGCTCTGGCTAACGAACTGGCCAAAAACCTCAAAACCCCTGAAGACCTCAGTCAGTTTGATCGGCTGCTGAAAAAGCTCAGCGTTGAAGCCGCTCTCAATGCAGAGATGACACACCATCCTGGGTATGAGAAAAATCAGTCCAGACCAGGAGCTAACTCCCGCAACGGTTTTTCCACAAAGACCGTTATCACAGGCGACGGTCCACTGGAACTGCGTACTCCGCGCGATCGTGACGGTACCTTCGAACCACAACTGGTAAAGAAAAATCAGACCCGTATTACCGGGATGGATAACCAGATCCTCTCGTTGTATGCCAAAGGGATGACCACCCGTGAGATAGCTGCTGCGTTCAAAGAACTGTATGACGCAGATGTTTCACCGGCACTGATATCAAAGGTTACCGATGCCGTGATGGAGCAGGTTGTAGAATGGCAAAACCGACCACTGGATGCTGTTTACCCCATTGTTTATCTTGACTGTATCGTCCTGAAAGTTCGGCAGGACAGTCGCGTCATCAACAAATCGGTGTTCCTGGCACTGGGCATCAATATCGAAGGTCAGAAAGAACTGCTGGGTATGTGGCTGGCCGAAAATGAAGGGGCGAAGTTCTGGCTCAATGTGCTGACTGAACTGAAAAACCGCGGTCTGAACGATATCCTCATCGCCTGTGTGGATGGCCTGAAAGGCTTCCCGGATGCCATCAACACAGTATATCCGAAGGCCCGCATCCAGTTATGCATCGTGCATATGGTGCGCAACAGCCTGCGCTTCGTGTCATGGAAGGACTACAAAGCCGTCACTCGCGACCTGAAAGCGATTTATCAGGCTCCCACGGAAGAGGCAGGCCAGCAGGCACTGGAAGCGTTCGCTGCGGCCTGGGACTGTCGCTATCCTCAGATAAGCCGAAGCTGGCAGGCTAACTGGCCGAATCTTGCCACGTTCTTCGCTTATCCAACGGACATCCGCAAAGTGATCTATACGACGAATGCCATCGAGTCGCTAAACAGCGTGATCCGCCATGCGCTCAAAAAGCGTAAAGTGTTCCCGACAGACGACTCGGTGAAAAAAGTGGTGTGGCTGGCAATCCAGTCTGCGTCCCAGAAATGGACGATGCCGTTGAAGGACTGGCGAATGGCAATGAGCCGCTTTATTATCGAGTTCGGTGACCGCCTGGACGGTCACTTCTGAGAAAAGGCATTTACACAGAATCTTAAACAGGCTCATACGGCCTTTTTGCTGCAAACCGAAAATATCCGCCGCATTGGTGTAATGCCAGTCAGTTAAGCAACTGACTGGCTCTTTTTCGGGGCTGTGGGGTATTTCCAGGGCCTCTCCTTTACCGCTCTCGGGAAGGCTCTTTCCCTTCTTGTCGGTAATTTCACAAGTTGTCCCATACTTGCAAGATCGCGCATCAGCTCCGGTATACGTCCCGGTGAAGCGCCCTGCAATGTCATCAGCATTCTCATCAGCATTCCGCATGATTCTGAGAAACTCAGTTGATTCGGCCAGTAACCTTTCAGATGTTCTGCCATTTTAATCATCTGATATCTCACCAGATTATAAGCCAGTAAGACACCCCACAGCTCTTGCTCCACAAGTTCCGGCTTTTTACTTCTCAGCGTCAGCCTGCTCAGTTGCATCGTTTGTTTTATCTCCCTGTATCCCAGTTCGATTTCCCAGCGATGACTGTACAGATCCGCCATTTCTCCTCCGGGGAAGCGCATGGCGTCCGTCATCGACGTCAGCAGATGGCAGACTTTTCCTTTGTGCGTCACGGTCAGCAGGCGGGCTGTCACCTCATTTCCCAGCCCCGGCCACTTTTTTCGTGCCTGCGGGCTGGTTTTCAGCTTCACCAGATGATCGCCTTTACCCAGTTTTCTGATCTCTTCATATTGCGCTCCCTTTCTGAGAGGGATCATCCAGTGGCGGTGTTCTCCCGCCTGGCTCCAGGCATTTAACAGTCCCAGTGAGTAATAACCTTTATCCATTAACGTCAGGGTGTTATCGCCGGTTTGTTCTATAAGTTGCTCAGCAAGCTCATTTTCGCTGTTCTTCATCGTGCCGAAGGCTGCAGCCGTCAGCAGATGGCTGGTCAGTTCCATCTGGCAGACCATTTTGACCTGCGGGTAGAGCGCCGGGTTCCCGGCATGTGTCTGGCGGGGGAAGGCTGCATCGTTCTCTGGTGTATCCGGTGTGCGCCAGAACACACCATCGATGGCCAGCAGGGTCAGGCCGCACCAGTGCGGATGCGGCGTGGTGTTATGCCAGAGCTGCGCTGTTTTCGGGAACACGCGGCGGACAGCCTCACTTCCCAGACGCTGGCGGGCCTGAATAACGGCACTGGGGGCAACGAAGGGGCGATTGCCCGGCAGCATGATGTCCAGGCGATTCACAATCTGGTGAAGAGGTTCTTTACGCTCAAGCGCCATGCCAACAATACACCAGACCATCATTTCGAGGGGAAGACGGCGCTTGCGTAGCGGTACAGTACCTGATTCGGCAAGGCAACGAGAGATGAGTTCGGGGTCGAGGCAATCCCCCAGAGAAGTCAGTGGGTTACGCAGAGAATCGTATCGGGATACCAAATCAAGGGCCTGTCCAATGAGCATAAAAAAATCCGGAAACGAGTGAGCGTTTCCGGATTCTTACACAGCCACTGGATCGGTCAACTGATCCTTAACTGATCGGCATTACCGCATTGGTGGCCATTAATTTGCCGAACATGGCCAGAGACATACCACGTTTCTGTACCGCTTCATCGAACATCACGTCCATGCAGCTTTGCAGACCAGCGATACCGCCCCATGCTTTCATGATGTTACCGGCTTTCATTTCAGGAGGGCATGGAGAGTGGTCAGAAACCAGGCAGTCGATTTCACCGTTGAACAGTTTTTCCCACATGCCGTTCTGGTTTTCCAAATCGCGGATCGGCGGTGAACACTTCGCCAGAGTGCCTATTTCTTCAAACTGATCGGTATCCAGCACAAAGTAATGCGGGCAGGATTCACAGGTAACGTCCTGACCTTCCTGGCGCGCACGAGTCACTTCTTCAACACCTTCCGGGCTGCTGATGTGGCAAACGTGCAGACGGCAACCGGCAACTTTTGCCAGATACAGTACGCGGCGAATCGCTTCCACTTCCGTAAATACCGGGCGCGAAGCGACATAGTCATGCGCGGTTACGCGGCCTTCACGCTTCGCTTCTTCGCCCAGTTCGTCACAGATCAGCGCGTTTTCGCAGTGCACCAGCACCGGCTGACCCAGCTCGCCCAGCTTCTGCGCGCCTTTGAAGAACTGCCAGTCATTGACGTCACGGAAGTCATTGTCGATACCGCGATCGCCACAGGTTGCGACGAAGCATTTGAAGCCGACAACGCCCACTTCATCCAGCTCATGCAGACGGTCGATGTTGTAAGACACCAGGCCACCGAGTTGTGCCGCATCGATAGTCAGCTTGCCTTTAGCGGCATCAAACTTCAGTTCAATAGAAGCGCGGTCAACGGTAGCTGGCAACTGGTTGAGCGGCATTTCGATCATGGTGGTAATACCGCCTTTTGCCGCTGCGCGAGTGCCGGTTTCATAACCTTCCCAGTGGCTGCGACCTGGCTCAGAAATATGGGTGTGCGCATCAACCATGCCCGGAGAGACCACCAGACCAGACGCATCCATAATTTCTTTTGCATCGCCCAGCTCCTGACCGATAGCGGCAATTTTTCCGCCTTTAACGGCGATATCTACAACGCGAGCTTCATTTTCTAAAATGACAGTGCCGTTTTTAATAATTAAATCAAAAGACATAACAAACTCCTTGTAAAATACAGATTGGTTTTTTAACTCAATGTTCAATATCGGGATTAATTAACCTGTGACTTTTTGTTCTCCTGTTTTTTCTATTGCTGTGCGTTTTTTTAATAAAGCGTAAGCCGCAAAGGCGACGATAACGCCGACAAACCATGAAATTCGAGATAATGGTTCCATGACCGGAATAAATTTACCGCCGAGAGATAAAATAACCGCCACCAGAGTTACTGAGAACGCGGTAAGGTTAAAGCCGTTATCGTAGTATTTAAAATCACCGGATGCGGTATACAATTCATCAAGATTAATTTGCCCACGCATGACCACGAAATAGTGAGCCATCATAACACCAATTACCGGCCCCAGCATTCCGCCGATAATATCGAGGAACAGATAAATACTGTCCTGATTTTCCATTAATTTCCACGGGCAGATCAGCAGGCTGATAATACTGGCAATCAGTACGCCGTTTTTATAGGTCAGTTTCGTCGGTGCAATAGCAGCAATCTGATAACCGGGCGGAATAATATTACCGGTGGCGTTAGTCGAAATGGTCGTCATCAGAATAACCAGTACCGCAAAGAATGAGGCGAACAGGCTGTCCCAACGTTGAACAATATCCAGCACGTTCCAGGTATCAGCGCCGTAATGAATACTGGCTCCGGCAATAATACTTACCCCAGCAACCGCAAACAGAATATAGGCCACGACCAGACCCAGCGTTTGCCCCAGCGCCTGCTCACGAAACGAGTGGGCGTTTTGCGTAAAGTCGGATGCGCTTACCGCCGGCGCTGCCCAGACCGCAACCACCGCGTTTATCACCACCAGGAACAGGAAACCACTGTTTTCTGCTTTCTGTACACCACTGGGGATGTAGTCGAGGATTGGACCGATCCCAACCAACGAAATCGCCCAAATCGCCATGCCACCGAAAACGATATAGATGCACGGGTTAAGAATGGCGGTGAATTTATTTAAAACTTTGCCGCCACCGAAGCCAATTCCAACGTTAACCAGCCAAAAAAACAAGAAGGTAATCAGGCCGGGTAGAGAAAGTCCTAACAGAGTGAAATCACCACCGAGAGTTAAAAACCCCGGCCAGATTTTGCCAATCAGGATCAAGCAGGCCAGTGACCCCGCGTAGCATTGCAGGCCAAACCACATGATAGCGGCAATACCACCTCTTAATAATCCGGGAAACAGTGCGCCACGTACACCGTAAGAAGCACGCAGGATCATGGCAAATGGTACGCCGTATTTACTGCCCGCCGCACCGTTTAATACCATTACCGCTGCAATAAAAAAGGCACTAAGGATAATTGCCAGCATAATACTAAAGGTAGACAAGCCGAGAATAAAAAAGCCACCTACCATTACGTAGTTGGGAACGTTATGTACCGACCCCATCCATAAGGTAAAATAGTTAAATGTTTTCCAGGTCCGCTGGTTTTGCGTTTTCGGTAATAGATCTTCGCTATAGCCACGTTGCTGGAATAGTTTTCTCTGATGTTCCATAAATCCCTCTTAATTTCACGTATTGAATAACGCTGTTTTAATCTAGCTATGAGGAACTAATAAAATAAAAAATAGATTTAATACTGAAGCAACATCGTTGGCTGCTTTCTTTTTTTACTGCAGGCCGAATCAATTATTTGATATCGGCCATTATTCATTGCGGGCATCGTAGCTTCATCAGCCATGATGCTCATTTATCAGGCCAGTTTATGATTCGCCATTAATTCCAGCGCCTGCACTAACGCAGAGTGATCCAACTGGCTGCCGCCGTTTGCTGCACAGGTATTAAATAATTCCTGGCAGGTCGCGGTGTTTGGCAGATTCAGCGCCAGCGCTTTCGCACTTTGTAGCGCCAGGTTGAGATCTTTCTGGTGCAGAGCGATTTTGAAGCCCGGATTAAAGGTGCGTTTAATCATACGCTCTCCGTGAACTTCCAGAATGCGCGAGGAAGCAAAGCCGCCCATCAACGCCTGACGCACACGCACAGGATCAGCACCGGCTTTCGAAGCAAACAACAGGGCTTCAGAAACCGCTTCAATATTGAGCGCCACGATAATCTGGTTCGCCACTTTGCAGGTTTGACCGTCGCCGTTACCGCCCACGAGGGTGATATTTTTACCGAGCAGTTCAAACAGCGGTTTCACGCGTTCAAATACCGCTTCGTCACCGCCAACCATAATTGACAACGTCCCTTCACGCGCGCCAATTTCACCGCCGGAAACGGGCGCATCGAGATAATCACCACCCAGTTCATTTACCTGACGAGCAAAACGTTTAGTTTCAATCGGTGAAATAGAACTCATATCAACAATGGTTTTGCCCTTCAGCGCAGCTTTAGTACAGCCATTGTCACCAAACAGAACCTCTTCAACGTGCGGCGTATCCGGCACCATAATAAAAATGATGTCGGCAGCGTCCGTTACCTGGCGCGCGGTTTCGACATTAACGGCACCGAGTGACAGTAATTCATCAGCAACCGGTCCAATGGTCGTGACATGTAATTGATGACCGGCACGCGCCAGATTAATGGCCATCGGGGTGCCCATAATGCCTAAGCCAATAAATCCCAGTTTCATAATTAACCTCTTTTAAATGTCGCCATTCCTGAATTCAGACAACACGATCCCCTGCCGATGTTGCGGCCTAAAAAAGCATTGTCTGAACAGCGTTACGTTTTAACGGTACGGTTCCATCCAGCGTAAACCGGCTTCCGTAGTGGTTTGGGGTTTATATTCACACCCAACCCAACCGTTGTAGTCAGAATTTTCAATTACCGTAAAGAGATAATCGTAATTAATTTCTCCGGTTCCTGGTTCGCCGCGATGTGGATTATCTGCAATTTGCAGATGACCAATTTTATCGGCCCATTGGGTTATGGTATTGGTTAATTCACCTTCCATCCGTTGCATATGATAAATGTCATACTGGATTTTTACATTGCAGCAGCCAACATCTTCAATCAGTTTCAGTGCCTGCTGAGTTCCGGTGAGATGAAAACCAGGAATATCGAAATGGTTGATTGGCTCAATCAATAATAAAATATCTTCTTTCATCAGCATATTCGCGGCATAACGCAGATTTTCCACAAGCGTTGCGTGAATCTGTTCACTGCTGAAACCTGCTGGTGTTTTCCCGACCAGACAGTTAACTTTTTTATTACCCAGCGCACGGGCATAACGAATCGCTGCTGCTACGCCATCACGAAACTCTTCTTCACGCCCTGGAATACAGGCAATACCCCGCTCGCCTGCCGCCCAGTCACCCGCCGGTAAATTATGCAGCGTATGTTCAAGTTTATTACTCGCCAGTACCTGTTTTAATTCTTCAATGTCATAGTCATAAGGAAACATAAATTCAACACCGCGAAAACCACACTGAGCGGCTTTCTCAAAACGGCTGAGAAAATCATATTCGCCAAATAACATCGATAAATTAGCAGAGAAACGTAACATTATTTATCTCCCTTATTCATAGTGCATGAAACAGGTTTCCGTCGGTGCGTCCACTGCGTTATCCGCAATATCTTCAAATTCCATGACGTTATCCAGTTCACTGCCCATCGAAATATTAGTCACACGCTCCAGCATAATTTCCACTACCACCGGAACACGGTACTGATTCATTAAAGCTTTCGCCTGTTCAAAGGCCGGAGAAATATCTTCCGGTTTGAAGACGCGAATGGCTTTACAACCCAAACCTTCCGCCACTTTTACGTGGTCAACGCCATAACCGTTCACATCACTGGAGTTAATATTTTCGAACGCGAGCTGTACGCAGTAATCCATATCAAATGCACGCTGCGACTGGCGAATCAGACCGAGATAGGCGTTATTGACCAGCACATGGATGTACGGAATGTTGAACTGTGCGCCAACGGCTAACTCTTCAATCAGGAACTGGAAGTCGAAGTCACCGGAAATCGCCACCACATTACGCTCTGGATCAGCCGCACACACGCCCAGCGCCGCCGGAATGGTCCAGCCCAGCGGGCCTGCCTGACCACAGTTGATCCAGTGACGGTCTTTAAAGACATGCAGCATTTGTGCAGCGGCAATTTGCGACAGACCAATAGTGGTGACATAGCAAACATCGCGTCCAAAGGCTTTGTTCATCTCTTCATACACGCGCTGCGGTTTCACCGGCACGTTGTCGAAGTGGGTTTTGCGCAGCAGAGTGCGTTTGCGCTGCTGGCACTCTGCAACCCACTCTTTACGACAAGGCAGACGCCCGGCTTTTTGCATCTCCTGCGCCACTTCAACCAGCAGCATCAGCGCCGCTTTAGCGTCAGAGACAATACCCAGATCCGGACACAGCACGCGGCCAATTTGTGTCGGCTCAATATCGATGTGGACGATTTTGCGCCCTTCGGTGTATTTCTCTACCGAACCGGTATGACGGTTGGCAAAACGGTTACCAATACCAAACACCATGTCGGACGCCAGCAACGTTGCGTTACCGTAGCGATGCGCGGTTTGCAGCCCCACCATCCCGGCCATCAGTTCGTGATCGTCCGGAATACAGCCCCAGCCCATCAGCGTTGGGATCACCGGAACACTGGTCAGTTCAGCAAACTGTTGTAACAGCGCCGCGGCATCGGCGTTGATTACCCCGCCCCCGGCAACAATCACCGGACGTTCGGCCTGAATTAACATTTCTACCGCTTTTTCGATCTGCATACGGCTGGCAGCAGGTTTGTAGGCCGGCAGCGGTTCGTACATGTCAGGATCAAACTCGATTTCCGCAACCTGAACGTCGAACGGTAAATCCACCAGTACCGGCCCCGGACGACCAGAACGCATCAGGTGAAATGCCTGTTGCAGCACACGAGGCACCAGCGCCGCTTCACGTACAGTAACCGCCATTTTACTGACCGGTTTGGCGATAGCTTCGATATCCACCGCCTGGAAATCTTCTTTATGCAGACGAGCGCGCGGAGCCTGACCGGTAATACACAAAATAGGAATGGAATCAGCAGAAGCAGAATAGAGCGCGGTGATCATGTCCGTGCCCGCAGGCCCGGAAGTCCCCAAACAAACGCCGATATTCCCTGCCGTTGCGCGGGTATAGCCTTCCGCCATGTGCGACGCACCTTCTACGTGACGCGCCAGGATGTGACGAATACCGCCGTGCTTACGCATCGCTGAATAGAAAGGGTTGATTGCTGCTCCCGGAACGCCGAAGGCGGTGGTGATACCTTCTTTCTCCAGCACATACATTGCCGCGTCAACGGCTCTCATTTTTGCCATTTTATTCCTACCTCTATTAGTTGGAAAAATTTTCCAACTTTCATTTTTTGTCAAAAAAACCCGCTCCGCAGAGCGGGATGCGACAGACACTATGGATGTGCTTTCAGTCCCAACGCCGTACTAATATCGCGGGCGGTGTCTCTGACCAGCTCACCCTGGCTGACAAAACGATCTTCTGTCAGTCGTGATGAAGGCCCGGAGATAGAGATAGCGGCAACAACACTACCTACATCGTCGTAAATTGCTGAAGCTATGCAATTCAGGCCTACAACATGCTCTTCTTTATCTACGGTATAGCCCAGTTCACGCGCTTGTTCCAGGTCCTTCAGCAAGGTGGGCATATCCACAAGCGTCGTTGGCGTAAACTGCTGCAAACCGGTTTGCAGGATGATGCTCATCAGCTCCTCTTCCGCCAGCGGATAAAGCAGCGCCTTGCCTGCGCCGGAAGCATGTAACGGCAGACGACTGCCCAGCGGCGCGCACATCCTGACCATCGATTTACACTCTAACTGACCAATTAAAACCGCTTCATTGCCGTTACGAATTGCGACATTGACCGTCTCGCCGGAAAGCAACATCAGGCGGCGCATAAACGGCCCGGCAACGGAGAGGACATCGCGGTTATGGATATACGCCGCGCCGACGTTAAAGACACCTAATCCTATATGCCACCAGCCTAACTGACTGTCCTGATAGACAAAATCCGCTGCCTGTAAAACCTTCAGCAAGCGAAAGGTCGTTGAGAGCGGCAAATCCAGATTGAGAGAAATATCGCTAACCGATGAACTTCCCCCACTTTTTTCCAGATATTGCAGGATCGCAATTCCCCGTTCTAACGCCTGTGCGCCCTTCTGTGCCACAGGCTCTGCCTGTCCTGGCCTGCCGCGCCGTCTAACTTCCGTCATACCTACGTTAACTCCGACCTACAAGTGAGCATAAACAATGAACAATTAGTTTATCTTATGCAAGTCGGTTCCAGGCGTCACGCAAAACAGAGTTCCTGTTCAGGAATACTTTCGACATCACAGTTGTCACTGCCGCCGCGATCGATGGTCAGAAAATCGGTAACCTGCTGCCAGGCGAAAAGCGGATGGTGCCAGACATTACGATGGTAATTCACCCCCTGCTCACCGTTGGTGATAAACGCCCGCAGCGTTGACAGATCTGGGGTTTCATCACCTGACGCCACGACCACCACAAACCCTTCCCCTTTCAACGGAATAAATGCCTGGGTGCCCAACGGATGGCGTTCGAGTTCGTGGATGGTCAGCGGCAGATTCGCCGGTTGCGCGCGGTTAATGCTGATAAGCGTCCGGTCTTGCTCAAGAATCTCAACGAGCGCCAAATCGTGATAACGCTCCACCAGTCCATTGTTTATATGGAAAAAATCCCGTTGCTGCGTTTCGATAACGTCGCCATAAGCACTGAAGGCTTCCTGACTTAACGGTAATACCTGAAGTTTCATCTTTTTGTCCTTGTAACATAATTCCGTTCAACCACCGCCGACCGGTCAGCCAGGTTTCAATAACAGGCAATCTAAAACCTTAAGAGAACAACATCAATACAAAAGTTGGAATATTTTTCCAAAACCAGATTTAGTCCACAAATCACGCAGGGTTATCATGTGAAAATACAGGTAAATCAAAGGACAGGAAAATCACGCAACTTGCTGATTTAAATTGGGATACCTGAAGATGTTTGATCCAGAAACCTTGCGAACTTTTATTGCTGTTGCTGAAACAGGAAGTTTTTCAAAAGCGGCTGAACGATTATGTAAAACCACGGCGACTATCAGTTATCGCATTAAACTTCTGGAAGAGAATACCGGGGTGGCGTTGTTTTTCCGCACGACTCGCAGCGTGACGTTGACAGCGGCAGGCGAGCATCTGCTTTGTCAGGCCAGAGACTGGCTGAGCTGGCTGGAAAGTATGCCCAGCGAGCTGCAACAGGTGAATGATGGCGTGGAACGCCAGGTGAATATCGTCATCAACAACCTGCTCTACAACCCCCAGGCCGTCGCCCAACTGCTGGCGTGGCTGAATGAACGTTATCCCTTTACCCAGTTTCACATCTCCCGACAAATCTATATGGGTGTCTGGGATTCGCTATTGTACGAAGGCTTTTCCCTGGCTATCGGCGTCACGGGGACCGAAGCACTGGCAAATACTTTTAGCCTTGATCCTTTAGGTTCGGTGCAATGGCGCTTTGTTATCGCGGCGGATCATCCGCTGGCGAACGTTGAAGAGCCGCTAACAGAAGCGCAGTTACGGCGCTTTCCGGCGGTCAATATTGAAGACAGCGCCCGAACCTTAACCAAACGCGTCGCCTAGCGTTTGCCGGGACAAAAGGAAATTATTGTTCCTGATATGGAAACGAAAATCGCCGCCCATCTGGCGGGCGTTGGCATTGGTTTTTTGCCAAAATCACTTTGCCAGTCGATGATTGATAATCAACAACTGGTCAGCCGGGTCATCCCGACGATGCGCCCTCCTTCGCCATTAAGTCTGGCATGGCGCAAGTTTGGCAGCGGCAAAGCGGTGGAAGATATTGTGACCTTGTTTACCCAGCGCAGGCCGGAAATCAGCGGTTTTTTAGAAATTTTCGGCAACCCACGTAGTTAAAAATCAAGTTTCCTTGCGCGTTGGCGCGTAAAATAGCGCGCAAGCTGATTTGAGGTTCACTTTTTACTATGCAAGAGAGATACACGGAACAGGACTATCGTGCCCTGCTGATTGCTGATACGCCCATTATTGATGTTCGTGCCCCCATCGAGTTTGAGCAAGGCGCAATGCCCGCCGCTATCAACCTGCCGTTAATGAATAACGATGAACGCGCCGCCGTTGGCACCTGCTATAAACAGCAAGGATCAGAGGCGGCGCTGGCGTTGGGGCATAAACTGGTGGCGGGTGAAATTCGTCAGCATCGCATGGACGCCTGGCGGGCAGCGTGCCTGCAAAATCCACAAGGTATTCTCTGCTGCGCCCGCGGCGGTCAACGTTCACATATTGTGCAACGCTGGCTGCATGACGCAGGGATTGATTATCCGCTGGTGGAAGGCGGTTATAAGGCACTGCGCCAGACCGCGATTCAGGCGACCATTGAACTGTCAAAAAAACCGATAGTGCTGATTGGCGGTTGTACCGGCAGCGGCAAAACGCTGTTAGTGCAACAGCAACCGAACGGTGTTGATCTGGAAGGGCTGGCTCGCCATCGTGGTTCTGCTTTTGGTCGCACGTTACAACCACAACTTAGCCAGGCGAGTTTTGAAAACCTGCTGGCCGCCGAAATGCTAAAAACCGACGCCCGTCAGGATCTGCACCTGTGGGTGCTGGAAGATGAAAGCCGGATGATTGGTTCAAATCACCTTCCGGAATGTCTGCGCGAGCGAATGACCCAGGCGGCGATTGCGGTGGTGGAAGACCCGTTTGAGATCCGTCTTGAACGCCTGAACGAAGAGTATTTCCTGCGTATGCATCATGATTTTACCCATGCATATGGTGAAGAACAGGGCTGGCAAGAGTATTGCGAGTACCTGCATCATGGGCTTTCAGCAATTAAGCGTCGGCTGGGATTACAGCGCTATAACGAACTGGCGGCACGGCTGGATGCGGCGCTGACAACGCAACTCGCAACCGGCAGCACCGACGGTCATATGGCCTGGCTGGTGCCGCTGCTTGAAGAGTATTACGACCCGATGTATCGCTATCAGCTTGAGAAAAAAGCGGAAAAAGTTGTCTTTCGCGGTGAGTGGGCGGAAGTGATGGAGTGGGTGAAGGCGCAGTGATGGGCGGCATTCTGTGCGCGTTGTTCATGCCGGATGCGGCGTAAACGCCTTATCCGGCCTACATTTCGCCCGTAGACCGTAGGCCTGATAAGACGCGCAAAGCGTCGCATCGAGCATCAGTGCACAGCTACCGGATGCAGCACAAGTGCCTTATCCGGCCTACATTTTGCCCGTAGACCGTAGGCCTGATAAGACGCGCAAAGCGTCGCATCAGGCATCAGTGCACAGCTACCGGATGCGGCGTAAACGCCTCACCCGGCCTACATTTTGCCCGTAGACCGTAGGCCTGATAAGACGCGCAAAGCGTCGCATCAGGCAATCTAACGCCTCTCATCACCCCGTAAACTGCCTGAACAGTGCCTTCCCCTTAACCAGTCGCGCACCCAGCCAGCCGCCGCACAGGGAAAGAAGCAACGCACCGCTGCACGGCAGCACAATCCACAATCGCCAGTCTGGCTCCCACGGGAAATCAAACACTTTCGCCTGCAACACCGCCAGCGCCGTTTCCGCGCCGATTGCGGCTACCAGGCCGGAAACAAACCCGAGCATGGCAAACTCACACCACAATGTTGTGCGCAGCAGCTTTTTGCCCGCGCCGAGTGTGCGCCACACCACCAATTCCTGATGCCGCTGACGCATTCCCACCTGCACCTGTGCCAGCAACAGCAACATACCGCAGGCAGTGACCAGCACCACCATCACTTCCAGCGCCCGACTTACCTGCTCCAGCACCTGGCCGACCTGTTTTAAGATCGCTCCAATGTCTAACAGGCTAATGGTCGGGAACTGGCGGTTGAGTTGCGTCAACATGCCGTTGCCGTTCTCCCAACGGAAACTGGTGAGCCAGCTTTGCGGTTGCCCGTCCAGCGCCCCTTCAGGGAAAATAAAATAGAAATTCGGACGCAGACTTTCCCAGTCCACTTTGCGCAGGCTGGTGACTTTGGCGCGAAACTCCTGGGTGTCACCCATAAAGGTGACGGTATCGCCCAGACCAACGTTCAGGCGTTTTGCCAGCCCCTCTTCCATCGACACTTCATCGGCTTTTGGCGGCCAGCTACCGGCGACAATCGGGTTATGATCCGGCCGCGTATTTTGCCAGGTGAGATTCAGCTCGCGATTAAGCGCTTCATCCTCATTGCCTTCTGTCGCTTTGCCATTGATTGCCGTCAGCCGCGCCCGCACCACCGGATAAAACGATTCCGGGACTATCTGATATTCCGCGAGGAACGCTTTTAGCGGCGTTACCTGTTCCGTGGCGATGTTGATTAAAAAGTAGTTCGGGCTTTCTGGCGGCAACTGCTGCTGCCAGCGGTCAAGCAGATCGCCACGCAACACCAGCAGCAGTGCCAGCAGCATAAAGGAGAGCGAAAAGGCCGAAAGCTGGCTTAACGTTGACCACGGCTGACGTAACAGGCGGCTAACCGCCAGGCGCAGAGGCAGCGATTTCAGCGTCATACTGCGTAATACATTGAGCAGCATCCAGCCCAGCACGCCACATAGCAAAGCCAGCACTATCGCGCCCGCCAGCACCGCCCACAGCAGCATACTGCCACCCATCAGCCCGGCGAGCAGCAGCACAACCACAACACTGACAATCGGCAGATAAAACTTCAGCGGCCAGACGTTGGCGACCACATCATTACGTAATACGCGTAAAGGCTGCGTTGCCAGCAACAGTCGGTACGGTCGCAGCCCCACCAGCAACGAGATAACCGTCATGGTGCCGAGCGCCCACAACCACGGCCAGAAGCTGGCAGGCGGCAGCGCGGCGGGCAGAACAGGCTTAAGCAAAACCATCAACACGCTTTCGAACAACAGGCCAATCGCTCCGCCGGTAACGGCTGAAAGTATCAGTACCATCAGCCACTGACCGACGATTAACTTACGCAGTTGCGCCCGCCCAGCCCCCAGCGTTTTAAGGATCGCCACCAGATCGTAGCGGCTGCGGCAATAATGATTCATCGCCACCGCGACCGCCGCCACCGCCAGCAGCAAGGTCAGCAACGCCGAAAACAGCAGGAACTGTTGCGAGCGTTCCATCGAACGCCCCAGCGCACCTTCGTCTTGTTCCAGACCGTACCAGCGTTGTTCGGGTTTAAGCTGGGGTAACAACCATTTCTCATAGCCGTCGAGCTGGTTCTCGTTGCCGCCGAATTTATAACGCCAGGTGACCCGACTTCCCGGCTGTATGGCTCCTGTTTTATCGACATCTGCCAGATTCATCATCAGGCGTGGGGCTATCTGGAAGGGATTAAAACCGGAATCCGGCTCCTGAATCACTTCTCCGGCAATGCGCAACGTGGCATCGCCCACGTCGATGGTATCGCCCGTTTTCAAATTCAGGAGCGCCATCAGCCGTGGAGCCAGCAATACGCTGCCCGGTTGCGGTTTTAGTCCAGAAGGATTGGTCTGTAGCTCGCCATACATCGGGTAGATATCATCAACCGCTTTGACGTTCGCCAGTTGCGGCGTGTCGCCCGCAAAGGTCATGGTGGCAAAGGTAAGCTGCTTGCCGACTTTCAGGCCACGCTTTTGCGCCTCTTCCAGCCACGCTGGCGGTACTTCGCGCGAACTGCGCAACGCCCGATCGCCCGCCATAAACTCACGGCTTTGCTGGCTTAAACCTTTCTCCATCCGATCGCTGATATTGCCCAGCGCCAGCACGCAGGCCACCGCCAGGCTTAACGCCAGCCAGACAATCAACAGCGACGGCGAGCGCCATTCGCGCCAGAACCAACGTGCAATCATGCTTCCTCCTGCAACTGTCCGTTCACCAGCCGTAAGCAGCGGTCGCAGCGTGCCGCCAGTTGCAGGTCGTGGGTCACCATAATCAGGGTGGTGCCATGCTCACGGTTGAGGGAAAACAGCAGGTCGGCAATTTTATCGCCCGTCTGGCGGTCAAGGTTGCCGGTGGGTTCATCGGCAAACAGCACATCAGGCCGACCGTTAAAAGCTCGCGCCAGCGCCACCCGTTGCTGTTCTCCACCGGAAAGCTGTGCCGGAAGATGATCAAGACGTTTACCCAGCCCCAACTGTTCGAGCAACGCTTTCGCACCGTTACGACTTTCCGCGCTACTCTCACCGCGCAGCAGCGCCGGAAGTTCGACATTTTCCAGTGCATTAAGGGTAGGAATTAACATAAATGACTGAAAAACAAAGCCGACATGCTTCGCGCGTAACGTTGCCCGCGCTTCTTCATCCATAGTATGTAGCGGTTGCCCCACCAGATTCACTTCACCACTACTACCGTCATCCAGCCCGGCGAGGATCGCCAGTAAGGTTGACTTACCCGACCCTGACTCGCCCACCAGCGCGATGGTTTCGCCGCGTTTGACAACCAGCTCAACTCCGGTGAGGATGGAGAGTTCATGCTCCCCCTGACCGACGGACTTCTTAAGATGATGAACTTCAACAATGTTTTCCGCTGGCATTTGCCCTTCCTGTTCCTGGTCCTGTTAACTTTCCGTGCCGCCGCAGCGGACACGTTATTAATTCTGGGTGATAGCCTGAGCGCCGGGTATCGAATGTCTGCCAGCGCGGCCTGGCCTGCCTTGTTGAATGATAAGTGGCAGAGTAAAACGTCGGTAGTCAACGCCAGCATCAGCGGCGACACCTCGCAACAAGGGCTGGCGCGCCTTCCGGCTCTGCTGAAACAGCATCAGCCGCGCTGGGTGCTGGTTGAACTGGGCGGCAATGACGGTTTGCGTGGTTTTCAGCCGCAGCAAACGGAGCAGACGCTGCGCCAGATTTTGCAGGATGTCAAAACCGCCAACGCTGAACCATTGTTAATGCAAATACGTCTGCCTGCAAACTATGGTCGCCGTTATAATGAAGCCTTTAGCGCCATTTATCCCAAACTCGCCAAAGAGTTCGATGTCCCGCTGCTGCCCTTTTTTATGGAAGAGGTCTACCTCAAACCACAATGGATGCAGGATGACGGTATTCATCCCAACCGCGACGCCCAGCCGTTTATTGCCGACTGGATGGCGAAGCAGTTGCAGCCTTTAGTAAATCATGACTCATAAAGCAACGGAGATCCTGACAGGTAAAGTTATGCAAAAATCGGTCTTAATTACCGGATGTTCCAGTGGAATTGGCCTGGAAAGCGCGCTCGAATTAAAACGCCAGGGTTTTCATGTACTGGCAGGTTGCCGGAAACCGGATGATGTTGAGCGCATGAACAATATGGGATTAACCGGCGTGTTGATCGATCTGGATTCACCGGAAAGTGTTGATCGCGCAGCCGACGAAGTGATCGCCCTGACCGATAATTGTCTGTATGGGATCTTTAACAATGCCGGATTCGGCGTGTATGGCCCCCTTTCCACCATCAGCCGCATGCAGATGGAACAGCAGTTTTCCGCCAACTTTTTCGGCGCACATCAGCTCACCATGCGTCTGTTACCCGCCATGTTGCCGCATGGAGAAGGGCGTATTGTCATGACCTCATCGGTGATGGGATTAATCTCCACGCCGGGTCGCGGCGCTTATGCGGCCAGCAAATATGCGCTGGAGGCGTGGTCAGACGCGCTGCGCATGGAACTGCGCCACAGCGGAATCAAGGTCAGCCTGATTGAGCCAGGCCCTATTCGTACTCGTTTCACCGACAACGTCAACCAGACGCAAAGCGATCAACCGGTCGAAAACCCCGGCATTGCCGCCCGTTTTACATTGGGGCCGGAAGCAGTTGTGGCTAAAGTGCGCCATGCTTTTATCAGCGAGAAGCCCAAAATGCGCTATCCGGTGACGCTGGTTACCTGGGCGGTAATGGTGCTTAAACGCCTGCTGCCGGGGCGCGTGATGGACAAAATATTGCAGGGGTGAGTTGAAGCGCGCGCTTAAGCCCCCATGTCAAAGAAAATATCGACAACAGAGAGTGACTCCATGTCCGTACAAAATATTGTCAACATTAACGAATCTAACCTGCAACAGGTTCTTGAACAGTCGATGACCACGCCGGTACTGTTCTATTTTTGGTCTGAACGTAGCCAGCACTGTTTGCAGTTAACCCCGATTCTGGAAAGCCTCGCGGCGCAGTACAACGGGCAATTTATTCTGGCGAAGCTGGATTGTGACGCGGAGCAGATGATTGCTTCCCAGTTTGGTCTGCGCGCTATTCCGACCGTGTATCTGTTCCAGAACGGTCAGCCGGTAGACGGCTTCCAGGGGCCGCAGCCGGAAGAAGCGATCCGCGCCTTGCTGGATAAAGTGCTGCCGCGCGAAGAAGAACTGAAAGCGCAGCAGGCGATGCAACTGATGCAGGAAGGAAATTACACCGACGCACTGCCGCTGCTGAAAGACGCCTGGCAGTTGTCGAATCAGAACGGGGAAATCGGTCTGCTACTGGCAGAAACGCTGATTGCACTGAACCGTTCAGAAGATGCAGAAGCGGTGCTGAAAACCATCCCGTTGCAGGATCAGGACACCCGCTACCAGGGGCTGGTGGCGCAAATCGAACTGCTGAAGCAGGCGGCTGATACGCCGGAAATTCAACAGTTGCAACAACAGGTGGCAGAGAATCCAGAAGATGCTGCACTGGCGACGCAACTGGCGCTGCAACTGCATCAGGTTGGGCGCAATGAAGAGGCGCTGGAGTTACTGTTTGGGCATCTGCGTAAAGATTTAACCGCCGCAGACGGTCAGACACGTAAGACGTTCCAGGAGATCCTCGCCGCACTGGGTACAGGTGATGCGCTGGCGTCGAAATATCGCCGTCAGTTGTACGCGTTGTTGTATTGATATTTCGTTGAGATGCGACGCTTGCCCGGATTTGTAGGCATGATAAGACGCGCCAGCGTCGCATCAGGCATCCGCCCATAACCGCCGGATGCGGCGTAAACGCCTTATCCGGCCTACCAAATCGTGCAACTGCAATATATTGCAGGAGCCATGCAGGCCTGATAAGACGCGCCAGCGTCGCATCAGGCATCGCATTATTTATTCTTCAATTGCGCCACCACCAACTGGTGGCGCGAATTATAACACTTACGATAAGTTAAATAGCAGGCAATAATGGTCGACAGACTGGCGGTCGAGAGCAACATAAAAGTCACCATAATCTGATATTTAATCGCCTTCACCGGATCAATCCCGGCAAATATCAACCCGGACATCATTCCCGGCAAACTCACTAAGCCAACCGTTTTTGCTGAATCGACCGTCGGAATTAAAGCCGCGCGAATACTGTCGCGTATTAATATTGCAGACGCCTGCTTCGGCGTCGCACCAAGACTCAATTTTTCCTGGATTTGCTGCTGTTCGCTGATAAACCGCTGCCCGAGATTGTTATAACACAGCCCCACAGCAACCATCGCATTACCAGCAATCATCCCGGCGATAGGGATCACCTGCATCGGGATAAACTCAATCGAACCCGATAAAATCAGCACCGCCAGAGTAATTCCCGCCCCCACCGTAATGGCAATAAACGACGAAACAAAGGCTTTAGTAATATATTTGCTCCGTTTTTGCGCATTCCACGCCGCATTAAAGCAGATAAATAACACCATCAATAATGTCAGGCTGGCATCATCAACACTGAATATATATTTCAGTACATAGCCAACGATGAACAGTTGGATTATCGCCCGCCCGACGCTCCAGAGAATATCTTTCTCCAGCGCCAGTTTTTCTTTATGGCTAATTAAGATTGCCACCACCACCAGCATTAATGCCAGCGCCAACGACTCGTTAGTAATATTATGCGTGTTCATAGCGTTCTTCCTGCATTTCTCCGGCATTCGGTTGCAGCATAATTACCTTATCCGCATGATTAATTTCATCTTTGTCGTGTGTCACCCACAGCACAGCAATATTTTGCTCGCGTACATAACGGTGGATCATCTCATTGACGTTACGTTTGTTGCTTTCGTCCAGCGCGCTGGTAATTTCGTCGAGTAATAATACCTTCGGCATAAATTGCAGATTGCGAATCAACGAGATGCGCTGTTTTTCACCACCGGAAAGCTCGGAGACATTTTTAGTCAGGATGGTATCCGGCAAAGCAAAGCGTTCGAAAAAATCGAGAAAAATGGCCGGATCAGGCTGCTGGTTACGGATCTGCCAGGGAAAAATCAGGTTATCGTATACTGTGTCGCCAAACAGAGTTGGCGTCTGGGCACAGTAAGAAACTTGTTGGCGGTAGATTTCCGGCTTTAGTGTGCTGACATCCTCGCCTTCAAACAGTAACGTTCCGCTGGTCGGACTGATTAATGAAGCAACTATTTTTAGCAGCGTACTTTTGCCGCAACCGGAAGGGCCGGTAATTAACTTAAATTCGCCAGCTCGCAGCGAAAAATTAATGTTATTAAGAATCTTCGTATCACCCGCCAGATATCCGACGTTGTGTAACTGAAGCAGAAGACTATTTTCCGGCATTACCCATCCCTTTTTCTGATTTTTACTAAAAACAGTTTATCCTCCACAGTAATAAGGGGGAACTCCCTTTCAGTAATCAGGTATAATTTGTTTAATCAAGCAGCAACTTTGCTCATTATGGACGGTACAACAGGAGGTTTTTCCGATGCTTATCTTTATCCCGATTCTTATTTTTGTCGCGCTGGTGATTGTTGGCGCAGGCGTCAAAATCGTGCCGCAGGGCTATCAGTGGACGGTGGAACGTTTTGGCCGCTATACCAAAACATTGCAACCGGGGCTAAGCCTGGTGGTGCCGTTTATGGATCGCATTGGTCGCAAGATCAATATGATGGAACAAGTGCTCGACATTCCTTCCCAGGAAGTTATCTCGAAAGATAACGCCAACGTGACTATCGACGCAGTCTGTTTTATTCAGGTGATTGATGCCCCACGCGCAGCTTATGAGGTCAGCAATCTGGAGCTGGCAATCATTAACCTGACCATGACCAACATCCGTACCGTACTGGGTTCGATGGAACTGGATGAAATGCTCTCCCAGCGCGATAGCATTAACTCGCGCCTGCTGCATATTGTCGATGAAGCCACTAACCCGTGGGGGATAAAAGTCACCCGCATCGAAATTCGTGATGTACGCCCACCGGCAGAGCTGATCTCTTCGATGAACGCGCAGATGAAAGCGGAACGTACCAAACGCGCTTACATCCTTGAAGCGGAAGGGATACGCCAGGCGGAAATTCTCAAAGCGGAAGGTGAAAAACAATCGCAAATCCTGAAAGCGGAAGGCGAACGTCAGTCGGCTTTTTTACAGGCCGAAGCGCGTGAACGTTCCGCCGAAGCAGAAGCCCGCGCCACCCAAATGGTGTCTGAAGCCATTGCCTCTGGCGATATTCAGGCGGTGAACTACTTCGTGGCGCAGAAATACACCGAAGCGTTACAGCAGATCGGGTCGTCCAGTAACAGCAAAGTGGTAATGATGCCATTAGACGCCAGTAGTCTGATGGGGTCGATTGCCGGGATTGCCGAACTGGTGAAAGACAGCGCTAGCGAGCGGGCTAAATCATGATCGCGTTGCTGGTAGTCCACCCGCATATTTTCTGGCTGAGTCTCGGTGGTTTGCTGCTGGCGGCCGAGATGCTGGGCGGCAATGGTTATCTGCTGTGGAGCGGTGTCGCGGCGGTGATTACTGGTCTGGTGGTCTGGCTACTGCCGCTGGGTTGGGAATGGCAAGGGGTGATGTTTGCTGTTCTGACGTTACTCGCCGCCTGGCTGTGGTGGAAATGGCTGTCGCGGCGGGTACGCGAACAAAAGCACAGCGATAGTCATCTAAACCAACGCGGACAACAGTTAATTGGTCGTCGTTTTGTGCTGGAAACGCCGCTGGTCAACGGGCGTGGCCATATGCGCGTTGGCGACAGTTCATGGCCGGTCAACGCCAGCGAAGATTTAGGTGCAGGCACGCATGTTGAGGTGATTGCGATTGAAGGGATAACGTTGATCATCCGTGCGGTCATCGCCTGATGCGACGCTGACGCGTCTTATCATGCCTACAAATCTATGCCTAAATCGTAGGCCGGATAAGGCGTTTACGCCGCATCCGGCATATAGCCGAGTAGAGGCAAAATTACTCTTCCCGGCCTTTACTCATACTTTTTTGGTCTTCATCCGGATAGTGTTTTTTTAGATATTCCAGGACGTTTTTATTGACCTTATGTTGGGTATACACCCACCCTTTCCAGTAATCAGGCTGGTCCAGGTACACTTCTGGCGGAATGGTAAAATCAGAAAGCGTTAACCATTCGGCTAACAGATCGGGGTTTCGCTTCTGGATCAACTGCAACAGCATGATCAGCGACATAGCAGAGGCAGGAGCCGTACTATCGCCGCTTAAATACTTCCACACCGTGGAACGATTCGAACGAAAAAGGATGGGGAGTAGCGCCCTGTCCAGATTCATTTCATTAAAAATCTTCTCAAATTCATTCATTTAATTTCCCTGCCTGGCGTAAACCTCTTAAAAATTGAGATTTATCAAAGAAACGCATTCTAGCACACATCAGGAACCTCTTCACGTTTAGCCCAGAAACGGAATTTATTTCGCTTATAAAAACAAGTCGTTACTCTTTTTTACAAGGAAATAGCACGAAATGAACTTCATAATTATTTATATAAGAAACAACCAATGTTTCTTTTGGCTAGTGTTTACGCTTACATCGCATAAAAATGCGCTTTACATCACACAAATGGCGGCGTAGATTTCGTTCAAACTGCAACGAATATTATTTCTTATAGAAACAATATTTGTTTTCTTTAGAACAATAAACGTGACTTACTTTGATAGAGAAAAAATACATGAAATCTGTAAAGTTGTCTTTACTGGCTGTTGTTGTTGCTACCGCGGTAAGTCCATCTGCGTTTGCGGGTGATACTGTTGAGGCAGCAGCGACAGAATTAGCGGCAATCCAGCCAGGAATGTCGCAAATGGAAATTGATCAGAAAATTGGTCGATTTTTAGAAAGGACAGGGAACAGTGCTGCTACACAAAATGATCTAATTGCACATAATTACAAAACTACAACGCCTCAGAAAGCCGATGATACAGCCGCCTCTCCCGTACAGCCCACCAGTACGCTGAACCCGATAACCAATCAAGCGCAGCTCGACCGCGACAACGGGCAGGATACCGCCATTAAGAACGCGCAGCACACAGCCAACTGGGCATCGCTGAAAGCCGATGACACGCATCATGCCATTATGGTGGCGCAGACGGATATTGATGCTAATAAAGTCGCCATTGCCGACACCCGCAATGATGTCTCGGTCGTGCAGTCAGATGTCAGCACCTTGAAAGGCGATGTCGTACATGCTCAGTCAGCGGCTGACCATGCCAACATTAACGCCAACACCGCACTGATGAACGGCGTCAAACTTTCTGGGGCCGTGACTGAAAACAAAAACAATATCGAGCAGAACCGTAACGATATTGCCGTTCAGCAGCAACAACTCGACAAAACCCAGAAAACCGTTGCCGACACTGGCGATGTACAGACTGCCACCCGTTATCAGAGCATGATCGACGCCAGACAGACAGCCGCTACCGATGCACAGCAGCAACAACTCGACACTACACAAAAAACGGTTTCCGCACTTGGCGATGCCCGCACCAGCGCACATTATCAGGAGATGGTTAACGCCAGGCTGGCCGCACAAAATGACGCTAATACACGTACCACAGCAGAACAAAAACAAAGAATAGATACCCTCACAACCAACCAGGCAACGCAGCAGCATATCAAGAGCGTGCAATACGGGGAGCAAATTCAGCGTCTGGCACAAGACTCAACCCAAACACATGAACAAATTGACAGCCTGACACAAGACGTAACCCAAACGCATCAGCAGTTAACAAATACCCAAAAACGTGTCGCAGATAACAGCCAACAAATCAATTCACTCAATAACAATTTCAGTTCGTTGAAACATGAGGTGGAAGATAACCGTAAAGAAGCTAATGCAGGTATCGCGTCAGCCGTCGCTATTGCTTCACAGCCTCAGGTTAAGACAGGTGATTTTATGATGGTGTCTGCCGGAGCGGGTACATTTAATAATGAATCTGCGGTATCTGTCGGTGCTTCGTTTAACGCTGGAATTCATACAGTAATTAAAGCGGGTGTCTCTGCAGACACACAATCTGATTTCGGCGCGGGTGTCGGCGTGGGATATTCTTTCTAAATTTTATAGCGATTTCTTATTCGCAATATTTCTCAATTCTTTAAGGTTAATAATGATGAATAGCACCATTAAATCGTTTTCCCTGCTGACTATTATCTTACTGGCTGGCTGTAGCTCCCCCACTTCCCGTATCGCAGATTGCCAGGCGCAGGGCGTCAGCCATGACACCTGTTATCTTGCAGAACAGCAGCGCCAGGCGGCTATTTTAAGTGCATCCGAGGCGCAGGCTTATAAGAACGCAGAAGTCGCACAACACGCCCAGGCCGCTAAAAAATCCATTTATAAAGGTTTTGGTCTTACCTTTAGAATGAGCAGTAAAAACTTTGCTTATCTCAATGATTCATTATGCGCGATTGATGAAGATAATAAAGATGCCACCGTATACCAGTCTGGTCTTTATAACGTGATTGTTTATCACCATACAGGGAAAGTCGCATTAATGAAGGAAGGCCAGTTTGTGGGCTATTTAAAATGAAGAATGAAAAAAAACCAACTCTGATGCATATTATGATTATTGGTGCATTTATCTTTGCGTTCTTACAAGTTGTTTTATTAGCCTCCCTGGTTCACGCTGTTAATGCCAGCAACGCAATCCAGGAAGGTTTATTTCAGTCGGGACGCATTATGGTAGAAAGTTTGCAGCATATTCTTTCTGTGCAACCGGGGATTAACTGATTTTTCACCCCGCCCGATGATGACAGCAGCCGGAGAGATTTTCGATAATCGGGCAGTCGGCGCTGTCATCGCCGGGGCAGGCGTTTGCCAGCGCCAGCAACTGGTCGCGCATGGCTTGCAATTCCTCAATATGCCGTTCGATCTCCGCCACTTTCTCCAGCGTGCGCCGTTTTACGTCGGCGCTGTGTCGCTGCGGATCGTTAAACAGGTTCACCAGCTCTCCGCTCTCTTCCAGGTTAAAGCCCACCTGGCGCGCCTGGCGCAGTAACGTCAGTTCGTTGAGATGTTGCTGCGTGTAGGTGCGATAGCCGTTTTCGCTGCGCATTGGCGGTGTCACCAATCCCTTCTCTTCATAGAAGCGGATGGCTTTGCTGGTCAGGCCGGTAATTTTTGCCACATCGCTAATGTTCATCGTTCGCGCAACGCCTCCTGTGCTTTGTTAAAGGGTTTCAACAGATAATCCAGCACGCTCTTTTTGCCCGTGCGGATATCTACTGTCGCGACCATACCTGGGAATATCGGAAACTGTTGTTTATGTTTATTTTCCAGATGGTTGCTGAAGGTGCGAATGTACACCCGATAGTAATAAACATCGCGCCGCACTTCATCCTGAATGGTGTCCGGTGAGATCACCGCCACTTCTCCTGGCAAGCCGCCGTAGATGGAGTAATCGTAAGCGGTTATTTTCACCAGCGATTTTTGCCCCGGATGGATAAATGCCACATCGCGCGGGGAGATTTTTGCCTCAATCAGCAGTTGCTCATCCAGCGGCACGATAGTCATCAGTTTACCACCGGGGGCGATGACGCCGCCAACAGTAGTGATGTCAACGTCTTCGACAATGCAACGTACCAACGCGCAGTGACTCCATGTTGCAGACATTTTATGGTGAGTGAATATTGCGTTGCGCCGCGTCACACAAAGCCTGATAACGGCTAACTTCCATATAGGCGGTCGCCGTTTTCTCTGCGACATCGGTCAGGGTGGCCATTAATTTAAAGCGGTAGCTATCACGAGCGGCAGTTTGCAGTTTGATATTGTTGTTTGTTTTACCAAAGTCATACACCAGTTGCGTCAGGGTTATGCCATAAGAAACGTTGTTATCCAGCCTGCCGCTGGAGTCAGTTTGTCGCGACGGGCCTGCGTTGCCGGTTAAACCCACGTGCGGATACCAGGCACTTTTGGCTTCATCGATTTGCGCTTCGCCAATACCTATCTGCGCCGCCTGTTGGGTGACGTCAGGATTGCGGGCAAATGCGCGTAATATACTTTCCTGTAAGGATAAACTGGCAACCGGCGTAACCGCAGGGGCATTAGCCCATTGTGGTAACGGTGCAGCAAGCGCGTCTCCTCCCATCACAATAAAACTTATTAAAAATATCAGACCTTTATTTTTACGGTTTTTTAATTGTAATCGCGCCATAGGTAAGTCACTTCCTTCCAGGTCATTATTTTAACTGATCTTTATAACCAGCATCATTTTATTTAAGAAGGGTAATAACTTGCGCATCTCTTTCGTTTTTACTTCCCCCTTTAAAAGAAATGCAGTTGAAAAGCTTATACGTCATTTATTAAGAATACACTACGACTTTTAGATTACCATCATTCTTGTTAAGAATAATCCATACCAGGAAGTGATAGAAATCACAGTTTTATCGTCTATATATCTTTTTTTGTGAATTATTTATTAAAGGCATAAGAAAGGAGATTAATTTAAGGATAAAAATAAAAGCGCAGTACAGAAAGCACCGCGCACAGAAAAGTTTATACCGTTTTATTCCGTTTCATTACCATTGCCACAATAAGGCTTAGTAATAGTGCGCCAATAATCCACATCAGCGCACTGCTGCCCTGTGACCACAGACTGTAAATAAACCCGATGATCACCAACAACATAACCAACGTGCCAACAACAAGGAGCGGTAACGAGGCGTGAATATCATGACGCAGGCGGATAGCGACCATAAACACCGCCAGGTAGCAGATCAAAAAAGTGGCACTGGCGACGCTGGCGAGCGAGCCTAAATTCAGCGCCGCCGTCATCAGCATAATCAACACCACTACGATGATGTTGCCCCAGGTACTCTGCCGCCACAGGGATTTATTCATTAATTTCGGCAGTTCGCGCTCGCTGCCCATATTGTCCATGATGTTAAACACGGCAAACAGGTTGGCGTTGATGGCTGAGGCCGTCGCCAGTAAAGCGCCGATGACCACAATCACATAACCCACATGTCCGAGCAACGGAGAAGCGGCTTGCGCTACGGCGGTATCGGCATATTTTTCTAACTCTAATGCCGAAACATCGCTAAGTAGCACCAGCGCCAGCGCAATGTAGAGTAGCGTGGTAACGCCAATCGCCACCAGAAACGCCCGTGGCATAATGACCGCCGGATCTTTCACTTTATCCGCTGCGTTTGCCATCATGCCAAAGCCCGCATAAGCAAGGAAGGTTATCCCAATACAGGAGAAGAACGCGCCGGAGCTGGGTGGTGCAGAGACAGAAATGTGCGCTGGTTGTAGCGACCAGACGCCTGCGACGATCAACAACAACAGGATCATCATTTTGATGCCGACGAGGATCACTTCCAGCCGCCCTACCGCATGATTGCTTAAGGAGTTAAATAGTGTCATCAGCGCAATGATCGCCAGTGCGTACAGCAAAATAAGATGCTCATCCTGGCTGCCTTCATGCAAAAACTGCACGGCATAAGCGCCAAAGGCACGAGCCACCATCGCGATACTCACCGCCAGCGTCATCAGGTACAGTAACGATAGAGCCAGCGAAAAGACGCCATTACCTAATCCCCGACGAAAGAAGTCAATAATCCCGCCGTTACTGGGGTAACTCGCCCCAAGCCGCGCGTAGGCATAACCGGAAAACATCGCCACAATACCGCCAAAGGCAAAGGCGACCCAGGTCGAGGCTTCCATTAACAACGCGGCCTGCCCCAGCAGGGCAAAGATCCCCGCCCCCACCATCGCCCCAATGCCGATGGAAACGACATTCCATAGCCCGAGGGGTTTGTTATCGTTATCACCTTCCGTGTTCATCATGATCAGCCCTTAAACACGTTATAGCCGAGTTGTTTAGCGACCGATGCCACCATTTTTTGTCCGCGAACACTGTTGCCTTCTTCATCCAGCGGTGGCGAGAACGCGGCAATACCCATCACGCCAGGTACGACCGCCAGAATACCGCCGCCAACGCCGCTTTTTCCGGGCAACCCCACGCGATACGCCCAGTCACCGGAGCGACCATACAGTCCTTCCATCATCATTTCGGCCAGGATGTACGGTACATTATCGGCCTGAAGAATACGTTTTTGGCTTAGCGGATTAACACCGCCCGCCGCCAGCGTCGCGCCAAGCGTCGCCAGTTCAACGGTATTGATAAGCGTGGAGCACTGACGGGTGTACACGTCGCAGGCTTCCATCGCATCGCATCGCAATAGAGGTATCCGGAGGAATACAGTAGCCAGGCAATTGCGCGATTGTGGAAGTTGGTGGTCTGCTCTGACTGATTCACTTCATCAGAGAGCGCCACCT
Organism: Escherichia marmotae; assembly: GCF_002900365.1. Lineage (NCBI taxonomy): Bacteria > Pseudomonadati > Pseudomonadota > Gammaproteobacteria > Enterobacterales > Enterobacteriaceae > Escherichia > Escherichia marmotae. Next base: position 1,945,599 of record NZ_CP025979.1, read on the forward strand.
GCTCCCCAGCCAGTTGTTGTTGGATGTGTAAAATCCGCTGCCAGCGTTGCTCGGCATTGTCGGCTTTGATCAGACTGGTAGTGGCGATAGCACCTGCATTCACCAGTGGCGACAACGGTTTGCCGCCATGAAGTTCTAAGGCGATGACTGAATTAAAAGGCAATCCGGTCGGGTCAGCGCCAATTTTGTCCTGAACCGCCTGCGAGCCGACATCTTCCAGCGCGAGGGCTAACGTACAGACTTTCGAGATGGATTCCAGCGCAAAGCGGTAATCACTGTCACCCGCGCGATAGACGCTACCATCGCAAGTCACAATAGCCACTGCCGCCAGTTGGCTGGGGACATTCGCCAGAAAGGGAATGTAATCGGCATTTTGTCCGCCGCTCAGTGAATGATATTGGGTATATGCCTGGTCCACTGCCTGCTGTAAATTTTTTGCATCTGACATCTTTTGTTAACTCCTTTTTATAGATGCGGGAGGTTATTCCTCACCCCGATGCCAATTTTCAGGCATCCTGATTTAACTTAGCACCCGCAAATTAACTACAGGAAAACAAAGAGATAATTGTCTGATTCTGATGGAAATTGAGCCAATTTTTTAATCTTCACTGACTTTTATCCTGGTGATTAATTAATTTCTTGACCTTCCCCTTGCTGGAAGGTTTACCCTTTATCTCAGTCAGTCAACACTGTCTTAAAGGAGTGAATTATGTCTCAAACAATCGACCTGACCCTGGACGGCTTGTCCTGCGGTCACTGCGTTAAACGCGTAAAAGAGAGTCTTGAGCAGCGCCCGGACGTTGAGCAGGCGGACGTGTCTATCACTGAAGCGCACGTTACCGGTACTGCCAGCGCAGAACAGCTTATCGAAACTATCAAGCAAGCGGGTTATGACGCATCAGTAAGCCACCCAAAGGCTAAACCGCTGGCGGAGTCATCAATCCCGTCGGAAGCACTGACAGCGGTTCCTGATGAGCTTCCGGCAGCGACCGCCGAAGACGATAGTCAGCAGTTGCTGCTGAGCGGCATGAGCTGCGCCAGTTGTGTCACCCGGGTGCAGAACGCGCTGCAAAGCGTACCGGGCGTCACCCAGGCACGGGTAAACCTGGCGGAGCGCACTGCGCTGGTGATGGGCAGTGCCTCCCCACAAGATTTAGTGCAGGCGGTGGAAAAAGCGGGCTACGGCGCAGAGGCGATTGAAGATGATGCTAAACGCCGCGAACGCCAGCAGGAAACCGCCGTCGCGACTATGAAACGCTTCCGCTGGCAGGCGATTGTCGCCCTGGCGGTGGGTATCCCGGTGATGGTCTGGGGGATGATTGGCGAGAACATGATGGTCACTGCCGACAACCGCAACCTGTGGTTGGTTATCGGCCTGATTACGCTGGCGGTGATGGTTTTCGCGGGTGGGCATTTTTACCGCAGCGCATGGAAAAGCCTGCTGAACGGCGCGGCGACGATGGATACGCTGGTAGCGCTGGGTACAGGCGTGGCGTGGCTCTATTCGATGAGCGTCAACCTGTGGCCGCAGTGGTTCCCGATGGAAGCGCGACATCTTTATTACGAAGCCAGCGCGATGATTATCGGTCTGATTAATCTCGGCCATATGCTGGAAGCGCGCGCACGTCAACGCTCTTCTAAAGCGCTGGAGAAATTACTCGATTTAACCCCGCCCACGGCACGACTGGTCACCGAAGATGGTGAAAAAAGTGTGCCGCTGGCTGAAGTGCAGCCAGGTATGTTGCTGCGCCTGACGACCGGTGATCGTGTGCCGGTAGATGGTGAGATTACCCAGGGCAAAGCGTGGCTGGATGAAGCAATGCTGACGGGTGAACCTATTCCGCAGCAAAAAGGCGAAGGCGATAGTGTCCATGCCGGGACGGTGGTGCAGGACGGCAGCGTGCTGTTTCGCGCCAGTGCGGTTGGCAGCCATACTACCTTGTCGCGGATTATTCGCATGGTGCGCCAGGCCCAGAGCAGTAAGCCGGAAATCGGCCAACTGGCGGATAAAATCTCTGCCGTGTTTGTGCCGGTAGTGGTGGTGATTGCGCTGATCAGTGCGGCAATCTGGTATTTCTTTGGTCCGGCACCGCAAATTGTTTATACCCTGGTGATTGCCACCACGGTGCTGATTATCGCCTGCCCGTGTGCGCTGGGGCTGGCAACGCCGATGTCGATTATTTCTGGTGTCGGCCGCGCGGCAGAGTTCGGTGTGCTGGTGCGTGACGCCGACGCACTGCAACGTGCCAGTACGCTGGATACCGTAGTTTTCGATAAAACCGGGACGCTGACCGAAGGGAAGCCGCAGGTTGTCACTGTGAAAACCTTTGCTGATGTTGACGAAGCGCAGGCGCTGCGTCTGGCGGCGGCACTGGAACAAGGTTCCAGCCACCCACTGGCGCGGGCAATCCTCGATAAAGCAGGCGATATGCAACTGCCACAAGTCAACGGCTTCCGCACATTGCGCGGGCTGGGCGTGAGCGGTGAAGCAGAAGGCCATGCGCTGCTGTTGGGGAATCAGGCGCTGTTAAATGATCAGCAAGTAGATACGAAAGCTATCGAAGCGGAGATTACCGCCCAGGCATCGCAAGGATCAACGCCAGTGCTGCTGGCGGTTGACGATAAAGCGGTAGCCCTGCTGGCAGTACGCGATCCATTACGTAGTGATAGCGTGGCGGCGCTGCAACGGCTGCATAAAGCGGGATATCGTCTGGTGATGTTGACCGGGGATAACCCAACGACCGCCAATGCGATCGCCAAAGAAGCGGGGATTGATGAAGTGATTGCGGGTGTATTGCCGGATGGTAAAGCCGAAGCGATTAAACGTCTGCAAAGCGAGGGGCGTCAGGTCGCAATGGTGGGTGACGGTATTAACGACGCGCCAGCACTGGCCCAGGCGGATGTCGGTATTGCAATGGGCGGTGGGAGTGATGTTGCGATTGAAACCGCAGCGATTACTCTGATGCGCCATAGTCTGATGGGCGTTGCCGATGCGCTCGCCATCTCCCGCGCAACGCTGCGTAATATGAAGCAGAATCTGCTTGGTGCGTTTATCTATAACAGCATTGGGATCCCCGTCGCCGCCGGTATTTTATGGCCGTTCACCGGAACCTTGCTTAACCCGGTGGTTGCCGGGGCAGCCATGGCACTCTCGTCGATTACCGTGGTGAGCAACGCCAACCGGTTGCTGCGGTTTAAACCGAAAGAGTAAGTACGTCATTGCCGGATGCGCTGCTTCAGGGCGGCGCATTTGGCATTAACGCACGACTGCCGGATGCGGCATGAACGCCTTATCCGGCCTACGGTTCGGGCACAAGTTTGTAGGCCTGATAAGACGCGTCAGCGTCGCATCAGACAATGGCGCTCAGGTGCCGGATGCGGCGTGAACGCCTTATCCGGCCTACGGTTCGGGCACAAGTTTGTAGGCCTGATAAGACGCGTCAGCGTCGCATCAGGCAATAGTGCTCAGGTGCCGGATGCGGCGTGAACGCCTTGTCCGGTTTACTGGACAAAGCACTGTGCACAAGTGCAACAATCAACTCCATTTGCGCCATTCCTCCCCGCGCGCTAGCATGATATTTCACAAAGGGAGGTCGTATGGATCTGTTGTACCGGGTAAAAACACTTTGGGCTGCGCTGCGCGGTAATCATTACACCTGGCCTGCCATCGATATCTCTCTTTCCGGTAATCGTCATTTTCATCTCATTGGCAGTATTCATATGGGTAGCCACGATATGGCTCCCCTGCCCGCCCGGCTGCTCAAAAAACTCAAACAAGCCGATGCGCTTATCGTCGAGGCGGATGTTTCCACCAGCGATACCCCATTTGCCAATCTCCCTTCCTGCGAGGCGCTGGAAGAGCGTATCAGCGAAGAACAGATGCAAAACCTGCAACACATTAGCCAGGAGATGGGCATTTCTCCCTCGCTGTTTTCTACTCAACCGCTGTGGCAAATCGCGATGGTTCTTCAGGCGACACAGGCGCAAAAACTGGGGCTGCGGGCAGAATATGGCATCGATTACCAGTTATTGCAGGTAGCGAAGCAACAACATAAGCCCGTGATTGAACTGGAAGGGGCAGAAAATCAGATTGCCATGTTGCTCCAGCTTCCCGACAACGGACTGGCACTGCTGGACGATACTCTGACCCACTGGCATACCAACGCCCGGTTGTTGCAACAAATGATGAGCTGGTGGCTGAATGCGCCACCGCAAGATAATGAAATAACGCTGCCCAATACATTCAGTCAGTCGCTGTACGATGTGCTGATGCACCAGCGCAATCTTGCCTGGCGGGATAAATTACGCGCTATGCCGCCGGGGCGCTATGTGGTCGCGGTTGGCGCACTGCACTTATATGGAGAAGGGAATTTGCCGCAGATGCTGCGCTAAAAAAATGGCCAATATCGCTATTGGCCCGTCAAAGAGGAATTTCATATTTTTATTATTATGCCGTCACTTTAAGCGACGGTGTAAGTCGATTGTCGCTCAATCTCACCATCCTGCCAATACTCTTAGGCAAGATGACTCTTTTTTTTGGGCCGCCATCAGGCGTATGCTTTCTCCGTTTTTTGTTTGAGGCAGGAAAATTACGATGACACCCGCAGTTAAATTACTCGAAAAAAACAAGATTTCTTTCCAGATTCATACCTACGATCACGATCCGGCTGAAACTAATTTTGGCGATGAAGTGGTCAAAAAATTAGGTTTAAATGCGGATCAGGTCTACAAAACGCTGCTTGTCGCGGTGAACGGCGATATGAAACATCTGGCGGTAGCCGTTACGCCAGTCGCAGGTCAACTGGATCTTAAAAAGGTGGCAAAGGCGCTGGGTGCCAAGAAAGTGGAGATGGCCGATCCGATGGTGGCACAACGCACCACGGGGTATCTGGTTGGGGGAATTAGCCCACTGGGGCAGAAAAAACGTCTGCCGACGATCATCGACGCCCCCGCGCAAGAATTTGCCACCATTTATGTTTCTGGTGGTAAACGCGGGTTAGATATCGAACTGGCAGCATGCGATCTGGCGAAGATCCTCGATGCGAAATTTGCCGATATTGCTCGCCGCGATTAAGCATTGTGCCGGATGCGCACATCCGGCACTTTCAGATTACTGCCAGCTTACCTCACCTTTCGGCTCATATGCGCTCGCATCCAGCGGCGAGTTTTTCTGGATATAGCCTTTCAGCACTTCAGCATCAATAAAGCCGGTATTCACATAACCCGGTTTGTTATCAAGGCGCGGATAACCATCACCACCGGTGGCATTGAAGTTTAATGTCGCCATGCGGTAAGTTTTCGCCGGATCGACTGCTTCGCCTTTGATTTTCAGGTCGTTCAGTTTGCCGTCTTTCGCCACAAAGCTGACGTTGGCAAATTGCGGATAGGCACCGGAATCCGGCTTCATTTGCGCGACGGCGGTCAGGTAATCAATCACCTCTTTACCCGTCATATCCACATACACCACCACATTGCCGAACGGCTGCACTTTCAGCACGTTTTTGTAGCTGATATTACCAGCCTCAATGGAGTCGCGGACCCCGCCGCCGCTCATCACCGCGAAGTCAGCGCCTGTGCGATCCATTTGTGCCGCCAGAATTAATCGTCCCATATTGGTCTGCACAAAACGGACTTTGCTGCGGTCACCTTCCAGGCGACCATTGGTTTCGCCAATTTTCACTTCCAGTTGCGCTTTGCCTTTGTTCTGGAACGGCGATAACAGCGAGATCATTTGCTGGTTCTCAGCGATTTCCGGGGTATAAAGCACACGTTCACTTTTCCCGTCTTCCCAGGTCACTTTCTTCTTCAGATTCACCGGAATCAACTGGTAGTTGACCATTTTCATTTCGCCATTGCGGAACTCAAAATCAGCCCGCCCCACGTATTTCCCCCACTCATGCGCCTGCACAATCCAGATGCCGTTTTGTTGATCCGGTTTACAAGGCGTACCAGGAACATAATCGACCTGTTTTTTATTTTCCGCCGCCATACAGACCGGATCTTGCGAGTGACCACCGACGATCATCGCCAGCGATCCGGCAGGCTGCGCGCCATCTCTACATCGCCCGGAGCATTTGAACCGTGCTCACCATTGTCGTAATGCCCCATATGCGTGGCGGCGATAATAATGTCCGGCTTCTCTGTCTGTTGCAGTTCCTGAATCACCAGCTTCGCTTCGTCGGCAGGTTTACGAAACTCAATGTCAGTGAAATATTCCGGGTTACCAATTTTCGCCGTGTCATCGGTCGTCAGACCAATAACCGCGATTTTCAGATCCTGACGCTTAAACAACGCCCAGGGTTTAAACAGGCGCTCGCCGGTACTTTTTTGATAGATATTGGCGGACAACAACGGGAACTTAGCCCACTTTTCCTGCTGACGTAATACGGCGAGCGGGTTATCAAATTCAGAGCCTGTACATAGATTTGTGTAATTGCCTGATTTTGATATGTTCAATCCAGCATCAAATGAAGGTTAATTTATGGACGAAAAACAGTTACAGGCTCTGGCTAACGAACTGGCCAAAAACCTCAAAACCCCTGAAGACCTCAGTCAGTTTGATCGGCTGCTGAAAAAGCTCAGCGTTGAAGCCGCTCTCAATGCAGAGATGACACACCATCCTGGGTATGAGAAAAATCAGTCCAGACCAGGAGCTAACTCCCGCAACGGTTTTTCCACAAAGACCGTTATCACAGGCGACGGTCCACTGGAACTGCGTACTCCGCGCGATCGTGACGGTACCTTCGAACCACAACTGGTAAAGAAAAATCAGACCCGTATTACCGGGATGGATAACCAGATCCTCTCGTTGTATGCCAAAGGGATGACCACCCGTGAGATAGCTGCTGCGTTCAAAGAACTGTATGACGCAGATGTTTCACCGGCACTGATATCAAAGGTTACCGATGCCGTGATGGAGCAGGTTGTAGAATGGCAAAACCGACCACTGGATGCTGTTTACCCCATTGTTTATCTTGACTGTATCGTCCTGAAAGTTCGGCAGGACAGTCGCGTCATCAACAAATCGGTGTTCCTGGCACTGGGCATCAATATCGAAGGTCAGAAAGAACTGCTGGGTATGTGGCTGGCCGAAAATGAAGGGGCGAAGTTCTGGCTCAATGTGCTGACTGAACTGAAAAACCGCGGTCTGAACGATATCCTCATCGCCTGTGTGGATGGCCTGAAAGGCTTCCCGGATGCCATCAACACAGTATATCCGAAGGCCCGCATCCAGTTATGCATCGTGCATATGGTGCGCAACAGCCTGCGCTTCGTGTCATGGAAGGACTACAAAGCCGTCACTCGCGACCTGAAAGCGATTTATCAGGCTCCCACGGAAGAGGCAGGCCAGCAGGCACTGGAAGCGTTCGCTGCGGCCTGGGACTGTCGCTATCCTCAGATAAGCCGAAGCTGGCAGGCTAACTGGCCGAATCTTGCCACGTTCTTCGCTTATCCAACGGACATCCGCAAAGTGATCTATACGACGAATGCCATCGAGTCGCTAAACAGCGTGATCCGCCATGCGCTCAAAAAGCGTAAAGTGTTCCCGACAGACGACTCGGTGAAAAAAGTGGTGTGGCTGGCAATCCAGTCTGCGTCCCAGAAATGGACGATGCCGTTGAAGGACTGGCGAATGGCAATGAGCCGCTTTATTATCGAGTTCGGTGACCGCCTGGACGGTCACTTCTGAGAAAAGGCATTTACACAGAATCTTAAACAGGCTCAATGAAAGCGCCACTCGTTCTCAACAAAAAGAATATCCCGCATTTATATAGAAACATCAGGGCAGCACTCCATCAGTGCATTAACGAAGTATCATTTTAACATATATTTACTCAGGTGAGGTTATCATGCCATCTGTTCCTTCCTCTCATTCATCAACAGGACGTCTTTCTTTCCCACAGCCTGCAGAGACTCAACTTATCAGGGAGCAGTATCTTTCTGAGTGGACGGAATGGGCTGAAAACTGCGCCCCCGGTGAAAACAGGGCGTTAGCCTTTAGCCGGCTAAAACTGTGTCTGGAGAATAATGAAAGTCATCTGGATTTATCGGAATTAAATCTGACTTCTCTGCCGTCATTGCCTGAGCATGTCATGTCACTTAAAATTGACAACAATTCCTTAACTTCACTTCCCCGGTTACCTTATTCCCTTGAAAAAATAGAAGCATCGTTTAATCAACTGGAGACTCTCCCTTCATTGCCAGAATCATTAACAGTCCTTAGCGTGAGAGGCAATCGTCTGTCCATACTTCCTGAACTACCGCTATCACTGAATACTCTTAACGTGAATGGCAATAATCTGTCCACACTTCCTGATCTGCCGAATTCACTGACAATCCTTAACGTGAGTGGCAATCGTCTGACCGCGCTTCCCGAGTTGCCTGCAGCGATGACAATAGTCAATGCACAGAGTAATGCGCTGGAAAGACTGCCAGATTTCCCTGTGGAAAATAATCAAATGCCGAGAATATTCTGGCTTAGTCAGAATCAGATCACTCATATTCCGGAAAGCATCACTGGTCTCAATGAAATCAGCCTGGTTGACCTTGAGAATAACCCACTGTCCAACCGTATCCTGCAGTCTCTGCAACAACTGATGTCCTCCCCGGACTACCACGGCCCCCAGATCCACTTCTCCATGAGCAACGGGCAGCAGCATACGCCTGTCCGTTCCCTCCCTGAAGCCGTGGCTGCATGGTTCCCGGAGTCCCTCCGGTCTGAGGTATCCCAGAGATGGGGGGCATTTACAGACGAAGAGAACGCATCCACCTTCGCCGCCTTCCTCGACCGTCTTGCAGACACGGTGACGGCGCGCAATGCCCCGGGAATCGCTCAACAGGTGAGTGAATTTCTGGAAAAACTCAGCAGGTCTGAAGCACTCCGCCAGCAGTGTTTTGCCGTTGCCGCCGATGCGACGCGGAGCTGTGAAGACCGTGTGGCCCTGACGTGGAATAACCTGCAGAAAACGTACCGTGTTCATCAGGCTTCGGAAGGGGAATTCGACAGCGACCTGACAGGACTGCTCAGCCTTGGCCGTGAAATGTACCGTCTGGAAGTGCTGGAAGAAATAGCCCGGGAGAAAGTCAAAACGCTGCATTTTGTGGATGAGATAGAAGTCTACCTTGCTTTCCAGACGATGCTGGCGGAGAAACTGGAGCTCAGCACCGCGGTGCGTGAAATGCGGTTCTACGGGGTATCCGGAGTGACAGAGGATGACCTGAGTAGCGCGCTTGCGCGCGTCGTCAGCCGTGAGGAGAGAGAATTTGCGGAGTGGTTTGCGCGGTGGTCTCCGTGGCATGCAGTACTGAAACGAACGGAAGCAGAGCGCTGGGCGCGGGCGGAGGAGAAGAAGTATGAGATGCTGGAGAGGGAATATCCTCAGCGGCTGGCAGAGCGGCTTTCGGCGCTGGGTCTGAGCGGTGATGGTGATGCGGAAAGGGAGGCCGGAGTGCGAGTAATGGAGGAGATAGAAACGGAGATTTACCGTCAGTTGACAGAAGAGGTGTCAGGGGGTCTGTCAGGTGGAAATGGCGCGCATTAACAAGATTAATAATGAGACTGTAATTTAAGTTGTGTAATTGCCTGTTTTTGATATGTTCCCAACGTTACGGAAACAGGTAATTATTTTAGACGAAAAAAATTCAAGGCTCTTGCTACCGAACGGGCAAAGGGCCTTAAAACCTAATCTAATCTCAAACAGTTTTCACGAATACTCACGAATCTTACTCTCAAAGCCATGCTCAGTGCTACTCTCACAGAGCATCGCAGGTACGAGAAAAATCCGTTGAAAAAAAGTAGTAATGCACGTAACGACTATTTCACTAAAACCCTACTCAGCGATGATGGCGAAGTTGAACTCAAAACCCCTCGTGATCGTAAAGGCAGCTTCGAGCCACACAGATATTAAAAGTCATAGATACCGTTCAGGATAAGACCACTGAGTGGCAGAGAGCCTGTACATAGATTTGTGTAATTGCCTGATTTTGATATGTTCAATCCAGCATCAAATGAAGGTTAATTTATGGACGAAAAACAGTTACAGGCTCTGGCTAACGAACTGGCCAAAAACCTCAAAACCCCTGAAGACCTCAGTCAGTTTGATCGGCTGCTGAAAAAGCTCAGCGTTGAAGCCGCTCTCAATGCAGAGATGACACACCATCCTGGGTATGAGAAAAATCAGTCCAGACCAGGAGCTAACTCCCGCAACGGTTTTTCCACAAAGACCGTTATCACAGGCGACGGTCCACTGGAACTGCGTACTCCGCGCGATCGTGACGGTACCTTCGAACCACAACTGGTAAAGAAAAATCAGACCCGTATTACCGGGATGGATAACCAGATCCTCTCGTTGTATGCCAAAGGGATGACCACCCGTGAGATAGCTGCTGCGTTCAAAGAACTGTATGACGCAGATGTTTCACCGGCACTGATATCAAAGGTTACCGATGCCGTGATGGAGCAGGTTGTAGAATGGCAAAACCGACCACTGGATGCTGTTTACCCCATTGTTTATCTTGACTGTATCGTCCTGAAAGTTCGGCAGGACAGTCGCGTCATCAACAAATCGGTGTTCCTGGCACTGGGCATCAATATCGAAGGTCAGAAAGAACTGCTGGGTATGTGGCTGGCCGAAAATGAAGGGGCGAAGTTCTGGCTCAATGTGCTGACTGAACTGAAAAACCGCGGTCTGAACGATATCCTCATCGCCTGTGTGGATGGCCTGAAAGGCTTCCCGGACGGAATGCACACAGTATATCCGAAGGCCCGCATCCAGTTATGCATCGTGCATATGGTGCGCAACAGCCTGCGCTTCGTGTCATGGAAGGACTACAAAGCCGTCACTCGCGACCTGAAAGCGATTTATCAGGCTCCCACGGAAGAGGCAGGCCAGCAGGCACTGGAAGCGTTCGCTGCGGCCTGGGACTGTCGCTATCCTCAGATAAGCCGAAGCTGGCAGGCTAACTGGCCGAATCTTGCCACGTTCTTCGCTTATCCAACGGACATCCGCAAAGTGATCTATACGACGAATGCCATCGAGTCGCTAAACAGCGTGATCCGCCATGCGCTCAAAAAGCGTAAAGTGTTCCCGACAGACGACTCGGTGAAAAAAGTGGTGTGGCTGGCAATCCAGTCTGCGTCCCAGAAATGGACGATGCCGTTGAAGGACTGGCGAATGGCAATGAGCCGCTTTATTATCGAGTTCGGTGACCGCCTGGACGGTCACTTCTGAGAAAAGGCATTTACACAGAATCTTAAACAGGCTCCAAATTCATGATTACCGATCGCCATCGCGTCATAACCCACCAGATTCATGCCGCGAAAATCAGGTTCAGCATCCTGTAAGTCGGATTCCGGTACACCGGTGTTAATGTCGCCACCAGAAAGTAACAGCACGCTACCACCTTCAGCAGCGACTTCTTTGCGGATACCATCCACCAGCGTTTTTTGCGCCGCCAGACCATATTCGCCATATTCATTACGCCAGAAATGACCGTGGTGATCGTTGGTATGAAGCACCGTAATTTTGTAGGTTTTATCCTGCTCATAAGCCTGGGCGGTTTCACTCGCCAGTGTAAATGCGGCTAATAATGCTAATGCCACACCCCGCTGCAAAAACTTCATATTTCTCTCTCCCTGACCAGATATCAACGTGTTGAAAATTAGTATGACGCGACATAATAGACAAATCTGTGTGTGGTGATGGTAAATCTACATACAAAAATGGAAATTCTGTATTAAGCATTGAGACTTCCTTAAGACAGCGCATGCAGGTATGTTAGTCAGGTAATAATCACAAATAAGATAATTCTTTACATCGCAACCCTGAAAAAGTGACTTTCCTATGGCAATGAGTGAACAAACCCAGCCTGTGGCGGGCGCGGCTGCGTCAACCACTAAGGCACGCACATCGTTTAGTATTTTAGGCGCAATCAGCCTCTCGCATCTGCTGAACGACATGATCCAATCGCTAATTCTGGCGATTTATCCTCTGCTCCAGTCTGAATTTTCTCTGACATTTATGCAGATTGGCATGATTACCCTGACGTTCCAGCTCGCTTCCTCCCTGCTGCAACCGGTGGTCGGCTACTGGACCGATAAATACCCGATGCCGTGGTCGCTGCCGATTGGCATGTGCTTTACCCTGAGCGGCCTGGTGCTTCTGGCGCTGGCGGACAGTTTTGGTGCGGTTCTGCTGGCGGCGGCGCTGGTCGGTACAGGTTCGTCGGTCTTTCACCCGGAATCTTCCCGCGTGGCGCGTATGGCGTCTGGGGGGCGTCATGGCCTGGCACAATCTATCTTCCAGGTAGGCGGTAACTTTGGTAGTTCGTTGGGGCCATTGCTGGCGGCGGTGATCATCGCACCTTACGGCAAAGGCAACGTCGCATGGTTTGTACTGGCGGCACTGCTGGCTATCGTAGTACTGGCGCAAATCAGCCGCTGGTACGCCGCGCAACACCAAATGAGTAAAAGCAAACCGAAAGAAGTGATTGTTAACCCGCTGCCACGCGACAAAGTGGTACTGGCAGTCAGCATCTTGTTAATCCTGATTTTCTCGAAATATTTCTATATGGCGAGCATCAGCAGCTATTACACCTTTTATTTGATGCAAAAGTTCGGTTTATCTATCCAGAATGCCCAACTTCATCTGTTTGCCTTCCTGTTTGCCGTCGCGGCGGGAACCGTCATTGGCGGGCCTGTGGGGGACAGAATTGGTAGAAAATATGTAATTTGGGGTTCTATCCTCGGCGTTGCGGCGTTTTCCGCCATTCTGGTCTACGCCCAGGAGCTACTTCCGGGGCGTATCGGCATGGTTTCTGGACTCTTTTTCGGTTTTGCTTTCGGGATGGGAGGCCTTGGCGCAGCGGTTCTGGGGCTTCTCGCTGACCATACCAGCATCGAGTTAGTTTATAAAATCTGTGCTTTCCTGCCGCTTCTGGGAATGTTGACCATATTCTTACCTGATAATCGGCATAAACCCTGAATTCCCGGCAGCCAAAGGTAAACTTTGGCTGCTTCATTTTGCAGTAGCCATAAGCCTTTCCTCTTCATACACCTCATCACTTTTCCGATCCGTGCTTTTTTTGCGGCTAATTCCATTTTTCTGCAAAATTCAACAATTATTCATAAACATCATCAATGAAATTGTCATAAACTATTACCTGTAATTTTGGTTTTCCCGGCCAAAATATGGACAACTACCACCAGGAAAAGGAGACGGAATGCATCACGCCACCCCGCTTATCACCACAATTGTTGGCGGCCTTGTGCTTGCCTTTATCCTCGGCATGCTGGCCAATAAACTGCGTATTTCTCCTCTGGTGGGATATCTGTTAGCGGGTGTGCTGGCTGGCCCCTTTACCCCAGGTTTTGTTGCTGATACTAAACTGGCACCGGAACTGGCGGAGCTGGGCGTTATTCTGCTGATGTTCGGCGTCGGCCTGCATTTTTCGCTAAAGGATTTAATGGCGGTAAAGTCGATCGCCATTCCCGGCGCGATTGCCCAGATAGCCGTGGCGACGTTGCTGGGCATGGCTCTCTCTGCCGTGATCGGCTGGTCGTTGATGACCGGCATCGTGTTCGGCCTGTGCCTTTCCACCGCCAGTACCGTGGTACTGCTACGCGCGCTTGAAGAACGGCAATTGATAGACAGTCAGCGCGGGCAAATCGCCATTGGCTGGCTGATTGTGGAAGATTTGGTGATGGTTCTTACGCTGGTATTGTTGCCGGCGGTAGCGGGGATGATGGAACAAGGCGATGTTGGCTTTGCCACGCTGGCGGTTGATATGGGGATCACCATCGGCAAGGTGGTCGCATTTATCGCCATTATGATGCTGGTGGGCCGCCGTCTGGTGCCGTGGATTATGGCGCGGAGCGCTGCAACCGGTTCGCGTGAATTGTTTACCTTATCGGTGCTGGCGCTGGCATTAGGCATTGCTTTTGGTGCAGTAGAACTGTTTGACGTCTCCTTCGCGCTGGGCGCATTCTTTGCCGGAATGGTGCTTAACGAATCCGAACTTAGTCACCGCGCAGCGCATGATACGCTGCCGTTGCGCGATGCGTTTGCGGTGCTGTTCTTTGTCTCTGTAGGCATGTTGTTTGATCCACTGATCCTGATTCAGCAACCGCTGGCGGTGCTGGCTACGCTGGCGATTATTCTGTTTGGTAAATCAGTGGCAGCGCTTTTCCTGGTTCGTCTGTTTGGTCACTCCCAGCGTACAGCGTTAACCATTGCCGCCAGCCTGGCGCAGATTGGTGAGTTCGCCTTTATCCTGGCAGGTCTGGGGATGGCGCTGAATCTGCTGCCGCAGGCAGGGCAAAACCTGGTGCTGGCAGGCGCGATCCTGTCGATTATGCTCAACCCGGTGCTGTTCGCGCTGCTGGAGAAATATCTGGCGAAGACCGAAACACTGGAAGAGCAGACGCTGGAAGAGGCTATCGAAGAAGAGAAACAGATCCCGGTGGATATTTGCAACCACGCGATACTGGTGGGCTATGGTCGCGTGGGCAGCCTGCTGGGAGAAAAATTGCTCGCGTCTGATATTCCGTTAGTGGTGATTGAAACATCACGAACCCGTGTTGATGAGTTGCGTGAACGCGGGGTTCGCGCAGTATTAGGCAACGCTGCTAACGAAGAGATAATGCACCTGGCGCATCTGAAATGCGCGAAATGGCTGATTCTGACCATTCCCAACGGTTACGAAGCCGGTGAGATTGTGGCCTCTGCTCGCACCCAAAACCCGGATATTGAGATTATCGCCCGTGCCCATTATGACGATGAGGTGGCGTATATCTCCGAACGTGGAGCAAATCAGGTGGTGATGGGTGAACGCGAAATTGCCCGTACTATGCTGGAACTGCTGGAAGCGCCACCGGCTGGTGAGGTGGTGACGGGGTAATAATATATTGACATCATTGCCGGATGCGATGCTAACGCATCTTATCCGGCCTACGCGTGCCATCTTCCGTAGGTTGGATAAGGCGTTTACGCCGCATCCGACAGTCATCAGTTCGCTGGTTTAACGATCCCAGTAAGACTCTTCCAGACTGTCTTCACGCTCCGGCAGCCCGCGTGTTAAGCGTGGTGAATGCTGGTTCAAAACCTGATAACTGACGCGGTTAGCGTATTTACACACCTGCGCTAACGACGAATAGGTTAACCAGGTGAATTTATGCTTACTGGAATTTGGCACGTTGGTGCGGTGATAACTATTGGCGGTAATGTCATGCAACAACGCTGCC
Source organism: Escherichia marmotae (assembly GCF_002900365.1). NCBI lineage: Bacteria > Pseudomonadati > Pseudomonadota > Gammaproteobacteria > Enterobacterales > Enterobacteriaceae > Escherichia > Escherichia marmotae. The sequence goes on from NZ_CP025979.1 coordinate 1,960,840, forward strand.
AGCGCCCCATCTCCGGCTCCGTTGGTGTTCATGATTTTTTCCGGCCCGCCCATATATGGTGCAATGTGCGAATAGACACGCAACGGATTCTGGCAATCTTTGTGCCGCATGGCGCGGCTAAACTCATACTGGTTAAATTCGGGTATGGCCCCCGGCAATAGCGGATGCTGGGTTTTGCGTTTCGCTTCGTCTTCAGTAAAGCCCGCCATATATAAACCAATTGGCCCCGCGGTGCACAGCACCAGATCTACCCAGTCCAGTGCCTTATCAGATGCCAGCAGCGGATCGCTCTCTCCGGTCAACGCTTCCGCTTCCTCTTCGTTCATCGCCAGAATAGAAACGTGTTCTTTGAGGAACGCCTGCCACCACTGTGGGTTCTCCGCAATAACAAATTTGGTTCCCAGCGTCAGCACCACCGGCACGTTGTATTTTTTGGCATATTCAATGGCTTTCATGGTCGCTTCCGGCATCGGTTCACCCGGCTTGCAGCGCACCAGATAGGACGTTAATACCAGCGCCGACGCTCCGGCAATGACATCTTCCGGAATACTTTCCGCACGTAGCTGGTTCATATGACCCGGGCTGATAGCAAAGGTACGTTCGCCAGACTCACCAATCAGCGTAAAGCAACGACCAATCGGGCCGTCCACCCCTTGCAGATAGTTAAGATCGGTTCGACTGGAGGTGTTACACAAGTAACGGTAGGCGTAGCTGCCAATTTCAATATTGCTGCACATTACGCCTAGCAGCACCGAACGGTCATCCGCCAGCACGGAGTAATTGTGCATGGTGTTACCAATGGTGCCACCCGCGAACTGATGGGTTATCAGGTTGTTCTGTTTCAGTTCCTGATAAAGTACTTCGGCAACATCATCTTCAATCACCAGTGAATGCCCGGCGCTTAATCCATAACGCTCAATGAACTCATCATCCACTTTCGCTTCAATATCCACCAGCGTCTGGTCGATACCCACCACCCAGGCGGCGCTGGTTTCGTTTTCTGGTTGGATTTGCTGCAACAGCGGATCGCGTGCGTTTACAGGGAAGTAATGTTTGGATTTACGTTTACCGGGAAATTTCATGGTTGTTTTTACGGGTGGTTAACTGAGCGGCGAATGTTAACACAATCATGCCTGAACGCGCGAGACGCAGGCAGTTTCAATATCAGCAGGTGAGATCGCATTTTCATGGCAGTGGTTCCTTACAATGGCGTTATTTGAAAGGAGTTTTTTAATGAAGACGGAAAACAAATTATCCGTGCTGGAACTTATTTCTCCTGAAATGAAGGCCGTTGTTAATACTCTTCAGCCCGATTTACCGCCCTGGCCCGCAGCGGGAACGATTACTGAGCAACGGCAGCATTACACACTTGAGCGTCGATTCTGGAATGCTGACGCTCCAGAAATGGCAACCAGAGCTTACGCAGTCCCCACGCCTTATGGCCAGGTGGAAACACGGCTCTACTCGCCGGACGCAGACAGCACCGCGACGCTGTTTTATCTGCATGGCGGCGGTTTTATTCTCGGCAATCTCGATACCCACGATCGCATTATGCGGCTGCTGGCGAACTACACTCAGTGTACGGTGGTTGGTATCAATTACACCCTTTCACCAGAAGCGCGTTTTCCGCAAGCAATAGAGGAAATCGTGGCGTCCTGTTGTCACTTCCACCGACAGGCAAGCGATTATCAAATCAATATGTCACGCATAGGTTTTGCCGGTGATTCCGCGGGCGCGATGCTGGCGCTCGCCAGTGCTTTATGGCTACGAGATAAGCAGATTGATTGCGGTAAAGTTGTTGGGGTTTTGCTGTGGTATGGGCTTTACGGATTACGAGATTCCGTAACTCGCCGCCTGTTGGGCGGTGACTGGGATGGTTTAACGCAACAGGATTTGCTGATGTATGAAGAGGCCTATTTAGGTAACAAAGCAGACCGCGAGTCGCCATATTACTGCCTGTTTAATAATGATCTCACTCGCGATATGCCGCCCTGCTTTATCGCGGGTGCAGAGTTTGATCCGCTGCTGGATGACAGTCGCCTGCTTTACCAGACGTTAGCGGCACACCAGCAACCTTGTGAGTTCAAACTCTACTCCGGTACGCTACACGCCTTTTTGCATTATTCACGGATGATGAAAACCGCCGACGATGCTCTACGCGACGGCGCTCGATTCTTTAGCAATAGGTTGCAACCAGATTAGCCATCATTTCGATATGTTCCGGTGTAGCATTAAGCGCCGGAATATATTCATATTTTTTACCGCCCGCACCGAGGAAGACTTCACGGTTTTGCTCAGCAATCTCTTCCAGCGTCTCCAGACAATCCGCAGCAAAGCCCGGACACATCACCTGAATATGACCTACACCTTTTTCTCCGAGCATTTTCAGCGTTTCATCGGTATAAGGCATTAGCCAGGGTTCGCGACCAAAGCGTGACTGAAAGGTCATCATCACTTTTTCCGGTGCCATTCCCAGTGCTGAAGCCAGTTCACGGGTCGTTGTCCGGCAACGTTGCGGGTAGTCATCGCCTTCATCCGCATAACGCTGCGGAATGCCGTGATAGGAGAGCAATAGCAGATCCGGCTCGCCATGTTGCGCGAATGATGCACGAACGCTATTCGCTAAAGCATTAATATAAGAGGGGTCGTCGGCATAATCGCGAATAAACGAAATGCCCGGAATACTGCGTTTACGCGCCAGAATGCGCGCCAGTTCATCCCATACCGCGCCGACCGTAGAACAGGAGTATTGCGGGTAGAGCGGCAGCACCACGATATGATCGACATGCTCCGCCAGCAGTTCATCCACCGCGCTTTCCAGTGATGGCGAACCATAGCTCATTCCCAGTGCCACCGGTATTTCCGGTAAGCGTTGTGCCAGCGCCTGCTGTTGCTGACGGCTGTAAACCATTAGCGGCGAGCCACCTTCCATCCAGACAGAAGCGTACAGTTTCGCCACGCGCGGCGAACGCAGCGGTAATATCACGCCGCGCAGCAATGGCCACCACAACAGCCGTGAGGTATCAACTACGCGTTTGTCGCTTAAAAATTGTTTCAGGTAACGTTTTACCGCTTCAGGAGTGGGGGCATCGGGTGTCCCCAGGTTTGCCAGCAGGATACCGGTTTTTGTCTGACGCATTACCGCCTCTTATCGATTCAACTTGTTGATAATTGTAGCGGAAAAGTGAGGAATAAGAACTAATTGCTGTGAGAGGTATTGCCTGAGGAGGATAAGCAGACCTGCCCGAAAGTAGATCTGCTGACATGTACCATGCCTGATGCGGCGTGAACGCCTTATCAGGCAGAGTGCAAATCAATGGTGACTTAGATTAGCCGAGGATTTTTTCCAGAGCCGCGCGAACTTCAGCAACCGGTTTGGTGCCGTCAACTTTCGCGTATTTGGTGTTGCCCGCTTCTGCTTCTTTGGAGTAGTAGCCGATCAGCGGTGCAGTCATCTGATGGTATTCAACCAGACGTTTACGCACGGTTTCTTCCTGATCGTCTTTACGGGTGGTCAGCTCTTCACCGGTAACGTCGTCTTTGCCTTCTACTTTCGGCGGATTGAATTTAACGTGATAAACACGGCCAGACGGCGCGTGAACGCGGCGACCTACGATACGATCAACGATCAGTTCGTCCGGTACGTCAAATTCCAGAACGTAATCAACATTGATACCCGCTTCTTTCATCGCATCTGCCTGCGGAATGGTACGCGGGAAGCCGTCCAACAGGAAACCGTTACGGCAGTCTTCCTGAGCAATGCGCTCTTTAACCAGCGCGATCACCAGTTCGTCGGTGACCAGTTTGCCAGCGTCCATAATGTCTTTTGCTTGTTTACCCAGCTCGGAGCCAGATTTGACCGCGGCACGCAGCATATCGCCAGTGGAGATTTGCGGAATACCATATTTCTCCATGATGAACTGAGCCTGAGTCCCTTTCCCCGCGCCCGGAGCGCCAAGCAGAATGATACGCATTGCGAAAATCCCCTTAAAATGTGTCGAATTTTTTGAAAAAGCGATAAACGATACCACCAACAGGCGATTGCCTCAAGAAAGGCACCTTGGGCTGAAACGGTTAAGGGGGGGATAATTTAAGGAAAGGTGATAAAAAATGCCGGATGACGTTAAGGTCATCCGGCATCGTATTCAACGTTCAGGCCGGAGAAACGCAATCGCGTTACATCCGGTATTACATCAGGAAACCAGAAGCTGGTTCATACGACGAATAAACAGGTTCGGATCTTCCAGCGTACCACGTTCTGCCAGCAGCGCCTGATCCAGCAGCAGTTCTACCCATTCGCTGAACTTCGCGTCATCTTCAGTATCTGCCGCACGTTTCACCAGCACGTGATCCGGGTTCAGTTCGAAGATATATTTCACCTCCGGCACTTTCTGACCCGCCGCGGCGAACAGTTTCGCCATCTGGGTGCTCATTTCGTCGGCGTCGGTCGAAACGATCGCTGGCGTATCGGTCAGACGGTGAGTCAGACGCACATCTTTCACACGATCGCCCAGCAGTGCTTTCACACGATCGATAAACGGCGTCAGCGCTTTTTCTGCTTCTTTCGTGCTTTCATCGACTTCGTCAGCCAATTTTTCCAGCGACTCATCAACTTTAGACACAGACTGGAACGGTTTACCGTCGAACTCAGTCAGATAGTTCATCATCCACTCATCGATGCGGTCGGAAAGCAGCAGGACTTCGATGCCTTTCTTACGCAGCAATTCCAGATGCGGGCTGCTTTTCGCTGCCGCATAGCTGTCTGCGGTGATGTAGTAGATTTTCTCCTGCCCTTCTTTCATGCGGGAAACATAGTCTTCCAGAGACACGGTCTGCGCAGAAGAGTCGGTATGGGTAGAAGCAAAACGCAGCAGTTTGGCAATCGCTTCCTGGTTGGCGAAATCTTCTGCCGGACCTTCTTTCAGCACCAGGCCAAACTGCTGCCAGAAGGTCTGGTATTTTTCCGCATCGTCTTTCGCCAGTTTTTCCAGCATTTGCAGAACGCGTTTGGTCAGCGCATTGCGCAGGTTACGCGTTACCGTGCTGTCCTGAAGGATTTCACGGGAAACGTTCAGCGGCAGATCGCTGGAGTCAATCAGACCACGCACGAAGCGCAGATAGTTCGGCATAAACTGTTCTGCGTCGTCCATGATGAACACGCGTTGTACGTACAGTTTCAGGCCATGTTTGTGATCGCGGTTCCACATATCCCACGGTGCCTGCGACGGGATGTACAGCAGGCTGGTGTACTCCTGCTTACCTTCGACGCGGTTGTGGCTCCAGGTCAGCGGATCGTTAAAGTCGTGGGCGATATGTTTGTAGAACTCTTTGTACTCTTCGTCAGTGATTTCCGACTTGTTACGCGTCCACAGCGCCTGCGCTTTGTTGATTTTCTCCCAGGAAATAACGGTTTCGCCGTCTTTCTCTTCGCGTTTTTCGATCTCTACCGGCAGCGCGATATGGTCAGAGTATTTGCTGATAATGGAGCGTACGCGCCAGTCATCAAGGAACTCATCTTCACCTTCACGCAGATGCAGGGTGATTTCAGTACCGCGATCTTCTTTGGTGATGTCGGCAACGGTGTATTCACCTTCGCCCGCAGATTCCCAGAACACGCCGTTTTCTGGTTTTTCGCCTGCCGCACGGGTGCGCACGGTCACTTTATCGGCAACGATAAACGCAGAGTAGAAACCAACACCAAACTGGCCGATCAACTGGCTATCTTTTGCCTGGTCGGAACCCAGCGATTCGAGGAATGATTTGGTGCCGGATTTAGCGATAGTACCCAGATGATCGATCACTTCATCACGGGTCATCCCCACGCCGTTATCAGAGATGGTCAGCGTGCGCTTGTCTTTATCGAAAGAGACACGAACGCGCAGTTCGCCATCACCTTCGTACAGATCCGGATTAGAGAGCGCACGGAAACGCAACTTGTCCGCCGCATCGGAGGCGTTAGAGATAAGCTCACGCAGGAAAATTTCTTTATTGGAATAGAGAGAATGGATCATCAGATGCAGAAGCTGCTTCACTTCTGACTGAAAACCACGAGTTTCTTGTCCTTTCATGTAGGTCTACCTCAATAATGCCATTTTTAAGGTTAAAAACGGGATGAGGGAGAGATGGGGACAAGGAGGAATAATTTCAAGCGAGAGCAGGTGCTCCTGCTCTCGTTTGCTTAAAAACGAATCTTATGGCGTCCGGCAAGAGAGTGTGACAGCGTGGTGCCATCAACCATTTCCAGTTCGCCGCCAACCGGTACGCCATGCGCAATTCGACTGGCTTCAACGTCATATTGCGCGCAAAGCTCGGCAATATAGTTGGCAGTAGCTTCACCTTCGACCGTCGGGTTAGTTGCGAGGATCACTTCAGTGATTTTTTCCTCTGCCAGACGCTGTTCCAGGCGATCGAGACCGATATCGTCCGGGCCAATGCCATCCAGCGGTGACAAGTGCCCCATCAACACAAAATAGCGGCCTGAAAACTGCCCGGTCTGTTCAATGGCGTAGATGTCCGCCGGACTCTCCACCACGCAGATTTGGCCATTTTCCTGACGACGCGGATTTGAACAGATGTTACACACGTCCTGTTCGGTAAAGGTGCGACAATCGGCGCAGTGACCGATTTCCGACATCGCCCGGGTGAGCGCCTGCGCCAGACGCATCCCGCCGCTACGATCGCGCTGAAGCAGCGTGAACGCCATACGCTGCGCCGACTTCGGGCCAACGCCCGGCAGACAGCGCAGTGCTTCCATAAGCTGTGTTAACAGCGGGCTGGTTTGCATCAGAACGGCATCTTAAAGCCTGGTGGCAACTGCATTCCGGAGGAAACAGAGGCCATTTTTTCTTTCTGAGTTTCTTCGATGCGACGTGCTGCGTCGTTGAATGCCGCAGCCACCAGATCTTCCAACATCTCTTTGTCATCTTCCAGCAAGCTTGGATCGATCTCAACACGACGGCAGTTGTGCGCGCCGTTGATGGTCACTTTCACCAGACCTGCGCCGGATTCACCGGTCACTTCCAGCTTCGCGATTTCTTCCTGCATCTGCTGCATTTTTTCTTGCATCTGCTGGGCCTGCTTCATCAGGTTGCCCAGACCGCCTTTACCAAACATAGGTTTCTCTCTCAATCACGTTAAGGATGACGATCATAAGCTGTGCTTACGATCAAATGGGGCGGATACTTTCTTCATCCAGCTCCGCATCGAAGAATCGACGCAGGGTCTGAATATTATTATCCGCAATAATGGACTCGCGCGCCTGCGCAAGTTTTTCTTCGTATATCGCCTGACGCCACTCCAGCGGCGTGCGCACCGCGGGATTATCATCTTCAACGATAGTCAGTTCAACCGTTGAACCCTTTAATGTGCTCAACGCTTCAGCCAGTTTTTGCTGTGCACCGTTGTTATTCAGATGCCGCTGGGAGGAACGCAAATGCAGACATACCGCGTTGCCGTTCTCCTCTTTCCAGGCATTTAATGCCACCTGTTCGACCAGTTTTGGTAGCGAAAGTTGGCTCACCTGAGCGGCCCACGGATCGCGTTCAATGGCTTCTGCCGCCAGCTTTGCCGCCAGTTCCGGCGTTTTTTCATGCTCCAGCGCCTTTTTCAGCGCCTTCGGTGTGGCGACCACTTCTTTTTGCTGCATCACCGGGGTGGTAGCCTTCCAGCGATACGCTTCTTTTTTGACTGGCGCTTTTTCCAGCGCCGATGGCACCGGACGCGCCTGAACGCGATCGGTGACCGAAGCCAGTCTTTCCAGCGCAGCGTTATTCACCGGCCGCGCGCGGGTAGCGGCTGCCGGTTCACTCTTTTTTGCTTTGGTCGCTCCCTGTGCGCGCTGCAGTTGCTGACGCGCCGCCAGCACCTGGCTGGTGGTTTCTGAGAGCGGTACGGTCGGTGCCTGCTGCGGCGCTGATTGCGGCTGCGGCGGCACTTGCGATGACGTCATTACCGCCGTTGGCGCGACGGGCGCAAAGGACTGGCGCGGCGCTTCCGGTTCGGGTAGCGGCATACGCGGATGGAATGCCAGCGCGCGCAGCAACGTCATCTCAACGCCCATGCGGCGATCCGGCGCATACGGTAATTCTTTGCGACCAATCAACAGCGTCTGATAGTAAAGCTGAATATCCGTCGGCGGTATGGTGCGCGCCAGTTCACGCATCCGCAGTTCGATGGCCACCATGTCGTTACCCAGCGCGGCAGGCGAAAGCTGGACCATCGCAATGCGGTGCAGCAGGCCGAGCATTTCCACCAGCAACGCTTCCCACTCGATACCACGGGCTGCGGCATCGTTAATCAGCGCCATTACGCGCTCGCCGTTGGCCTCAACCATCGCTTCAACCAACGACAGAGCCTGATCGTCGTCAAGCGTACCCAGCATCGCACTGACCGCCTGGGTTGAAACCTGACCGTCACCGCTGGCAATCGCCTGGTCGGTCAGACTTAAGGCATCTCGCAAGCTGCCTTCAGCGGCGCGCGCCAGCAATTGCAACGCCCGCGGCTCGTAAGCGATATGTTCTTCGTTGAGGATGTGCTCAAGCTGATGGCGAATTTGCTCGACATCCAGCGCCTTGAGATGAAATTGCAGACAGCGTGACAAAATCGTCACCGGCAATTTCTGCGGATCGGTCGTTGCCAGCAGGAACTTGACGTGCTCCGGTGGCTCTTCAAGGGTTTTTAGCAGTGCGTTAAAGCTGTGGCGCGACAGCATATGCACTTCGTCGATCAGATAAACTTTAAAACGACCACGCGCTGGCGCGTACTGGACGTTATCCAGCAGGTCGCGGGTATCTTCGACTTTGGTGCGCGAGGCGGCATCGATCTCAATCAGATCGACAAAGCGCCCCTGCTCGATTTCACGGCAGTTATCGCATACGCCGCACGGCGTTGCGGTAATGCCGGTTTCGCAGTTTAGTCCCTTCGCCAGCAGTCGGGCGATAGAGGTTTTTCCGACGCCACGGGTGCCGGAAAAAAGATAAGCATGATGAATACGCCCTAACGACAAGCCGTTCGCCAGTGCGGTCAGCACATGTTCCTGGCCGACGACGTCAGCAAAGGTTTGTGGGCGCCATTTTCGGGCTAAGACCTGATAACTCATTGGCAGGCTCTGAAACGCTGGAAGGTGGATTCACGAAGGGGTAATGCTAACACAGCCCCGTCAGAACGGCGAGGCTGAATGTACATCTTGTACTGCCCACGACGCGGGCTGGCAAAAATTAGTGGCCCGGGAACGGGACAAGGCTATAACAGGTGATACCTTGATTTTCGAGACGCTGTTCACCGCCGAGATCGAACAGATTAATGATGAACGCAGCGTCGGTGACTTCGCCACCCAGACGACGGATCAGCTTCACGGTCGCCTCAATGGTGCCGCCAGTTGCCAGCAAATCGTCTACGACCAACACTTTGTCGCCTGGTTTAATGGCATCAACATGGATTTCCAGTTTATCGGTGCCATATTCCAGGTCGTAAGTTTCACTGATGGTTTCGCGCGGCAATTTGCCCGGTTTACGTACCGGTACAAAACCTACGCCCAGGCCCAATGCTACCGGAGCACCAAACAAGAAGCCACGTGCTTCGGTGCCCACAACTTTGGTAATACCCGCATTTTTGTAACGCTCAACCAGCAGGTCGATGCTGAGAGCGTAAGCTTTCGGGTCTTCCAGTAAGCTGGTGACATCACGGAACAGAATGCCGGGTTTTGGGTAGTCCTGAATGCTTTTGATGCTATTTTTGAGATACTCAAGCTGCTGTGCAGTCGCGGTCATAAGTGTATGCCTGCTTGTTACGGTGGTACTCACGGCGCGTTTTAAACGTATCAAAAGTAACTTTTGTTTAACCTTTGACCGCCTGCGCCTGTGCTCGAAAACGCCAGAATGTACTGGCTGTGGGCGATAATTGCAACAGCGATTGTTGTGCTTCGCCGTTTTTATTGCTTTTCATCAATCACCGGGATTCGCCACATAAAAATCAACAAACAACCGAGGATGATCAATAGCAGGATGCGTACCCACATCATATGTACAAACCACAACGAAATCGCAAAGGTTACGAGGATCAGTAAAATCGCTCTGGGCTTTGCACCGCGTGGCATTGCATGATATTTCTGCCAGAAGCGTAAATAGCTACCAAACCATGAGCGGTACAGCAACCAGGCGTGAAAGCGCGGGGAAGAACGAGCAAAACACCAGGCAGCCAGCAGGATAAACGGCGTCGTCGGTAATACCGGTAATACCACGCCCAGCGTACCCAGCACTACCGCCAGCCAGCCAATGATGATTAAAATGATTCGTTGCATATTAAGTGTTGTCAGCTTACAGAGTGGCTACTTTAGCATAACAATTATCATTTTCATTGAGGTCTTATCGTGAAAACTACCCTGCTGCTGGAAAAACTGGAAGGTCAGCTCGCCATGCTGCGCCAGCGTTGTGCCCCGGTGGCGCAGTTTGGCACGCTAAGCGCCCGTTTCGACCGGCATCTTTTTCAGACTCGCGCGACGACGTTACAGGCGTGTCTGGCTGAGGCTGGGGACAACCTGACCGCGCTTCATCACGCGGTCGAACGGCAACAACTGCCACAAGTGGCCTGGCTGGCGGAACATCTGGTAGCTCAACTGGAAGCAATTGCCCGTGAAGCGGCGTCCTGGTCGCTGCGCGAATGGGACAGCGCGCCGCCGAAAATCGCCCGCTGGCAGCGTAAACGCATTCAGCATCAGGAGTTTGAGCGGCGGCTACGTGAGATGGTTGCCGAGCGTAAAGCACGTCTGGCACAGGCGACCGATTTAGTCGAGCAGCAGACGCTGCATCGTGAGGTTGAAGCCTATGAAGCACGCCTGGTTCGGTGCCGCCATGCGCTGGAAAAAATCGAAAACAGGTTAGCGCGTTTAACTCGCTAACAATGGAGAAAATATGTCACTGGAAAATGCCCCTGACGATGTGAAACTGGCCGTCGATTTGATTGTGCTGTTGGAAGAAAATCAGATCCCAGCCCGCACCGTGCTGCGCGCACTGGATATTGTAAAACGCGATTATGAAAAGAAATTAACGCACGATGATGAGGCGAAAAGTGATAAATAAATGGGGCCGCTAAATGTCCCCACAGATTGCTGGTAAACGCAAAACTGCCTGATGCGCTACGCTTATCAGGCCTACACCGCTCCTGCAATATAATGAATTTTCGCGGTTTTGTAGGCCGGATAAGGCGGTCACTCCGCATCCGGCATGAACAACGCGCACTTTGTCAGTAATCTCGGGGCAACTCAATGCTGCCCCTTTTGTTATTACCCTACCGCAGGCGTCGGATCATCGCCTTTGTAGTCGCGCTTCACTTCAGTCACTTCATCGCCCTTCTCGTTGTGCAGATGCACTTCAAGCTGGTTAAAGGCAATGTTGATGTCGTTTTCGCGGCACAACTGATCAATGGTGCGGTTCAGTTCATCGACAGTGCGGCTGCGGTCACGCAGTTCACGAACATACAAACGCAGCTCATGATCCAACGTGCTGGCACCAAACGCAGTGAAGAAGACTTCCGGCATGGGTTCGTGCATCACCCTTGGATGCTCCGCCGCCGCCTGAAGCAGTACTCTGCGTACTTTTTCCAGATCAGAACCGTAAGCCACACCGAGGCGGATCACCAGACGGGTGGTGGTGTCGGTTAACGACCAGTTGATCAGACGCTCGGTAACAAACGCTTTGTTCGGGATAATCACTTCTTTGCGATCGAAATCTGTAATGGTGGTAGCACGAATACGGATCTTACTGACCGTCCCGGAGAAAGTGCCGATGGTTACTGTGTCGCCAATGCGCACCGGACGTTCGAACAGGATGATCAAACCCGAGACAAAGTTACCGAAGATCTCTTGTAAACCAAAACCCAGACCTACAGATAATGCCGCCGCCAGCCACTGGAGTTTATCCCACGATACGCCAAGCGACCCAAACACGGTCATCGCGCCAACGGCTATGATGATGTAGTTAAGGATGGTAGTAATGGCATACGACGCGCCCTGACGCATATTCAGCCGCGACAGCACCAGCACTTCCAGCAAACCTGGCAGGTTGCGGATCAGCGCCCAGGCCACCATTGAGGCGATAATCGCAAACAGCAGGCTGCCCATCGTCACATTTTTCACCACCGCAGCCCCGGCTTCAGTGCCGTTGTAATGCCACAGGGTGATGCTGTCGAGATAGCTGAATACGGTGATTAAATCGGACCAAATCGCCCAGAACATCAAACCAAACAGCGCAAACATCAGCAACATCGTAATACGCAACGTCTGCTGGTTGACTTGCTCCAGCGCGATGGTTGGCTCTTCCGGCGGCTCGGCACCTTCGGCCCCTTCTTTCACCAGATTCTGCCGACGCGCCAGCGCACGACGCCAGGCGATACGCCGTGCCGCCACGCTTAACCCACGCAGCACTGTCTGGTACAGCAAGTTCCAGACGATTACCAGATACACCGTTTCAATCCAACGCCCGGAGAGGCGCAGCGTAGTGTAGAAATAGCCTGTTGCAGTCAGCACCATCAGCGCAATCGGGATGATCGACAGCACGGTAATGGTGACCAGACGCATGGTGTGGGATTCTTTATCACGCCAGCTTTCACGGCACATTGGCCACACCAGGAAGGCGATCAGCAGCAGGTTAAAGAAAATCATCGCCTGCCCCAGCACATCATCCATCAAATGCAGCGGGGAGAGTTCTGCTACCACAGACCAGAAATGGATTGGCAACAACGCGAGGCTGATGCGAACAATCTGCCGACGCCAGTGGCTGGTCTGTTGCTCTGGCATACCAAAGTGACGAACCGCAACGCCGTTTTTCTCCAGCACTTTCCAGCACAGGCCAAACACCAGCCAGAAAATCGCCAGTTTTTTGCTGAACGCCCACAGTAATTCACTGATGTTGAGCTGCATGGTCAGCAGAATCAGACCAACGGCGAGAATAATCAGACACACCGGCAGCGCGCGAATCAGGTCGATAAGAATCGCTTTTGGTGTGTTGAGCTGGCTATCGTTACGCAGGGAACCTACGGCGGAAGCCAGTTTTTGCTGATACGCTTTCAGCCAACCCAGACGCCAGTGGATCAGCCCGGCAATTAACAGCAGCGGTAAACCGGCAAGGAAAGCGATAAATACGGCGGGCCAGGCTTTTTCCCAGTTCACCGTAATTTTCATCGACTTGAATTCATCCTGCAGCGTTTGCGGGAACGCCTTAATCCAGTCCCAGTCCATCGGACGGTTACTGTTCACCCAGAAAATTTGCTGGGTCAGGATAGATTTCAGGTTTTTCGACACGCTCATTAACTGCTGCTGGTTGATTTGCAGGTTAATGGCCATCATCAGTTGGTTACCCAACTGTTTGTTTAGCTGATCCAGCAGTTCACGACGCATATCTACCACTTGCAACAGTGCGTCACGGACTTCATCGTTGACTTCGTTAGCATGGCCCTCTTCCAGTTTGGCCACATAAGCATCGCTCTGGAACAGTGCATCACGTTGCTGGTTGACTTCGAACTGTTCGAGACGCAAATCCGCGATGCGGTTGGTCATGTTTTCCAGTTCATCCGCCGACGGCAGCGTTTGTTGTTGTTGGTAAAGAATACGGGACAACAGCAGGCTGCCCTTCAGGACAGAAATCTGCTCTTTAATATTGCGTTCCGATTGCAGCGCCCGCTCCAGCCAGTTTTTAACTTTGATGTTTTGCTGCATCAACTGATTGCCGTTTTCTGTGGCGCTAATCAGACGCTGACTTAATTGCTGGTTAATTTCCAGTTCCTGCTTCACCAGCGGGTTAGCCTGAATACGTGCAGCTTCGTCCGGCGTTGCCGCTTCCTGCGCTGTTTTTTCAGTTAATGTCAGGCGCTTGCTGTTCACCGCCTCCTGCAACAGTTGCAGTTGATGTTCCAGACGCGTGCTGTTCGCCGTCACGTAATCGCGTTGCTTTTGTAGGGTATCCTGTAAGACGGTGTTCCCTTCCAGGCTTTTACGTTGCTGGTCAATCTCGGCATTCAGCAAAACCTGCTGCGCCTGCATCAACACTTTCTGGCTGGGACGTAAAGCCGCCTCACCAACCTCAGTGCCATCCAGACGGCTGCGAATTTGTTGCAACTGCTGCGAGGCGGTATACATCGCATTTTGCACGCGTTCGGGCTGCGTCTGTAATGAAACCAACTGGCTGTTATAAGAAGCCAGATCGTTTTGTGCGTTTTGCAACTCGTCCAGCGCCTGCGAAACGCGAGACTCCAACTGACGTAACGACAGCGTACTCAACGTCTTACGGGTTTCTTCGTCGTTATCCACATCGCCAAGCGCAGTTAACGCAGCAGTCGCCTGGCGCATTTTCTCTGGTGCTTCGGCAACTTTTTGCCGTAATTGCACCGTTTCTTCTTTTACACGCTCGATTTTCTCAAGAGTGGCTAATGTGTCAGTAACATCTTGCTGTACCAGCTTATCCTGGGCAGAAAGATCTTTTTGTTTATTAAGCGAGTCAAGTTGTGCCTGTAGATCCGCTTTCGTCGGTAGATCACCATTCGATGACGCCCGCGCAAAGGCCGTGTTCTGGCATAACAAGACCAAAACAAAAGCAATAAATGCTGAAAAAACAAAATGTCGTGATCGTTTGTAATACTGGAACATAGTCATGATGAGTGAAGGTTTCTGAACCTGAAGAACGACCTGAAATAGTCAAGCGGCTAGAATAGCACGGCGTGGAGAACCAGAATAGCAACAGCGAAAATGTCCAGGATAAATCCTGGAGTCTGATTCAGGATTTTTCGTTGGCGGCAGGTGCACGAAGCGTGGGACAAAGGAGATACATTTCCAGCAATATAGCAACGTAATCGCGGGCTTCTTTTTTGAGATCAAAAGATTGCGGGGCAAACAGCCAATTTTCCATTAAACCGGAAATATAGCCGCGCATAATAATTGCTGCGCGACGCGTCATTAAATCCGCGGGCAGCATTTTCGCTTCAATACAATGTCTTAACGTTTGTTCTATACGCTCATAACTTTCAAGACAGAGATTACGTTGTGCCTGCTGAACGACTGCCATTTCTCCGACAAATTCGCATTTATGGAATATAATCTCCATCAATAAGCGCCGCCGCTCTTCTGTCACCGTCGATTCAAGAACATGAATTAGTATTTCTCTTAACACAGAGAGTGGATCGCCAGGGAATTTTGCCTGATACTCAAGCTCTAGTTCACCAATATTGGATTCTGACAGCTCCCAGATCTCACTGAATAAATCCGACTTATCTTTAAAATGCCAGTAGATTGCACCACGCGTAACGCCTGCTGCTTTTGCAATCTCTCCCAGTGAGGTGGATGATACCCCCTGCTGTGAGAAAAGACGTAGAGCCACATCGAGGATGTGTTGGCGTGTTTCTTGCGCTTCTTGTTTGGTTTTTCGTGCCATATGTTAGTGAATTTACAGGCGTTAGATTTACATACATTTATGAATGTATGTACCATAGCACGACGATAATATAAACGCAGCAATGGGTTTATCGACTTTTGACCATTGACCAATTTGAAATCGGACACTCGAGGTTTACATATGAACAAAAACAGAGGGTTTACGCCTCTGGCGATCGTTCTGATGCTCTCAGGCAGCTTAGCGCTTACAGGATGTGACGACAAACAGGCCCAACAAGGTGGCCAGCAGATGCCCGCCGTTGGGGTAGTAACAGTCAAAACTGAACCTCTGCAGATCACAACCGAGCTTCCGGGCCGCACCAGTGCTTTCCGGATCGCAGAAGTTCGTCCTCAAGTTAGCGGGATCATCCTGAAGCGTAATTTCAAAGAAGGTAGCGACATCGAAGCGGGGGTATCTCTCTATCAGATTGATCCTGCTACCTACCAGGCAGCTTACGATAGTGCAAAAGGCGATCTGGCTAAAGCGCAAGCAGCAGCCAATATCGCGCAGTTGACTGTTAATCGTTACCAGAAGCTGCTGGGTACTCAGTACATCAGTAAGCAGGAGTACGATCAGGCACTGGCAGATGCACAACAGGCAAATGCTGCTGTCACTGCGGCGAAAGCGGCGGTTGAAACCGCACGAATCAATCTGGCTTATACCAAAGTCACCTCTCCGATTACCGGCCGTATTGGTAAATCGAACGTGACGGAAGGCGCATTGGTGCAAAACGGTCAGGCGACTGCGCTGGCAACCGTGCAACAACTTGATCCGATCTACGTTGATGTGACTCAGTCCAGTAACGACTTCCTGCGTCTGAAACAGGAACTCGCTAACGGCACACTGAAGCAAGAGAACGGCAAAGCTAAAGTGTCGCTGATCACCAGTGACGGTATTAAGTTCCCGCAGGATGGTACGCTGGAGTTCTCTGACGTTACCGTCGATCAGACCACCGGATCTATCACGTTACGCGCCATTTTCCCGAACCCGGATCACACCCTGCTGCCGGGTATGTTCGTGCGTGCACGTCTGGAAGAAGGGCTTAATCCAAACGCCATTTTAGTTCCACAACAGGGGGTAACTCGTACACCACGCGGCGAAGCTACCGTACTGGTGGTTGGCGCGGATGACAAAGTGGAAACTCGTCCGATCGTCGCCAGCCAGGCCATTGGCGATAAGTGGCTGGTGACTGAGGGTCTGAAAGCAGGCGAACGCGTAGTAGTAAGTGGGCTGCAGAAAGTGCGTCCTGGTGTCCAGGTGAAAGCACAAGAGATAACCGCTGATAACAACCAGCAAGACGCAAGCGGTGCTCAGCCTGAACAGTCCAAGTCTTAACTTAAACAGGAGCCGTTAAGACATGCCTAATTTCTTTATTGATCGCCCGATTTTTGCGTGGGTGATCGCCATCATCATCATGTTGGCAGGGGGGCTGGCGATCCTCAAACTGCCGGTGGCGCAATATCCTACGATTGCACCGCCGGCAGTAACGATCTCCGCTTCCTATCCTGGCGCTGATGCAAAAACAGTGCAGGATACTGTTACACAGGTTATCGAACAGAATATGAACGGTATCGATAACCTGATGTACATGTCATCCAATAGTGACTCCACGGGTACTGTGCAGATCACTCTGACCTTTGAGTCTGGTACTGATGCGGATATCGCGCAGGTTCAGGTGCAGAACAAACTGCAACTGGCAATGCCGTTACTGCCGCAGGAAGTACAGCAGCAAGGGGTGAGTGTTGAGAAATCTTCCAGTAGCTTCCTGATGGTTGTCGGCGTTATCAACACCGACGGCACCATGACGCAGGAGGATATCTCTGACTACGTAGCGGCAAATATGAAAGATGCCATCAGCCGTACATCGGGCGTCGGTGACGTTCAGTTGTTCGGTTCCCAGTACGCGATGCGTATCTGGATGAACCCGAATGAACTGAACAAATACCAGTTAACGCCGGTTGATGTTATTACCGCAATCAAAGCACAGAACGCCCAGGTAGCTGCCGGTCAGCTCGGTGGTACGCCGCCGGTTAAAGGCCAGCAGCTTAACGCCTCTATTATTGCTCAGACGCGTCTGACCTCCACTGAAGAGTTCGGCAAAATTCTGCTGAAAGTGAATCAGGATGGTTCCCGCGTACTGCTGCGTGATGTGGCGAAAATTGAGCTGGGTGGTGAAAACTACGACATCATCGCGGAATTTAACGGACAACCGGCTTCTGGTCTGGGTATCAAGCTGGCGACCGGTGCAAACGCGCTGGATACCGCCTCAGCAATCCGGGCTGAACTGGCGAAGATGGAGCCGTTTTTCCCGTCGGGTCTGAAAATCGTTTATCCATACGACACTACGCCGTTCGTGAAAATCTCCATTCACGAAGTAGTGAAAACCCTGGTCGAAGCAATCATCCTCGTGTTCCTGGTAATGTATCTGTTCTTGCAGAACTTCCGCGCGACGTTGATTCCGACCATTGCTGTACCGGTGGTATTGCTGGGAACATTTGCCGTCCTTGCTGCCTTTGGCTTCTCGATAAACACGCTAACAATGTTCGGGATGGTGCTCGCTATCGGCCTGTTGGTGGATGACGCCATCGTTGTGGTAGAAAACGTTGAACGTGTGATGGCAGAAGAAGGTCTGCCGCCGAAAGAAGCCACTCGTAAGTCAATGGGGCAGATTCAGGGCGCACTGGTTGGTATCGCGATGGTGCTGTCGGCTGTATTTATACCGATGGCCTTCTTTGGCGGCTCAACTGGTGCAATCTATCGTCAGTTCTCCATTACCATTGTTTCCGCAATGGCATTGTCAGTACTGGTGGCGTTGATCCTGACTCCGGCGCTTTGTGCGACCATGCTAAAACCTATCGCTAAAGGCGATCATGGGGAAGGTAAAAAAGGCTTCTTCGGCTGGTTTAACCGCATGTTCGAAAAGAGCACGCACCACTATACCGACAGCGTAGGCGGTATTCTGCGCAGTACGGGGCGTTATCTGGTGCTGTATCTGATCATTGTTGTCGGCATGGCCTATCTGTTCGTGCGTCTGCCAAGCTCCTTCTTGCCAGATGAAGACCAGGGCGTGTTTATGACCATGGTCCAACTGCCTGCAGGTGCAACACAAGAACGCACGCAAAAAGTGCTCAACGAGGTGACGAATTACTACCTGACCAAAGAAAAGAACAACGTTGAATCGGTGTTCGCCGTTAACGGCTTCGGCTTTGCAGGACGTGGTCAGAACACGGGTATTGCGTTCGTTTCGTTGAAGGACTGGGCTGACCGTCCGGGTGATGAGAACAAAGTTGAAGCGATTACCACGCGTGCAACGCGTGCCTTCTCGCAAATTAAAGATGCGATGGTGTTCGCCTTTAACCTGCCAGCGATTGTGGAACTGGGTACGGCAACCGGCTTTGACTTTGAGCTGATTGACCAGGCGGGCCTCGGCCACGAAAAACTGACCCAGGCACGTAACCAGTTGCTGGGCGAAGCAGCGAAGCACCCTGATCTGCTGACCAGCGTGCGTCCGAACGGCCTGGAAGATACGCCGCAGTTTAAGATTGATATCGACCAGGAAAAAGCTCAGGCACTGGGTGTTTCTATTAACGACATTAACACCACCCTGGGGGCTGCATGGGGCGGCAGCTACGTGAACGACTTTATCGACCGCGGTCGTGTGAAGAAAGTTTACGTAATGTCAGAAGCGAAATACCGCATGCTGCCGGAAGATATCGGTAACTGGTATGTTCGTGCTGCTGATGGTCAGATGGTGCCATTCTCAGCGTTCTCCTCTTCACATTGGGAATACGGTTCGCCGCGTCTGGAACGTTACAACGGTCTGCCATCCATGGAGATCTTAGGTCAGGCGGCACCGGGTAAGAGTACCGGTGAAGCGATGGCGCTGATGGAACAACTGGCGAGTAAGCTGCCTACGGGGGTTGGCTACGACTGGACGGGGATGTCCTATCAGGAACGCCTCTCCGGTAACCAGGCACCTTCGCTGTACGCGATTTCGTTGATTGTCGTGTTCCTGTGTCTGGCGGCACTGTATGAGAGCTGGTCAATTCCGTTCTCCGTTATGCTGGTTGTTCCGCTGGGGGTTATCGGTGCATTGCTGGCAGCCACCTTCCGTGGCTTAACCAACGACGTTTACTTCCAGGTGGGCCTGCTCACAACTATTGGGTTGTCAGCGAAGAACGCGATACTTATCGTCGAATTCGCCAAAGACTTGATGGATAAAGAAGGTAAAGGTCTGATTGAAGCTACTCTGGATGCGGTGCGAATGCGTTTACGTCCGATCCTGATGACTTCACTGGCGTTTATCCTCGGTGTTATGCCGCTGGTTATCAGTACTGGTGCTGGTTCCGGCGCACAGAACGCAGTTGGTACTGGTGTAATGGGCGGCATGGTGACCGCAACGGTACTGGCGATCTTCTTCGTTCCGGTGTTCTTTGTGGTGGTTCGCCGCCGCTTTAGCCGCAAGAATGAAGATATCGAACACAACCATACTGTCGATCATCATTGATAAAACTCGTAATCACTAAGGCCGCGTAAGCGGCCTTTTTAATACGTATAATCTTAAAGTCACAATGTTTACAGCTAAGGTTTCAAACGGAGGGTAGTTTTAACGCGGCATAAAATTCATAAAAAATGCCTATTGTTAGTTAATTTATATTAAGTCGCGCTAATAGGTATAATAACCCATAGACATCTAGAGGCTATTCTTAATTATTTGCGGCAATTCTTTATTTATTCATGTCAATTACATCATAATCAGAGCAATCCTGGGTATTAGTGTGACAAATTCCCATACCATTTTATCAGCCGCGATGCGAGAATCCTGATTACGTTATGAATAGCATCAAACTAACTGCTTTAGGCTTTACGTGGTTGGTGCCAGGATGAAGAAGTAAGCCTTTTCCCTCTCCTCCTCCTAATTGTAATTTTTCGTAATAATGCGATGAAAACCTTCAAAGAGTGGATTATAGTTAATCTAACAAATGTGAGGGCAAGTCCAGGTCAGTAAGTTTTCCCATCCCGAAAGGTGTCCGTTAGTTCAATCGCTAAGAAGGGGACGCGTTATGGATGAATACTCACCAAAAAGACATGATATTGCACAGCTTAAGTTTCTTTGCGAAACCCTGTATCATGACTGTCTTGCAAACCTTGAAGAAAGCAATCATGGTTGGGTTAACGACCCTACCTCGGCTATCAATCTGCAACTTAATGAACTCATTGAGCATATTGCAACCTTCGCACTTAATTACAAAATTAAGTATAATGAAGACAATAAGCTCATTGAGCAGATAGATGAATATCTGGACGACACCTTTATGTTGTTCAGTAGTTATGGTATTAATATGCAGGATCTCCAGAAATGGCGGAAGTCAGGTAACCGACTGTTCCGTTGTTTCGTGAATGCCACGAAAGAGAATCCTGCAAGTTTATCTTGTTCGAATTATTACAACCATGGGTAGAAGTATGTCCGATAAACCTTTAACAAAAACCGATTATTTGATGCGTTTGCGTCGTTGTCAGACAATTGACACGCTGGAACGTGTTATCGAGAAAAATAAATACGAATTATCAGATAATGAACTGGCGGTATTTTACTCAGCCGCAGATCACCGCCTTGCAGAATTGACCATGAATAAGCTTTACGACAAGATCCCTTCCTCGGTGTGGAAATTTATTCGATAACTCAATTAGTATAAAATCAGGCTATAACAGTCTGTTTATTAAGTATATTCTATTTTTTCCATGAAGACATTCCTCATGTGATCTCCATCACACAGAAGTAACGGGAACGTTCTCTTCATTGGCTTTTTGCATTACTGTGTTGCCGCATTTTCAGCAACCAGGATGTTTGTAATGAGCACAGAAAAAGAAAAGATGATTGCTGGTGAGTTGTATTGCTCGGCAGATGAGACTTTATCTCGCGATCGCCTGCGCGCTCGTCAGCTTATTCACCAATACAACCATTCCGCGCCGGAAGATCAATCACTACGCCAACAAATTCTCACCGATTTACTCGGCCAGGTTGCGGATGCGTATATTGAGCCTTCCTTTCGTTGCGACTATGGCTATAACATTTTCCTCGGTAAAGGGTTTTACGCAAACTTCGATTGCGTAATGCTTGATGTCTGCCCTATTCGTATTGGCGATAATTGCATTCTGGCTCCGGGCGTTCATATTTATACCGCTACACACCCTGTCGATCCTGTAGAACGTAATGCTGGTGGTGAACTGGGGAAACCGGTGACTATCGGTAATAACGTCTGGATTGGGGGGCGTGCCATCATTAACCCGGGCGTTACCATTGGCGATAACGTCGTAGTGGCATCAGGTGCGGTCGTCACAAAAGATATCCCGGACAACGTCGTCGTGGGCGGCAACCCAGCCAGAATCATTAAAAAGTTGTAACTACAATTAGCAACTGTTATGCAAAATTGTGGCAAATCTGTTACTTTCTTCATATCATTCCCACGTTAAAATAGGGTGTTCACTGGAAAGTTGCAGATACCACGAAGGCAAAAGATGACTGAAATACAACGCCTGCTAACCGAAACGATTGATTCTCTGAATACGCGCGAAAAACGCGACAACAAACCCCGCTTTAGTATCAGTTTTATCCGCAAACATCCGGGGCTGTTTATCGGCATGTATGTTGCTTTTTTTGCCACACTGGCGGTAATGTTGCAGTCCCAAACGCTGTCAGATTCAGTCTGGCTACTGGTTGTGTTATTCATCCTGCTTAACGGTTTCTTCTTTTTCGATGTCTACCCACGCTACCGCTATGAAGATATCGACGTGCTCGATTTTCGGGTTTGCTATAACGGCGAATGGTATAACACGCGATTTGTCCCTGCTGCGCTGGTTGAAGCCATACTGAACTCGCCGCGTGTCGCGAATATCCACAAAGAACAACTGCAAAAAATGATCGCCCGTAAAGGTGAACTGTCTTTTTACGATATATTCACCCTCACCCGCACCGAAGTAACATCTTAAGTTAGGTTTTCCCACCAGGCGTAAACCTCTACGCCTGGTCAATTGACAACGATCGTTGCCACCTGTCACTGCATGAAATCCCCGTCCTAACCACTGATCTCTTGCCAGCCTTTTTTCACGATCAGATATACTTTCCCTACACTGTGTTAATAAGGACATGCTGGTGAGAACACGACATCTGGTCAGCCTGATTTCAGGTGTACTTATACTTTCAGTACTGCTGCCTGTCGGCTTAAGCGTCTGGTTGGCCCATCAGCAGGTAGAAGCGTCATTTATTGAGGAGTTGAATACCTATTCTTCCCGTGTCGCTATTCGGGCCAATAAAGTAGCGATGCAAGGAAAAGATGCGCTGCAAGAGCTGGAAAGATGGCAAGGTGGAGCCTGTAGTGAAGAACATCTCATGGAAATGCGCCGGGTTTCATACAGCTATCGCTATATTCAGGAAGTGGTCTATATCGATAACAACATTCCCCAGTGCTCTTCTCTGGAACACGAAAGCCCACCGGATACCTTCCCGGAGCCGGGGAGGATTTCAAAAGAGGGTTATCGTGTCTGGTTAACCTCGCACAACGACTTAGGTATCACCCGTTACATGGTTGCTATGGGAACCGCACATTACGTAGTAATGATCGATCCTGCCTCCTTTATCGACGTAATTCCTTATAGCTCATGGCAAATTGATGCCGCCATTATTGGCAATGCCCATAATACTGTCATAACCAGCAGCGATGAAATTGCCCGGGGCATTATTACCCAACTACAAAAAACGCCCGGTGAGCATATCGAAAATAATGGAATTATTTACGACATCCAGCCCCTCCCGGAGATGAATATTTCCATCATCACCTGGGCTCCAACGAAAATGTTGCAAACAAGCTGGTATCGGCAGGTTTTTATTTGGTTACCTGTTGGGTTATTAATTGGTCTGCTGGCAGCGATATTTGTGCTTCGTATTTTGCGCCGCCTCCAGTCACCGCATCACCGACTGCAAGATGCCATCGAAAACCGTGATATTTGCGTACATTATCAGCCGATTGTCTCCTTAGCCAATGGCAAAATTGTCGGTGCCGAAGCACTGGCACGTTGGCCACAGACGGACGGTAGCTGGTTGTCACCGGATAGTTTCATCCCGCTGGCACAGCAAACGGGTCTTTCTGAACCACTGACGCTGCTGATTATAAGAAACGTATTTGAAGATATGGGCGACTGGCTGCGACAACACCCGAACCAGCATATTTCAATCAATCTGGAATCTACTGTGCTCATATCGGAAAAAATTCCGCAACTCCTGGGGAAAATGATCAACCACTACCAAGTTAACCCTAAACAGATCGCGCTTGAACTCACAGAGCGCGAGTTTGCCGATCCGAAAACCAGCGCTCCGATCATTTCTCGCTACCGGGAAGCCGGTCATGATATTTATCTGGATGATTTCGGTACTGGTTATTCGAGCTTAAGTTATTTGCAGGATCTGGATGTCGATATTCTGAAAATAGATAAATCCTTCGTTGACGCACTGGAATATAAAAATGTCACCCCGCATATCATCGAAATGGCAAAAACGCTGAAGCTGAAAATGGTGGCGGAAGGCATCGAAACCAGCAAACAGGAAGAGTGGCTACGCCAGCATGGTGTGCACTACGGTCAGGGCTGGTTGTACAGCAAAGCTTTGCCAAAAGAAGATTTCATTATCTGGGCAAAACAGCATCTCTGAATTAGGGGCTGGCGGCACGCCGCACAGCCCGTCACGCTACTCGTCGATGATTGACTCGAACCCACCGTAAATCATCCGTTTGCCATCAAACGGCATTGATTCACCGAACTCTTTCATCCGTGGGTCAGACATCATTTTTTGATTGGCAGCGTCGCGGACCTCTTTTGAAGGATATTCAATCCAGCTAAACACCACTTCCTCATTCTCTTCCGCTTTCACTGCCATGCGAAAATCGGTCACTTTGCCGTTTGGCACATCGCTGGCCCAACATTCGACAATGCGAAGCGCGCCAAACTCTTTAAACAGTGGCGCGGCCTTTGCGGCCATTTCCCGGTAGGCATCCTTATTTTCGGCAGGAACAGCAACAACAAACCCATCAACATACTTCATCAGAAACTCCTCCGAAGCGTACTGCGCAGTCAGGCAATTCCTGCAGCGTCAGTCGTGATTAAAGTTTAGCCACATTGAGATTTTTTGACGAAACGGCGGGGAAACAGAAATGGGTGGGGGCCCTGCCAGCTACATCCCGGCACACGCGTCATCTGCCTTGGCTGCTTCCTTCCGGACCTGACCTGGTAAACAGAGTAGCGTTGCGGGAGAACCAACAGAGCCCCCATTGAGAGCGTTGAGAACCAACGCGCAGGCGCATTATCACTGCTGCCCCTGCTAATTGCAACCCATTGCGTGCCAGATGCTGCTTTCTTGCGCAATGCGGCTTCACTCAGGCGTTTTTCCAGATTATGCTGAAAAATTACCTCAGGAAGAAAAGATGGAAAAAGAAGATTCATTTCCCCAACGCGTCTGGCAAATCGTAGCCGCTATTCCCGAAGGCTATGTCACCACCTACGGTGATGTCGCAAAACTGGCAGGATCACCCCGCGCCGCGCGCCAGGTAGGCGCTGTGTTAAAGCGCCTACCCGAAGGCAGCACCTTGCCCTGGCACCGGGTGGTTAATCGCCATGGCACAATTTCGTTAACCGGCCCAGATTTACAGCGTCAGCGGCAGGCGTTGCAGGCAGAAGGTGTGATGGTGTCGGGAAGCGGGCAAATCGACTTGCAGCGTTATCGCTGGATTTATTAACCCTCTCCGGACGGAGAGGGTTAATGGCGCTTAGTATTGCGTAGGTGCTGGAACTGCCGAAGACGGATTCACTTGTGTCGGGGAAGTCGACGGTACAGTGGTTGTTGCGCCACCGCTGGCCTGAACCGGCACGGCGGTTTGCTGAACCGGCACTAATGTCAGGTCAGCTTTGGTTCCGCCCTGATTGATCACCGGTTGAACGGTATCGGTGATAAACACCAGTTTGTCGTTGACGGTAACCGCCGCACTCAACAGGATACGCGCATTCGGCTGAACGTCTGCCGGGTTAAATGGCAGAACAAAACTGAACGGTGACTGTTTACCTTCGGTACGTACTGCTTTCTGCGCCAGAACTTTAGAAGGCGCATCCGCTAACGACGCGTCAGAAAGTGTCACGGTCAGCACGGCGTCAGGCGGCAGTGCGACTTTCTGACGGATCCAGACCGTACCGGAAACATTCGGTTGTTGTATAGCAGGTTGCTGTGTCGCTGCAATAGACGTATTTGCAGCCGGTGCTGGCGTCTGGATATCCGCGCTTTTATCCGCGCAAGCCGCCAACGCAATCGCAACCGCTAAACCACTGGCCATGTGCACGAGTTTCATTCACTTCTCCTTATTATCAATGCACCAGCGGGCTAACTTTCCTCGCCGGAAGAGTGGTTAACAAAATAGTAACGTCAATAAGTGTGGCACATGTCACGTATTAACGCCTGCATTTAGCCAGTAATTCAGACCATTGCACCCATCGGACCAGTAGAAAAATTGCGTTATACTCAACTCACTTTGGCTTGCTGCGGCAGCTTTGTTACTGGAGAGTTAATATGAGTCAGGCCTTAAAAAATTTACTGACATTGTTGAATCTGGAAAAAATTGAGGAAGGACTCTTTCGCGGCCAGAGTGAAGATTTAGGTTTACGCCAGGTGTTTGGTGGCCAGGTCGTGGGTCAGGCGCTGTATGCTGCAAAAGAGACAGTTCCCGAAGAGCGTCTGGTGCATTCGTTCCACAGCTACTTTCTTCGCCCTGGCGACAGTAAAAAGCCGATTATTTACGATGTCGAAACGCTGCGCGACGGCAACAGTTTCAGCGCCCGTCGTGTGGCTGCTATTCAAAACGGCAAACCGATCTTTTATATGACGGCCTCTTTCCAGGCACCGGAAGCGGGTTTCGAACACCAAAAAGAGATGCCTCCAGCCCCTGCGCCTGATGGTCTGCCTTCGGAAACGCAAATCGCCCAGTCGCTGGCCCACTTGTTACCGCCAGTGCTGAAAGATAAATTTATCTGTGATCGTCCGCTGGAAGTCCGTCCGGTGGAGTTTCATAACCCACTGAAAGGCCACGTCGCAGCCCCCCATCGTCAGGTGTGGATCCGCGCGAACGGCAGCGTGCCGGATGATCTGCGCGTTCATCAGTACCTGCTCGGTTATGCCTCTGACCTCAATTTCTTGCCAGTAGCTTTACAGCCGCACGGTATCGGTTTTCTCGAACCGGGGATTCAAATTGCTACCATCGACCATTCCATGTGGTTCCATCGACCGTTTAATCTAAACGAATGGCTGCTGTATAGCGTGGAGAGCACGTCAGCGTCCAGTGCCCGCGGATTTGTGCGTGGTGAGTTTTATACCCAGGACGGCATGCTGATTGCCTCGACCGTTCAGGAAGGGGTAATGCGTAATCACAATTAAAAAACAGCCGGAGGTGAAAACCGTCCGGCTGTCAGATTGTTGGTAACGTGCTTTTGTTGATGCCGGTGGCGGCGTAAACGCCTTATCCGGCCTACCAACTCTTGTAAATTCAATAAATTGTGATTTTTATTGTCGGCCTGATAAGCACAGCGCATCAGGCAAATTTGTATTTGATTGCAGGTTACGCGTTATAGGCATTTTCGCCGTGGCTATTGACGTCCAGCCCTTCACGTTCCTGTTCTTCCGGTACACGCAGGCCAACCGTCAAATCCGCCAGTTTGTAGCCGATAAACGCCACCACACCAGACCAGACGATCGTAATGGCGATACTTTCCAGTTGTACCAACACCTGATGGCCCATCGTCACACCTTCCGCGAAGCCCACACCGCCCAGCGAACTGGCGGCAAAAATTCCGGTCATGATACAGCCGACAATACCGCAAACGCCGTGTACACCGAAGACATCGCAGGGATCATCCACCCGCAGCAGACGTTTCAACATAGTCACGCCCCACAAGCCTGCCAGACCAGCTACCACGCCGATAATCAACGCGCCGCCAACACCAATGTAACCACAGGCAGGCGTCACGCCGACCAGACCGGCAATCGCACCAGAGCAAGCCCCCAGCAGAGAAGGTTTACCGCGCAGTGCCCATTCACCGAAGATCCAGCCAAGAATTGCCGCCGCCGTTGCTACCACGGTGTTAACAAACGCCAGTGCCGCAATTTCGTTTGCCGTGCCCGCAGACCCGGCGTTAAAACCAAACCACCCGATATAAAGAATGGCAGTTCCGGTAAAGACCATCGGCAGGTTGTGCGGTTTAAACGCCTCTTTGCCAAAGCCCACGCGTTTACCGACCAGATACGCGCCTACCAGACCGGCGATTGCGGCGTTAATGTGCACCACTGTGCCACCGGCAAAATCCAGCGCACCGTGGGAAGCCAGCAAACCGCCTCCCCAGACCATATGCGCAATCGGAATGTAAGAGAGCGTCAACCACACCACCACGAAGATTAACACTGCCGAGAAGCGAATCCTCTCCGCCAGCGCCCCGACGATCAAGCCAACGGTAATACAGGCAAACGATCCCTGAAACGCCACGTGGATATACTGATAGATACTGCCCATTACCGCGGTCAATTCGATATTTTTCAACATTAACCAGTTAATGTTGCCAAAGAAGTTGTTGCCCTCGCCAAACGCCAGTGAGTAGCCGTAAACCACCCAGAGAATACAAACCAATGCAAAGGTCACGGTCACCTGTGTCAGCATCGACAGCACGTTTTTACCGCGAATCAGGCCACCATAAAACAGCGCGATACCCGGAACAGTCATAAACAGCACCAGCGCAGTACAAATCATCATAAACGCATTGTCGGCTTTATCTGCCACCGCAGGAGCAGCCATTACCAGTCCTGGCAGCATCGCCAGTGAAGCAAGCCCAGTTTTTATCGTCGCTATCTTCATTTTTCAGTCCTGTTGCTGTGTGCCAGAGATTACAGCGCCGCTTCGTCGGCTTCGCCGGTACGGATACGAATGACGCGTTGCAATTCAGCGACAAAGATTTTGCCGTCGCCAATTTTTCCGGTGTAAGCCGCCTTGCTGACGATATCGATCACTTCATCGAGTTGATCATCGGCAATCGCCACATCGATTTTTACTTTTGGCAGGAAATTGACGCTGTATTCCGCGCCACGGTACAGCTCAGCATGCCCTTTCTGACGCCCGAAACCTTTCACTTCAGTGACGGTCAGGCCCTGGATGCCAATGGAAGATAACGCTTCACGAACGTCTTCCAGCTTGAATGGTTTGATTATCACGGTCACCAGCTTCATAGATCCCCTCCGGTCAGAATTCGGTAATGGTTCTGCTACACGAAGAAGGTATTGCAAGCGGTGTGCCAGAAATGAAAAACGAGAGGGAAAGCAGGACGCAAAGGTGATTGAAAACAAAAACGCACTATGACAGTGCACAGTGCGTTGCATTTTTGCACCAACGATGAAATTTTGCGCTAATCAGGCGCTCAACGATTCCTCTTCACGTACGCTGGCAGCCAGTTCTTCTCCTGCAAGTTGCAGTTGGTACATCTGCCAGTAACGTCCCTGAGCCGCAAGCAGTTGCTGGTGCGTCCCCTGCTCCACGGCTTGTCCACGATGAAGCACCAGAATGGTGTCGGCATCAACAATGGTCGATAAGCGGTGAGCGATCACCACCAGCGTAGTATGTTCGCGCACCGCCGCCAGGGCGTGCTGAATCGCCTGTTCAGTACCGGAATCAATACTGGCGGTTGCTTCATCAAGGATCAGGATTTGCGGTGTTTCTACCAGCACGCGCGCCAGCGCCAGCAACTGTTTTTGCCCGACTGAGAGATTATTCCCCTGCTCGCCCAACGGCGTATAAATGCCGTCGCTCATGCTGCGCGCCAGCTCTGCCAGTTGCACCGTTTCCAGCGCTTGCCAGACGCGTTCTTCGGAGATATCACGCCCCAGCGTAACGTTCGCCAGGAAGGAATCCGCCAGCACAACCGGATCTTGCTGCACCATTGCCACGCCATGGCGCAGCGCGCTGTGACTTAGCGAACTTAACGGACGGCCGTCGAGACGAATCTCGCCTTCCGTTAGCGGGTAATAGCCCATCAGCAAACTTGCCAAAGTGCTTTTGCCACTGCCGGTATGCCCGACCAGCGCCACAAAGTTGCGCGAAGGCACAGACAGATTAATGTTTTTCAGTACCAGATTGTCATCACGATAGGCAAACGACACATTATCGACGTCAATGGTGCCGCTCTGTAACGGGCGATCATCATTGCCATATTGCTGGCGCGGCCCGTCCATCAGTTCAAATACACGCTCACCTGCGACAACAGCCTGTTGCAGCATTGCCTGTTGCGTGGTCAGTTCGATTAATGGTTCGTTAAGTCGCCCCAGATAGCTGATAAACGCATACAACACGCCCACTTCAATAGTGCCACTGGCAGAGAAACCAAACAGCATCAACAAACCGCAAAGAATGAGCGATGAAAACAGACTAAGCAGTGGTCGCAGTAAAAAGCCGTCGAGCCGCAGGGTTTGCATTCGCGCCATATAGTGCGAACGGCTGGCCTCCCCCATACGTTCACCAAATCGCGCCTGCTGACGGAACTGCTGGATAACGCTCATGCCATTGATGATTTCGTTAAAACCGTCGTTGATATCCGCCAGATAGGCGCGCACGCGGCGGACAATCGGCGTACTGTAACGCTGGTATATCACCATCACCACCAGCACGACCGGGAAGATCATTATTGCCACCAGCGCCATTCGCCAGTCGAGACTGAACATCGCCACCAGCATCGCACCCACAAGTGCGGCGCTACGCAAAACGGTTGCTACCACGGTAACGTAGAGATCGCGGATCACTTCTGTGTCATTGGTGACGCGGGAAATGACCTGCCCGACCGGCTGGGTATCAAACTCACTTAATGGCTGGCGTAGCGCAGCATCCATCACGTCGGTACGCAACTGTTGTACAACGCCAACCGCCGCCCGGTTAAACAACAACGACTGCGCGTAGTGCAGTCCGGCGGCAAGCAGTTGCAGCCCAACATACGCAACCGCCAGACCAACAACCATCTTCAACGGCAGATTATTTTTCGCCACCATATTGTCGATAAAATAGCTGATGAGCAGCGGCCCACTCACTTCTGCCGCTGCTGCAACCCACATCATCAGAACCGCAATCCCCAGCGGCTTACGCCACGGCGAACCGTATGCTAACAGGCGCTTCAGAGTCGGCCACAGTTGGCTAAAACTACGCATCAACGGCCTCCTCGTGAATTTCAGGGGCATCGTCAAGCGCCGCCTCCAGTTGTTGATAGCGATACATATCGCGATACCAGCCGCTTTGTTGCGCCAGCACATCATGATCGCCGCGTTGAGCGATATGCCCGTGCTGCATCACAATTATTTCACTGGCTTCTGTCAGTGCAGAAAGACGATGGGCGCTGATGATGACCGTTCGCCCCTGTCCCCACTGGCGCAGGTTATGCAGGATCTGGTGCTCTGTGCGTCCGTCCACCGCAGAAAGCGCATCATCCAGAATGAGGATTTCCGCATTCACCAGTAACGCCCGGGCAATGGAGATACGCTGTTTTTGGCCACCGGAAAGCATCACGCCACGTTCGCCCACTTCTGTGTCGTAACCTTGCGGCAGACGAAGAATATCGTCATGCACACTGGCCAAACGCGCTACGTGCTCAATCTCTTGCTGGGTAGCATTCGGGCAACCCAGCGCAATGTTATTCGCCACGGTGTCGGAAAAAAGGAACGGCGTCTGACTGACGACTGCCAGGCGGCTACGCCAACTGTCGAGTTGTAGCTGCGTCAGAGGAATATCATGAAAGCGAATATCCCCCTCGCTGACGTCGAAATGACGCTGAATGAGTGACAGCACGGTACTTTTGCCGGAACCGGTCGGCCCGCAAATGCCCAGCATCTGACCGGGCTTCAATACGAAACTGACGTTTTCCAGCGCAGGATGGTGAGTTTGCGGATAGGTAAACTGGCGAATATTCACATCCAGTTTACCGCGTCCTTCCGGCACACTTTCGCTACCATCTTTGACGACCGGCGCTTCCGCCAGCATCGTTCGAATACGGCTGTACGCCGCGTTGCCGCGTTCCACAATGTTAAACATCCATGCCAGCGCCAGCATCGGCCAGATCATCAGGCCAAGATACATCATAAAACTGGTGAGCTGTCCCAGCGTTAAACTGCCCTGCACAACCATCCAGCTTCCCCCACCAATCGCCAGTAAATTCGCCATCCCAATAGCGATATAGATGGTCGGATCGAAACGAGCATCAATACGTGCCACACGCATGTTTTTCTTGCCAGTGTCCTCGGCATCTGCGGCAAATAGCGCCGACTGGCGATCTTCCAGACCAAAGGCTTTAATCATACGGATACTGGTGAGGCTCTCCTGGGTGCGGTCGTTGAGGCTGGAAAACGCCGCCTGCGCCAGCTTAAAACGCTCATGTAAAGCGTCGCCATTACGTTTGATCATGATCGCCATCACCGGCATCGGCAGCAGCGCTATTAAGGTCAACTGCCAGCTAATTTGCGTTGACATCATAATCAGCACCGCGCAGCCCATCACCAGCGAATCCACCAGCGTCAGCACTCCTTCCCCGGCGGCAAATACCACGCGATCAACGTCATTCGTCGCGCGGGCCATTAAGTCCCCCGTCCGGTGACGCAGGTAAAATTCTGGATGCTGGCGGCTTAACTGGCGGTAATAATCTTCACGCAGTTCAACAGCCAGTTGATAAGACGCACCGAACAACAATACACGCCAGACATAACGCAGTAGATAAACCACGACTGCAATCAGCACCATAGTGGCGATCCACATCAGGATCTGTCCGGTCGTAAAGTGTTGTTCCGTCACGCCATCGACCACAATCCCGACTACTTTCGGCGGAACCAGTTGCAGCATCGCGATAATGACAAGCAAGGCCACAGCCCCGAGATAGCGACGCCATTCCCGACGGAAATACCAGCTTAGTTGAGCAAATAATCGCACGCGTTGTGTCCTGACCTGATTTTGGATATTTATTCGATGGGTAAAGAAGTGGTGTATTTAATCTGTTCCATCGCGAAACTGGAAGTAACGTCCGACAGCCCTGGCACGCTGTTTACCAGACGCTTATAAAACTCGTCGTAGCGTTTCATGTCGGCAACCTGGACACGCATCAGATAATCGTATTCACCGGCCATGCGCCAGAACCCCAGCACTTCTGGCATTTCCGTTACCACCGTGACAAAGCGGCAATACCATTCGCTGCTGTGATGTTGCGTTTTAATCAGTACAAAAGCGGTCAGCCCGAGGCCAATTTTTTCCGGGTCCAGTAAGGCAACTTTGCCGATAAGGATACCGTCATCCTCCAGCCGTTTCAGACGCTTCCAGCAAGGCGTGGTTGTCAGATTAACGGCTTCTGCCAGAGCCTGCAAAGAGAGGGTACAATCCTGCTGTAGCAAGGCCAGCAGCTTACGATCAATTTTATCTAACATAGCCCACCCACAGAGAATTATTTTCTCTTTTCATTCTATTTTAAAGGTCAAATACCGACAATTTATTCTGTGCGGTTTAAACGCCACTGCACAAAATGACAAATTCAAAGCAAAAAAAACCGGGCTATTGCCCGGCGCTGGAAGGGATCTCGTTATTCGGGGGAATAAGGTAGATGTGGATTGTCCAGCCAGTGCGTCAAATAGTGAGAGACAGCCTGATTTCGGCAGTGTCCAATCACCGGTAAATGAGGGAGTTCCGCGCGAAGTTGCGGCATCGCATTGCCCATAATAAAGCCGCTGCCGACGCTGCCTAACATTTCACGATCGTTCATCGCATCGCCAAAGGCCATGCAGTCGCGCAGCGAAAAACCTAAATATTGGGTCAGCACCACCAACGCTGCGCCTTTATTGCACCCCACCGGCAGTACTTCCAGGCAATTAATTGCGGAAAAACACAAATGTGCCCGCTCGCCTAATGCTTCGTGTAGTTGGATCTGCAAGCGCGTAAGATCGTCATGATCGCCACAGAAACAGACCTTGGTGACGCGGTCGAGAGGCATTTTTTTAACATTGATAATCTGATAACGAAACTTGCTATAGACAAATGCCTGCAACAACGCCGGAATTTCGCGTTCGGTAAACCAGCCATCATCATTGAAGATATGCATGCTGGCCTGGGTATCCCACTTCTGATAGAGCACCCGTTCCGCTACATCTGCAGGTAAATCATCACGATGTAACAATTCACCTTCCAGAGAATGCACGCGCGTACCGTTGCCGGTAATCAAATACGCATCCAGCGATAGCGCCCCGAGAATGTGCTGCATCTCCAACGCATGGCGACCCGTAGCAAAAGTAAGGGTGATATCGCGTTCACGCAGGCGCGCCAGAGTAGAGAGGGTTTTCTCACCTAAGTGGTGGTCAGGCATCAATAAAGTGCCGTCCATATCAAATGCTGCCAGACGAGCCATTTCTTTCTCCACTCTTTGACAGGGTTAATGGTGATTGAGTATCACCTGATATATACGGAAGTAATAGTGAATAGTTAAATAATATTGTTCCGGGGTTATATGCGACTGCTTAACCGTCTTAACCAGTATCAACGTCTGTGGCAACCTTCCGCGGGAGAGACGCAGTCCGTGACCGTCAGCGAACTGGCCGAACGCTGTTTTTGCAGCGAACGGCATGTGCGCACACTGTTACGTCAGGCACAGGAGGCTGGATGGTTGGAGTGGCAGGCGCAATCAGGACGCGGAAAGCGCGGGCAACTACGCTTTCTGGTGACGCCGCAATTCCTGCGCAATACGATGATGGAACAGGCGCTGGAAACCGGGAAACAGCAGGATGTGCTGGAGCTGGCGCAACTGGCTCCTGGCGAGCTGCGTACCCTGTTACAACCGTTTATGGGCGGGCAATGGCATAACGATACACCGGCGTTGCGTATCCCCTATTATCGCCCACTCGAACCGCTACAACCGGGCTTTTTGCCCGGCCGTGCCGAGCAGCATCTCGCCGGGCAAGTTTTTTCCGGCCTGACCCGCTTCGACAATAATACGCAACGCCCAATTGGCGATTTAGCGCACCACTGGGAAACGTCTACTGACGGGCTACGCTGGGATTTTTATCTTCGTTCAACGCTGCACTGGCATAACGGCGATGCTGTAAAAGCAACGCAACTGCATCAGCGGTTGTTGATGCTGCTCCAGCTACCTGCATTGGGTAAATTATTTATTAGCGTGAAGCGTATTGAAGTCCCCCATCCACAGTGCCTGACCTTCTTTTTACATCCCCCGATTACTGGCTTGCCCACCGGCTGGCAAGCTATTGCAGTCATCTCGCGCATCCACAATTCCCGCAGGTGGGAACCGGTCCTTTTCGCTTAACACAATTCACAGCGGAACTGGTGCGTCTGGAAAGTCACGATTATTACCATTTACGTCATCCACTGCTAAAAGCGGTTGAATACTGGATAACTCCACCGCTTTTTGAAAAAGATTTGGGAACCAGTTGCCAGCATCCAGTGCAAATCACTATCGGTAAACCCGAGGATCTGCCTCTGGTCAGCCAGGTCAGTAGCGGCATCAGTTTAGGTTTTTGCTATTTAACGTTGCGCAAAAGCTCCCGACTAACCCTCTGGCAGGCGCGAAAAGTGATCACCATTATTCATCAATCTGGTTTACTGCAAACGTTAGAAGTCGGAGAAAACCTGATCACCGCCAGTAATGCATTGCTGCCTGGCTGGACTATTCCGCAATGGGAAGTGCCAGATGAGGTCAAACTACCGGAAACATTGACGCTGGCTTATCACCTGCCAGTGGAACTTCATGCTATGGCAGAACAGCTACGGACGACGCTGGCAGCAGAAGGTTGCGAATTAAAGATTATTTTTCATCATGCGAAAAACTGGGATGACACAACCCCACTGGCTCAGGCAGATTTGATGATGGGCGATAGATTAATTGGCGAAGCACCGGAATATACCCTTGAGCAATGGCTGCGTTGCGATCCGCTCTGGCCACATGTTTTCACTGCCAGCACATATGCACATCTGCACTCAACACTGGATGCCGTGCAATTGATGCCTGATGAGGAAAACCGACATAACGCCCTGAAAGCGGTCTTCACACAATTAATGGATAACGCCACGCTGACACCACTGTTTAACTATCACTATCGCATTAGCGCGCCGCCCGGTGTTAACGGTGTCCGTCTGACGCCGCGCGGCTGGTTTGAATTTACCGAAGCCTGGCTTCCCACACCGTCGCAATGAAGCACTGGTCGGGGTTAACCACAGGCGTTACCATAAGGTTTTTACCGATTTAGCAGGATGATTTATGAAACGTGCTGTCGTTGTGTTCAGTGGAGGCCAGGATTCCACCACCTGTCTGGTACAGGCATTGCAGCAATATGATGAAGTCCATTGCGTGACATTTGATTACGGCCAGCGCCATCGCGCAGAGATCGACGTGGCCCGCGAACTGGCGCTAAAACTAGGGGCACGCGCGCATAAGGTGCTGGATGTGACGCTGCTCAACGAGCTGGCGGTTAGCAGCCTGACGCGTGACAGCATTCCAGTGCCAGATTATGAACCTGAAGCCGATGGTATCCCGAATACGTTTGTCCCAGGGCGTAATATTTTGTTCCTGACGCTGGCGGCAATATATGCGTATCAGGTAAAAGCAGAAGCAGTAATTACCGGCGTCTGCGAAACGGATTTCTCCGGTTACCCGGATTGCCGCGATGAGTTTGTGAAAGCACTGAACCATGCCGTCAGTCTGGGCATGGCGAAAGATATTCGCTTTGAAACACCGTTGATGTGGATTGATAAAGCGGAAACCTGGGCGCTGGCGGATTATTACGGCAAGCTGGATTTAGTCCGTAACGAAACGTTGACCTGCTATAACGGCATTAAAGGCGACGGTTGCGGTCATTGTGCTGCGTGTAATCTGCGTGCCAACGGGTTGAATCATTATCTGGCCGATAAATCGGCGGTGATGACGGCGATGAAACAGAAGACCGGATTGAAGTAATTATTCGGGGTGTCGCCTGATCCGATCTACGATTGTATCACGCCTGGAGGCCGGATAAGACGCACCCCGCGTCGCATCCGGCACAACAAAACGTTTACTGAACCATCTGCTCCAGCTTTTCGCGCAGTTCCCCTTCCAGGGCTAATGCTCTCTGCGTTTTGAGATCAATACAAACAAAGGTGATGAGCGCATCCGCCACCACCTGTCCTTCCGGCTCAAGGGTGATTACTTGACTTAAAATGCCGCTTTTACCGTTTAATTGCTGCAACTGACTGGTAATGGTCAGCAGGTCGCTCAACACCGCCGGGCGGCGATAGTTAATATTTATATTGACTACCACAAAAGCGATGTTATGGGCGGTCATCCATTGAAAGCTGTCGCTATTTTCCAGCCCATCCCAGCGGGCTTCTTCGAGAAACTCAAGGTAGCGAGCGTTGTTAACGTGCTGGTAAACATCGAGATGGTATCCACGAACTTTGATTTGTGTTTGCATAGCGCAATAGCCTTACGTTGTTGTTATAAGAACAGTTATAAGCACAGAGGTCATAACTGGTATGACCTCTTCAGTCTGGCAAAAAATT
Organism: Escherichia marmotae; assembly: GCF_002900365.1. NCBI lineage: Bacteria > Pseudomonadati > Pseudomonadota > Gammaproteobacteria > Enterobacterales > Enterobacteriaceae > Escherichia > Escherichia marmotae. The sequence continues at coordinate 1,997,885 of NZ_CP025979.1, forward strand.
GCCACTATGCAAATTAATTACAGACTTAATACCGCAAGGTTACGTTCCACCAGCGAATTGCCCATCCCCGGCACCTGTTTTAAATCTTCCACCGTTTTAAACGGACCGTACTCTTCCCGATAACTGACAATCGCCTGCGCTTTCTTCAGGCCAACACCATTCATAACGCGGGCTAACTCTTCCGCACTGGCATTGTTAATACTGACTCTGGTGCCTTCTTCGTCACTGGCTTTCGCCGGTATTGCCGCTTTGGTTTCTACCGCTGCCGGTTTCGCCGTAGGGGCAGCCGCCAGCGCGCTATGAGACATTCCGGCACAAGCCAGAGACAGAGTAATGAGAAGTGCTTTGATTCCGTGTTTCATACTGTTTTCTCCTTGTTTGTTAACAGTGGAATCACCGTAAGCGGCTCGTCAGAACCGTATTGATATTTACTGAGAGCTCAGATCAACTTTCCAGGGCAACAGATCGCGTACCCGGTTTGCCGGCCAGTCCTGGATATGTTCAATGACGTAACGCAGCCACTTTTCTGGCTCCACATTGTTCAGACGGCATGTGCCGATCAGCGAGTACAACACCGCCGCATGTTCACCACCGCTGTCGGAACCCGCGAACATCCAGTTTTTCCGGCCTACGGCCACTCCCCGTAAGGCGTTCTCTGCGATGTTGTTGTCGATTTCCACCCAGCCATTACTGCAGTACACGTTCAGGGCATCCCACTGTTTCAGCAGGTATGCGAACGCTTTTGCCGTATCTGAGTGACGCGACAGTGTTTTCGTCTGTTGCTGTATCCAGTCATACAGTGACTGCATCAGTGGCGCGGCTCTGGCTTTTCTTGCCGCCAGACGCTGTTCTGCTGAACAGCCCCGGACCTCTGCCTCGATAGCATACAGTTCACCGATACGCTGCAGGGCTTCCGTGGTGATGTCGGTGGGCGCTCTTGCATGCACATCGTGGATTTTTCTCCGGGCATGAGCCATACACGCGGCTTCCGTTATTCTGCCGGATTCGTATAACACCCGGTAACCACCGTAAGCATCGGCCTGAAGCACACCGCTGTAACCGGCCAGGTGATTTTGTGGATGGATACCTTTCCGGTCCGGACTGTACGCGAACCAGACCGCCGGGGGCATCTGTGAACCGGCGTTGCGGTCATCACGGACGTAGACCCACAGCCGGGCTGTCCGGGTTTTACCGCTGCCCGGCTCCTGGACCGGGACGGGGATATCATCGGCATGGACTTTACCGGGCATCAGCACATACTGGCGCAGGACGTCATACAGCGGCTCCAGCAGTTCAGCAACGGCACCGGTCCAGCGCCCCAGTGTGGCACGGCTCAGCTCCACTCCCTGACGACGGTATATTTCTGACTGGCGGTATAACGGCAGATGGTCTGCATATTTCCCGGTGACAACATGGGCCAGAAGCCCCGCTCCGGCATAACTGCGTGCAATGGGTTTTGAAGGTACTGGTGCCTGCACGATATGGTCGCACCGGCAACAGGCCAGTTTCGGACGTTGTGTTTCGATAACCTTAAAGGCGCTGCTGATAAGCTCCAGTTGCTCTGACACATCACATCCCAGAGAACTGAGTTCACCACCACAGGCAGGACAGCATTCCTCTTCCGGCCGGATAACCCGGGTTTCACGGGGAAGTGAGGCCGGTAACGGTTTACGGGCTGAAGACTGGCGCAGGGCGGATGGCAGTACCGGGTCATATTGCTCACCCAGCGTTTCCGCCATTTCTTCCTGAAGTGCGCTGATTCGCTCCTGAGCTTCCTGTATCTGCCGTTCGGTTTTTGCACGAAGTTTTTCTGAGCTTTTACCGAACTGCATACGTTGCAGTTTCGCAACCAGCGCCTTCAGCCGGTTGATTTCGGAAGCATAAGCCGCCACCCGCTGTGAGAGCAGGCGGTTGTATTCAGCCATCTGGCGGATGGTGTCCTGTTGCGTCTGCAACAGTGCCCGCAGGCGGGCGTTCTCATGAGCAAGTGAGGTGTCCATATCCTCACTTTACAACGGGTTATATGCGGATTCCAGCGCGTTCCGTTCGTTTCGGGTGCTTCCAGTTGATACCTTCAGGAAGCATGGATAACTGAGCCGGAGTAAGGTGCACCTTGCCGTCACGGGTGACTGGCCAGACGAAGCGGCCCCGCTCCAGGCGTTTGGTGAAGAGGCACAGTCCGTCACTGTCAGCCCACAACACTTTTATCTGGTCACCCCGGCGTCCGCGGAAGATGAACAGGTGTCCGGAGAACGGGTCATCCTTCAGGACGTTCTGAACTTTTGATGCCAGGCCGTTAAAGCCATTCCGCATGTCGGTGATACCGGCAACCAGCCAGATACGCGAACCGGCAGGGAGAGATATCATCAGTGGCTGCTCCCTTTTATTTCGCGGATAAGTGTCTGTAATAACGCCGGCGTCAGTTTACCTTTAAGCCTGAGAGTTCCGGCCGGCAGAACCAGCTCACAACACAGACTGTCGGACGGTGTATTTATCTGCTCTGGTTCCTGTGCGGGGGCCGGGATTTTATTATCCGGCTCCGGCGTTAACGTCACGGGAAGCAGTGCCGGCATATTTTTTCCGGAAGGCAGCAGGCCACCTTTCCGGTATTGATGGCGCCAGTTGAAGAGCAGGTTATCGTTGATTCCGTTTTCCCGGGCGATCTGCGCCACACAGGCTCCGGGCTGCAGTGACTGCTCCACTAAGGCGATTTTAAACTCATAAGGGAAGTTGGGCCGCCGGGGACGTTTTTTTACCACGGGGGCTTCGGATATAACGGTGCTTTCAGGACGTACGACTGGTACCGTGGAAAATTGTCCGTAAAGGCAGGCATCAAGTTCCTGCTCCGACATGCCTGCGGGCAAAGGCCACGAAAGGCCAGCTCTCCGAAAGCGCACGAACATACTACAAACTGTTGATTTTGGTACACCCAGGCGACGCCCGGCCACAACCCGGGGTAAATGTTCTTCAAAGTGAAGACGTAAAGCTTCAGTGATCCAGGTCCGGTGTTTCATACGATAGTGTCCATTAAAAATGATGGACATTATTTTTGTGGAGCCGGAGGAAACAGACCAGACGGTTTAAATGAGCCGGTTACGAATCACCTTAACGGCAGTGAAAACAGTAAACAAATGGCAATATTCAGAAATGGAAAAGGCCGCGAAAGCGACCTTTTCTTGTTACAGCTACAAAGCATTTTTTTGCGAAGCGGCTTCAGGATTATTGCTGTTCCAGCGCGTCGCCAATTTTGATTTTCGCCTCTTTACGCAGGTTACTCATCAGCGCTTCAAAGACGATTTGTGCGTTGTTCTGGGTGATACCCTGCACCATCGCTTTTTTCTGATCTTCCGGCATTGAGCCTTGTTTCACTTCGTCCAGCGCCAGAAGAACCACATTACCTTGCATATCGGTCGCCATACCGTAGCTCGGTTTGTCTTTCGCTGGCAGAGGCAGTGCAAACGCGGCCTGGCTAATTGGGTCACGGCCGGAACGACTTAAGGTTTTCGGCTCGCCAAATTTCAAACCGGCAGCTTGCATAGCTTCCGCACCCTTGCCCGCTTTCAGATCAACCAGCAGTTTTTCAGCATCGATTTTCGCCTGCTGTTCAGCTTTGTTGTGCTGAACCAGCGCTTTAACCTGTTCCTGAACATCTGCCAATGGTTTAACCGCTTCTGGTTTATGCTCGCTGATGCGCAGCACGAATGCGCGATCGCCGTCTACGGTGATGATGTCAGAGTTGATGCCCGGCGCACCGTTTTCACCAACCAGACCGCCGTTGAAGATAGCGTCCGCAACCGGCTTAAAGTTTAACTCTTCCGGCAGTTTATCTTTACTAAACCAGCCAGTCTGGGTGGCTTTAACACCCGCAGCCTGCTCTGCACCGGCCAGAGATTCGGTGTCGTTGCTTGCCGCATCGCTCACTTTCTGCTGCAGCGCGTAGTACGCATCCAGGGCTTTTTCGTGTTTCACTTTCGCCGTGATATCGTCACGGACTTCGTCTAACGACTTCACTTTCGCAGGCTGAATATCGTCCAGACGCACGATCAAGAAACCCACAGAAGATTTGATGACGCCGGACAGTTGGCCTTTTTCTTTCAGACCAGCATTTTTC